>JBEKHR010000003.1:0-185068 GCA_050012175.1 Terriglobia bacterium | reverse complement strand
ATCTTGAACCACTTTCAGGACACGCGCTTTGGTAGTGTTCCTAACCGGACCGACTTCGTTAAGGACGCGAGAAACCGTGGCAATGGAAACCTTGGCTCGCTTGGCGACATCTTCCAGTTTCATGTGGGATTCGGACCTCGCAACAGGGGATTATCATAGGCGAAAAGTGAAAGCGCTTCGCTAGAACTAAACGTCTGCGTAAGATTAACATAAAAGCCTGGCGCAAGGCTATTCCTTGCTGGTTTCAGTCCGTTTGCAGCAGTTCCCTCCGCCATTATGACGCCGCATCCGGCCCGCGCTTCCTGAGAAGCCTGCCATCGGGGAGCTGAAGAGGTTACAATCTGAAATGAGATGGAGCGAAGGAAGTTCGAGGCACTCGTGGCGCAAGCCCTGCATGGCCTGCCCAAGGCGTTTCGTGAGAAGCTCAGCAATGTAGCGATTATCGTGGAAGACCTGCCGCCGGAGCAAGCGGCGAGAGGAGGATTGCTGCTGGGGCTGTTTCACGGCATCCCGCGCACGGAGAAGAGCGTCTTTTTCTCCAGCCCGCCGGACCGGATTTTTCTTTACCAGCGAAACATCGAGGCGGTTTGCAGCAACGAGGCGGAGGTGCGCCGGCAGATCTGCGCGACGCTGCTACACGAAGTGGGGCACTATTTTGGGCTCAGTGAAGACGAATTGCGCGGGGTGTGAAGGACAGGTGTCAGGTATCAGGTGCCAGGTTTCAGGAGGCGGATGGAAGGACGCACTACGGCTGCAACTCCAACTTTCGAATTCGGGTTCATTCCGTATTTCCCGTTTCGCAAGGACACTCATCCCCGGTGAATACGGCTACGGTAAAGGCTGTAGGGTGGCATGGAAGAACAGGAAACTCGAAGAGCAGGACAACGAAAGGAAGACATGCTGAGCCACAACGGACTGATTCGGTGCCGCAGTCGAGCTGCTGGTACGCACCACGCAACCATCCACAACTCCACGCGCCACCGCCGAAAGAAGAGAAGTCAGAGAAAGTGAGACGGGGGATTTGTAATTATGGAGCCGGCGACCAGACTTGAACTGGTGACCCTCGGTTTACGAAACCGATGCTCTACCGACTGAGCTACGCCGGCACGACAGATAGAAAAATGCTCACCCGCGTCAGCGAAAATTCCCGCCGGGCCTGCGGGTGAGCATTTTCAGAGGAGAATAGAATGGCGGACGCGCCCCGCCATCTAAACTCGGAACGAGTCTAAGAAAAACTTCCAAGCGATGTCAAGATAAATTTCAGGAATTTTTTTGTGATATAAGTCTTTAATTCTAAGTAACTTACACGTGCAATTCGCGGGCAAAAGAGAGAATTCGAAGAAAGACCTGAATTAAGGAATTTATCCCTGATTTTTTGCCTTATGCTGCTGAAACTATTGATGTTAGCTCTACTGAAGGTTTAACCGAATCAGCCGGTCCGCTTCCGGGTGCCCCCACTCCCAAGCGGGGAAGTATCTGGCTGTAATTCGTTGGGAAAGAACGATTAACACACCACCAGCGATCCCTCCTCCGGCAAGAAGCAAGGTCAGGAAGACGTTTCCCATAATGAGTTCGAACAACTGCATGCCTATCGTTTTGTCCCCAGGGTATTTCTCGTCCCAGCTCAACTGCTGCGTCACTTTGAACTGGTCCAACAACTTCATCGCGGCGGCTTTGTTGTTAGCCTTAAGAGCCAAAAAAATAAACGACCCTTCTCTTCGTCCGTATAGAGTATTCGCTCCACGATCCTGATTTAAGCCGAGCAGATCACTCATCGCCCCGAAGCGGGCGCGGGCAATCTGCGGAGTGGGGTAGCTCACCTCCATCATGGTAGATCGAGACCTGCCGACAAGGTATTCACCGACCTGAATCTCTGCGCCCTGGTCGAATCCTAACAGGTGGGCGCGGAAATTGGGCAGAACGCGCCGGGCCACTTCGGGGCCGATGATGTATTTCTCACTGCCAGGAATCAGACCCGAGAAAGGGAGAGGGGGAGGCAAGTTGGCCACGGAATCGCCCGCCGGCCGAGTTCCCCCCACAAAAATCAACAAAGCGCGGAATTCGTTCGCGGAAAGCTGTGAGTCTTTGGGGCGAAGGAAACGGATGAAGCTACGTCCGCGCGCCATTAAGCTGACCTCCGGGCCCGTCATGGCAAGCTGGATGGCTTTTTCGGGATGCATGGACTCGTTCTGATAGTAGGTGAGCAGGCCGTAGGCGGCGCTTGCATCGGCAGCGGGTTCCAGGACGACTTCCGCACGCACCCTATCAAGCTGGTACGTGCGCAGCTCGAACGATTTTACTCCGTACTCGCGTTCGACCGTCGGGTCTCCGCCGTATTTTTGGATCTCATCAACCCCCAGCCCTTGACTGGCTGCGAACCGCCAATTGGCCGCGGGGACAAGAGGGATAACGGAAACATTCTGGGCACAAGACAGCGGACGGGCTGCACTGAGGGTTAGCACCGAGAGCGCCAAGGCTGAGACAAAACGCTTCATCATCCTCAAGGATATCAGAATTCCGCCCCGGTTTTCGGTGCAGATCTGTCGGAGGCTGCACGCTGGACGACCTTGACCCCGCCAAGATTGTTCACATAATCCAGGATTCCCTCGTAGAGCGCTTCCGCGATCTTCTGCCGGTAGTCAGGGCGTCGCAGCGACTTTTCATCGCGGGGGTTTGTGAGGAAGGAGATTTCTGCCAGGACGGAGGGCATGTTGGCGCCGATCAACACCACGAAAGGCGCCTTCTTCACACCCCGGTCGCGTTGTTTGCCGCTCAATTGAGAAGTGCGCCGGTAGAATTCCTTTTGCAACTGCCGGGCAAACTCCTCGGACTCTTCGATTTTTTCCGTCATCGCGATCTTCTTTATGAGGTCCTGGAGTTGGTGCACCGACTCCTGGGACGTCGCGTTTTCTCTTGCCGCCGCCTCCAGAGCTTCGGGACTAGAGGTGAAATTCAAATAGTAGGTCTCGATTCCCCGCGCGCTGCGGTCGCGGCTGGCGTTGGCATGGATGGAGATGAATAAGTCGGCAGCCTTCTCGTTGGCAATTGCGGTCCTTTCCTCAAGTGGGATGAAAGTGTCGTTGCTGCGGGTCATGACAACATCGCAGCCAACCTGGTGCTCGAGCAGCTTCTTCAGTCGCAACCCCACGTCCAGTACGACGTCCTTTTCCCGCAGCCCCGTTGGTCCGATTGTGCCTGTGTCGTGGCCGCCGTGTCCCGGGTCGATCACGATGCGGCCGATCTTGAGTCCCAGCACCCTCGTCAGGGTCCGGGAGCCGGATTCAGTGGGCGCAGCGGCTTTCGGTAGAACAGGCGCTCCCTTCGCCGGCGAGGTTTCAGGCGATGGCGTCCCCGTCTCGCCGGACGCTGGCGGTGTTTTGGGGGGTTTGAGGGAGGCCGTCTCGACCTCCTGCGTCTCCTCCGACGCTCTTGCCTTTCCAGTCGTCTCGCGCTCAGGCTTGGGCTTGGTGCTGCGCGTGGCGACTTCGGGTTTCTGGGCCGACTCGCTGTTGCTGGCGGGCTGCTCGGTTGCGGTCGAGCTTTCCTCCAGCCGCTGCGGGCGCGCCGTGGCCGCGCGAGCGGTGGACTCTTTGGCAGCCCGCTCGGTCTCCCGGATGAGCGTGCTGCCGCCGTGGATGTCAACCACCAAGCGGAAGGGATTAGGCAGGGGTAATACTGAATAATCTTCGATCTTTTCCACATCCAGCACAACCCGCGTAACGGTTGAGGTGAACTGTCCCACGCGGATCTGGCGCAGAAAGCCGTCTTCTACGGGAAAAGTCTTTCCGACCAGGGCCGGGCTTAGGCGGGCGTTTTCAATGTCCAGCACGATGCGATCTGGTTTGGAGAGCCGGCTGGTCTCAAATTTCACTTCCTCGTCGACTCCAATGACGATGCGGGAGTAGTTCGGGCCCACCCAGCGGCGTACTTCTGTCACCTCCGGCAGCCCGTTGCCGCGGTGGCTTTCGGCGGTTTCGCGGTGGGGAGCTGACTGCGTGGCGGCGCGCTCGGCGTGCAACTCATCGATCTCTTCGATCTTTGCCTGCGCTTCCTCTGCTTTGGAGGACTTGGGATACTTGTCGAGGAAATTCTGGAAGGTCTTGCGAGCTTCTTGGGGGTTCTCAAGGTCGGTGCTGTATATCTCCCCGAGCGTAAACAAAGCATCCCGGGCCATTGGGCTGTGAGGGTACTCGGAGACAAGGAACTGGTAGGTTTTGACAGACTTAAGGTAATAGCGGTCGGCAGAAAAAGCGCGCCCCATCTCTTCGTAAAGTTCCGCCACAAAAGCGAGCGCCGTGGGAGTCTTGGCATACGCCGGGTCGAGCCGCGCGACTTCCTGGAAAGTCTCGATTACCTTCTGGTAATCCGCCTTGGTGCGCTCGTTCTCGGGCAGAGACTCGAGCGTCGTCCTCATGCGGAGCGCGCGCTCGAACGTCGTCACGGCTTTTGCCTGGCGGGAGGCAGGGAGGGCTGGGAAAGAAACTTTGGGGAAGGCCAGAAACCCGGCTAGAAGAAATACGAAGCAGATTCGTTTGTGCAGTTCGATCAATGTAGACCGTTCCGTGGCATTCAAATCACCGTCCACCCCCCAGCAAAACTCTGTTCGCCGAAAGGTGGATGGCCATGTTGCATTAACCCGAATCATTCCACATTGGAATAGTGCACCCCGCCTCGTTCGTCCACATAGCGGATGATGGCCGAAGCCTGCGTTTTGTTCCCGGAAGCATTCGTGCCGGACTGCGGTGATACCGATTGGTAAATGTCGGTCACCTTCCGCACGTAGTCCCGCGTTTCGGCAAAGGAAGGGATTCCGCCGAATCGCTGCACGGCACCTTCTCCGGCGTTATAGGCCGCCAGGGATAGAGAAAGGTCGCCTCTAAAAAGGTCCAAAAGGTGCTTCAAATAGCTGACCCCGCCTTCGATGTTCTCTTTGGGATTGAAGGGGTTTGCGACCCCGAATCGCTGAGCGGTCTCCGGAATGAGTTGCATCAGCCCCATCGCGCCTTTGCGCGAGACGGCCTTCGGATCGTATTCCGATTCGACTTTGATAATGGCGTGTACAAGTTGTGGGTCAATTTGGTGGCGGCTGGCAGTCTGCTCGACCAGGTCGTTGATCTCTGGCGAGGGGGGGGAGGCGTTGTCGGCCTTAACCGGCTGGATGGCGCGCGTGGCCATCTCGCCTTTGGCGCGAGCATCACCCGTGTTGATAAAGATCTTGCGCCCGTGTTCGTCTGTGATACTGACAATCTCGCCAGCGCACGCCGGCCGAGAAAGCGACAAACCCCACACCACCAAGCAAGCGAAGACCATCAGGCAGGACTGGGTCCGATTATGCATCTGGCTCCGAAGCCGCTCCTGCGGCTCTTTAGAACTCATCCCTTCCAGCTCACTCGCGGGTCCGTAACCGAATTTGGCGGCCCACGCTCCTTACCCTGCCCAAGGGACCGCTGGCTTCCGCGTCCCCCAGCACCTCGGCGCCCTCCGAGTGCCGAGCGTTCTTATGATTATAACATTCCTGCCAAAGCGCGCAAAAGCCAATTGAACGAAAGTACTGGATTCATTACCCAGGATTCGGGAAAGCCCGCTCGTGGCTTTTCCCTGACTCCTTCCCGGTGTGCAAGACTGGGTCGCGAATCTTGCATTTCTGACTCCTGAATCCTGCCTAGGCTTTCCGTTTCGCTTGGTCGGCCACCGCCCGGGCGGCCTTGGCCACGGCTTCGGGATCGCCGAGGTAGTAATGCTGGAGCGGCTTGAGCTGGTCATCAAGCTCATAAACCAGCGGAATCCCGGTCGGGATGTTCAGGCTCACGATGTCCTGGTCCGAAACGTTGTCGAGGTACTTCACGAGCCCTCGCAGGCTGTTGCCGTGCGCGGCGACAATCACTCGCTTGCCGGACCGCACTGTAGGGCCGATGGTCTCGTGCCAGTAAGGGAGGGTGCGTGCCACAGTATCCTTGAGGCACTCGGTCAGGGGGAGTTCTTCGGGCTTCAGGCGCGCGTACCGCGGGTCTTTGCCAGGATAGCGGTCATCGTCCGGCGTCAGCGCGGGCGGCCGGATATCGTAGCTACGCCGCCAGATTTTGACTTGTTGCTCGCCATACTTTTCTGCGGTCTGGGCCTTGTTCAAACCCTGCAGCGCGCCGTAATGGCGCTCATTGAGCCGCCAGGAATTGTGCACCTGAATCCACATCTGGTCCATCTCCTCGAGCGCCAGCCAGAGCGTCTTGATGGCGCGCTTCAAAACCGAGGTGAAAGCAACGTCGAAGACGTAGCCTTCTTTGTTCATTTCGCGGCCCCCGTCAATTGCCTCCTGCATGCCCTTCTCACTCAGCCCAACGTCCGTCCAACCCGTAAACAGGTTCTCTTTGTTCCAGGTACTCTCTCCGTGCCTCAATAAAACGAGTTTGTACATGAATGCGTCTCCTCCGTCATCAGAGATCTTGGCCACGCCTAATCGAACTTCTCATTATAACGGGACTGGACGATCTCGCAAGAGACCTACTCAGGCTGCGGAAAAACTCGCAGGCGCTGTCATTCTGAGGAGTCCCGCCCTGCGGGACGACGAAGAATCTCGTATTTCCATGAAGATGCCCAGAGCGAGATCCTTCGCGCAGTTTATCCTGAGCGGGCAGAGCGAGATTCTTCGCGCAGTTTACCCTGAGCGGCAGAGCGAGATTCTTCTCCCGCAGGGCGGGATCAGAATGACAGCGAAGGGCTCAGAGTGACAGCGAAGGACTCAGAATGACAGCAGGGAAGCATTTTTCAGCAGGCTGCTAGGCGCGCGGTCGTCCTTGGCGTTGCCAGAAGGTTTTGAGGTCACGCGCCCCGTGGATGAAGCCAAGGATGTAGGCAGCATTTTTGCTCACGGTAAAGAGCAGGCGATAACTGCCGACGAAAACTTCCCGCACGGTGGGATTGTTGAACTCGGGAACTGCTCGTCCGCGATTTGAGAAATGCGGAAGGGAGCGTGAAGCATTTCTCGCTTCACGCGTGAATGCGGCAGCGTAATGGGAGGAGTCCTTGGCGATGTGGGCGACGACCTGCTCGAGATCACTCCAGGCGGTTTCAGTCCAGACTACTCTCCGGTCCATCTCCGCATCCTGCTTTCCACTTCTTCCTGGCTGATCACGCGGCCTTGCTCGACGTCTTCAAGACCGCGGTCGATCTTCTCCCTCACATAGATGTGATACTGAATATCCTCGAAGGATGCGTTGTCGGGAATCTGCTCGAGAATCCTGCGGACTTCGTCTTTTGCTGAGCCCATAGTTCTCTCCCGCCAAAGGGTTGCTGCTCACATGATACTCTGCGGAGGTGAAGCGAGCAAGCGCGGGTTTCCAGTTTCAAATCTCCATCCGGGCGTGGCAATGCTCCCCATTTCCTCGATCGGCTTGCTCTCTTGCGGGCCGAACGGTCAGCGGTCTCGAACTTGAGTGTGGGGCCTCACCTGCGAGGACTTAGCGTGCTCCTGCGGAGTGCCCGTCGCCCTTTTGCAGCCCCTGGATAAACGCATCCATGCGCTGAAGGAGGCTGTTTAGAGCGCTGAGCATGAGAGCGGTTTGATCCTCCACTCCCACCAGCCGCCGCTCATGGTTCTGAGCCGTCTCCGCCAACTGAAGCAGTTGCTGGTTGTGGCTTTCCGTGACCCTGAGAAGGTGATCCGTGGCACTGAGAATAGGATAAGGCCCGGAGGGCCGAAAGAAGTTAGCCCAGGGCGCCAGCCCTGGGTCCAGAAAGCCCTCTTGTTCGCGGGAGCCCCAGCGGGGCGGAAGAAAAGGTTTCGACGCGGGAACTCTCCCTGGTTCTGCCGCCCCTTCCGGGGCTTGATCGGCGCTGGGGCTTGGTTTCCCAGGGCTTGCGCCCTGGGCTAAGTTCTATCGCCCGCTAGGCGGGCTCCCCGGACTGCCCTGCTGCTGTCGCCGTAAGCTTTCACAAATATGTCATGCACCAGCGGCAGGACTCCCACTTTTATGTCGCACGTCCATTTTTCCGTTGGCGCGCCATAACTGCGCGAGCTCTTTCGCCCCTAAAGCATTGCTTCGATGATCGCGGGGACAGCTTGGAGGGATTCATCGAGTTTCGCGGGGTTCTTGCCGCCGGCTTCGGCCAGGTCTTTGCGGCCGCCGCCGGTGCCCTCGACAATCGCGGCGGCCTGCTTCACGATTTTTCCGGCATCGAGCCTGTTCGTAAGGTCTTTAGTCACTGCTGCGACAAGGCTGACCTTGCCCTCTGAAACACTGCCCAGCACGATCACGCCGGATTGGAGCTTTGCTCTCAGATCGTCCACCATCTGCCGCATGGCAGAGCGGTCCGTGACCTCGACGCGCGCTGCCACCACGCGCACGCCTTTCACTTCGCGCGCTTCTTCCACAAGGTCGCGGGCCTGGGAGGTGGCGCGCTTCATCTGCTGCGCTTCGAGTTCTTTGCGGAGCTTTTTCTCGGAATCACTTAGCTTCTCGACTGCCTGGAGTAACTCCTCGGGCTTGGCGTGCAATGAGTCGGCGAGTAGCGCCAGCGTCTCGCTGGCTTGTCGCAGATATTTCAGTACGCCTTCACCGGTCACTGCTTCGATTCGCCTTGTTCCCGCCGCCACGCTGCCTTCGGAGACAATCTTGAAAAGGCCGATGTCGCCCGTGCGCCGCACGTGCGTGCCGCCGCACAGTTCTTTTGAGAAGTCGTTGATCGAGAGCACGCGCACCTTATCCGCGTATTTCTCGCCGAAAAGCGCCATAGCGCCGCCGCCGACGGCCGAGTCCAGGTCTTTCTCTTCCGTCGCAACAACTTCGTTCTTCAGGATGTGTCCGTTCACCAGGTCCTCGATGTCGAGCAAGTCCTGCTCATCGAGCGCCGCGTAGTGCGTGAAGTCGAAGCGTAACCTGTCGGGCGCGACGAGCGACCCGGCCTGCTTCACGTGCGAGCCAAGCGTGCGCCGCAGTGCCGCGTGCAGCAGGTGCGTCGCCGTGTGGTTACGGCGGATCGAGTCGCGCCGCTCGCCATCGACCTTGGCGGTTACGAGATCGCCTACACGCAGCAGGTCGCGAGCCTCAGCCTTGTGAACAATCAGGCCGCCGACTGGATAGTATGTGTTCGTGACGTGAGCCACCTCGTGGTCACTGCCCGGAGCGAGGAAATGGCCGATGTCACCGGCTTGGCCACCTGCCTCAGCATAGAAGGGCGTGTGATCGAGAACAATTTCAACCTTCGAGCCGGCCTTTGCCTCCTTCGCGATCTGACCGCCGATCACCAGAGCGGCAATCCGACAATCCGTTGATGTTGTCTGCGCGTAGCCGTCAAAGACCGTCTTCTGCCTGTCGGCAAGTCCAAGATGGATCGGAGACGCGATTTTCTTCAGTCCCCCCTTCCAACTGGCGCGGGCCAATGCCCGCTGCTCCTCCATCGCGATGTTGTAACCCTTCCAGTCGACAATGATCCCGTAGTTCTTGACAATGCCTTCGACAAAGTCTGGCCGCAGCCCGAATGTGTCATGGAGCTCGAAAAGATCATCGCCAAATATCCACCAGTGACCTTTCGGGGCAGTAGGGAAGTGTGAACCTTCCTCAACTGGATGCCCACCGAAGTGAGGGGGTGGCCACGTCGAGGTGTCGAAACCAAAAGTGGCGCGGTACCGCTTCCAGTCTCTGAAAGTGTACGCAGAGCGATCATGGCCCACAACATCGGTGACTTCCAATCGCTCCAGACCTACCCTAACCGTGTGTACATACCGTTGCTCTTCTATCTTGATGGCCTTGGCGATGTGGTGCTCCGCCTCAACGAGTTCCGGGTACGCGTCCTTCATCATCTGCACGACGTGGCCAGACATCTTGTAGAGGAACGGTTCATTCAGGCCCAGCGTCTGGCCGTGGTAGAGGGCGCGGCGCAAGATGAGGCGCAGGACGTAGCCGCGGCCTTCGTTGGAAGGTAGCACGCCCTCGGAGATCAAGAACGTCGCCGCGCGGGCGTGATCGGCGATGATGCGCAGGGAAACGTCGGTATCGTGGTTCGTGCCATACTCCACATTGGCCACCCCCGCTGCCTCTTCGATCAGCGGCCGGAAGAGGTCGGTGTCAAAGTTCGAAGTCTTGCCCTGCAAAACCGCCGCCAGGCGTTCCAGGCCAGCGCCAGTATCAATGCTGGGACGGGGAAGCGGCGTCATCGCGCCCTGCTCGTCGCGGTTGAACTGCATGAAGACGAGGTTCCAGAGCTCGACGTAGCGGCCGCAGTCCTGAGGACAAGGAAAGGGGCAATCCGGGTGTCCGAGCGTACTGGCAGCGGGACCAAGATCGTAGTGAATCTCGGAGCATGGCCCGCAGGGGCCGGTATCACCCATGGCCCAGAAATTGTCATGCTCATCCATGCGAAAGATGCGGTCACGCGGCACGCCAACGTCTTTGGCCCAGATTTCCGCCGCCTCGTCGTCCTCGCGAAAAACCGTGACGTAAAGCTTTTCCGCCGGGATGGCGTAGTCCTTGGTGACCAACTCCCAAGCCCAGGGGATGGCTTCTTTCTTGAAGTAATCGCCGAAGGAAAAATTCCCCAGCATCTCGAAAAAGGTGTGATGGCGCGTGGTGCGGCCGACCTGCTCGAGATCATTATGCTTGCCGCCCGCGCGGACACATTTTTGGGAAGTCGCGGCGCGCGAATAATCGCGCTTCTCGCGGCCCAGGAAAACATCCTTGAACTGGTTCATGCCCGCGTTCGAGAAGAGCAACGTGGGGTCATGGGCCGGGACGAGCGACGACGAGGGCAGCACGCGGTGGCCGCGTCCTTCGAAGAACTTCAAGAACCG
The DNA here is from genome assembly GCA_050012175.1 of Terriglobia bacterium. Lineage (GTDB taxonomy): Bacteria > Acidobacteriota > Terriglobia > UBA7540 > UBA7540 > CAVROP01. The sequence continues at coordinate 174,285 of JBEKHR010000003.1, read as the reverse complement.
GGCTCTGATTTCGCTGGATTTCATGTCCGAACCACTATTCACTATTCACTATTCAGAATTCCCCTTCTCCCCGCTTTCAAGGTCTGCGGCCTCCACTGCCTCCGCGACGGGCCGGAGTTCAGGCCTGGCGCGCACCGCTTTGATAATATCATCGCTGCGGAATCCGCGGCGCAGCAAGCTCTGGCAAAGCGAGGCCAGCTTGGCGCGGGTCAAGGGCAGCCGCAAGGTGCGGACTTTCTTTTCGAGGGTCTGCTCCAGCAATTCCCACTCGCTGGTCTCCCCGAAGACTTGTTGGAGGGCAGGTTCAATCTGGCGGTAATCAACGAGTTTGGCTTTCAGCTCGCGGCGGATGCGGTGGCGGCCGTAAGCGCGATTGCGGACCAGCGAGGAAGCATAGTGCTCGGCAAACTTCTTATCGTCCAGGTAGTGGAGTTCGCGGAGACGGGCAATCGCCTTGGGGACCTGGCTTGAGTCCGGATATTTCTTCGCCAGCGCCCGGCGCATTTCGGCCACGGAATAGGGGCGGCGAGCGAGCATCCGCAGGGCTGCGGTGAGCGGGTCTGGGGGCGCTTCTTTATCTCTTTGCAAACCTTTCCACCTCGCCGGCCCTTTCCATCTCGTCGCGAGTGGCGTCCGTCTCAGTTCGGATGCCGGCAATACGCAGCTTGAACTCGTCGGGGTTGGAGGAGTTGGTCAGAGCTTCTTCAAGCGTGATCAGGCCCTGCGAGTGGAGGTCGTAGAGTGACTGGTCGAAGGTTTGCATGCCGTACTGGGAAACGCCCGAAGCCAGGGCCTCCGTGACCAGCCGGGTTTTTTCGGGATTGACGATGCAATCCCGGATGTACTCGGTGGTGAGCAGGACTTCCACCGCCGGCACTCGCCCGATGCCGTCGGATTTCCTGACCAGACGTTGACAAACCACGGCCTTCAGCGTGCTCGCCAGTTGCAGGCGGACCTGCTTTTGCTCAGATGGCTGGAACACGGCGATGATGCGCTGCACAGTCTCGGTGGCGTCCGCTGTGTGCAAGGTGGAAAAAACCAGGTGGCCGGTTTCGGCGGCCAGCAGGGCAGTCTGGATGGTTTCCAGGTCGCGCATTTCGCCCACCAGAATGACGTCGGGGTCCTGGCGAAGGGCGGCGCGCAAGGCGGAGGCGAAGCTGGGTGTATCCACGTCCACTTCCCGCTGGTTCACAAATCCCTTCTTATCGCGGTGCAAGAATTCGATGGGGTCTTCGATGGTGATGATGTGGTCGGTGCGAGTGGAGTTGATACGGTCCACCATAGCCGCCAGGGTTGTGGACTTGCCGCAACTGGTGGTACCAGCCACCAGCACCAACCCGCGCTTTTCCTCGCAAATCTTCTCCATCACCCTGGGAAGGGAAAGCTCCTCGAATGTCTGGATCTTGGTCGGAATCACGCGGATGACCATGCCGACGTTTCCGCGCTGCTGGAAGACGTTCACGCGGAAGCGGGCCAGCCCGGGGACGCCATAGGGCATATCCAGTTCGGTGTTTTCCTTGAACTTCTGCTTCTGCCGGTTGGTCATAATGCTGAAAGCAAAGTCCAGCATGTGTTCGGGGGAAATACGAGGATATTGGGTGAGCGCCTGGAGCTCGCCATCCACCCGGATGTAAGGACAATTCCCCACCTTCAGGTGCACGTCGGAAGCCTTATTCTCGCAGGCGGTCCGAAGCAAGGTATCAATGGTCACGCTTTGGCTGCTCATGGCTGATCCTCGCTGCCAAGCATTCCTGATTCGGAACTGTAGCCCTCTCCTCTCGGGAGAGGGCGAAGATCCAATTCCCTCCCTGAACCTCTGGACCAAAGACTCTTACCGCGCCACGGCGACGGGCTGGCTGCAGAGGGTAAGCCAGCCATACTTGTCCTCCGCCTGCCCCTGCACGATGGAAAGGAAGCGTTCCTGCAAGCTCAGGGTAATCGGACCCGGCTGGCCTTTGCCTACCACAATGCGGTCCACGGAGCGGATGGGGGTGATCTCCGCAGCCGTGCCGGTGAAAAAGACTTCGTCGGCGATATAAAGCATCTCGCGAGAGATGGCCTGTTCGATGACCGTGTAACCAAGCTCTTGGGCGAGCGTGATGACGGAATCGCGCGTGATGCCGGGAAGGATGGACGAGGAGAGCGGGGGTGTGATGATCTTGCCGTCGCGCACAATAAAGAGGTTCTCACCGCTCCCTTCGCTGACGTGGCCGGAGGCGTCGAGCGATATGCCTTCCACATAGCCGTTGGTCAGCGCCTCCATCTTCACCAGTTGGGAGTTCATATAATTCGCGGCCGACTTGGCAATCGCCGGCAGCGTGTTGGGCGCAATGCGCTGCCAGGAGGAAACGCACACGTCCACGCCCTGCCGCAGGGCTTCGTCGCCGAGGTATTTCCCCCACTCCCAGGCCAGCAAGTAAATTTCAATCGGGTTATTCAGCGGGTTCACCCCGGCCTCACCGAAGCCCCGGAAAATCACCGGGCGCAGGTAGCAGTGCTTGACGTTATTCACCCGCACCAGCTCCACCATCGCCTGGGCCAGTTGATCGCGGGTGAACTTCAGTTCCATGCGATAAATCTTGCAGGAGTTCACCAATCGGTCGGTATGGTCTTTAAGGCGGAAGATTCCGGGCCCCTGCGGGGTGTCATAGCAGCGGATGCCTTCAAAAAGGCACGAAGCATAACTGACCACATGCGACGCCACGTGTATCGTGGCTTCGTTCCAGGGGATGAATTCCCCGTTGTGCCACACTTTTTGGAAATGCTTTACCGCCATGCCTTCCTCCCTAGCCCGTATTCGTAAGCGCGCGAACTGCCGGACCCTGCGCGGTTATGTTTCACTGCTTTAATGGCGCAGTTGCTGGAATTATAGCATGAAGCTTGCGCCGCCTTCGCGGATTCACCTGTCCGATCTGGCGGCGGATTATTTGCTTGCCCTTTCGTCTGTTGCTCCGCGCCCTACGCGACCTTCAGCTCGGAAGTGCAATGCGGGCAGCGCGTCGCCTGAAGAGGAATCGACGAACAGCAGAACTTGCATTCCTTCAGGGCGGGCCCGGCGGGCGCCGGGGCGGGCTTAGGTCTCAGTTTGTTGACTTGATGCACGAGCAGGTAAATCGCGAACGCCACAATCACAAAGTTGATCACCGTGTTCACGAACAGGCCGTAGTTGAGCGTCGCCGCTCCCGCGGCCTTGGCCTGCGCCACGCTATCGAAGTGCCGACCCGTAAGGGTGATGAAGAGGTTCGAGAAATCCACTTTTCCCAGCAGCAATCCGATGGGCGGCATCAGGACGTCGTTGACCAGCGAGGTCACGATCCCGCCAAAGGCCGCGCCCACCACGATGCCAACCGCCATATCGACCACATTCCCACGCAGAGCAAATTCTTTGAACTCTTTCAGCATGGATATTCCTCCCGGGCTTTGTCTCTCCTGTCGAGATCCAAGCTTTTCGATTGTCCAGTTTCCGCTTCCGCTCCCCCGCACACCTGTCGGAGAGCGGGGTCGGTCCTCGCCTATGCGAAGCAGGCGCATCATAGCAGATGCTTGCGTTTCTATCCCAGAAAACCGCTGCTAAACGGAAGAAACGTGCAGCAGGCGCCGCGCCCGCCTCCACCGAACACCCACCAGAATGCTCAACGAATTCTGCTGTTGCATCTATTGATGTCGGTATGAGCGCATCCTCCCTAAACCTCGCCTCGCAGCCAATCGCAAATATCATTAGCGATGGGATGGGCTTCTTTGCCTGCGTGTATTGCGCTTTGCGAGACGCCGCTTGCGACGCGATGGATGGGCAGCGCGAATCTTTTTGGTGAATTTCCGCAGGCTCCAGTATCATGATGAAGTGGCTGCCTGCGCCGACTTTTTTCATGGGGTGGTGACGAAGGCATTCTTGCTCACTCAGGGCTGCCCGGTACAATGACCATGGCAACTGAATCGGGCCGGGGACGGTCTGCGATCTCCCTGCCGCAAAAAAATGAAAGAGCGCCGGGGGAGACAAAGAGCCGCGTCCCGGCGATGTTCCGGGCGCTCCGGTACCGGAATTATCGCCTGTTCTTCAGCGGCCAGATGATTTCCCTGATCGGCACCTGGATGCAATCCGTGGCGCAGGCCTGGCTGGTTTACCGGCTTACGGGCTCGTCGCTGCTCCTCGGCTTGGTGGGCTTTGCCGGGCAAATCCCGGTTTTCCTCCTGGCGTCGATTGGCGGCATGGTGGCGGACCGAAAGAGCCGCTATCGCATTATCATCGCCACCCAGACCTCTGCAATGTTGTTGGCGTTTGTCCTGTCGGCGCTGACTCTGCTGGGCCACATCAAGGTGTGGGAAATCATGGTGGTGGCCTCCTCGCTGGGCTTGGTGAACGCTTTCGACATTCCCGCGCGGCAGTCCTTTGTGGTCGAGATGGTGAGCCAGCAGGACTTGATTAACGCCATCGCTCTCAACTCCGCCATGGTGAACGGCGCGCGCATCCTGGGGCCTGCCGTGGCCGGCGTGACGGTGGCCGCGATCGGCGAAGGCTGGTGCTTCTTTGCCAATGGGGTGAGCTACATTGCGGTGCTTGTCGGGCTCTTGCTGATGACCGTGACGCCACGTGTGCGAGGCAGCGGCCGTTCCGGATTCGAGAGCCTTGTGGAAGGCTTTCACTGGGTCGCGCGCACGGGGCCGATCCGCGCCCTGCTGCTCCTGCTGGGTCTTGTCAGCCTGACGGGGATGCCTTACATGGTGCTGATGCCGATTTTTGCTGACAGGGTTTTGCATAGCGGAGCGCGGGGTCTGGGTCTGCTGATGGGCGCTGCGGGAGTGGGGGCGATTATAGGGACGCTGGCGTTGGCGGCGCGCCACGGCGTGCGTGGACTGGGAAGATGGGTGATGTTCGCCGCCATGGGGTTCGGGACCTCCCTGGTCCTTTTTTCGATGTCGCACTGGTTCTGGCTCTCCATACTCCTGGTTATGCCGGCCGGATTCGCGATGATTCTGCAAATGGCTTCCTCCAACACTCTCATCCAAACCATGGTCCCCGACGAATTGCGCGGGCGCGTCATGGCGGTCTACGCCATGATGTTCATGGGCATGGCGCCATGTGGGGCGTTGCTTTCAGGAGCGATTGCGCAGCATGTGGGAGCGCCGCTTACCGTCAGGCTGGGGGGGATCATCTGCTTGGCTGGAGGCGCGGTTTTCGCACTGACATGGCCGGGTCTGCGCGGTGAAGCGCGCCAGCTCATCCTGGCGCAGTCGATGGCAGGAGGTGAGCCGCCCGATGAAATGACCGGATAGAAATTGCTCCATTGATCCATTGAGTCATTGTCTCATTGAAGAGATGATAGCCCAGGCGCTGCCCGCCTCGGTGGGCTTTGGAGTGCGGCAGCTTGCTGCCGCTTTCCGCCCCGCGAGCTTGCTCGCCGGGATTTCAGCCGGGGGAACAATTCCCCGCCAGCAAGCTGGCTCGAGCCAAAGCGGCAGCAAGCTGCCGCACTCCAAAGCTTCGCTCACTGCAAGGACGAAATTGGGAAACTGCGTTGGAATAATAGCGGGCTTTCAGTAATCCACACAACAAAGGGACGTAATTGCGCGCCATGCCGCATATTGACAAGCATCCACCCGGGGCTTTTTGCTGGATTGAACTTTCGACCACCGATCAGAATGCCGCCAAGAGCTTTTACAGTTCGTTGTTTGGTTGGGCCAGCCAGGATTTTCCCATGGGTCCAAACGACTTCTACACCATGTTTCAACTCGAGGGGCGGGACGCCGCCGCTGCGTACACCATGCGTCCTGAGCAGCGGTCCCAGGGCGTGCCGCCGCACTGGATGATTTACATTGCGGTCGAAAGCGCAGACAACGCCGCAAGCCGCGTTGCGCAGCTTGGAGGGAAGTTGCTTGCGCCGCCGTGCGACGTTTACGACATAGGCCGTATGGCCGTTGTGCAAGACCCGACGGGAGCTGTTTTTGCCCTCTGGCAGCCCAAAAGCCACACTGGGACGGGAATCGCCGGTGTGCCTGGTACCCTCTGCTGGGCGGATCTAGTGACGACGGACCCTGCGCGCGCCAAGGAGTTTTACACAGGCCTGTTCGGTTGGAGGATTATCAAGGGCGAAAATGATCCCTCCGGCTACCTGCACATCGCCAACGGGGAAAAATTCATCGGCGGGATTCCGCCTGCGAATTTTCGCGATCCGAATGTTCCCCCTCACTGGCTGGCGTATCTTGTGGTCTCGAATTGCGATGAGACGGCCGCCAAGGCCAAGCAACTGGGCGCCAAGACCCATCTGGCTCCCATGACCATGGAGAAAGTTGGCCGCATGGCAATCCTGGCAGACCCTCAGGGCGCAGTGTTGGCACTCTACCAATCTATTTTGCGTTGACACGGAAGAATGGCAGTCAAGGCAAGGCAGATACGCATGCCAAGCCTCAGCGCCATCCTGCCGGCCTACGGGATGTAGACCCGGTAAGTGATATGGTAGCTACAAATATATAATCCAAAATACGAGAAGACGAACGACTGAACCGTGTGTTTCCCGGGTGTCAGCGGGGTACTCTGATTGGAGGTGACTAATACATAGGACCCGTCAGTAGGTGTCTCGCCTACCGGGGGGCTATAGTCCGTATAGGACCCGTCCACCTGAACGAACGGGCCCCACCAGTTGCCGCTGCTGGTCACTCCGCCGACGTCGACGCTTTGCTCAATCTCAAGCGTGCAACCCCGGAAAAACGGGCATTTGATGGTGGTTGGATCGTCAACTGCAAGATATTCATCGCCCGTTTCATACGTTATATGCGGGAACACATATGCCTGAGTGAAATAAGTCGTAAGCAGAGTATGGCCCACGGGTTTGCTGGACGTATCATTCGTAGGAGACGCTGAAGACGCTTTGGGGGCCTCGTTGCTTGGCCACTTTCCTTGCGCTCGAATGTGCTGGGACGCAGCGAATAGCACGACCGCTGCGGCCAAAGACACAATCCCAATCCTGAGAAGCCGTTTCATGTGATCTCCTTCTCGGCAGATGCTTGCAGATCGTCCTTGCGGTCGAGCGTTGCAATCTGCGAAGCAGAAGCCCCTTAGTGCCCCTTTGCGCGGACCACAGTGCCGCAAAGCAAGCACGCCTGGAGCTCTTCTCGTCCTCTTTCTCTATTTCCTTTGTGCTACCTCAGCAGCAGGTTTCTTCAACCTAGAGATACCCTTTTCTCTTTTTCAGCGTGTTTGCGGTTCGAATGCTAACAACCTATTAAGGCCGGTGTCAAGTGACGAAATGTCCCCATGGTGCTGGTGTCATTTGGAATGGGGATCCACTCGAGCCGCCGGTCATTCCCGTCCCGCTCTGCGGGAGGAATCCAGTCCGCCGACAGCACATTTCCAAAGGTTTGTGGAGTAGATTCCTCCCGCAGAGCGGGACGGGAATGACTAGGTCGCGCAAATGACACCAATACCGCCCCCATTCTTATCTCATTAGAAGTGTCCCCTTTTGTTGTTCCTGGTTGTTGCTTATTTCTCCTGTTGATCTTCTGTCTCGTTCTGCCGTTTTGATTGTGTCGTGGTCGGAGCCAGGTCGCTGGGCGCGGACGGAGCATCGCGCCCTGCTGTTTCTCGACCGAAAAGTCCAGAGCAAGATTCTTCCCCCGCAGGGCGGGCTCAGAATGACAGCGTGCCAAGGGAGTGCGCTGATGTCCTGCTCAGCGCCCCCGTCACTGTCCCGCTGAGCGCCCACCCTCTGTTTTTTTGAATCCCGAATCCTGAATCCTGTCTTTCATTTTGCTCTTGACAAGAGGCTCGAGTGGAGGTAGCCTATGCGAGTTGTCGCATGAGCAAGCTTGCAAGCGAGGCGGGGAAGGAGGTTCAGAATCGGCCCGGCGGAGGGAGAAAGTCGCCAAAAATGCAAAAAAGATACTAAATAGAGGGAACGAACCTAAGGATCTACTGAAAACACAGGGGTTAGCGTTTTCAGAGCCCAAAAACGAACTGTTTCCTGAGTGCAATAAACGCCAATCAAACCGAAGAATGGGGCCAGGAATCCGCGAGTTGTGGGGCATTGAGTGGGGCGAGAAACTGGAAAATGGAAATTGGAAAATGGAAACTGGGAAATGGAAATTGGGGCTGCCAGTTTCCAGCTTCTTGTTCCCGCTCTGAAGATTTGGCCGTAGCGCAGGCGCCCACCCCGGTCCCGCGAGGCGGGGTGGGTCTCGCCCGTGAACGAGCAAGGCCAAGACGCGAGATGCATGGGCGAGACGCCCACTCAATGCCCCACCTGGAGGAAAACTCAGGAGTCAGGAGTTAGGACAAGAACAAGCAGCACTGCCACAGGTCCTTCCTGAATCCTGAATCCTGAATCCTGAATCCTGCATTTGGCCGGGCCGGAAAGTTTGACTCACTCCCGCCGAGCCGTTATAGTAATTCGACCTCGAAACTTTTGCGGGCCTGGTTAGGAGAGGGCGGAGTTGGACAAAGAGATTCCCAAGGTTTATTCCCCCGAAACTATTGAGCCACACTGGGCGCGGTCCTGGGTGGCGCAGAAGCTCTACCGCCCTTCCGACGACCCTGCATGTCCTTGTTTCTGCCTGGTGATCCCTCCGCCCAACATCACCGGCATGCTCCATATGGGCCACATGCTGGAGCATACGGAGATTGACATCCTGATGCGCTGGCATCGCATGAGCGGCCAGGACGTCCTCTGGTTGCCGGGCACCGATCACGCCTCCATCGCCACCCAACTGATCGTCGAGCAGGAACTCGGCCGTCAGGCATTACCCGACCTCGAGCCCGGTTCCTCAGCCCGCGCGGCTTGGCGCCGCGAAGGCCAGCGGCGGCGCGTCGAGATGGGCCGCGAGAAGTTCCTGGAACTCTGTTGGAAGTGGAAGGAGCAGAACGGTGGGACCATCCGCCGCCAGATGGAGCGCCTCGGCACCTCCTGCGACTGGACGCGCGACCGCTTCACCCTGGACGCGGCTTATTCCCGCGCCGTCCAGGAAGTCTTCGTGCGGCTTTACAACGAAGGGTTGATCTATCGCGGCAAGTACATTGTGAATTGGTGTCCCCGCTGCGGCACCGCCGTCTCCGACCTGGAAGTAGTTCACGAAGAGCGCCCGGGGCATTTGTGGTACATCCGGTATCCCTTTGAAGATGGTTCCGGTTCTATCATGGTGGCCACCACTCGGCCCGAGACCATGCTGGGCGATACCGCAGTAGCGGTAAATCCCGCCGACGAGCGGTACCGCTCCGCTCTGGGCCGCAAATTAGTCTTGCCGCTTCTCAAGCGCGTGATCCCCGTGATTGCGGATGATTTCGTGGACCCACGGTTCGGTACAGGTGCGGTGAAGGTGACGCCGGCTCATGACCCAAACGACTACGACATGTCGCTGCGCCACAACTTGCAGCGCGTCGAGGTGATCAATACCTCCGCAACCATGACGGAAGACGCCGGCCCTTACCTGGGTTTGGACCGTTACCAGGCGCGGGAGAAAGTCGTCCAGGATCTTCGCCAGCAGGGCCTCCTTGAAAAGATCGAGGATTATCCCCTGAGCGTCGGGACCTGCCAGCGGTGCAAGACGGTGCTCGAGCCTCTGCTCTCCGCGCAGTGGTTCATGAAGATGAAGGAATTGGCCGAGCCGGCCATGCGCGCGGTCGAGGAAGGGCGCATCCGCATCACCCCGGAAAACTACCGGAAGATCTACCTCGACTGGATGCGCAATATCCACGATTGGTGCATTTCGCGGCAGCTCTGGTGGGGCCATCGCATACCGGTCTGGTACTGTGACGCTTGCGGCGAAGTGATCGCGGGGCACGTTGCGCCACTGGCATGCCCCAATTGCGAGGCCGCGAGCCTGCGGCCCGAAATGGATGTATTGGACACCTGGTTCAGCTCCGCGCTCTGGCCTTTCGCCACCCTCGGTTGGCCCGACGACACTCCGGACCTGCGCCGCTTTTACCCCAACGACCTCATGATCATGGGTTTCGACATCCTGTTTTTCTGGGGCGCGCGCATGATCATGATGGGCATGAAGTTCATGAACGACGTACCCTTCCGCGAGCTTTACATTCATGCCTTGGTGCGCGACGCGGAAAAGCAGAAGATGTCCAAAACCAAGGGCAATGTGATTGACCCGCTCGAGGTAACTGAAAAATACGGCACGGACGCGGTGCGCTTTGCATTGGCCATTAGCGCCGCTCCCGGTACCGACGTTGCTTTCAGCGAAGAAAAGATTGAGTCTTACCGCCGCTTTGCCAACAAGATTTGGAATGCCGGGCGCTTCATCCTTATGAACCTGCAAAAGCTGCCGGAAGCTTGGCACGACCAGCTTGCCGAGGCGTTGCGGCCGGTTCCGGAACTGGGTTTCAGTGCAGTCACTTCAATCGAATCTTTGGCGCTGGCAGACCGCTGGGTCTTCTCGCGTTTGCAGGCTGTCACCCGGAAAGTGGACGAAGCCCTGGCCGATTACCGCTTCCACGAGGCGGCTTACGAGGTCTATCACTTTTTCTGGCACGACATTTGCGACTGGTACCTGGAATGGGTCAAGCCGGAAATCACGCGCCGTGACGCCAGCGCGAAAGTTTCGCCGGCCTGGATCAACCTGGCGCGAGTGTTTGAATCCGCGCTCCACTTGCTCCATCCCTTCATGCCGTTCATTACGGAAGAACTTTGGCGCCGGCTTCCGCGCGCCGGGCGCGAGAGTTCCATATCCTTGACGGGTTTCACCCTGGTCAGCGAGCGTGCCGCGGACCCGATCTCGGAAAGGCAATTCGAGTTGGTCCAGGATTTGATTGTTTCTCTGCGCAACGCCAAGGCGGAAATGGGCCTGCAAAAGGTGAAGCCCAGCGCGCAGGTGGGGTGCGAAGACTTGCGCTGGCTGGAACTGTTCCGCTCGCACCTGGAGACCATCCTGCGCCTTTCGGCCTTCCAGGCTCTGAGCTTCACTCGCGAGCGGTTGGAAGCGACGGCTCAAGGTGTGCGCGGGGGCCCGGTATTCGATCTGCGCATTTTCCATGAAGAGCCAGCGGACCACGAAGCGGAACGGTCGCGTCTAAGAAAAGAGAAAGAGAAGCTGGAGCGGGCGCTTGCGCAAGCGAAGGCGCAACTTGAGAATCAGGAGTTTGCGGAGCGGGCGCCGCGCGAGGTCGTGCGGGGGGTGGAACACCGTCACTCCGAGATGAACGACCGTTACAAGAAAGTGGTCGAATCTTTGGAAAGGCTTGGCTGAACCGTGGGATACCTCAGTCCTTTGACCATTGGCGATCTCTCCGGGCCCCTGGACCTGTCTTCAGGAGAGCTGCGTGCTCTTGTCGACATGGCGCTGGCAGAAGACCTCGGCCAAGGCGACCTGACGACCTCGGTTACCGTGCCGGCGGGAATGAGAGCTTGCGGGACCTTCCGCAGCAAGCAGAGCCTTGTCGTGGCCGGGCTACCCGTGGCGGCTATGGTGTTTCTAGTCCTCAAGCCGACCGTCGAGTGGAACCCCGCGCTGGAAGACGGCTCGGATGTTGCGGCCGGAACCGTACTGGCGAACGCCTGCGGCCCCGCCGCCACCTTGCTCGCTGGTGAACGTGTGGCGTTGAATTTCCTCCAACATTTAAGCGGCATTGCAACCTATGCGCGGCGCCTCAAAGAAGAGCTGGCGGGAACTCGAGCGGAATTTCTCGACACGCGGAAGACCACCCCGGGACTTCGCAACCTTCAGAAATACGCCGTCCGACTGGGGGGTGGCCAGAATCACCGTTTGCGGCTGGACGATGGAATCTTGATCAAGAATAATCACCTGCAACTGGTGGGCGGAATTCGCGCCACAGTGGAAAATGCCAAGCGCCATCGGCCGGCTGGATATCACATCGAGGTGGAAGTGACCAGCCTCGCCGAATTGGAAGAAGCGCTCGAGTGCGGCGCCGACGGCGTGCTGCTGGATAACATGACTCCCCTGGAGGTCCGGCAGTGCGTGGAGCGCGCAGCGGGACACATACGGTTGGAAGTCTCTGGCGGAATCGACGCCACGAACATCCGCGCTTATGCCGAGACGGGTGTGGATTATATTTCCGTGGGAGCACTGACGCATTCGGCTCCCGCCGTGGACATCAACTTTCGTATCGAACCCGTGTAGGACGGAGCGATTTGGAGTGCGGCCCGCCGCGACGGGCTGCCGCTTTCATCCAGCGAGCTTGCTCGCGCCTCACTGGACCAGGACGGCGCCCAAGCACACGGCCAGCAAGCTGCCGCACTCCAGAGCGCAGGGAGAGAGCTGGGACTCATGGCTGCCGGAAGCACCGGACGCAAGATCGATAAGATGATCCACCTTTTGGTGAAGAACGCCATGGTAGTCGTTCCGGGGCCGAAGATTGCCTCTGAAATCGGGGTAACGCGTTCTGCGGTGTGGAGCTGGGTCAGGGAGTTGCGGGAAGTGGGTGTGGAGATCAAGGGCCATCACGCCGCCGGCTATCAACTCTTGAAGATGCCGGACGTCCTCGTACCCAGCTTGATCCAGGCGGAATTGGGTGAAAATGAGATTGGACACAGCATCATCCACCACTTCCGGACAGGCTCGACGAATACGGCCGCCTTGAATCTTGCCCAACAGGGGGCGGAGCACGGGACGGTAGTGGTGGCCGAGGAACAAACGGCTGGCCGCGGGCGTTTGGGCCGTACCTGGTACTCGGAAAAATCCAGCGGGATCTATGGGTCGGTCATACTTCGTCCACCATTCTCTCCGACCGCGGCCCCGATTCTCACCCTCATGGCCGGCGTGGCCACCCAACACGCCCTGAGTTCGGTCACGGGACTTGGCGTGGATATTCGCTGGCCCAACGACTTGCTGGTGAATGGGAAGAAAGTCTGCGGAATCCTCACGGAAATGAATGCGGAGCTGGGCCGGCTGCATGCCGTCGTGCTGGGGATCGGCATCAACGTCAATCATAGCGAGATGCCCGCCGAGCTGAAGCCCTTTGCCACTTCGTTACGAATCGAGAGCCAAAGGACCTGGTCGCGCGTGCAGATTTTCATTGCCTTGCTGAAAGAACTGGAAAGGTACTACCACCTGCTCTTGGAAAAGGGTAGCGCCGCCATCGCCGAGCACTGGGCGGCCGCATCCACTTATGCCAATGGCAAGCGCATCCGCATCATGACCGCTGAGGCTGAATCAATTGCCACCACGGCCGGCGTCGATTCGAGCGGCGCGCTCCGGGTGCGGTATGACGACGGGCACGAAGAGACCTTGGTGGCCGGAGAGGTTGGGGAGGTGAAGTGAAAGAGTGGATTGTCCGTTGTTCGTTGTCCGTGGTCAGTCGCTCAGGGTCAACCATACGCGAGGTTGGCACAAACTGATAACCTACAACGGACCACGGACCACGGACAACTGACAGCAAATCATGCTACTCGTCATCGACGTAGGAAATAGCAACACGGTTCTGGGAGTTTTCGAGGGCAAGGAGCTGCGCGCCCAATGGCGGCTGAAAACTGACAAGTCGCAGACCGCAGATGAATACGGCATCCTGACCCGTAACCTCTTCACGCTGGACAGTGTCCAGGCGAACCAGATCAATGGCATCATGGTGGCCAGCGTGGTGCCGACGCTCAACCCGGTTCTGGAGGAAATGGCCTGGAAATATTTTCACCTGAAGCCGCTCTACCTGACCCCGGGGACGCGCACGGGAATGGCCATCCATTACGATAACCCGCAAGAAGTTGGCGCAGACCGCATCGCCGACAGCGTGGCCGCCTTTGAGAAGTACGGCGGCCCCTGCATCATTGTGGACTTCGGCACGGCGATAACTTTCGACGTGGTCTCCGAGAAAGGCGAGTATTTGGGTGGGGCCATCGCGCCGGGTCTGGGCATATCCGCCGAAGCGCTCTTCGAGCACGCGGCGAAATTGCCGCGCGTCGAGATACGCGAGCCGCAGCGCGTGATCGGAAGCAATACGGTGGCCAGCATGCAATCCGGACTCTTCTACGGAGCCGTGGGTCTCGTGGATGGCATCCTGGACCGCATCTGCCGTGTGCTGGGCAAGAAGACCAAGGTGATTGCCACCGGTGGGCAGGCGTTGCTGGTGGCCGGCGCCTCAAAGTATAAGCCCCCCGTCGAGTCGTCGCTCACCCTCGAAGGCTTGCGGATAATCTACGAACGCAATCGTAAGAAGTAATCAGTTATCAGTTGTGAGTCGTCAGTTAAAGACTTCTGTCATCCCGAGCCCTTCGCTGTCATCCTGAGCGCAGCGAAGGATCTCGCTTTGCCCGCTCAGGGTAAACTCCGCGAGGAATCTCGGCGGTTTGTAGGTGGAGGGAGAAGAAAGAACAACTGCAGAGATTCTTCGCCCCGACAAGTCGGGGCTCAGAATGACAGCATCACACTGGTAACTTAAAACTGATAACTGGAAACTGATAACTGATAAGTTGGCGGCGGTGGAAAACTATTTCAATTACTTCACCGAGATCGAAGAACGCTATCAGCAATGCCGTGGGACGAAGACGCTCCTCTCACCTCTTGATTGGGCTCTCATCGAATCCTGGAAGGACTCCGGCATTCCGCTCGAAGCGGTTCTGGCGGGTATCGTGCGCGCTTTCGAGAAGTTCAAGGCACGCCAGCGAAAATACAGGATGGTCAACGCTCTGGCGTATTGCACGCAAGAGGTCCTGCGTGCCGCCGAGGAGGCGCGCGGCGGTGAAGCTCAGGGTGGCACGCGGAAGGATTCGCCTCCTCCTTTTGCCTTGGAGGACATCCTGCGCTTTCTGAATCGCAACGCGGAGACCGCGGAAATCGCCTCCCGCAAAGCAAGGGAGCAAGGCCGGCAGGTTCTGGCGGACGACCTGGTCTCAGCGGCGGCATCACTTCGCGAAACCGCCTCGCAGGAGCCCGCCAAACTCCTCGCCAACCTGGAAGAATTGGAGATACGCCTGACCGCTCTGGAAGAAAAGCTGACCGCTTCACTCACTCGCGCCTCTTCCGTCGAACTCCTGGCCGAGATCCAGGGACAAGTTGAACGCGGGCTGGGGCCTTACCGCCGGAAAATGTCTGGACCGCAGATCGAATCGTTGCAGCGGCAGTTCCTGAAGAGGCGCTTGCTGGAGCATTACCAGCTTCCGCGCTTGAGTTTGTTCTATATGTGAGGCGCCGGTGGCGCTGTCCGTCGTCCATGGCCCGATGTCCGTGGTCCGTAGCTTGTGGGCCCACTGTCATGCTGAGCGAAGCGAAGCATCTCGGCAGTTTGTAGGTGGCCAAGGGCAGAAAGAACAACTGCAGAGATTCTTCGCCCCGACAAGTCGGGGCTCAGGATGACAGGTGTTGGCGAAATGCCGTTCGAACTTACTCCTAGCAAGCTGATTTACGGAGGCGAGGCCCTGGGCCACCATGCGGGCCGCACCGTTTTGGTTCCTCGTGTCCTGCCTGGGGAGCGGGCGGAGGTGGAGGAAGTTCGGACCGCCAAAGGAGTGGTCCATGCTCGACCTCTGCGGATTCTGCAAGCTGCCCCGGAGCGAATAGACCCACCTTGCCCTTATTTCGGCCGCTGCGGAGGCTGTCACTACCAGCACCTCAGCCCGGAATTACAGTTCACAACCAAGCGGGAAATTCTGCTCGAGACGCTGCGCAGGCTAGGGGGAATCGACTGGAAGGGAGAAATCCCGTTGCACGCCGGCCTTGCCTGGAACTACCGGAACCAGGCTCAATTCAAGATCCGCCGGCAAACCGACGGTCGGGTCGCGCTGGGCTTTTTCGAGCCCCAGTCACACCGAGTCCTTCCCATCGAGTGCTGCCTCATTCTTTCGCCCTGCCTCAATTCCGTGCTGGCTGAATTGCGGCGGCCGGAGTGGGCGCAAGGGCTCGCGGATTTCCTGGAAATCGAGCTGTTCGCTGACCAGCGCGATGAGGAAGTCATGCTCACCCTGCGGGGCGAAGCCGCGAGCGTTGAAGGCGAACAAACGGGCCGTGTCCTGCTGGAGAGAATTCCGGGTGCGGTGTGTGTTGCCCTTGAATTCAGCAACAGATTCCTCGTACTCGGCAAGCCGGCGCTGAATTATTCCGTGGGTGGATTCAACTATCGAGTCAGCCCAGGCTCCTTCTTTCAGGCCTCGCGCTTTCTCAGGCTCGAACTCGTGACTTCGGTAACAGGCGAGGAGCGGGGTGAACTCGCCCTGGACCTCTTTGCGGGGGTCGGGTTGTTCTCACTGCCGTTGGCCCGGCGCTTCAATCGGGTCGTGGCAGCGGAAGCGAACCTCACCTCCGCCTCGGACCTGAAGGCCAATGCGGAAGCGAACGGACTTGCGAACCTGCGCGCGGCCGGCGAAACAACCTACGATTTTTTGCGCCGCTTTGCGCAGGCAGAGCCGGACCTGGTGGTGATGGACCCGCCGCGCGGCGGCGTCGATGCCGGCTCGTTAAGGCTCCTGGCCGCTCTGAGGCCGCGCAAGATTCATTACCTCTCCTGTAGCCCGCCCACCCTGGCCCGCGACCTCAACTTTCTTGTGGGCCACGCCTATCAATTGGACTCCATCGAAATGTTTGACTCCTTCCCGCAAACCTACCACATTGAGTCCCTCGCCAAGCTCACTCCCAACCACCACGCCCGGCCTTAACAGTCTGCTGAATAACCTGGATGCGATGACCGCTGGCGAGCAAGACATCCCCATATGAGAATTTAGTTTGTGGAGCGCTTGGAGGTGAAGAGTAGTTGCGCTAGAATGTGGGACCAGGAACGGTTTGAATTGTCGGGTAGTCGACAATTCAGGCGAGCTTAGCATCAGGAGGTATCTCTCCATGACAACCCGTACCAGGATTCTGTCGCTAGTTTTCGTGGCGGTGGTGGCGAGCCTGGGGGCTTTAATTGCTCAGGCTCAGAAGAAACCCGCCATTGCTTATCCCGCTTTTCCCAACGATCCCCGTCATTGGAGGCACGTCAAGACCATGGTGATTTTCAGCTCAGAGAACAAATTATTTGAAAGGTTTGGAGGCCTCCACAACGTTTACGTGAATGACATCGGCTGGCCCGCGTTTAAGAACGGCAAACTCTACCCGGACGGTTCCATGCTCGCCCTCGAACTCTATGACATCAGCAGCCATGGGGGAGCGATCGAGCCTCGGGGACTGAAGGCCCTCTATGTGATGAAGAAGAATGGCAAGCTTTATCCGGACACCGGTGGCTGGGGGTTTGAGGTTTTCCAGGGCAACACCGAAACACCCACTTTGAAGGATATGAAGCCATGTTTTGACTGCCACAAACCGTGGAAGGACAAGGATTACGTCAAGTCGGAATATATGCAGTAGCGGGCACTGAGGAAAGCAGATTGGACGCCTGCTGCCGCGGCGGTGCGTCTCCGAGCGGATAGACAAGTTCGCGGTGTGGCGCGGAGGAAGCGGCAGTCGGGCTCGCCGGGCGCGAGGTCTGCGGGTGGCGCAGACGTGCTACGGGGTGGCCTGCGTGCGGATTAGCCGCCGCTACTGAACTGCTACTTGCGGGGTTTGATTTGCGCCGCTTGTAGATTCTCCCTGTATTCAGGCCACCTTATTACGATGGCCGCTATCATATGCGTTTCATTACGTGGTCATTGCTGAATGCTTTCACGGGCGAGTTGTGAGCTGCAAAGGGACGGGCGCAGGCTCCTGACCCCCTCACCCGGCCCGCCCCGGCTGAAGAAAACGCCGGCGGCGGTCCACCCTCTCCCCCAAGGGGGAGAGGGCTGGAGTTTCTACATTTTTCACGTGACACCCGCCGGGTTCACTGACACACCGCACCGTAGGCTGGCGCATACCCCGCTTTCTGCGCCTCTTTCTGCGTCAAGTATTGTCCCGTCAAGGTGCGACCATACCAAGGTGAATCAGGGCAATGGTATTTCATCGTGCGACTGTTAACCCAAACCTTAACATCGGGCCTGCCTCCCTCCCGCATCTGGGTTTTAGCGCCGGGCGTCGCAGCCCTGGGTGGCGAGTATGGCTGCGCGTTGGGTGACGAGGGAGCTTCTGAGGGCCGCAAGTGCCGGGCAATTCCTACGCCAATGATAAAGAGTGTTACGGCAACTACCAGCCCGAGAGCCACGAAGAGAAGGCGCTGAGGCTTGAGAGAGTACTTGCTCTTGGCAGGGAGGGAGTCCGGGTGGTCGGACTCCATTCGCAGGTCGCGCAAGACCTCGCTTGCGCTGTGGTAGCCCCGGGCAAGGTCAGTATCCATGCATCGTTCAATAATGGCTGCGAGGCCCCGCGGGACTGATCGAGGCAGCTCGAGCTTCCCCCGCGAACCCGCTACGGTTCGAGAGGGTGGGTCTTCTCCTGTTGCCATTTGGTAAAGAAGGGTTCCAAATGCCCACACGTCACCCTGAGCGGAGACAAGTTGACCGCGCGGAGATCGCGCGGCTGAGCCAAAATCGACGAACTTTGCCTCGGCGTCCGGGCTGATAAGAACGTTGGAGGCTTTGACGTCCCGGTGGATTACCCCGTGTTCATGGGCATAGGCTAAAGCTTCGCAGAGCTGAACAGCGAATCGCAGCAGCAGGGTGGGCTCAAGCGGGCCGTTCTCTAACTTCTCGACGAGCGATGGACCGTCAACATACTCCATCGCAATGTACGGGAGATTCTCCCCCTCCGCCTCAACCTCGCCGACATCATAAATGGTGCAAATATAGCGGTGGTCGAGGCAGCTTGCCAGCCGCGCTTCCTGAAGCGTCTGTGCCCAGGCGTCCTCGTCGGCCCTGTTCAACACCTTGATGGCCACTCGGCGATCCAGCCGCATATCGCGAGCGAGGTACACGGTGCCGTTTTGTCCATGGCCGAGTTCATGCTCGATCGTGTAGTGGCCGACCGTTCGGGGCGGCATGGGGCACATCTCTTGTCAGCGCTGGCGCTTCTCCCGTAATTCCTTAGCGCCGTGACGGTCTGACTATGTTATCGTCGGTTAGGCTACCACCAGGCCATAGCAAAGGCAACAGCGGTGGAGCGCGATCGGCGGAGCGCCGGAGCTGTTTCTGGAGAAGGTGCTGGACGCTGCGTGGTCATTGCCGAATGCTTTCACCGGCGAGCTGTTAGCTGCAAAGGGACGGGCGCAGGCTCGTGACCCCCTCACCCGGCCCGCCCCGGCCGGTGAAAACGCCAGCGGCGGTCCACCCTCTCCCCCAAGGGGGAGAGGGTTGGAGTTTCTACATTTTTCGCGCGGCTGCAGCCTCACCCGGCCCGCCCCGGCTGAAGAAAACGCCGGCGGCGGTCCACCCTCTCCCCCAAGGGGGAGAGGGCTGGAGTTTCTACATTATCGAGCGCTGGTGCGCAGAGTGCTGACATTTCATTGAACCCACAGGCGACACTTCGCAGCTCCAGCGAGCCGATCGAACCGACAAACTTGCCAGCGACTGAAACCGCAGAAAGCAAAACGGGGCGCATGCGAAGCCCCCTGCTCCTAATGGCGGCCAGTTTTGGGCTGGGAATATTTCTGGTTGGTTCCGGGCACGCCCACTGGTTTGTGCTGGGCGCGCTTCCGGCTTGCGTCGGACTTTGTCTGCTTGCTGGTTTGCTCATGTTGCGCGCGGGTTGGGAGCGGCTTTCTCTACTCCTGGCGTTGCTCGGCTTCCTTGTCGCTGGCGCTTCCGCAGGCTGCTTGTTTGAGTACCGATTCCCGCCGAACCATGTCAGCAAGCTGGCCGCGCAGGGGGTTGACCTTCAAGACCCTATTCGCCTGGAAGGGCAAGTCATCTCCACACCCATCCGCACCGCTTACGGGCTTCAATTCGACCTTGAAACAGAGCGTGCCGAAAGCAGAGAACGCTCTTGCGATTTGACCGGAAAGGTGCGGCTGCGCCTTCAGGCGTCCGAGAATCCGGAGATTTCAGCATCCCTGGACTCGTTGCATCTTCAGTACGGTGACGTCATCCGAGTTTTGGTGCGCCTGCGAAAGCCGCGGACTTATCAGAATCCCGGCAGCTTCGATTTTCGCCGATGGATGGAATCAACCGAGGACATCTATTGGGTTGGCACTATCAAGAATCCCCTCCTGGTGGAAAAGCTGCCCCGCTCACGCCACCCAGGGATTTGGACACTGGTTGAGCAGATTCGGAACAGGTTGCTACGGTCTATAGACAATCTTTACCCACGCTGGTCTGCGCAGGGGCGGTGTGGCACGGTGCTCAAGGCGGTATTGCTGGGCGACCGGTCTTCGCTGGACTCCGAAACCATCGAGAATTTCCGCAAAACGGGGCTTTATCATCTGCTGGTGATCGCCGGCCTTCACGTCGGCCTGCTGGTGTTGCTGGCAAGTTGGCTGCTGCGCTTGTTCCCGCTCGGCGAATCGTCAAGACGCTTAATCGTCCTTGTGTTTCTCCTGTTCTATTCCGTTCTGGTTGAGCAGCGGGCGCCCACGTTGCGCGCCACCCTGATGATTTCGCTTTATTTGCTGGCCCGGCTGCTTTATCGCGATCATTCCACGTTGAACGCTATCGGGCTGGCAGCACTCATCTTGCTGCTCTCTCGCCCAGCTTGGCTATACGAATCCGGATTTCAACTTTCCTTTTCAGCGGCGCTGCTCATTGCCGGTCTGGTGGCGCCCATCCTCGCACGTACAACGGAGCCCTATCGGCGCGCTTTACGTAATCTGGACGAACGCACCCTGGACGCCCAACTGGCTCCCCAGCAGGCGCAATTCCGGCTGGACCTGCGCGCACTGATCACAGGGTTAAGAACGCGGTTGCGATTTCTGGAGCGGCATGGCGCGTTGGCAAGCGCCGTCGTGACAGGGCCGACGAGGCTCATGCTCTGGACGGCCAACATCCTGCTCTTCTCCACCGTCCTCCAGGTCGGCCTGTTGCTGCCCATGGCAGCGACTTTTCATCGAGTGGCCTTTGCGGGAATCATCCTTAATGCTCTGGCCATCCCCTTAATGACCTTACTCCTGGCGCTTGCTGTTCCGACCGTGTTACTGGGCGCTCTACTTCCCGCACTGGCTGCATGGCCTGCGAAGGCGCTGGCAGTCGTCATGGCAGTGCTGTTTGCCTTGACGGATCTACCACGTTTGCCGGCTTGGCTTTCGTTCCGAGTGCCGAATCCGCCGTTGTGGGTTGGCTGCGGGTTTGTGCTTTCCATACTCGTAGCCGCTGTAGCGCTGGGCAGGCACGCTTGGACCTTTCGGCTTTCGATGGCGGCTCTTGGACTGATGACGGCGCTGGTCGCCATCCACCCTTTCTCCCCGCGACTTCCGTCCGGAATCTTAGAGATCACAGCGCTTGATTGCGGCCAGGGCGATTCACTTTTTCTGGTGCTTCCTGACAAAACCACGATGCTGGTTGATGCGTCAGGAACCCGCAACCGCAGCACGAGCGAAGGCGCGTTTCAAGGCCGGCTCTGGGACCCAGGAGAAGATATCGTGTCGCCTTACTTGTGGTCGCGGGGGGTCAAGAGGATTGATATCGTCGTGCTTTCTCATCCCCACGAGGACCATCTCGGAGGCCTTTTTGCGGTCGTCCGAAACTTCCCGATCGGCGAGTTCTGGCACGCAGCAAATTCTGCTACCCCCGCCTACTCGGGTTTGCTGGAGAGGGTACGGCAAAAGGGCGTTGCTGAGCGGACGTTGGCGGCGGGAGACGAGCTGGAGCGTGGTGGCGCCATCGTTCGCGCGTTGTGGCCCGCGCGGTCGTGGCGCCCGTCTGGTCTTCCTTCCCATGATGACTCGCTGGTTCTCCGCCTCAGCTACCATGGAGCGAGCGTGCTTCTGCCGGGCGACATCAGCACCGAAGTCGAACAAGCACTGCTGGCTTCCGGAGAACCCTTGGAGAGTGAAGTTCTGAAAGTGGCCCACCACGGTTCGAATTCATCCACCAGTACGGAATTCCTCGCCCGGGTTAACCCGCGCGTGGCAATCGTCACCGGAGGCGCAGGCGGCTTTGGAAACCTGCCCAGCCCGGAAACTCTGGGGCGCTTGCGCGAACGGGGGATTCGGGTTTTCCGTTCGGACGTTGATGGAGCGACGACGGTGCAGATGAGCGACAGTTTTTTGGGGGTCCGCTGCTATCCCGGATTTCTCACCACCCTCTGCCGTTTTGAGTCGGGCGACCGGAAGGGCGGGGTTAAAACCCCATAAGCGTTAACTTAAGGCAACTACGAGACCTTGACAGCCCGTCAGCTGACGGGCGGCAGAGAGTAGCCCACGGCGTAAGCCGTGGGACGAAGAGTTCGATTTGGATGCTCCCAGCCCCGGAGGGGCGACAGACCAAGGCGCGTTTGCCGTCGCGGGGTGCTCCACTGTCGATCAGCCTCTGCCGCCCCGCCGGGGCCGGGGAATCGCGTGGTTATCCCTCGACCCCACGGCTCACGCCGTGGGCTATTCTCTGTCGGCCCTCCGGGCCTGTGAAGTGGACACCTAGGCTCGCGTTGAGGGCGGTCGGAGCCTTAGGTTAACGCCTATGGGTTAAAACCCCGCCCTTCCCGAATCGTAGCGAGAAACTCCGGCTATGGCGCCTTGCCCGCAGATTCAACCACGCCCTCAGCCAGAGCCTCTACAGCGGGCGCCTTGACTCTCCATGTCCGATAGAGCGAGCTGGACACCTGAGCGCCAAAAAGCATGATGGCCGAGGAAATGTAGACCCAGGTCATCAGGGCCACGACCACCCCGATCGAGCCATAAACCTGGCGGTAATTGATGAAAGGAAGGAGATGAGTAAACAGCGAGCGCGCTGCTGCCCACAAAAGAGCCGTCAGTAACGCCCCGGGAAAAGCCTGGCGAAAAGCCATGGGGCGGTTGGGCAGCCGCTCAAACAGGACCAAGAACATACAGAGCGTAATACCGAAAGTGGCGGCCACGAAGAGGGCGCGATAGGAGAATTCCACGAGGGGGAGCACAGAGCTTGCAACCCAGGCCCTGAGCCAGGCGTGGGTGTACCTGCGCGTTCCCACGAGGAGCGTCGAGAACAGGGCGAGGAAGCCGAAAATCCCCGCCATCTCCAGGGCGAGAAGCCGTCGTCGCCACCAACTTCGCCGCTTCTCCACCTCCCACGCCCGGTTCAGGGCCCGCTCGATGGGAAGAAAGACGCCCGAAGAGCTCCATAACAGAAGTAGGATTGACAGGATGCTGACCCTTCCATAAGCTCGCGAAATGCCGACCAATTCCCTCATGATGAAATCCGCCTTGACGGGCAGGTAGTGTCCCACGACCAGGGCCAGCCAGCCGGAGAGCTCATAGCGGCGGATAAATAATCCGCTTACAGCCAGAAGAAGGAGCAGCAAGGGGAAGAGGGCGAGCAGACTGTAGTAGGCGATGGAGGCTGAGACCATTAGGGAATTCTCGCGCAAGAAGTTCACCAGCGAGTCGCGGAGCACCTCACGCACTCGCCCCCAGCGCCCAGGGAGCAGGGTCTTTCTTTCCGCCGTAATCTCGGTCGCCATCGTTAGTAGGGGCACGCCATGGCGTGCCCGTGCGGTTGGAGTCCGGCGTTCACCTTGCGGCATACGCAATCCGCACTCGCCAGCCTCTATTAGCTTATACTAGAATTGTCTCAAGCAGGGCGAGTTGTGTTCAACTCGCGGGAGAGAGGAGGCCACCGCCGTGGCCAGCAAAGAGGAAATCCTCGAGGAAAACCGAAAGGTAAGGCGCCTGCAAATCGCCGTGGACCTGGTCCTGAACTTGGTTGCTCAATCCGACATTCCCGTGGAGGAGGCCTCGGAACTCGTTGCCCAAACCCGCCGCTTCGCCCTCAACCTTTTCCCGGACAAAGCGCAGGTCTACGACATCATCTACCAGCCCAAATTCAAGCGCTTACTGGCTGAAAAATACCGAATGGTCTGAGCGGCGAGGTTTGAACGACGCCTTACTGCCTTTCTGGGGAGGACTTTTCTGCGACGTGGGTAACGGAATTCAGAGTGGCGGTAATGTTCCCGACGGCAATCATGAATTTAATGCGCAAAGGCAGATGTTGATCGTCGTCGCTAAACCAGACCAGCATCCGTCCTTTTCTTTTGAACAAGCCGCTGAAGACTTTAGGCTCCACGCGGATGGCAGAGCGGTTGCCAAGGGGGGTTTGAATCCCTTCACGCGCCTGAACATCAAGAGTCACATCGTAGGTCTTCGAGCCGTCGTTAACCGGCAGGTGAAGGGGCTTGCCGATCTGGAAATCCTGCCTACGCAGATAATAGAAGGCCGTTACCACATCTTCGACACAGTTCGGAATCTCGTTCTCCGCGTGCTTGAGAGGTTCATTGGGTTTGGTCAAGTCGCGTTCCTCAAGAATCGCCCGCTTTCGCTTGGAATCAAAGACGATCTCAGTTTCCTTGTGCCGCCGCCCTTCGTTGATTTTTTTTGAAATCCGTTCGGAGCACAAGGTCCGAGGATTAAAGAAAGAGCGAAATTCGTTCTGGACGCTAAAGAGGAGGGAGACAAAACCTTGAGACTGAGCCGTGGTGGTGACGGTGTAATTGTCCTTTGATTCTTGACCTTCACTCCCCAAAGTTGCGGAGACCGTCCCGGCAGGGAAGATAGACCAGGTAACGTCATAGTTCAAGCGTTCTCCCGGCTCGAAAGGCAAGGATTCTTCTGGTGTAGCCGGAAGGAGGGGATTCGCCAGCGCCAAAACGGCAAGCGTCAACCCTCCGACTTTGAGTAGAGAATAGCGCACGCTTTTAACTTGGACGCTCATGGCCGGGCAATGGTAACCCGCTCAACTTTATCGCAACCACATCTTCAATGCCAGAAAAAGCACGGCCGACACGTATCCCGTCGCCGCCTCGTACTCACGGTTCTTGAGGTAAAGCGGCCACTGAAACTTCTCACGGCCCGCGGGAATCCGGGGCAACTTGGGGAAGAACAGCGGGACTTGCTTCGCGTACGGCTCAAAAGCCTCCGGGAACTCCCGTCGCAGGAATTGCGCTTCGCGCTTCATCACCGGCCAGTACACCAAGACGAAAAAGGCTGCGAACGCTACACCCATGATCCACGAGCGGCCGGCCACCGCCCCACCCAGCCCCATCACCGCGCTTCCAAGGTAAAGGGGATTGCGTGTGTAGGAATACGGGCCGCCTGTGGCGAGCCGCTGGTTCTTGGCAAGGTAACCTGCCGACCATGCCCGCAGCAGGAGACCGGCTAGCATGATTGCCGCGCCGGAAAGCAGCAGTACCACGGATGGCTGCGCAAGGATCAGGCAGGCAGCGGCAAGGGCAAACCCCAACGGTACGCGCCATCGGGAGGCCCAAGTGGCGTAGTCCTTAGGCATTGACCCTCGCGAGGCGTGCCTCGACGGCCGCTTGCACGGACTCGACCGAAATACCCTCGATGTAAGTGGCGTTCGAATTCCGGCGTGTGTGATTAACAGGAGCATGGTTATAGAGGGCGATGTCTGCCTTGTTGAAAGGCCCATTTCGCGCCGGGTCAGTGGGTCCGTGAATGGCTACCACCGGTGTTCCCACTGCTGCCGCCAGATGCAACGGTCCCGTGTCACCTCCCAGGAACAATTTCGCTCGCCGCGCCAGCGCAATGAATTGCACGACGCTGGATGGAAAGTAAACGGCTCGCTTTGTTCCCGCGCTGTCCAGAATTCCTGAAATCAGTTCATTTTCTTCGGGCGACCCGGTGAGCAGAATCTTGCCGGCAAACCGAGACTCGAGATGCCGGAGAAGCAATGCGTAGTTCTCGGGCGCCCAGCGCTTAGCCTTCCAGCCCCCTCCAGGATTAACGAGTATGAAGTCCCGCGCCTCGAGGCGAGCGAGTTGGCCGTCAACATACTGGTCGGCCTCGGGAGTGTGCGGCAAGGGGAACTGCCAGGGGCCGGCGCGCGCCCCCAGATATTCGACCAGGGCGAGGCTCTCTTCGACCACGTGTTGCCGTCCCGCCGCTGAAACCCGTTCTGTGTAGAGAACCGCCGCGCTCGGTTCGACCAGCCAGTGCTCAGCCAAGCCCACTCTCTCTTTCACGCCACTCAAAAGCGCGATCATGGCCGACTTCCAGAGGCCCTGAAAATCCACGACTGCTTCGTAAGCGACCCTCCGCATTCCCATAAAGGTTTTCACCGTTTCCTTTACAATTGAAGCCGGAGGAAGACTTCCGCGCCAACTGAGCGTATCGAGCGGAATTATGCGGTGCACGTAAGGGTTTCCCGCCAAAAGGGAAGCATAGCGATTTTCGATGAGCCAATGGATTTCAGCTTTCGGAAAAGATTGCCCCAGCGCCGCCACCGCGGGAAGGGCATGCACGATATCGCCGATGGAACTCAGGCGAATCACCAGAAAACGGAGTGGAGAACCGGATTGCTCCCCAACGGGTTCCAACAATTCAGAATCCCCCAAACGAATGAGCGGAAGTTAGTCTTTTCGATACCGCCGGGCGATCTCCGCCAGCAAGTTACGGGTCGAGTGGTCTTTGGGGTCGCCGACGATCGCCACGGCAATCCCCAGGCTTTCCGTCAGGGCCCTCTCGGGAACCGTCTCAGTCGTGTAGTCGGGACCCTTGCAATGCACATCCGGGCGAAGCTCGCTCAGCATGGCCTCCGCAGTGAGTTCCTCGAAGATGATAACGTAATCGACCGGCTCGAGCGCCGCGACCAGTTCTGCCCGCGCTTCAGCGGGGAGCAGTGGCCTTCCTGGGCCCTTGAGAGCCGTGACCGAGCGGTCGCTGTTAATCCCCACCACGAGCACGTCCCCTTGTTGCTTCGCAGCCTGAAGATAGCGCACGTGCCCGGCGTGCAAAACATCAAAACACCCGTTGGCGAAAGAGACACGGCGACCCGCTCGGTGCAACTGAACACCGAGTTCAGCGGTTCCTTCTCGCGCTACGATTTGGGCGCTCATGCGTTTCGAACGGCTTCCATCATCTCGCTGCCGGTGACGGAAGCCGTACCTCGTTTCATAACCACCAGACCGCCGGCGCAGTTCGCGATCATGGCCGCATGCAGGAAGCTTGCGCCCGCCCCTAACGCCAGCGTGTAGGCGGCAATTACTGTGTCTCCCGCCCCGGTCACATCCACCGCCTGGTCAGAACCAAAGATGGGTAAATGACGGGGTTCCCGGCGCCGCTCAAAAAGCACCATGCCGTCGCGCCCTCTTGTGATCAGGAGCGCCTGAAGACCTTGGCGGCGCATCAGTTTTCTCCCCAGGGAATGAAGCCGTGCAAGATCGTTGCCGATCGTCTCCCCGAAAGCTGCCTCGATTTCCGGCTCATTGGGTGTTGCCGTGGTGATGTTCTTATACGTCAGCAGGTCATAGCGGGAGTCAACCGTAATCGGCAGTAGAGCACTTCCTCTTCGGTCGCTGATAAATTCCACCTCGCGCGCGTCCGTCGAGCCGTAGCCATAGTCGGACACCAGAAGGGCAGAAGAGGTGCGTAGCAGAGGAACGACACTGCGGGATAACCGTCTTCGAACTTCCCTGGCCAATAATTGAGCAGGTTCACGATCGATGCGAACGATCTGCTGCCGTTGCCAGTGGCTAAGCCCTCCCAGGATGCGCGATTTCGTTGGGGTCAGGTAACCACCCAGCCGAATCACGTAGCGCGTGGAAACATTCTTTTCTTGGAAATAACGGAGCAGCGCCTCGCCCGTCTCGTCCTCACCCACTACGCCCACCGGAATAACCTGGGCGCCAAGGTCGGCCAAGTTATTGGCGGCGTTAGCTCCGCCGCCAGGCGCTACCTGCTTCTCGCGCTGTTTCAAAATCAGGACCGGGGCCTCACGGGAGACCCGAGCGATTTCCCCATAAACGTATTCGTCGGCCACCAAGTCGCCCAGCAAGAGGACACGCTGGCGGGGAAATCTTTCCATGATCGACAGCAGAGTTGCGCGATCTTGAGCGGTGATCTTCATAATTGCGGTTCATGGGGTGATTCCCCATTTTTTTACCGACTCCAGAGCTGCCATGTAAACGTCGTCCACGGAAATACCGTTCATACATCGGAAATCAATCGGGCATTCACGGAGGCCGCAGGGGCTGCACTCCACGGGATGCTTAATGATGCGCGCCCGAAGACCCACCGGCCCAGTGGCACGCTCGTCTGTGGAACCGAAGACGGCCACAAGCGGCAACCCCAGCGCTGCTGCCACGTGCATCGGGCCGGAGTCGTTCGTAATGACCAGGCGGCACTTCGCCAGCAACGCCATGAACTCTCGCAGCGTGGTTTCCCCCGCTACAATGACAGGTGTATGGGCCATTGCCCGCGCCACGGCCTCAGCCAAGGGCCTCTCGGCAGGGGAGCCGAAGATTAGCACATCCGCGCCCAAGGCATCAATCAGGCGGTCGGCCAGGTTGGCGTAACGGTCCGGCAACCAACGCTTTGCCCCTCCAAAAGATGCGCCCGGACAGACCCCTGCCAAGAACCGCCGACCGCCCAGGCCCACGTTTTGGAGCTGCTTCACGGCCCACCTTTGTTCGGATTCCGCAAGGTGGAGGCGAACCTCTTGGAGCGTTTTGGGCCTTTCAATTATCCCAGAACGAAACAGTAATTGCAGGTAGTAGTAAGCTTGATGCCCATAAGCTGCCGGTGGCGGAACCTCGACAGCCTCGCTCAGCAGCGAACTCCGCCCGTCCCGCGTGTAGCCGATACGGAGGGGAATGCGCGCGCGCCAAGCCATCCAGGCAGCCTGGAAGGCATTCTGAAGAAGAATGGCAGCGTCGAAGCGCTCCGAGCGGAGTTTCCGGACTAATTTCCAGAACCCTCGAGCCCCTCGATGCTCGCCCTCCGCGTCATAAACGATTTGCCGGCTGACGGCCGGATGGTTCAAGTAAAGTTCGCTGACCCAGGGTTTCGAAACGAGAACGATTTCGGAATTGGGGAAGCGCGCGTGCAGCGCCTCAATCGCCGGGAGGGACATCACGGCGTCGCCTATCCAGTTCGTGGCCCGCACCATGATCTTTTTCGGATTGCACGAGCGAATTTCGTCTTTCGTCAATTCGCCCTCCGCGCTGCTTCCACTTCGGCCAGCAACGCTCGCTCGAATTCCATCTTCTCCTCGATTTCAGGGTGAATGCAACAAGCAAACAATGGCCCCGGGGCATTCCAATCAGGCGGCAGGTTCATGACGTCCTTCTGGGTGGTCAGAATGGCCTCCGCCCCCGCACTCCGCGAAAGCGCGAAAATATTGTCCAGCTCATGGCGCCTATACACATGGTGGTCGGGAAAAACACTCTCCGCAACCACCCAAAATCCCCAACCCCGCAAGTCAGCAAAGAACGCTGCCGGGTTCCCAATTCCACAGAAAGCCGCGACTTTCTTGCGGAGCAGGTGCGCATGGGGTTCTGACAAACCGTTCCGAGCTTCCACCAAGCCGGCAAACTTCGTGGAGCAGCGAAAGATTCGGGCCAGTGGATTCAGCGCTTGAACTCGTCCCTGCAACCCACCCGCGTCCCCCAGTTCAGTTCGGGTGAGTATTACCCAGTGAGCCCGCCGCAGTGCTGAAAATGGCTCCCGCCAGCGGCCGGCGGGAAGCAGAGCGAGGTCGGACAACGGGCGCGTGATGTCGAGCAAAACAACATCAAGATCGCGATAAAGGGCGAGGTGTTGAAATCCGTCGTCCAGGAGGTGCACGGTGGCCTGAAATCGTTGTTCGCCGATGATTCCCCCGCGGAGCCGGTCTGGAGAAACAATGATGGGTACATTGGGCAGTGCTCTGGCGAGCGCGGCAGGTTCGTCACCGACCTCCCTGGGATCGGCGACACGATCCGGGCCGGGTTCAAGAACGATGAGCCCCTTTCCTCCACGCCGTCCATAACCCCGCGTGAGGATGCAAGGACGATGCCCGCCTGCAAGCAATGTCTCAGCTATCAAGATCACCAGCGGAGTCTTGCCGGTCCCGCCCACGCTCAGGTTGCCCACACTTACGACCGGGCGGTTCAAACGGCGGGTTTTGAGCCACCCGCGACGATAGGCGACGTGGCGCAGCGCCACTCCTGCCTGGAAGACCGCCGAGATGAGTTGAAGTAAGGTGTTCACTCTGCACCGGGTGTATGGCTCTTTGCCCTTTCCCTTGGGGAGAGGGTGGCCCGCGATCCCGATGCACTTCATCGGGACGCGGGACGCGTGAGGGGTCAGTTGTGGACCATCCTCGTTGACGTTTGGCCTTTGCCTTTTGACCTGCTCTGCCAGAACTTCAAAATTCAAATGGTCCCGCGAGGCGGGAGCAAATGGCAAATGTCGGAGACCAACCACTCCCGAGGTCCCTCCTTAACTAAGGAGGGGAATTGAGCAATCGCTGGATCTGTTCCAGTACTCGAGCCGTCGCCCCCGTTTGCCTTTCCAAGACCTGCTTGCCGCGCTTGCCCAGTCGTTGACCCGCCGCGCGGTCTCCAAACAACTTCAGCACGGATTCGGCCAATTCTTCCGCGTCCTGAACCTGGACACATGCATCTGCCTCCAGGAAGAGGCGGGCAATGTCCTGGAAGTTCTCCATGTGCGGGCCAAAAACCACGGGCTTCGCCCAGTACGCGGCTTCAAGAATATTGTGACCCCCTGTGGGGACCAAGCTCCCCCCCATAAAAACCACATCCGCCAATTCAAGGATTCCTGCCAATTCTCCGATGCTGTCGAGTAAGAGGACTTCGGGCGCGGCCACCCGGCTCGAGACCTCCGCTTCTTGGGATGCCAGATGCGTACGGCGCGTGTAGCTACAACCGGAGTTGGTCAGAATCTGAGCAACCTCGTCGAAGCGCGCGGGATGCCGCGGGGCGAGGATCAATAAGGCCTTGGGATATTGAGCCCGGACTTTACTCCAGGCCTTGAGGACCATGGGCTCTTCACCCGGCATCGTGCTCGCCGCAATCATGATAGGGTCGCGCCCCGTAACAGTCGCAGCTTTCTC
Source organism: Terriglobia bacterium (assembly GCA_050012175.1). Taxonomy (GTDB): domain Bacteria; phylum Acidobacteriota; class Terriglobia; order UBA7540; family UBA7540; genus CAVROP01. The sequence goes on along the minus strand of JBEKHR010000003.1, from coordinate 143,590 downwards.
CAGGAGGCGAGGGAAGGCGCCGACCCGAGGCGGCTCCGCATCGAACTTCAGGTTTCCAGACAGAACAAGGCGCTCCGGCGCAGCGCCCAATTGCCGGAACCGCTCGGCATCCGCTTCCGTCTGAGCGCAGATCACATCGACATGTTCGAGCACCCGGCGCATGAAAGGCCGGACCAGGCGGTAACGTCGAAAGGAGCGCGTCGAAAGCCGCGCGTTAACAAGAATAATCCGTGCTCCAAACTCGTGCGAGGCGCGCAAGAGGTTGGGCCATAACTCGGTCTCCACGATCACCAGTAAAGAGGGCTGAATTCGTTTCAACGCGGCCCCAACCGCCCCGCGCCAATCCATGGGCAGGTAGAACCGGCCGGCCACTGAGGGGAGGCGGCTTTCTCCAGCAGAGCGGCCTGCAGGCGTGACACTACTCAGGAAGATCTTCCGGTCAGAAAATACCTGTTGCAACTCGCGCGCCAGCCTCACCACGGCCAGGGTTTCGCCAACGGATACGGCGTGAATCCAAATAGCGCCGCGCTCCGCCTGCTGGAATGATTCCGGCAACAGTCCGAATCGTTCCCGCCATCGCCTTCCGGCCAGTTCGTCACGCCGTTTCCAGACGTAGTAAGGGGCCGTCAGGAGCACACCCAGCGTTACCAAGAAGCTGTAAATCAGATACATCATCGGGAAGGACAGCGAGAAGGCCGACGCGCAAACACAAAACCAATGCAGATTATATCCCTAGAAAGGAAGACCGACAACGGCGGCGCGGTGTAGGGTGATGTCAACCTGTTGGCGTAAAGCTACGGCGAGTTGTAGTATCACACTCTTAGCACAGTGTGCTGCATTGAGTGTGAAGGGTGGAAGCTGTGGCGACTGGCGTTAAGAACCACGTCGAGATCGATGAAAATGGAGTGGCTTGGATTGCCGGTGCAAACACCAAGGTAATCCAGGTTGTGTTGGATAAGCTCGCTTATGGATGGAGCCCTGAAGAAATACACTTTCAGCACCCTCGCCTCTCACTAGCCCAGATCCACTCTGCTCTGGCCTACTACTATGAAAACAAGAATGAGCTGGATGCTGAAATCAAGCGCCAGAGCCAGGAAGCGGAAGCCCTGAAGCCGCGACTGGTCAATCCTGCCCTTCGGCACAAACTTCTCGAACTGAAAAAGCTCAAGTGAGTCACTTTTGCCTTGTTGAGAGCAAATCTGGTTGGAGCGCAAAGGGGAAAGGCGGGTGGATCTGAGGGGGTTCGAACCGCTGGCCCCATGAGTGCAGATTAGGAACAGGTCATCCATCTCTTTGCTTCGTCCACTCCTTTGCTGTGTGCAGCCTCACCGTGGAGTAATGAATCCTGTCCAGTCGCCCCTGCGTGAGGATGCGGTCACTCTGGGGGGAACTCTTCCGCAAATTCTCTGATCGGGGCGCCAGTTATCTTTCCACGGGAATCAGGAATGCTTGGGGGATCCGCCTGTCCAGCGTCGCAAGAACTGCGCTGTTCGCTCCGGCGAGTTGCGCCAGATGGCCGTCCGTTGTTTGTTTTGCGGTCTTGACCCAACTGGGAAGATGGGAGATGTCTTGGCCGTCAGGAATAAACGTAAACGTCACCGTTCGTGCTGCCTTAAGCCGCTGCAACAGGTTGCAAGCTTGCCCAACGGTAAATCCGTACTGTGGCGCTTGCGCGAGGACTCGGACGAAACCCAGCTCGGTAATCGAGCAGGTTGCCAGTTCGGGGGTTCCCTTTGCGGCCAGCCTCCGCACCCATCGGGCAACGCGCTCGTGGAATTCGTGTTCAAGGAAGCCAAGCGCGACCAGGGCATTCACGTCAAGCAGGTACTTCATGGAAACTCAGCCAAAATCTCGCGGACCTGCCTGCTGCTCAAATGCGGAGCCCCCACTCCGGCGCTCAGAACCGGAAGACCTGTAATTCGGTCAACGAGGAGCGTCACGTTGGAGAAGCGCGTTTTCCGCGGAGTTAACACTACTCGCCCAGCCTGCACTTTCGCGTCGAGCGAATCGCCGGGCTGGAGACCTAGTCTGCGGCGAATTGCGCCCGCAAGTACGATCTGGCCCTTTGTGGAAAGTTTCAATTCCATGGTAAGAAAATCTTACCTTAGAATCCGTCAGACCACAAGGAGATTTGGTGGACCTGGGGAGGTTCGAACTCCCGACCCCATGGTTGCAAACCATGTGCTCTCCCAACTGAGCTACAGGCCCATGTTTCCTATACAATTATACTGGCCGGGAATTCATAATTCGTCAAGCGAAAGGGGATCAAACCGAGGCGGTTCGGCTTTTATGGGTCATTAGGTTTCCTTGGCTCGGCGCGAAGCCCCTTCGAAGGTTATACTTCACATTCACGAATCGAAAACCCACCCCTAGGTGCTCCTCATGAGCATCCTGCACGACAATGGTGTGAATTTCACGGAGAGAGCAAGCTGGCGGTGTCGAAGACCCGCCCTGACGGGAAGATGATGCGTCCCGCCTGGCGGGAGGCCATCCCGCCTCGCGAGATCCAACGAAGTGCGACTGTAGCTCAGCGTGATCGCCTATAACCTGGGCAACTTGTGGCGGCGGTTGTAGCATCCCTAGAGCGTCGGAAGTTTGTGCTTGACGAGCTTGCAGCAGAGGCTGGTGAAGACCGGGGGACGGCAGGTGAAGCACGCCCGGTATTACTGGCTGCTGCTGGCAGAGAGCGTCGCCGTGGTCTCTTTTGACTCGCCGTGCGCGAGAGACAGGCGGCGGCTCTTTGGAGGCATGCTATGCGAAGCCTTCGAATTATCCCGCCCTTGATTTTGCTTCTGCTCTTGGCTGTACCGTGGGTTTGCGCGCAGGACCCGCCTCCGCGCCTCGAAGTTTTTCTCGAAGGCGGCGGCTCTTTCCTGAATAATGGTGGCAGCGGCAGCGTCGTGCTAGCCGCCCCATGTCCAACGAATTGCATCACATGTGCCTGCCCTGCCCTCAGCGCAGTTATCCCCATGAACGGCGCGTTCTCCAAAACGGCGCGCCCTATTACCGGTGCACGCCTCCGGTTTACGCGGCATGACGTCCTGGAAGCGAGCTATTCTTACAGCCCCAACCACTTCTCACTTCAGGTGGCAGGGCAGTCGGTGTACTCCGCGTACAATCGCGTTGATCTCATCTCCTTCAATTACGTCCGCTATCTCTGGGTTAAAACCTCTCTCCAGCCGTTTGTTACTGGCGGGCTGGGAGTCAACCGCTTCAGCGGCCCCTCGGATGCCTCTGCGGTTGTTTCAGGCTACGTCAATGCGGACAACGGCTGGCAGTTCGCCTGGAATTTCGGAGGCGGCGCTGACCTCGTCCTCCAACGACACTTCGCCTTGCGGCTGGAACTCAGGGATTACATAACTGGACAGCCCACCGTCATCACCGGGACCGGTCACAATATCACCGGGACCAGTCACAATGTTGTTCCGAGCGCAGGGATCGTTTTCCGGTTTAAGTGAGAATCTTCACGGCTTCCGTGGGTGATCCGTAATCCTCGTTCCACACTCCCCGCAAAACTTCACAGGCACGGGATTCTCGAAACCGCAATGCGGACAAACATAATCCTGGGGTGGCGGGATTTTGCGGAAGGCACGACGCGCCGCGATCTCGCGTTCGATCACGGCATCATTCTCTCTCAGTTGTTCAGCCTCCTGCGTGGCAGCCATGAGGGCAGCGGCTTCGCCAAGGTAGTTTTCCCTCAGGCTCTGGTAGTCTTGGGCGGCGATCTTTCCGGCTTGGTGTTCGAATTCCAAGTCCTTCAGGTTCTCGTAGACCACCAGGCGGCGTCGCTTCAAATCCCCGAGCGGAGTGACATCCACGGGCAAAGTAGAAATCCCCGCGCCTTCCGCCGAAAGCAATGGCGTCGCGACGAAAGCCGCCAAACCTAAAGCAATCAGTATTCCGATAACGAGAAACATTGAAGCACCTAAGCTAACGCGTCGTTATAGCCGGTTTCTTCTGCGATCGCCCATCTGATCCCTCGTCGCCGTGCAAGCGACCCCTCACCCGGCCCGCTCCGGCTGAAGAAAGCGCCGGTCGCGGTCCACCCTCTCCCCTTGGGAGAGGGCTGGTTTTTGGCTTGATGAATCAATGACTCAATGAATCAATGAATCAATGATTCAATTCCTAGTCCCCAGCCCCGAAGCCTTCATTTCTTCTTCCACCGCCGCCAGTAACTTCGGGTCCAGGGGCTTAGGGGGAACGCCGGCCGCCACAGGCGCCGCTTTCCTCCATCGCCGCGCGATAACCACGACCAACGATAACCCCACGACCAAGCCCACGCCGGGAAGAATCCAGGCCGTCAGGCTAAATCCCCTGGCCGGGGGAGCGGCTAGCACCTGCACGCCGTAACGAATCGCCAGGTCCTGGAGAATCGTGGTTTCATCCTTCCCCTCGGCGATTTCTTTTTCGATGATGGGGCGGATTTCCGCCACCGTCGCGCAATCGCGGTGCGGGCAGTGGTTCAGAGTCGCCACGCAGCCACACAGGCACATCACCTGGTCGCCAATCGACTCGAGCGTCGGTTTCCTGGAGCCGTCCGCGCTGGTCATGGAAGCCGCGAACAGGCTAAAGACGAGGATGATTAAAGCCCATTTAGATGGCATCGTTTGCCTGCGCCGCCACTTCCTGGGTCCGGCGGATTTCCGCCATCTCGCGCTCCACCCGGCTGGGCACGAGCGCCAGGAGCGTTCCCAGGAACACCACCACACCGCCGATCCACACCCACATGACCAGTGGGTTCACGAACACTTCAATGACCGCCTTGCCCGTATCCTGGTCCAGACCCGCGAGCACGACGTACAAGTCCTCCGAGAGCGTGGGGTGAATGGATACGTAGCTTGTGGGCTGTTGGCTGGCCTTGTAAAAGCGTTTCTCGGGATGCATCGAGGTGAATGCGCGGCCGTCCTTGGTGACGGTAATAAGCGCCCGGGTGTATTCGTAATTCGGAGTGTCACCGCTCGCGAGGCCGTCGCAACGCAGCAGGTAATTCTTCACCCGCAGCAGGTCGCCCTCTTGCATCAAGCCTTTGGCCTCTGTCTTGAAGGCCAAGCCCGCAAACCCGATAAAGAGGAGCACAATGCCCAGGTGCACCACGTAACCGCCGTATCGCCGCGTGTTCCGCATGGTGAGGTTATAAAGAGCCTGCGCAAAATTCTCGCCGGCAGTTCTCATGCGCGTCCGGGCGCCTTTCCAGAACTCTCCCAGGATGCAGACGCCCACAAAGATGGAGAGAACCAGGGTCATCCAGGCATAGAAATGTCGCACACCCGCGATGAGCAGAATCGCACCTGATGCCCCGGCAATAATCAACGGCGCGAGGAAATTCCGCTTGAGACTCTGGAAAGAAGTCTTCCGCCAAGCCAGGAGCGGACCCGCGCCGGTCAGAAAGAGGAGCAGCAGGCCCATGGGTATGGCCGTCTTGTTGAAGAATGGAGCGCCCACGGTGACGCTCACATCTTGCACCGCCTTGGAAATCAGCGGGAACATCGTTCCCCAGAGGACCGCAAAGACCAGCGCCAGCAGAATCCAGTTGTTGAAGAGGAATCCGCTCTCTCGAGAAACGAGGGAATCGAGCTTGTTCTCACTCTTGAGATGATCCAAGCGCAGGAAGAGCAGCGTGAGCGAGAAGAAAACAATGATGGAAAGGAAGACCGCGAAGAAGGGGCCGATGTTCGATTGTGCGAAGGCGTGCACGGAAGAAACAATGCCGCTGCGGGTGAGGAACGTCCCGAAGATGCTGAGGAAGAAAGTTGTGATGACTAGCACAACATTCCACACCTTCAGCATCCCGCGCTTCTCCTGGATCATCACGGAATGCAGGAACGCGGTCCCCGAAAGCCACGGCAGAAGGGAAGCGTTCTCCACCGGGTCCCAGCCCCAGTAGCCACCCCAGCCCAGGACCGCGTAAGCCCAGTTACCGCCCAGGAGAATGCCCAGGCCAAGGAGCATCCAGGGAACCATCGTCCAGCGGCGCGTGGTGCGGATCCAGTTGTCACCCAATTGCCGCGTGATGAGAGCCGCCATCGCGAAGGCGAAAGGGACCACCATGCCCACGTACCCCAGGTAAAGCATGGGAGGGTGAATCACCATCGAGTGGTATTGCAAAAGAGGATTCAGCCCGTTGCCATCCGGCGGGGTGAAGGGCTGCACCCCAGCGGCCGAGGCGAGCGATAGCTCTTGAAATGGGTTGGCAACAAAAAGCACCAACGAAGAAAAGAAGACCCCCGTGCCCATCAGCACCGCAACCACATAAGGCATGAGCTGGCGGTTTTTCTTGCGGTTCAGCAACACCGCCAGGGCGCTGTAAATCGCGAGCAGCCACGTCCAGAAAAGCAGCGAGCCTTCCTGGCCCGCCCAGAGCGCCGCCACTTTGTAAAAAGTGAACAAGTCGCGGTTGGAATGCTCGGCGACATAGGCGTTGTGAAAGTCGTTGGTGAGGATCAGGTACTCGAGCGCGACCACCGCCACTGTGACCATGACGAAGAACGCCAGCGTGGCCCGCTCGGCGCTCCTCACCACCCGCAAACTGCGCAGCTTGCCACCCACAACTCCGGCGACCACCGCAAAAGCGGCAAATGCCAGCGCGGCAACGAGGCCAACGCTTCCGAGTTGGTTCATAAGCGCTCTCTGGGACACTCACCGGAGGCAGAGATCCGCCGCCGGCAATGATGCGCTGGGCTTACTTTGGCGGGTCCAAACCCGCAACCTTGGGATTCTTGGGTCCGCCTGCTGGGGATGCCGGAGCCGCCTGATACTTCGAGGCGCATTTCGCCTGGATTTTCTCGGCTTGAAACTCGCCGCTTGAAAGGTAATCTCCATCGATGATGGCCTGCGCACCGTCTTTGAAGGTGTCCGGCAAGGTGTCGGTGCCCGCGTAAGTCACCGGGATGGAATTGGCATCCTGAGCGAGGCGGAAGGTGAGCTTCCCCGCCCGGCGTTCAACCGAGCCGGGCTCGACGGTGCCTCCCACGCGAACGCGCCGCCGCGCGGCCTGCCCGTGCGTGAGTTCGTTTACGGTGACGTAGTAGGTCTTGCTTTGCTGGAAGCCCGAAACAGCTTCCCAACCCACTACGGCGAGAATAATGCCGACACCTATCCCAAACTTTAGCTTCCTGTTTTTCATAGCTCAATGCGACGTTTACGCCCTGGGAGTGGCAACCACGCCGAATGCTCGGCTGCTTCGCCCCCCCCTAACCCCAAAATGAAATTTTGCACCCAGCCCGGCGCAGAGTCAACGGGATTTGGCTTTCGAAGAAATCCGGGCCAAGTATGGCATGCCGCGTTAGACTCCTTCCCAGAGCGGAATCCGATCTGCACGAACTTTTCCAGTAGTTAACTGAGAGCGACCGAATCAATCCTTCCTCAAGCCTTCCTCAAGAGTCTCCGCCCTTCGACCCGGACCTTGTCTTCCACGAGCAGGCAGACAGCTTCAGAATAGATTCGGTGCTCCTCCTTCAAGATTCGCGCGGAGAGGGACTCCGCGGTGTCTTCATCCAAAACCGGGACGACGGCCTGGCAGACGATGGGGCCGGAGTCCACGCCTTCATCTACGATGTGGACCGTACAGCCGGTGAATTTTACGCCGTAATCCAGCGCCTGTTTCTGCGCGTCGGTTCCCGGAAAAGCAGGCAGCAAGGCAGGATGAATGTTCAGGATGCGACGCGGAAACGCGCGAACGAAATAAGGGCTGAGGATGCGCATGAAACCTGCCAGGCACACCACATCCACCTGAAAGTCCTTCAGAACCGAAACGACTTCACGGTCGAAGGCTTCGCGTTCTTTCCCGGTCGACGGAATGAAGCGGGTCTCGAGGCCCATCTTTCTGGCCGTGGCAAGGCCGGCAGCTTCCTCCTTGTTGCTGATCACGACGGCGATTTGGGCGGGGATTTTCCCCGCCTCAACGTTGCGGGCGATGGCCTCAAAGTTCGAGCCGCGTCCGGAGAGCAGGATGCCAAGATTTTTCATGAGAGCCATCCATTGGTGATTGATGATTGGTGATTTGTGATTGGTGATTGGTAATTGCCCATTGTCGATTGCCGATTGCTAATCGCTGACTGTCAATACTGTCATTCACCAATCACAGATCACCAATCGCAAATGTTCAGATTGTGAATTACCAATCACAAAGCCCCAATCGCCAATGTTCAGACGTACTTCACGCTCGGCTTTCCGCGCTGGATATCGCCGATGACCCAGAACTTTTCGCGCTGTCGAGCGAGCAGAGTCGTAACGCGAGCGAGCTTTCGATTCGCCACAATCAGCATCATGCCGATGCCCATATTGAAGGTGCGAAGCATGTCGGACTCCGGGACGCGCCCGAGCCGAGCAATCAATTCGAAAACCGGCAGCACCGGCCAGGCTCCCAGGCGAACCACTGCCTGCGTTCGTGCCGGAAGCATGCGCGGCGTGTTGTCGGTGATGCCGCCACCGGTGACATGGACCAATCCCTTGAGCAAATGCTCAGCGAGCAGGGGCTTGACGACTTTCCAGTAGCACCGGTGTGGCGCGAGCAGTTCATCGCCCAAGGTCCGGCCAAGTTCCGACACCTGCTCGGTGAGCTTGATCCCTTCCTTTTCGAGCAGGACCTTACGCGCCAGGGAGTATCCATTCGTGTGCAGTCCCATCGAAGGAAGCCCAACGATCACGTCTCCCGGGCAGACTCGGCCGCCATCGATGATCTCGCGCCGCCGCACCCAGCCCACGATGCAGCCTGCCAGATCATATTCATTGGGCGGATAAAATCCCGGCATCTCCGCCGTTTCGCCGCCGATCAGAGCGCAGCCCTCGGAGCGGCATGCCAGGGCCAACCCGCGCACGACTTCCGTGACGACTTTGGGATGCATTTTCCCCGTTGCCAGGTAGTCGAGCAAGAACAAGGGCGCGGCGCCATGGACCGCGATGTCGTTGACGCAATGGTTGACCAGATCAGCTCCGACGGTCGAATGGCGATTCAAGGCGAAGGCAATTTTCAGTTTGGTTCCCACGCCGTCGATGCTGGAAATAAGAACGGCGTCGCGGGGAAGGTCCTTGATTGAGAAGAATCCTCCAAAGGCCCCAACATCTTTCAGCACGCGCACATTGAAAGTCTTGCGCGCTAATTGCTTGATCGCTGTTTTGGCTTCGGTTGCAGCGTCAATGTCAACACCAGCGTCACGATAAAGCATGGGTTTTAGAAGGTCTTGCCTGTCCTCGACCAGCGAGTTTTGGTGAAGAAGTTCCAAACGATGGATGCGTCAAACCTCAGTCGCGACGCCAGTTCCTCACTCGTCCAGTCCCGGCTGGGGGCATCATATGACCAATAAACGAAGAGCGGCTCGCCCACCACGTTTTCTTCCGGAACAAATCCCCAGAACCTGCTATCCAGCGAGTTATCCCGGTTGTCGCCCATGCAGAAAAGATATCCCTGCGGCACGTGCAAACCATCTTCCCGAATGAAATTGGGCATTTCCCGCGACCACGCCGGGTCCAGTCCCCAGGCGGCGGGCAAGGTATCCAGAGCATTAATGGGAGGAGGAAAGTTGTCCCGCAACGGCAAGGTGGATGAGTACTGGAATTGCGCGTAAGGCTCGTTGAGCGGCTTACCGTTGACGAAAACCTTCCTGTCTTCGACCCTGAGCACGTCGCCGCCCACGGCGATGACGCGTTTCACAAACATTACGGACGGATTTCGGGGATACCGAAAGGCAATAATATCCTGCTGGTGCACAGTCCGGAGCGGAGGAATGCGAAGGGAAGTGTAAGGAAGCCGCGGCCCGTAAAGCAGCTTATTCAGAAACACATGGTCGCCAATGAGGATCGTCTGTTCCATGGAGCCGGTGGGAATCACGGTGGCTTCCGCAATGAAGGTCCGAATGCAGAAGACGCCCACCAGGACGATCAGCAAGGAACGGACAGTCTCCCAGACGCTTTCCCGGTGCTCAGACTTCGTGCCCGGACCTTCGCTTGCCGGCTCAGGCGGTTCTGAAACAGGGCTTGCTTGTGTTTCGTTCTCGAGCGGTTCCATAACTCTCAGTCCCGGTTCCGAATCGTAAGGAGGGGCTCTTGAATGGCGGTGGGATAATTTGCAGTGTAACAGGCAAGGCAGTATCGCCCCTGCGTATCGCCCACCGCCCGGCGCAGACCCTCGAGCGAGAGGTAACCCAGGGAGTCAGCCCCCAGGAATTGTCGTATTTCCTCGACACTGTGTGTGGATGCGATCAATTCCTTTTTGGTTGGCGTGTCGATACCGTAAAAGCAAGGCGAGGCTGTGGGCGGGCAACTGATTCGCATGTGGATTTCCTTTGCCCCGGCTTCTCTCACAATGCGCACGATCATCGCGCTGGTGGTGCCCCGGACAATCGAGTCGTCCACCAGAACGACTCGTTTCCCCTCCAGCAGGCTGCGCACGGGATTAAGCTTCAGCTTGACGCCGAAATCCCGGATAGCCTGGCTGGGTTCAATAAAGGTGCGGCCAACATAATGGTTGCGGATTAAGGCAATCTTCAGCGGGATCCCTGATTCCTCAGCAAACCCTGTTGCCGCCGGAACGCCGGAATCTGGAACCGGAACCACAAGGTCGGCCTCCACCGGGTGCTCACGGGCCAGAAAGCGTCCCAGCATTTCGCGGCTGGCCTGCACCGAACGTCCAAACACCACGCTATCGGGACGGGAAAAATAGACATGCTCAAAGATGCAATGCGCGGGCGTGGCAGGGGGAGCAAAATGCAGCGAGGTGACGCCACGCCGGTCCAGGATGACCATCTCGCCCGGCTCAACGTCGCGAATGAACTTGGCATTGATCAGGTCAAAGGCGCAACTTTCCGAGGCCAGGACGTAAGCACCGTCGAGTTGCCCCAGGCTCAGGGGACGGAACCCGCGCGGATCGCGGATGCCGTAAACGCTGTCCTTGAAGAGCATGACCAGTGAGTAGGCGCCGACCACCTTGTCAAGCGCTTCCGCCACGGCCTCAGGAATGCCGGTCTGGCGCGAGCGGGCAAAGAAATGCAGGATCACTTCCGTATCGCTGGTGGTTTGGAAGATGTCCCCCCTGCTTTCCAGGTCCCGCCGGATGGTGGTGGCGTTTACCAAATTCCCGTTGTGCGCCAAGGCGACTTGGCCCTTATAACAACTCACCTTCAGGGGTTGGGCGTTCTTCAGGTCCGTGTCTCCGGCCGTGGAGTAGCGCGTGTGCCCGATGGCGAGATGTCCCGGCAAGCCTTTGATGACCTCGGCGGGAAAGGTCTCGTCCACGTGGCCCATGCCCTTCTTGCAGGTCACGGTCTCGCCGTTGGAAACAGCGATGCCGGCGCTTTCCTGCCCCCGGTGTTGGAGGGCATAAAGGCCCAGGTACGCCAACTTGGCTGCCTCCGGGTGACCATACACCGCGAAAACCCCGCAGTGGTCATGAAACTTGTCTTCGGGGAGAGAAAATACTGGGAAGAAATGAGACGCTGGCTCCAAAAATTTTCCTCCAGATCAGGAAGGATAAGCCTTGGGTTGCTTTAGCGTTCCTTAACATCTTGACTCAAATTGTTCGATCCGAAACCCCGTCCCCCACAATCTTTCGGCTTTCGGCGCGCCGGCCCGAACTTGCAGCCTCCTCAGTTCGTGCCCTCGGCAAACCGCGCCGCTTCCGTCGATCATGAGAGCATTCCCTATTGTGCGCCTAATCCAGATCACGCGCAACAGCTTTCTCGAAGCTTGGCATCATGCTTTCAATGAATCATGCGCCCGTCTAACGCGACGATGGAAGATACTGACAAGTTGCAGTAAACTACTCGCCTTCCGGTCGAAGGTGAGTCGCACTGAGCGGGACAGTGCGCGGCGATTGACTCCCTGCCAAGGGGAGTCCCCGCGGCCAGACCGGCGACACTTCCCTATAATAAAAGGAGAGTTGTTCTAAGATGAAACTGGTAACGTTTGAGAGCGGCGATGAAGACCGCGTGGGCGCTTTGAAGGGCAGTTTCGTGGTCGATATTGGACTCGCCATCGACTCGCTTCGAAGCGGCACGCTTGGCTTCGAGCCGCGGCCTGAGTTGCAAAAGGCTGTCAACGTGGTAGTGGCTGGAGGAGCGAGCCCTCGCCACATGATTGATCTGCTCGAACGAGGGGAAGCATGGCGCCGGGCGCTGGGGGAGATTCTCGAAACCGTGACTGCCTCTCGAGAACCCTTGCGCCTTCCCCAAGGAGTGCGCATGCCGCTCGAGAGAGTGCGGCTGCGCGCTCCCCTTCTGCGGCCTGGGAAGATTATTTGCGTGGGACTCAACTATGAATCCCACCGAGCCGAACAGGGCCTCAAATCGCCCCCGCGGCCAGTATTCTTCTTGAAGTCTAGCAACACGATCTGCGGCCCTGGCGATTCCATTGTTCTCCCTCCCAACTCGACAGAGGTGGACTATGAGGCGGAATTTGCAGCGGTCGTCGGAAAGCGTGGGAAAGGCATACCGGAAGAGAAAGTCTTCGAGCACATCGCCGGCTTCACCATTCTTAACGATGTGAGTGCGCGCGACATGCAACACGGCGACGGGCAGTGGTTCCGGGGGAAGAGCTGCGACACCTTCGGGCCTACCGGCCCCTGCATCGTCACCGCCGACGAGATTCCCGACCCGCACTCCCTGCGAATCTCACTCACGCTCAACGGGCGGACGATGCAAGAGTCGAATACGCACGACCTGATCTTCAAGATCCCATTTCTGGTGAGCTACCTCTCCCAATCACTGACCTGGGAAGTCGGCGACCTTCTTTCGACGGGCACGCCGGGGGGTGTGGGCGATCACCGCAAGCCGCCGGTCTACCTCAAACCGGGTGACACGGTCAGCGTGACGGTGGAGGGCATTGGCGCCCTGACTAATCCTGTTGTTGGACCGTGACGGCAAGGCCCTCCCTCAGACCACCTGACTCAGCCGGTTTCTCAACGATGCTGCGCGTCGAGGTTCCCGTCTTCGAAAAGATCGCTAGGCCAGGTTGCTTGCCGAATGAATCCTCGGTCTGCCAGTCGCCAACCCGCGGAGTTGCGCGCTGGGCGGGTAGGGAGTGTTTGCCCGCGTAGTTTTCGTGCTTGTATTCGCGTTTTTGGCGGGTTTATAGTGTTGGTGATAAGTCGAATTCTGCCGTCGGGTGGAGGCGCCCATGTTCCCCGGATTTGCCGCTGCCAGTACAACCTGGGCCGGGTGAATGACGAATCAGGAGGTGGCCTGGGTAGTGAACCGTAGCTTGGCCAAAGCCGAAGTCAGTCTCAGGAGTGCTGAAGACACCCATGCTCAAGTTGTCGAAGGTGACAGAAGAGTGTCTTGCGCTGAAGTCGTTTCAGGTGACGGGGCCCCAGAAACTAACGCACTCTTGGCGAGTGCCACGGGAGACGATGCCATGAACGGTCAACCCATCCCATCCACAACAAAACTTACGTTCTACCTGGTCCTGGCCTTGACCTGGATTCAAATCTCTGCGGCCCCGGCCCGAGCCCAAACAGCGTTCGTCGCAGGCGAGTCCACGCTCGCTCGGCCGCGCATCACCGAGCCTATTGACGATTCGGTGGTCGTCACCATCCCAGGCTCCAGACCGCGCGTGCTTGACCGCGCCACGGACCTGGGTCGGATGGACGGGGATACGAAGATGGGGCCCATGTTCCTGATCCTCAAACCCAGCCCCGAGCAGGAACGCGCGCTGCAGACGCTCCTCGGCCAGCAGCAAGACAAAGGCTCTCCGGACTATCACCGATGGCTGACGCCCGATGAGTTTGGTGGGGCGTTTGGCGTTGACGAGGCTGATCTCCAGAAGGTCGCTGATTGGCTCACGAACCGGGGCTTTACGGTTCAACGTGTGGCGCGAGGTCGGCGGAGCGTTTCCTTCACTGGGCGGGCCGAGAACGTGGAAGAGGCATTCCGCATCGAGATGCATCGCTACCTCGTCGGGGGCGCGGGACATTTCTCGAACAACACGGACGTCCGCGTTCCCGCGGCGTTCGGTGGTGTTGCCGCCGGCCTCATGGGTCTAGATGATTTCACAACGAGACCAGGTTCCCGCATAAAAATCCAGGATGAGCGCAGGCCGTCCACTACGGGACAGCAACCTCCTGAGCCGGAATACACTGGTCTGACCGGACATTATCTGTCGCCGGGAGACTTTGCCGTTATCTACAATACCTACCCCTTGATCCAGCAAGGCTACGATGGAACAGGGGTTAAAATAGGGGTAGTCGGACAATCGGACATCAACCTATCAGATGTAAGTAACTTCCGTAAGATGTTCCTTCCGACCAATTACTGGAATGTCCTGCCCCAGGTCACCGCGGCTGGGGACGACCCCGGAATAACTGGGGGCGGCAATGAGGTTGAGGCTGACCTCGACGTGGAATGGGCAGGAGCTGTAGCACCCGGCGCACAGATTACTCTAGTAGCGTCCAAGGATGGTCCACTGTTCCGCCCGCAGGTCCAGTATCTAGTAGATTCCGACTCTGTAGATATCATCAGCATGAGCATGGGTGTTTGTGAAGAGACTTGGGAAACATACGAGAAGAGTTGGGGCACGTATCTTGAGGATTTATGGGAGCAGGCGGCTGCGCAGGGGATCACGGTGTTCGTCAGTGCTGGCGACAGTGGTTCTGCCGGATGCGACGACCACAACAGTTCGAGCCCCTCTCAGTACGGCTACGCGGTTAATGGTTTCGCATCTACTCCATATACCGTTGCGGTGGGGGGCACTGAGTTCTACGAAAATGGCAACGATGGGGACTACTGGACGTGTTACACGGCGCCTGTGGGCTGTCCCAGCAACCCGTTCACCCTGATGCCGTACACTTCGGCGCTTGGGTACATCCCTGAAGCTGTATGGAACGAAAGCGGCGCAAACGGTGGGACGGGTATTTTGGGCGGCGGTGGCGGTGTAAGCACCCTCCACGCACAGCCATCGTGGCAAACGGGGCCCGACGTTCCGAGCACCGATCCTATTAGCGTGCCAAGTTCCGTGGCTGGGCCACACAGGTACCTGCCCGACGTTTCGCTAACAGCCGCCAACCATGATGGCTACCTTATGTGCACAGAGGCACAGAGTTGGGTAGACACGCTGTTTAATCCCCAGACCTTGGGCGGCAACTGCTGGACAGGAGGACCGGCAAGCGCCGCGGTTGAGGGCGGCACTTCTGCTTCGACACCCGCGTTCGCCGGTATTCAAGCGCTAATCAACCAAAAATTCGGCCGCCAAGGGCAAGCCAACTACGTCTATTATCGTCTCGCCGCACTTCAAGACACGAGCGCCTGCAATTCCTTTCGCGGGCCAAATTCGAGCTGCATATTTAACGATATTACCTACGGGAGCAACGGTGTTCCATGCGTACCGGGGTCGGCAACCACCTGTACGATAATGGCGACCACTGGAGGACCCATCTATGCTTTGCAAGACTTCAATGCCGGTACGGGCTACGACTTGGCAACAGGCCTCGGATCGGTGAATGCCCAAAATCTATTCCAACAGTGGGACACCGCGGTGTTCCGCAGCACGACAACGACGCTCCAGACCACAACTCCGGCGAGCGGCTTTGCGAACTATGGGCAGCCCGTCACCCTGACAGCATCGGTTTACGTTCCATCGAATCAGGCCTCATCTCAGCAGTGGGGACCCCCTATCGCGGGGTGGATCGTCGCGTTCTCGGACGCGACGAACTCCACACAATTGGGGACTGCGACATTGACGTATAGCGCCTCTGGGAGCGATTTCGTCGCTACATTCTCAACTAGCTCATTATCAGTCGGAGTACATAGCATCACAGCCACGTTCCCCGGGAACCTGAGCAGCATGTATTACGGCACCTCAACGAGCCTCCCGGTGACGGTGACAGTACAACAGCAGTCGACGCTGCCAACGTTGACGGGGCTGACGGTTAGTCCGTCCACTCTGACCCTGGGTGGCTCTGCGAGCGTGACGGCCACGCTGAGCGCTGCGGCACCGAGCAGTGGAGCGCAAATAAATCTCACATCCAGCAATTCCACTGCCTTCCCCGCGCCGGGCACGCTAATTATCCCGGCCGGTCAGACAAGCGGGTCGTCCTCACCTGTTGTGGCCGGGTCGGTGGCGACGAGCACGACGCTGGTATTGAATGCGTCTTATAACGGGAGTTCCCAGCAAGCGACGGTTGTTGTTAATCCCTCTGCGAGTATCGGCCTCACAATCGCTCTCAATGCCTCCCAGACGACCATTAATGCAGGGCAGAGTATTACGCTGACCGCTAATTTCGGCGGAGCCACGAATGGCGCCCCGACAGGTCTGGCACACTTCTATGATTACTTTAACGGGGTTGCGACAAACGTCGGAAATACTTCAATCGGCCTAAGTGGGGGAATGTATTCTGCAGTCCTCACAACGGGTTCCTTATTAGCAGGGCAGCACGCCTTCACCGTCATCTATAACGGTGACAGCAATTACAGCAGCGCCATTTCCAACGTTGCCAACGTGACGGCGCAGCAGCAATCACAAGGGTCGCTTGTGCTCTCCAATTTCACGATTACTCCAGCGAGCATAGTCGGCGGTTACCCGTCCCAAGGCAATGTTTTTCTCACGGGCAACGCCCCTGCTGGCGGCGCAACTGTCACCTTGACAAGCAATAATACCCATTTCGTGCAGGTCCCGCCCACTGTCACGGTTACGCCCGGCTACAGCAATGTAGCTTTTCCCATCACGACATCGTTCACAGGCGGGACCGTCGGAGCTACGATAACCGCGAGCTACAACAATACGACCTACCTCGCCAGCCTGACAGTTTTGCCGGTGGCGGTCACCGCGGTCACATTTAGTCCCTCCTCGGTCCCGGCGGGATACTCGGTTTCAGTTACTGCTTGGCTGAGCGGGCCTGCTCCCGCGGGTGGGGCTTCCGTCACTCTGGTGAGCTCTAACCCTTCGGCACTCCAGGTTCCCGCTTCGTTAATCATCCCTGCGGGTGCTATTAGCGCCGCGACGACAGCGGCCGCCTTGTCTGTCCCTTCC
This sequence comes from Terriglobia bacterium, assembly GCA_050012175.1. Taxonomy (GTDB): domain Bacteria; phylum Acidobacteriota; class Terriglobia; order UBA7540; family UBA7540; genus CAVROP01. Next base: position 126,637 of record JBEKHR010000003.1, on the reverse strand, counting down.
CAGGAAAGCATTGGCGTTACGGCGGGCTACAATTCGAGTTCGGTGACTCAGGGCGTGACGGTCACACCTCTTACATTAACTAGCTTCGGCCTTTCCCCGCTGGATGTCACCGGAGGGAACCCCATCTCGGGGTCTGTCTGGCTATCTAATGCTGCGCCGCCCGGAGGGGCCAATGTTACCGTTTCGTCCTCCAGCAGCCTTGTGCAAATTTCCTCGCCCGTAACCGTTCCGGCTGGCATGTCTTCTACGACTTTTACAGCGACGACGTCGCCCGTGAATGTGATCACCAACGTGACTATCACGGCAAATTACGGCGGCGCATCGGAAAACCTAACTGTGACGCTCGTGCCTCCGCTACCCAACCTTGCCACGTTCACTGTCAACCCCTCTACGGTGGTCGGCGGCACAACCTCGACGGCGACGGTGACCCTAACCGCTCCAGCGCCACTGGGCGGAATTGCATTCAATATCGCAAGCAGCTTTTGGGCTGTCGCTCAATTACCAGGTAACGGCGGGATCTCCATTCCAGAGGGATCTTCGAGTGGGACTCTTACGATTAACACTGCCGTAGTAAACTACATTACCCCGGTCACAATAGCCGCCACTTACAACGGGATAACGCTCACCGCCCTCCTGACCATCGTGCCTGCCGGGACACCGACGGCACCGAGTTCTCTCACGCTGAGCCCCTTAACTGTCACGGGTGGCGGCAGTTCCAACGGGACCGTGTTACTTACCGGTCCGGCCCCTGCAACTGGGGCAATAGTCTCTCTGTCAAGTGATAATGAGGCCGTCCAGGTTCCGCCAGTCACAGGAATCTCTCCTGGCCTTCGCTCAGGGGTCTTCACCGTCAGTACGGCTTCCGTTTTCTCAATCTCCACTGCAACAATCACGGCGACATACAATGGCATTTCACAGAGCTGCCTCCTTACGGTCGAGCCGTCGGGCCCATTGCCGCCGGTAAATCCGTTGCCATTCCTGTCCACCCCGCTCGTCCCTATTAGCGTGGTCCCCGGTGGCGTCGGCTTCTCCCTGACTGTCGACGGTACTCAGTTTGTTCCGGGCGCTCAGATCCTGTGGAATGGTACAGCCTTGCCAACCAATTTCATAAGCTCGGGCCAATTGCAGACAACTGTTCCCGCCCCTACCGTCCAGGCCAATGGATCCGCGATTATCGCCGTGCAGAACCCCGGCACCGCGAACCTTATGTCCAACACACTCACCGAGCACATCACATACCCCCGGCCGGTCCCTTCCTTTAGCACGACATCCTTCCCTGTCAGCAATACGACATGGGCCATTGCCGCAGGTGATTTCAATCGGGACGGGAAGTTAGACTTAGCTGTTGGTGGGTCAGAGGCGGGGGGGCTCTCCATCTTCCTTGGAAATGGTGATGGGACATTCGGCCCCGAAATGCGACTCCCAGTCAACAATTCTTCAGCGCTTGCCGTGGGCGATTTCAATGGCGATGGCAAGTTGGATATCGTCTATGACAACAGTTCCCTCACCAGTGGCTCAATTGGCATACTACTGGGCAATGGGGACGGTACCTTCACGCCTATGCCGTCGATTCCCCTGCCGGCCGCACCGGGGCAATGGTCGGCACTAGCAGCCGCAGACCTGAATGGTGACGGATTCCTGGATATCGTGATAACAGGATCGAATCTCACCCAAGCGTACGTCCTCCTTGGTAAGGGTGATGGTACTTTCGCGAATCCGAGCAGTGTGGGCGTTGTAGGCAGCCCGTATACATTGGCGGTGGCTGACTTTAACGGGGATGGGAAGCTGGACATTGCCCTGGCCGATTCGCAAAATCAAAAAGTGTCGATTCTCCTAGGGAACGGCGATGGGACTTTCCAGCCTCAACAGGAATACTCAACCCCTGGATATGCGATTCAAATCTGTGCCGCGGATTTCAATGGTGATGGATACCCTGATTTGGCGATCGGTAATTCTGGCCTCGGCGGGGGGATTTCGATTCTGCTCAACAACGGGGACGGCACTTTTCGAGCCGGAACCACAATTGCGCCTGGGACAAATTACTACTTTGTCGCTACTGATGACATTAATGGAGACGGAAAGTTGGATCTTGTCGTGTTCAGGGAATCCTCTGGTGGGGGCAACGAGGTCTTCTTAGGAAATGGCGACGGCACTTTCTCGTCAACGCCTTTTGAACTCGGAACCTCACTTGAGGCACCTGCAACCATCGCTGACCTAAACGGCGATGGTGCGCCCGACATTTTAGTCCCGAACTACCAAGGCAGTGTGACCGTTCTTTTACAGAACCTCCCACCGATCCTGCAAGCGACGCCTGCCAACTTGACGTTCACTCTCACCCAAGGGGCAGGAAACTCTTCGCCAGTGTCGTTGACCATTTCTAATTCCGGCGGTGGTACAGAGGTCTGGTCAGCATCGGCAACCCAGCCGTGGCTGGGGCTTAGCCAGACCTCTGGAACTGCCCCGTCCACTATCAATGTCAACGCCAATCCCACGGGCTTAAATCCTGGGACATACAACGACACAATCACAATTACGGCGACCGGTGCGTCAAATTCTCCTGTGATGGTCCCGGTAACATTCGTTGTGAACCCTGCGCCTCTCGTCGTAGAATCCCTGTCCCTAAATCCCACGATACTCACCGGTCCCGGCACAGCGACAGGAACGGTCACCCTCAGTAGTTCGGCTCCGACGGGTGGAGCTACCGTCAGCCTTTCCAGTTCGAGCGCCGTAGTTCAGGTTCCGTCAACGATGGAAGTGACTGCCGGCCTCGCCTCGGGGACCTTTAACACGAGCGCATCTGCCGTCACGGCTCAAACATCTGGAACCATCACAGCGCACTACAACGGAGTTTCAACGACGGCGACGCTGACTGTAAACCCGGCGCCTGCAATAGCCTCGCTCTCGCCCTCTAGCGCCACAGCGGGCGCGGCGGCGTTTGCTCTGACCGTGACGGGCACGAACTTTGTCAACGGCTCGACCGTGCAATGGAACGGTAGCGGGCGCAGCACCACGTTCGTCAGCGCGACGCAGCTAACCGCGGCGATTTTGGCAAGCGATATTGCCACGGGGTAGTGTGATATTGTTGCGTTGCTGACAAAATGGACCGACAAAATCAAATCGAGCCTCTCCGACGCAGGCTCTCAATCCGAGAGATGGCCGAAGGTTTGCGCGATTGGCTGAAAGAAAATGCCCCGGAATGTTGCGAGGAGCAGCGACACCTCGACGCGGGAACCCCGGAGAGGGTCTATTGGCACTATGGATACCTCTGTGCGCTCCGTGACGTTCTCAGGCGCAAATCCGCCGACAACTAGTCAAACGCTTTACAACGAGGGCACTTCCAGTTCGAACCTTCTGGCCTCGCTGGGTGGTAAATATTATCGGGTGGCTGGTGGTCGTGATAGAGTTCGCACTCAGCCTCAAACGCGGACTTAGCGGACGAGCAGTAGGCGAACTTGAAAAACCTGTATTTACTTCCCACATACGTTTTCAAGCGCCCCGCCACGTCACTCTCAGACCGCCCAACGTAGGAGAAGGTAAAGCCTGGAGTAGTAGTTGCGTCGAGAGCATAGACACCTGCTGAGTTTTTTGCAACTTCCTTGTCGATGTCCTCTGCCTTCAAGGTGATCATAGACGAAAGTGTTGGTGAAGCCATGGATTTTGCTGTGCCCAATATAGGCACACTCCTTCCTCAGCGCCGCACGTGCTTTTTTCGATTGACAGGGGGAGTACAGTTTCGGTAAGCTTCTACCTAGGGTTACTAATACTCGCCGCCTGACAAGCGGCACTGTGTTACGGGGGGTTATCGGTGTGAAGACCGATTCCCCCCATTCGCTTTTAAGTGTGGCACAATGCCTAGACCCTTGTCAATTGCGAACCACAAGGGGTAGTGGGATAAATCTATGTTGCTGATTTTCTTCGGTTGTCGTCTTTGCACAGCATCTGGCAGTTCTTCGCGTCCGTCTTGCCGCCCTCGTGCCAGGGCTTGACGTGGTCGCCTTCCATGTCGCCCAACTGAAATTTATTTTTGCACTTCACGCAGACTCCCTTTTGCCTCTCGTACGCTTCTCTCTTCATGTTGTCGGAGAATGCGCGGATGTTCAGGTGTCTTTCATCCCCATCCAGCACATACGGATAGATTCCCGATTTCCTCTCCACGTCGTCGTCCTGCATCAACTTTGCCACCTGCTGCTCCAGCTTATCCGTATCAAACTCCTTGTCCTTGAACTGATTGTAGAGAGGTCCCCAATCCACCCCCTTCATCTCTCGCCGATACTCCGGAAACGTCGCCTTCACCCACCCGATCACCTTCTGAAAGTACTGCCACAGCGGTGTCGCGTTCTTGTCGTGCTGATGCTTCGACATGTACTGTTCGATCTCTCGATCCGAGCGCCACGCAATCGCCGTTTCCAGATATTCCTGCCGGATCGGGTTGCCGCGCAGATAATCGCTCGCCAGCTTATAAGCCGCGCAACCCGTCTTGCTGAGATACCGTTTGGCGTCCGCAGTCCACGGCCCTGCGTAGACGGCGTTACGCAATTCCTGATCGGTGTGTTCCTCGCCAGCGATGTTGATGGTTCTGAACCAATCCAACTTTTCGCTGTCAGTCCCGGAGCAGAAATAAACCATCAGTTTGTAATCAAGAATCTGTTGTTGCTGATTGTTTTGCAGGTTGTGGAACGCCAGGCCGTTGATGGAGAAGTCGCCGTTGACGTACTGACAAACTGAAAGCGTGCGCTGCTGTCCATCAATCACTTCGTAATGGCCGTCATTGCGCACCGCCCAGTACATCACGTTCAGCGGAAAGTCCTTGCGAACGCTGTCGATCACCGCATCTCGCTGCTTGTCCTTGTAGATGAACTCTCTTTGATACGGCGGCCGAATGTCGAGCTTGCCACCGTACGCGACGACTCCGGCCTCGTCGCTATCCTCGAAGCCGTCAGTTAGTCTCTTGATTGTGATTTCTTGGAGGTCGATGTTCATCTATTCGTTCTCTTGCGGATGAGAATTCGCGCAAACAGTCGCTTGCCCTTGAGGTAGGCCCGGTCAATCTTGCCCGTCCAATCTTGCTTTATAAGTTCAGGCAATAGCCCCTGTTTCACATCATAATCGGAACCAACGATTTCGAACTGCGCCGGATTGTAGTATTTAAGAAACGTCACAGGCACGCCCATCACACGCTCGTAATCGATAGGAATGTCTACGGTTTTTGAAACCTCTATTGCATCGTAATTGTCGTATGCTGGAAATTCGTGCGGATTGTACGCTTTGTAGAGGATTAGATCCTCGTGCCGCTTTTTTAAATCAATATTTGTAAACCAGCAGGTGGTGTTTGTGGAGACAATCCTGTTTCCGTTCTCATCGACGCGGGCTTCGGTTCCATGCAACGGGTAATGCTTTGGCACAATGAATCCTAAAAAATTCCGATTGCTATTCACGCCGATCCATAGCTTATCGTCCTTTATCAACTTGAAAATCTCTTTGTACGTGATTGCGTGCCAACTCCCAATAATCAAAAACTTTTTACCGTATTCCACAAGCTGCGCGACATACTCTCTGAACAACGAAAATGGAGGATTGGTGACGACTATATCTGTTTCCTTGAGCAGCTTGATGCACTCCTCGCTACGGAAGTCGCCGTCGCCTTTAAGTTTGCGCGGCTTGATCTTTGTGGGGTCGGGAAGGCGCTGCTTCTTCTGCTCGCCGGAGTACTCCAAGTAGATGCCACGTTCCGAGTCGTGCCTGCTGAACAAGTCGGCCTCCTGGTTCTTGTAGCAGGTCGTGATCAGCTTCTTCAGCCCCAGCTTTTCAAAGTTGTTGACGAAGTACTTAAAGAAATTGCTGACACGCGGGTCATCGCAATTGCAAAGCACTACCCTTCCCTTGAAATGTTTTTGGTAGTGCCTAGCCTCTCTTTCGATGTCGGAAAGTATTGTGTAGAATTCATCATTCTTGCCACTCTTCGCCGTATTTAGATATTTGACTGAACCTTCTCTTGCCATATTAGGCTCTGACTTTACCAAGCAATTCGCCGATTGTCCAGACGTGATCCGTAATCCCGGCCTCCATTGCAGGTGTCACCCGCAACGTCTGGTGGACGCGAACGAAATTGTACCATGCAAAGTATAGCGCAAGCATCGCATAGAGTTTCTCCCATTTTTTTGAAAAAGCGTTGGTCAATCGGGTTAGTCTCCGCATTTGCATTCTCATGGTCAAATTCTGTCTCTCGACATGCGACGTGCTAACCTTGCTCATGTCGGGGTTGCCGAAGATAGGAACCCTTTTGCACCCGGTACACTCGGCTGGAGAGTACCGGGTTTCACTCTCAGGATTCGCGGAATACAGTTTGACCAACTGCGCGAAGTCTATGCCTTGCGCTCCCAGGCTCAGAATAACGGCATCCCTGTAAGGCGCGAATCCATCCGTAGTGATCTGGAAACTGCCCTCGGTGGCCGCAGCCAGCTTTTCTGTAAAGGCTATCGTATCCCGTTCGGTACGTCTCCCCAGGTGCCAAGCGAGCACCAGCTTGCTGTGTCGCTCGATGCCAACAAACGTGTAGGCATCGCCGACCGTGATTTCATCTCTGACCTTTTTGGCTTTCGTCTTTTCCTTCATCCCGACGTATCCCCACAATTCATCACATTGCACGTCTTTGACTCGCAGACCGTGGATTCGCTCGTTCATTAACTTCTCGCATCTTTCGCCCGCAAGACTCAGGAGATTGAGGATTGTTCGCGGATGAACTCCCGTTATGCGGGAAGTGGTTCGGACCGAGCAACCCTCCACCAAGTGCTGTAAAACGTTCATGGCTTTTTGTTCGGCCAAGATCATATCGCCGAGCGGTCTTGTGTGTGGCTCCGTGAACGTCTTTTTGCATAGGCTACAACGGTATCTTTGCAGGCCGTTTCGGTGCGTCCCGAACTTCTTAGCTGGTGCGTTGCAGGTTGGGCAGTTCATTGGATTTCCTCTCCCTAACAACGCAAGTATATCATATCTGTCAAGCATGTCAAGAGAAAAATTTGTTGACCTCCTGTATAATGCGGAGGTCGTTGGTGACACTCGGGCCTTGCACGCCCGGTGCTGTTGGTGTAAGAAGCTTGGTCGCTGATCGTTGGTGGTAGTGAATCCTTGGGGCGATTTGTCGCCCACCTCTTGGTGGCAGCGCGGTGCTGTAACACCGCATTGGCCCGCCTGGGAATAATTCTAACCCAAGGCGAGGTCAAAATGCTAGCGGAAAGTTGTCTCGAAATGCCCAGGAAAAAAATCGTCCGGTTCAATGGCGATATGCGGGAATACCCTCGGTACAGCATTGAGGAAGCGGCGAGGTATCTAAGGATTCCCAGGACGACTTTGCAGGCATGGACGCGAGGGCAGCACTACCGCACCCGTCGCGGCATTGAACGTGTCTATCAGCCCATAATCGAGCTTGCCGACAAGCACCACAAGCTTCTGTCCTTCTATAATCTGGCCGAAGCTCATATTCTACGCTCTACCAGGGAACGCAACATCCCCTTACGAAACGTGCGCTGGGCCATTGATTATGTTCGAGGAACGATGGCTCCGAGTTTGCACCCCCTCCTTAGTAGCGATTTTAGGACGTTCGGCAAGGGGATGTTTGTTGAGCATCTCGGCAGAATAATCAACGCAACGAAACAGGGACAGATCGCCATGAAAGAGATTCTGGAAAAGTACTTAGAGCGAATTGACTGGGACAATCTTGGAATGCCGATTCAAGTCTATCCGATTTACAGCAAACGCCTGGTCATCAATATACGGCTGTCGTCTGGAAAGCCAGTGGTTAGAGGCACAGGTATTATGGCTGAAATGCTGCTAGACAGGAGACAATCTGGGGAGAGCATTCCAGAACTGGCGAGCGACTACGGCTTGGAGCCAATTGAGATCGAAGAAGCCATTCAAGAATTCGCAACAGCGTAGGGCACCTTCCTACTTTCTGGACCGCAACATGGAGGCGAGAACAATGGTGCTGGGCCTCCGTTTAGCCGGATTTAAGCTCGTTTCCCATCGAGATGTTTACGGACCAAGAAGCTCCACAGATGACCCTGAGATAATTTCCTATTGCGGGATTAAGCGTAACAAAATGGTTTTGATCACTGCCGATCAAGACATGGAATTCACTTATGCTCCGGAAATCAGAAAAGCGCGGGTGGCAATATTCATTGTGACCAATAATCACGAGGGACCGGATAAATGGCTGCCGAGAATAGTGTCAGCCAAGTTGGACATGGAAAGAGAACTTTCCACACGAGCGAAATCATTTGCCGCACGAATCAGCACCGAGGGAAGAGTGACGCAGGTTAGGCGTTACTTCAAAAAGAAGGACAAGGTTTGGCACTTAGGCCCGAAAAAACACCTTTTACCTATATCTACCCACCCTGTTCAGCTTTTGCTTTCCAACGCGCCATTGCAGCCTTTCTAGCAATTTGTGATCGCCCTTTTGAGGAGAGGATTCTACTCCTGGAGGGACCGCCCTTTAAGCCTCCCTTGCGCCCTGCGGCCTGAGCCTGAGCGTCTTTGGCGTTAGGGTCGTAGTCTGGCATACTGGCGGGGTCGGCCCTAGACAGGAACTCGTCAAACATCCGCTTTGCGGTTTTGATCGGGTCGGCCATGCACAAAGTCTAGCACGGCATCCGAGGGATGCAAGAGAAACCTGCGAGCGAGCAACGCAACAATATCACACTACCTGCCACGGCAGGCACGGCCTCAGTCACGGTAGTCAACCCCTCGCCTAGCGGGGGCGCGTCGAACTCCCTTACCTTTACCATCAACAACCCGGCGCCTACAGCCGGCTCGCTTTCACCCTCCAGCGCTACGGCAAGCGGAGCGGCGTTCACACTGACGGTTACAGGGACTAACTTCGTCTCGAGTTCAGCGGTGCAGTGGAACGGAAGCGCACGCGCTACCACTTTCGTTAGCGCCACGCAGGTCACGGCGGCCATTTTGGCCAGCGACATCACCACGGCAGGCACGGCTTCGGTTACGGTGGTGAACCCGTCGCCGGGCGGGGGCACGTCGGGCGGGCTGACCTTCACAATCAACAACCCGCCCCTGGTGAGCTTGTCCGCCCCGGGTTTAAGTTTCGGCAACCAGCCCCTGAGCACGACGAGCGCAACCCAGACGGAGACCGTCACCAACACCGGCACGGTTAACCTTACGACATCGACGGTGACGATTGGGGGTACGAATGCCAGCGACTTTGCGAAGAGCGCCGACACCTGCTCCGGAGCCACGGTGATCCCCGATGGCACCTGCGCGGTGAGTGTAACCTTCACGCCTTCGGCGACGGGCAGCCGCGCGGCGACGCTCTCGATCAGCGACAACGCTGCAAACAGCCCGCAGACGGTCAGCCTGACCGGTATGGGGACGGCGGTGAGCCTCTCGGCGGCGTCGCTCAGCTTCGGCGCACAGCTCGTGGGAAGCAGCTCTCTAAAGACTGTCACGCTGACGAACCTGGGCAGCACCCCGCTGAGCATTTCGAGCCTCAGCGTGGTGAGCTTTGCGCCCCTCACTCCCATGGGCACGAAGGCTGGAGACTTCGCGATTGAATCAAGCTCGTGTGTGGCGGGCGGTAGCGTAGCCGGGCTAGCGAGCTGCACGATCAACCTGGCGTTCAAGCCCACCGCGGCCGGAGTACGGTCCGCTACCACTGTCATCGCTGACAGCGATCCCAGCAGCCCGCAGACCGTCAACTTGAGGGGCACGGGGACGGCGGTGCGGCTCTCCGCGACGTCCCTCGGCTTCGGCCCACAGCGCGTGCACACCACCAGCGCCCCAAAGAGCGTCACGCTGACCAACCTGGGCAACACGCCGCTGCGCATTGAGAGTCTCACCCTCAGGGGCACGGATGCGGGAGACTTCGCAATTCAATCCAGCTCAACCTGTGCGGTGGGCAGTACAGTAGCCGGCGAGGGGAGTTGCACGATCAACCTGGCGTTCAGGCCCGCCGCGGCGGGAGCGCGCTCCGCCACCCTTGTCATCAGCGACAGCGATCCCGGCAGCCCGCAGACCGTTAGCTTGAGCGGCACGGGCATGTGACTTGGGCTCTCCGGGGCGTCGCTCGGCACGCCCTCGGGAGCCTACACGCTGGACGTGGACGCACCAGTGACTGGCGTCACAGGCCCGCACGAAAAATCAACTTCGCCCAAATGACACCACTACTCGGACACGCTGTCTCTTGACAAGCGGAACAAGGTAGGCTAGCATAGTAAGTGGAAGCCATGCAGTCGGTCATGGCCTCCTGGGAACGCTATGCCGCACTGGCAGCCTGATCCCCCAGTCCACTCTCCAGAGTGTCCCAAGCGGGGCCAAAAGCCCGGAAGGCTTCCTTTTCTCAGGTGGACAGCAAGTCCGTTCTCGGAAGCGAAAGAGAAAAATGATTCTTCAAAAATAAACGAACGACGCGGGAATGTTATTGAAAACAAAGGGTCGGTCTTCCCCAGCCCGCGACTAAGCGGGAATGTCGTAGAAAACAAAGGTAGTTACGCGTTGAAAGCGGGAATGTTATTGAAAACAAGCGTGTTAGAAGTAAGTCTCGACCTTACGCGAATGGAATTTGAAGTCCGTCCATGATGCCCTTCATGTAGCCGAGGGCCAGCACCTTGCCCATGATTGCGTACCCGGGGTGTTCATTGGACTCGCCTTCCATAGTGGGAGCATGATCGGGGCGCATAGGGCCGTTGAACCCGCTCTCATAATAGGCCTTGAGCATCCGCGCCATGTCCGTCGGCCCGTTGTCGTGGAAGGTCTCGACGAAATGTTCGCGAGTCCCATCCACATCGCGAAAGTGGACGAAGAAGATCTTGTTCTGGGCGCACCACTCGCGCGCCAAGGCTTCGATGTCCTCCCCCATCAGCTTGAAGTTGGCTTGGCAGAAGGTGATGCCGTTGACGGGGCTGGGGACGAGGTTGAGCACCCGGCGGTAGTTCGCCGCACTGGTCAGGATTCGCCCAATTCCACGTAGCGGGGAAACAGGAGGATCATCCGGATGCAGCGCCATGTTCACCTTGGCCCTCTCCGCCACCGGAATTACCGCTTTCAGAAAGTACTCGATGTTCTGCCAGATCTTCTCCTCGCTGACCACCCCCCACTTGGTCAGCCCCTGCTTCTCGGCATCCCGCAGGTCGAATTCACTGGTCAGCGCCCCACCCCGCGCGGGGACGGCGACGTTGGTGCGATACCATCCCAGGCCCGCCATGAAGTTGTAGCAGACCATCGGGATGCCGAGCTTTCCGAGAGCCTCGAGGGCTGCGCAGTAGTCCTGAATTTCCTCATCACGCCCGGGCAGTCCAAGCTTGATCTTCTCCGCAGGCACGGGGTGGCTCTCCACGCCCGCAATGGTCAAGCCCGCCACGGTGAAATCCGCCTGGATTCTTGCCAGTGTGTCCAGATATTGCTCTCGTCGGACTTTGCTCAACTCGCCCGCGACACCTACGATAGCGTGATTAACACCCATCTGGCAGGCAAGTTTGAATCTCGAGTTCTGATGCGGCTCTTGTATGAGAGCCAGTTTTATCCCGGCAGGTTTGTTGGATACAGGTCTGCGAACGCCTGTAGTTGCCTGGCTGGTGGTGCGCGCCAGGCGTCCTGCAACTAGCGCCGCCAGCCCTCCTTGAATGGCGTTGCGTCGATTAACTTTCGTCATGAGTCCAATCTCTTTCAGAGACGCTCGCCCATGGACGCGCGGAGAGCTGCAGCGATGTCCTCTCCTCTCGTCAGAAGCTGTAGGGCTTCGTCTCGTTTGATTCCCTTGTGGAGCATCAGGAGTGCCACCGGCAAATTTCCCCCGGCTGCCTTCAACGTTTGAGCGGCGCGGGTAGGGCTTGCGCCCGTGGCGCTGCTCAAAATTCTTTGGCCGCGCTCGCGCAACTTTCGATTGCTTGACTGAACATTGATCATCCAATGGGAGAACGCTCGCCCCAAGCGCACCATGGTGGCTGTGGAAAGCATATTGAGCACGAGTTTTTGGGCCGTCCCAGCCTTCATTCTGCTGGAGCCGGCAATAATCTCCGGTCCGACAACAGGAGCGATGAAGACGTCCGCAAGCGGCTTCATGGGGGCCGCAGGATTGGCCGTCAAGCCCACCGTCTTCGCGCCGCGTCGCCGTGCATAGCGCATCCCGCCGAGCACGTAAGGCGTGTCCCCGCTGGCAGAGATTCCCACCAGAACGTCCTTACCGCTGAGCTTGACACGGCGCAGGTCGCGCTCGGCCTGGAGGGGATTGTCCTCCGTCTCTTCCTCGGATTGAAACATGGCCCCACGGCCACCCGCGATCACCGCCAGCACGCGGTCGCTCCCGAAGGTCGGGAGGCACTCGGCAGCGTCCAGCACCCCCAGCCTCCCACTGGTTCCGGCGCCCAGGTAAATCATTCGCCCGCCGTGGCGGAGGGCTCGAACGGCCATGTCCACTGCGCGCGCTATCTTCGGTATGGTCTTCGCCACGGCAGGAGCGACGCGCTGATCCTCTCGGTTGATGATGCGAAGGATCGCTGCGGTGGGTTTTGTATCTAACCCAACGGAGGCCGGGTTCTCCCGTTCTGTGATACGCATCTTGGAGCAGTGACAAGTGACGAGTGACGAGCAAAAACTACGGCGACAAGTGACGAGTCACTTGTCACTCGTCACCGCATTTCCGGCTCGTCACTTGTCACTCGTCACTTGTCACTGCTTCTCCCTTCCAGAAAGCGTTTCCCAGCCGCGCTTTGAGAAGTCCCAGTAGATGGCGTAACCGGCGGCTGCCGCGACGGCCAGAAAGAGAATCCCCAAACCTGTCGAGCCCAGCAGCAGCTTACCAATCCCAAACAGCGCCATGTATACCATGAGGCATCCGAGCAGCCATTCCATCAGGTTGTACCAGCCATCGCGGCTGGCGGGGACTTCGGGGGCCAGGGCGGCAACTTGCTTCCAGCCGGTCACTCCAGGCCTGACTCGCCGGTAGAACTCAAGAAGTTTGGATTCCGGTTCCGGTGCTGTGAGATAAGTAACCGCAAGCCACACGACGCTGGTCACCGCCACCGTGAGGAGGATAGACTTCGCAAAGACAATTGCCTCCGTACCTTGAATGTGAATGACGGTGCGAAGGAGTGCGGTTGTAAACGCGGCGGCAACCATGGCGGAGACTTCTGACCAGGCGTTAATGCGCCACCAGTACCAGCGCAGCAGGTAAACTGCTCCTGTCCCTGCACCGATGCCGAGCAAGAGTTGCCAGGCTCCGGAAACGCTGGTCATCACCAGCGAAACGGCAGCCCCCAGGATTGCCAGAAAGGCAGTCAAGAATTTGGCAGCAAGCACGTAGTGGTGCTCGTCTCTTGCTCGGGCCAGGAAGCGCCGGTAGAAGTCGTTAACAATGTAAGAGGAACCCCAATTGAGCTGGGTAGCGATCGTGGACATGTAGGCAGCCGCGAAGGCGGCCAGCATGAAGCCGCGGAACGCTCCCGGCAGATAATCCACCCAAACTTTGATGTAGCCGACCTCGGGGTCTTTGAGCTTGGGGTATAGAACTACGGAGGCCAGGGCGGTCAGGACCCAGGGCCACGGACGCAACGCGTAGTGCGCGATGTTGAACCACAGGGTGGCCCATAGGGAGTGCTTTTCATTCTTGGCGGAAAAGATGCGCTGGGCTACGTAGCCGCCACCGCCCGGCTCCGCGCCCGGATACCAGTTGGCCCACCAATTCACTCCCAGGTAAACGCAGAACGCCATCAGAGGCATCCAGGGCGAATGCAAATCGGGGATGAAGGAAAGGATGGAACCCGAGCCGCCCGTGGCCGCACCGCGGGCAGCGTCAAGGGCGGCCAGTTTCGTCTTCAACAACGCCATCCCCCCCACGGCCCGGACGCCGTAATAGGCCAGCACAATCACCATCGTCATCTTGAGAGCAAACTGAATAACATCCGTCCAAAGCACGCCCCACAGCCCCGATATCGAAGTGTAGAAGCCGGTGAAGGCAACCATCGCAAAGATGATGACCAGCGCTACTCCCTTGGAGACGCCCAGAGCGGTCTGGAGGATCTTCTCCATGGCGAGGTTGACCCAGCCGACGATCAGGCAGTTCATGAGGATGCCGAAATACAATGCCCGGAAGCCACGCAGAAAAGCGGCAGGCTTGCCGGCGTAACGCAACTCGACGAGCTCCGCATCGGTAATGACTTCCGCGCGCCGCCACAAGCGGGCATAGAAGAAGACGGTCATCATGCCGCTGAGGAGCAAGCTCCACCAGAGCCAGTTGCCGGCGATTCCTTGTCGCGCCACCAGGCCTGTGACCGCCAGCGGAGTGTCGGCGGCAAAGGTCGTGGCCACCATGGACGTACCCGCCAGCCACCAGGTGACCTCCCGGCCGGAAACAAAAAAGTCGCCCGTGCTGGCGCTCGCCTTCTTGCGGTAGTAGAGCCCAATCAGCAAATTGACCGCGAAATAGGCGGCCACGACTAACCAGTCGACCAGGGTGATCTTCATAGATAGCCAGACCCTCGAGGATTCTTCCAACCGCTTCTTCCAACTGCTTGTTGACAGAAAGAAGCGCCGAGTATATAGCAGAAGTCTCTTGAATGGGAGGGTTGTGCACAGGAGGTAGGGCTGCGTCGACGTCCGCGTGCAGATTAGTACGATCCGAGTCGGTAAACCATTTAGCTGCTTGACGCGGCTCCGCCGCCTGCTGTGCGGAAAGCCTGTGGCTTTCCGGCCATATCCGCCCCATTCCTCCCCCCTCGCTTCGGCTGGAAGGCTCAGCCTTCCAGCCGAAGCGAGGAGGCTGGTCAAGGGACAAGCCCCACGGAAAGGCCAAGCCTTTCCGCACAGCAGGCGGCGGAGCCGCAGGTCAGTGCTCCCGGCTCGGGGAAGGTTCGGTTGGCACCGCGGCTACTCCGACTTTGACGGAACCCTGCGCAGGAGGTGAGAGACGGTGAGGAGTTTGCGGATAATGAGCCTTTTCCTGGCGGCCGGTGTGCTCGCTGCAACGTTCGGCGCTCGAGCTTTTCCTGTCCAAGTGACGGCAAGGCCGGAGGTGGGTTTAACCGCAGAGAAGCTGGCAGCAATCGCTTCTGTGGCTGAGGAAGCAATTCGTACCGGCAAATGTCCTGGCGCCGTAGTGGTCATCGGGCATGAAGGAAGGGTCATCTACCGCAAGGCCTTCGGGCATCGCGCCTTGGTCCCGGAAGAGTTGCCGATGACGGTCCACACGATCTTCGACTTGGCCTCGCTGACCAAGGTGGTGGCCACCACCACGGCCATCATGCAGCTTGTGGAGCAGGGGAAGATAGTCTTGAGTGCGCCCGTTGCCGACTATTGGCCGGAGTTCAAGGCCAATGGGAAAGAAGACATCAGCGTGCGGGAGCTCATGACCCATTATTCAGGGCTGCCTCCTGACCTCGATCTAAAGCCGGATTGGTCGGGCTATGAGACTGCCATGAAGATGATCGTGGGTGAGAAGCTGATGGACCCGCCCGGCACCCGCTTCATTTACAGCGATATTAACTTTGAGACGCTGGGCGAGTTGGTGCGCCGCGTCTCCGGTGAGCCTCTGGACGTCTATTGCTCTGAACACATCTTTAAGCCGCTGGGTATGAAGGAAACACGCTTCAAGCCTCCCGCTACCTTGCGCCGCCGCATTGCGCCCACTCAATACCAGTACGGTGACAGGGGGAAAATGCTGTGGGGGGAAGTCCATGATCCCACTTCGTACAATATGGGGGGCGTGGCGGGTCATGCGGGACTTTTCTCGACGGCGGATGATCTCACGATCTTCGCGCAGATGCTTCTGAATGGGGGCAGTTACAACGGCGTCCGCATCCTGAGCCCGTTGACGGTGGAGAAGATGACCTCGCCCCAGAATCCTCCTGACAGGATGGTGTTGCGCGGGCTCGGTTGGGACCTGGATTCACCTCTTGCTTCGAACCGGGGTGAACTGTTCGAGGTCGGATCTTTTGGGCACACCGGTTTCACCGGGACAGGTATCTGGATCGACCCGGTCACCAAAACCTACATCATCATTCTGACCAATCGCGTGCACCCTGACGGAAAAGGTGATGTCGGCCCGATGCGTACGAAGATTGCCACGCTGGTGGCCGCTGCGCTGGGACCTGTTTCCGCTCAGCAGGTGCTGGCCACCCGCCGCTCGCTCACAGGTTATTTCGAATTGATGAAAAGCTATCGGATGCAAGGCCTTAGAAATGGCAAGGTGCAGACGGGCGTCGACGTCCTGGAAGCCGAACACTTTGCTCCCTTGGGAGGGCGGCGGGTGGGTTTGATCACCAATTTGACAGGCGTGGACGCAGCCGGGCGGCGAACCGTCGATCTGCTCGAGCATGCGCCGGGGGTGAAACTCCTTGCCGTGTTCAGTCCCGAGCATGGGATTGAGGGCCAGGCGGATAGCCGAGTCCCCTCGAGCACAGACGCAGCCATCGGCTTGCCGCTGTACAGCCTTTATGGAGACACAGAACGGCCGACGGACCGCATGCTGGAAGGGCTGAATGCCTTGGTGTTTGACATCCAGGATGCCGGAGTCCGGTTTTACACTTACATCACCACCCTCGGTTATTGCCTGGAGGCTGCCGCCCGGAAGGGAATCGAGTTTTACGTGTTGGACCGGCCCAATCCCATCAACGGGGAGGAAGTGGAAGGACCTGTTCTCGAGCCCGACTTGCGCAGCTTCGTGGCTTACTATCCCTTGCCCATTCGCCACGGCATGACGGTGGGAGAGCTGGCAGAGATGTTTAACATCGAAAACCACCTCGGCGCCAAGCTGCACGTCATCAAGATGCGGGACTGGCAGCGTACGGACTGGTACGACGAGACGGGTCTCGCTTGGGTGAACCCTTCGCCCAACCTTCACAATCCCACGGAGGAAGTTCTTTATCCGGGCGTCGCCATGGTGGAAGGGGCGAACGTCAGCGTGGGCCGCGGTACTGATACCCCGTTCGAATTGCTCGGCGCTCCATGGATGGACTCTCGAAGTCTCTCTGCGTACTTGAACGCGCGGGATGTCCAGGGAGTGCGCTTCGTGCCCGTGGATTTCAAACCCTTGACAAATTCCTTTGCCGACCGCCTCTGTCACGGCGTCCAGATCGTTTTGATTGACCGCCAGGCTCTTGATCCTGCTGAACTCGGGGTCGAACTCGCAGCGGCCCTGTGGAAGTTGTATCCGGACGTTTTCCAGCTTGACAAAACCCTCCCTCTGATCGGCGCTCGCTGGGTCCTGCAGGCCATTGAGGCAGGGAAGGACCCGCGCCGCATCGTTTTCGAGTGGCAAGACGCGCTGGAACAATTCCGAACTCTTCGCTCGAAATACCTGCTCTACCCTTAGGCCGACAAGCGCGGTAGCTTCGTGATGGGGCCGGGGGCAGTAGAGCATTGAGCCATTGATTCATTGAGCCATTGAATCATTTGGGAGCTATTGTGTTCGTGTAAAGAGCGGAGTAGTATTCCCACTGCAATAGTCCGAATATGACCTTGTGAGACTCAGCTCCGCGTTCTTGGGATGCTGGAGCAGTAGTACGGGAGGGAACATGCGAACGGGCCGCCCTTCGTTCTCTTTGATTGCCGCATTCTGCGCTCTTCTATCGACCGGGGGCCTTCCGGGCCTCCATTTTGCCAAAGAAAAGACCCCAACGGTCAGTCCGGACGACTTGACCTTGCGCCTTTTCCAGCTTCTCGACAGTTCTTACGGCGGGAAGCTGTCGGAGTTTTACCTCGTCGGCGACGTTTACAAAGATCCAAAGAATGCCGATCACGAACTCCAGCACATTTTCAAAGCTGAATATAGTAAAGACAGCATCTTTGGGAAATTCAGGCTCTACGTCCGCAGCGTTGACAAGCTCACTGCGGGCCAATTGAAGGATTACACCCCCAAGCAAATTTACGAATTTGGCGACGAGGATGTGGAAAAATTTTCAAAGACTGACCCCGGACCCTTCGGCAAGACTGGGGACCTTTACTTTCAAGCCTCGGAGAATGGCCCGCTCGCCACAGTCCCAATCACGGACGAGGTTCGAAAAGAATACGAAACCTACGTTGCACAGTGGCTCTTACCCGCACTTGAAAAGAAGTAATCGCACGCCGTAGTTTGGCATGTCGGGGATCAGCCGACCGCATCCCACCTTTAGCCCAAATCAGTAACCTGAAGTCGTCTGTAATCCTGAGCCCCGACTTGTCGGGGCGAAGGATCTCTGCAGTTGTTTTTTGGCTCAACGGCCTACCACGAACTGCGGAGATGCTTCTCCCGCAGGGCGGGATCAGCATGACAGGGAATTCGGCTGGTCGCTTCAATGGCCAGGGGCCCGTCCGGGGCCTCACGATTTTGTGCCGATTTGCGAGCTGATTAAACGCCTTCACGGCTTCATGCTCGAGGCTGTGGGGTGTACACTTGCCGCCAGAGGGGATTCCAAAATGGGAAATCTGGACTACACTTGGAACGACGGGCGGGCGAGGTGAGTTCGTGAGGGTTCTGCTGATCTCCGCCAATACCGAAACGATGAACATGCCTGTTCTCCCTCTAGGGCTCGCCTGTGTGGCGGTCGCAAGCCGAAATGCCGGCAACGAGGTGGCCTTGCTGAACCTGATGTTTGAAGGAGACCCAATGTTGGGCATCAGGAACTCCCTCGAGGACTTCCGCCCCGACGTCATCGGCATTTCGGTACGGAACATCGATGACCAAAACCTGCCGCGCCCTCAGTTCCTGCTTGCTCCGGTCAGGGAAATCATAGCGAGTTGCCGAAGCTTGTCCGATGTTCCAATTATCCTTGGCGGTGCCGGTTACAGCATCTTCCCCGATAGCGCGCTGCGTTATCTGGGCGCAGACATGGGAATTCAAGGCGAGGGAGAGGTTGTTTTCCCCGTCGTGGTGGATCGAATAGGCAAGGGTGCGCAAGTTTCGGACATTCCCGGGATTTGCCTGCCGGGTAAGCCCCCTGAGGGCAGGAGCTTTGAAAGAAACCTGGACGATCTGCCTCTCCCAGAGCCCAGTCTTTGGATTCCTCCCGGCGCTGACAACCGCAAGCTCTGGGTGCCGGCGCAGAGCAGACGAGGTTGCCCTTTGGACTGCGCCTTTTGTTCGACCAGCGCGATCGAGGGGAGATCAGTTCGAAGACGTTCGCCCGACCGAATCGTGAAGTGGCTGGCGGAACTGAGGGGGACGGGATGCCGAAACTTCAACTTCGTCGATAACACGTTCAACCTTCCGCCCACTTATGCAAAGGACCTTTGCCGCCAAGTGATACAGGCGGAACTCGACCTCAATCTATGGTGCATCATTTACCCAAAGTGGATCGATACGGAGCTTGTGGAACTCATGCGGCGAGCAGGATGCCGCCAGATCAGTTTAGGTTTCGAGAGCGGCTCTGACCGAATGCTGCGGCGCCTCCGTAAGCGATTCAATAGAAAAGAGGTGAGCGCAGTCTCAAAGATGTTCGCGGAGGCGGGAATAGAGCGGATGGGATTCTTGCTGTTGGGAGGTCCCGGGGAGACGAAAGACAGCGTCGAGGAAAGCCTTTCGTTCGCCGATTCCCTGAATCTCGAGGCCTTGAAGATTACCGTCGGCCTCCGCATCTATAGGCAGACTCCTCTGGCAACAACTGCTCTCAGTGAAGGAGTCATAAGAGCTGACGAGGATCTGCTGTTGCCGCGGTTTTACTTGACGCCCGAGTTGAAGGATTGGCTCCCGGAACGGGTAGCTACCTACAAGACCTCACGCCCATGGGTGAATTAGCGGAAACGATTGTGCCTGTGCGTCTCCGGAACCTGGTATTCTTTCTAATGTTCCGGACCTTTTGGGGAGAAAAACCGCATGGCGAATGGGAAGCGTGAGACCGTGAAGATGCCCTTGGTGGCATACCAGAACCACCGATTCCTGGAAAGCAGTTATGCCCGTACGTTGCGCATCCTCAGCGAATACCTCGAACCGCAGGCAAGACTGCGGCGCGCCAACATCCAGCATACCGTGGTATTTTTCGGTTCCGCGCGAATCCAACCGCGCGACGTGGCGCTTCAGAAACTGAAGGAAGTGGAGAGCAGGGGGAAAGGTGGGGGCGCGGACGCCACTGCTGCGGAACTGAAGAAAGCGCGCATGGCCCTGCACATGTCCCAGTATTACGAGGACGCGCGCGAACTTTCACGCCTGCTGACGAAATGGGCTCTTTCCCTTCAGAACGATTCCCGCTTTCTCGTGGTTTGTTCAGGTGGGGGACCGGGGATCATGGAAGCCGCCAACCGCGGCGCTTCCGAGGCCGGCGGCAAGTCCATCGGGCTAAACATCCAGCTTCCCGCCGAACAACCCCCCAACCCTTACATCTCGTCGGAACTGGGCTTTCTGTTCCGATACTTTTTCATGCGCAAGCTCTGGTTCGCCCAGCCCGCCAAGGCCCTCATCGCCTTCCCGGGCGGCTTCGGGACTATGGACGAGCTCTTCGAAATGCTCACCCTCCTGCAAACACACAAGATGGGTCATCGCGTAACCATCGTGCTCTATGGTTCAAAGTACTGGAGGCGCGCCGTCGACTTCGGCTATTTTCTCGAGACGGGGACCATTCAGGAAGAAGAAATGAAACTCATCCGCTTTGCCGATACTCCCCAGGAGGCATTCGCAATAATCACGGAAGACCTTACCCGCATACTCCGTGTCCGGCCCGTGCTCAAGCATCCATTCATATGATTTTGGATTTTCGATCTTGGATTTTGGATTTGGGGCTTGTCGGTTGTCAGTTGTCAGTTGTTACGAAGGCTCGGCCCGCTTTCCCGTGGCACTTGCTCTTCTGGCTCCTGACTTCTGACTCCTGACTCCTGAATCCTGAATCCTGAATCCTCGTTTCCCCATTCAGCGCTATAATTCGCAAGGGAGGGCCCAATGCAATTCTTCAAAGAAAGCATGCTGGAACTGATTATTCAGACTTCCACTAACCTGCCCCCGGACGTGCGCCAGGCCATGGGGGAGGCGCTCGAGACCGAGGAGTCGCAAACGCAGGCGGGCCAGGCGCTGGCCATCATCGGCCAGAACATTGACATGGCGTACGAAGATGAAGGCGCCATTTGCCAGGACACGGGCATGCTCACCTTCGAAATCAAAACTCCCGTGGGCGTGAACCAGATTGTGATGAAGAAGCAGATCCAGGAGGCCGTCGCCGAAGCCACCAAGCGCGGCAAGCTGCGGCCCAATTCGGTGGACTCGATCAGCGGCAAGAACAGCGGCAATAACCTTGGTCCCGGCACTCCTGTCGTCCACTTCGAGCAGTGGGAAGAGCCGAATATCGAAGTGCGCCTGATCCTCAAGGGCGGCGGCTGCGAGAACATGAACATCCAGTATTCGGTGCCCTGCGCACTCGAACATTTGGGCCGCGCCGACCGCGACCTTGAAGGCGTAAGGAAATGCCTCCTGCACGCCGTGTGGCAGGCGCAGGGACAGGGCTGCGCGCCCGGCGCCATCGGCGTCTGCATCGGCAGTGACCGCGCGACGGGCTACCACCTGGCGAAGCTGCAACTCTTCCGCCCGCTCGACGACGTGAACCCCGACCCTACACTGGCCAGACTCGAGCAGGAGATCATGGACGAGGCCAATAAGATTGGGGTGGGCACGATGGGCTTTGGCGGCAAGGTCTCCCTGATCGGGTGTAAGATCACCGCCGCCAACCGGCTGCCCGCGAGCTTTTTCGTTTCCGTCGCCTACGATTGCTGGGCCTTCCGGCGGCTCGGCGTCCTGCTTGAAACCGAGTCCGGCGCCGTCAAGCAGTGGCTCTACCGCGACCCTAAGCGCCCGGTAGAGCGACTAGTGGCGGGCGCCGGGTTCCAGGTGTCAGGCAGAGAAATTCGGCTGGAAACTCCGCTGAGCGAAGAAAAAGTTCGCGCCCTCGAGGTCGGTGACGTGGTCTTGATTAATGGGCCGATGATCACCGGCCGCGACGCCGCTCACCATTACCTGATGCACCACGACGCCCCCTGCGATCTGAACGGCGCCATCCTTTACCACTGCGGCCCGGTCATGATGAAGGTAGGGGAGCCCTTCGCGCTCCCGCCTGCTGGCATCGGCACTTCGGGCCCGCGAGGTGAGGGCATTCGCTGGCGCACCAATGCCGCTGGCCCTACGACCAGCATCCGCGAAGAACCCTACGAAGCCGACGTCATCAAGCGCTTCGGCATCCGCGCCGTGATGGGCAAGGGCGGCATGGGCAAGAAGACCCTGGCAGGTCTCAAAGAATTCGGAGCCGTCTATCTCCACGCCATCGGCGGCGCCGCGCAGTTTTACGCTCGCTGCCTGCCCAAGGTCCTAAGCGTCTACTTGCTCGAGGAACTCGGCATCCCGGAAGCTATGTGGGTCTTCGAAGCCAAGGATTTCCCGGCAATCGTCACCATGGATTCGCACGGGAACTCATTGCACGAAGAAGTCTCTGCGGCGACGGGGGCAGAGTTAGAAAAAGTAGGGGCTCGGGAAGATTTTGAAGGAGCGTGGCTGTGAGCTACTTTGATTATTATGAGGGAGTCGCCCGCGAGGCGCGTATTCCCGCTGAAAGCGGGAATTCAACTCTTTCTGATCTGATGCGGAGGGGATTTCCATTTTTCCCACGCCTCTCACTTTTTTAAAGTGTTCTGCGCCCGCGACGCAATTTGGCCGTTTGTTTTCAAGGTGTTAGAAGAGTTCTATGGACATATTGGAAAGCGCATGAGTGTGGCATTGTGACACACTCCGCGGCTTGTCTGCTTGATACTACGCTACATACATAGCCTCCCCACGCGCAAAAGACGACTGCGGAGATGCTTCGCCCGAGGCTAATCGTCTTCAGGCAGGGATTCGTCGTCGATGGCGTCGGCAGCGACTTGGGCTTTCATCTTCAGCCAGTCGAGTTCGACCCAGAGTTCGGAGAGGAGGTCCTGATAGGGGTCGCTTCCGCGCTCCACGCAGGTCATCTTTTGGCGAATCTTGCGGACCCGCTCATACCACTCCTCGACTTCCACGATCAACCCCTCGACCGTTTCAAGACTGGGCACAATTTTGGTAGCCATGGCGTTACCACTCCCTCTTCAGATTATACCAGTCATGGCCGCCAGTCGCGATCTTCAGGTCGGTCACTTGACCGGCTTGGCATTGGGTGATGGCGAGAGACCGGTGCTACGCCAAATTCCGAAAAAGCCGCGCCTCAGCTTCAAGCGCAGGCTGGCGCAGAGCGCAGCTCTACGGTCCGCAGGCAAGGCTGAAATCATGCCGGCCGATCACTCTCAAAAAGCTTGGCGCGGCGATAGGTGCTGCTGCCCAGGAGTTGCAGTCCGCGCGCAAAATGCCGTTTGTGGGTGGGCATGACCAGCGCTAATACGGCACGCTGAAGCGCAGAGCTGCGCTCTGCGCCAGCCAGCGACACAAGATGGAATGGTGCGTGGCGAGCCAGAAGGGGTTATGACCTCACCGGACGCAAAGCCGACTTTTCGGGCCGAATCTCTAGTAGCGGCTGAACCTCCTGACCGGCAGTAACTTGCAGCGCGACGAGCGAGTAGATTCTTCTGCGACCACTTTAGAGTAATTTCAGAGTGGGCGACGCCACAGGAGTTCAGCAACTCTACGGCGTTACTCGCGATCAATCCCAGCGAGTGCTATGCCGCCACAAACTTCCTCGTGCGGGACTTCGGGAGGGCCAGAGATTGCAATTCTACGAGTGGGGCGGTATATGCCAAGTGAGCAGCGCTCATTGCTGCCAGCCGCCACCCAGGGCACCGTAAACCTGCACCAGGGAGAGCATCTCATTCAGCCTCGCCTGGGAAAGACTCAGCTCGGCGGCGAGGTAATTGGTTTCGTTGGTCAGGACTTCAAGGTAAGCAGTCGAGCCACCATTGTAGCGGACGTGCGCCAGCCGGGCGGAGTCCTGCGCGGCGGCGGCCAAGAGTTCTTGTTGTTCCCGCGTCTCGCGGGTCTTTTGGTAGGCAATCAAAGCGTCGGAAACATCCCGAAATGCATTCTGGATCGTCTGCTGGTACGCCAGCAAGGCTTGTTGCTGTTGTGCTTCCGCCAGCCGGACATTGGCCTGCAACTTACCAGCGGTGAAGAGCGGCTGGGTGACGGAAGCGGCGACATCCCAAACACCTGCAGGCTTCGTGAACAGGTCGGTCAAAGCAGAGCTCATGAATCCGCCCGTTCCGGTCAGGGAGATGGACGGGAAGTAGGCGGCCCGCGCCACACCGATCTGGGCATTGGCAGCGATCAATTGCTGCTCGGCCTCGTGAATGTCGGGGCGGCGTTCTAGCAACTGGGAGGGCAGCCCCGCGGGAACCACGGGCGGCCGCACCTGTTCGGTCAGGCTGTGCCCTCGAGTGATGGGCCCGGGGTTTTGAGCAAGCAGGAATCTGATGTAGTTTTCCTCCTGTTCGATCTGCCGTTGCAGATCCGGGAGGGTGGCAGAGGCCACATAGACAAGCTGCTCCGCCTGGCGTACGTCCACCATCGAAGCAGCCCCTTGATCCGCGAGGAGCTTGGTCAGCCGCAAGGAGTCCTGCCGGGAGGCGAGGGTGCGCTGGGTGATATCGATTTGCAGGTCAAATGCCCTGAGCCGGAAGTAGGCGCCGGCAACATTCGCCACGAGGGTGCTCACCACGGCGCGCTTTCCCCACTCGGTCTGGGCCAGATTGGCGCGAGCAGCCTCGGTGGCCCTTCGGTACTTCCCCCAGAAGTCAATGTCCCAAGATGCGGCCCCCCCCACCTGCATATAATCCCAGCGATAGGCGGGGGAAAACGGGCTGGTGGGCTCGCGTTCGGTCGTGCCGCCCACCCCAACCCCAGCCGACGGGTACTGATCGGAACGCGCGATTCGGAGTTGCGCTTGCGCCGCCAGCACGCGCTCGGCGGCGATACGGACGTCGTAGTTCTGTTTAAGCGCCGTCCGAATTAGCGACTGAAGCTGCTCATCCTGGAAAACCGTCCACCACTGGGCATCACCCAGCGATTCGGAGGACGCAGCCCCCGGAGCGGTGGCCGGCACTCCCCGATATCCCCCGGGAATATCAGTATTGGGACGCTGGTAATTCGGGCCCACCGTGCAAGCCGCCCAGAGGATCAGAGGAAGCAAGGTGGGGAGACACCTGGACAGGGCACAGAGCGAGATTCCTCGCTGCGCTCGGAATGACAGTAGGCCCGGCATCATGCTAGCTGGTCCCCCTTTGGGTCAGCGGCTGCCGGTTGCGGTTGGGGGTGGCGGCTCAGCCGGGAAGAGAGGCCCTCGACTACCGCAAAAGTAACCGGAATCAGGAAAATGGCTATCAAGGAGGCGGCAGACATGCCACCGATTACTACGGTCCCCAGAATGCGGCGCCCAACGGCCCCGGATCCTTTCGCAGTCCAGAGCGGGACGCAACCCATGATGAAAGCGAAAGACGTCATCAGGATGGGACGCAGGCGGAGCTGAGCCCCGTCCAGCGCGGCCTGGACAATGCCCTTTCCGCGTTCATGCTCGTTCTTGGCAAACTCCACAATGAGGATGGCGTTCTTGGCGGTCAGACCAATGAGCATCACCAGGCCGATTTGCGTGTAGACATCGTTCTCAAAGTGCCGCGCCATGAGCGCCAGGAACGCTCCGGCCACGGCAATGGGCGTGCCCAGCAAGACGCTGAAAGGCAGGGACCAGCTTTCGTACAAGGCGGCAAGGATCAGGAAGACGAAGAGGAGCGAAAGCCCGAAAACCGCTATTGCCGGAACCCCCTTTGCGGCTACCTGTTCCTGAAACGACATGCCCATGTAGTCAAAGCCCATCTCGCGCGGCATGGTTTGAGCGAACACTTCTTCCATGACTTTCATGGCCTGTCCCGAGCTGATCCCCGGAGCGGCGGTGGCGTTGATCTGCGCCGCGTTGTATTCGTCGTAGCGCATCAGGAACTCGGGACCGGTGATGCTTCGCAGGTTGGCCAAGGTGCTTAGCGGCACCCTGTCCCCGTGGGGATTGGTCACATAGAACTGTCCGATGTTACTGGCATTGATGCGGTAGTCGCCTTCCGCTTCCAAGTAGACCTGCCATTGGCGGCCGAAGCGGTTGAAGTAGTTCACCAGGTAGCCGCCCATGAAGGTCTCGAGCGTCTGGTACACTTCGGCGATGTTCACCTGTTGGCGCAGCACTTTTTCCCGGTCCACATCCACGTAGACTTGCGGCGCGTGGGCGGTGTAAGTGGCGATGACGCGCGCCAGTTCCGGCCGCCGCTGCGCCGCCGCCACAAACCGGTCCAGGTTGTCGGCAAAGAAATCCCCGCCCGCCCCCGACCGGTCTTCCAGCACAAAGTTCACGCCCCCCGCGGCACCGATGCCCGGGATGGCAGGCGGCGAGAAAGCAAAGCAAATGCCTTCGCTCACCTGCGAGAGGTCCTGATTGAGGCGCATCTGTATGGCCTGGGCCTGCTGTTCCGGCGACCGGCGCTCGTCCCAGTCTTTGAACCGCACGAAAAAGATGGCGTCATAGGAACTCTGGGTTCCGCTCAGGATGCTGAACCCCATGATGGAAGTAATGTTTTGCACTCCAGGTACTTTCCGGACGATGTCTTCGACCTTCCGCACAGCCGCTGACGTGCGTTGCAATGACGCGCCTTTAGGCAACGTCAGTGTGATCATCAGGTAGCCCTGGTCTTCTTCAGGAAGGAAGGAAGTGGGCAGCTTCTTTCCCATGCCCACGCCGAGAACGGCGACCAGCGCCAGGAAAAGCAGGCTGAAAGCGGACTTGTGGATGAGCACGCGAGAGAAATTGATGTACCCCTCCCGGGAGCGCCTGAACACGCGGTTAAACCCGTTGAAAAACCAGCCGAGCGGACCGCGGGTGTGGTGGCGTGGCTTCAGAATCAGCGCGCAGAGCGCGGGGCTCAACGTGAGCGCGTTGAAGGCTGAGAAAATCACCGAAATAGCGATGGTAACCGCAAACTGCTGGTAGAGTCTGCCGGTGATTCCCGGAATAAACGCCGTCGGGACAAAGACCGCAGCGAGGACCAACGCAATAGCGATCACCGGCCCCGAGACCTGTTGCATCGCCAGCAGAGTGGCATCACGCGGCGTCATCCCCTCTTCAATATGGTGCTCAACCGCTTCCACCACCACAATAGCGTCGTCCACCACCAAGCCAATGGCCAGCACCAGCCCGAACAACGAGAGCGTGTTAATCGAAAACCCCAGCAGCGGGAAGACGACGAACGTCCCAATCAGGGAAACCGGCACCGCCAGCAAGGGAATCAGGGTGGGACGCCAGCCCTGGAGGAAGATGTAGACGACGAGAATGACCAGCAACAGGGCCTCAAACAGCGTAAGCAGGATTTCATGAATCCCTGCCGTGACCGCTTTCGTGGTGTCCACGCCGATTTCGTACTCGACGTCTTTGGGCAGCCGCGGGGCCAGTTCCTCCAGCTTGGCACGCACGCCCGCAGCCGCCTCGAGCGCATTCGAGCCGGGCAATT
Source organism: Terriglobia bacterium (assembly GCA_050012175.1). Taxonomy (GTDB): domain Bacteria; phylum Acidobacteriota; class Terriglobia; order UBA7540; family UBA7540; genus CAVROP01. The sequence continues at coordinate 99,241 of JBEKHR010000003.1, read as the reverse complement.
GGTAGATGCCGATGGCGGCGGCGGGTACGCCCCGGAATCGCGCATCGAAGCTGTAGGTTTGGGCGCCCAGTTCCATGCGCGCCACATCTTTGAGCCGCAGGGTTGACCCGTCCGGATTCGAGCGCACCACGATTTCGCCGAAATCCTCCGGCGTCACCAGGCGTCCCAGGGCCCGCACCGTGTAAGTGAATTCCTGCCCCTTGGGCACTGGTTCGCCGCCGATTTGCCCCACCGGGTTGACGGTGTTCTGCGCCTCGACCGCCGCCACAATCTGCGGCACCGTGACCCCCAGCTTGGCCAATTGATCCGGTTTCACCCAAATGCGCATCGCGTAAGGGCCGCCAAACACCTGCACGCGCCCCACCCCCGGCACGCGCGAAAGTTCATCCACGTAATTGATGTAGGCGTAATTGGTCAGAAAGTTCCGGTCGTACGTGGCGTGGGGGGAATAGAATGAGATGACCATCATCGCGGCCGCCCGGGACTTCTGCACAATGACGCCGGTCGTATTCACCATGGCTGGCAACTGCGGGGCAGCCTGCGACTCGCGAAGTTGGGTCAGAATCTGATCGATATTGGGGCTGGTGGTGACATCGAAATTCACCGTCAGAGTGGTGTTGCCCCAGTTGTCGTTGGTGGAATACATGTAATTCATGTAGTCCACACCGTTCATAAGACTCTCGATGGGAGTGGCGACGGACTCCTCCATGGTTCTTGCGTCGGCCCCGGGATACGTCGCGCGCACCTGGATTTCGGGTGGAATAATCTCGGGGAACTGGGCAATCGGAAGGGTGGCCATGGCCACCGCTCCGACGATGACCATCAAGATGGAAATCACCATCGCGACGATGGGGCGGTCGATAAAAAACTTGGAAATCATTGGCTTCCTTCCGGCCCCGGAGTCTCGAGCGTAGGCGTTACCAACATGCCATCGCGCACTTTCGAGGTGCCGTCCGTAACCACTTCTTCGCCCGCAGCCAAGCCGTCGTCGATGACCCACAACGGACCGACGCGATCCCCGACCTTCACCTTCCGGATGGAAATGCTGTTCTGCGCGGTGACGACGGCCACTTCGTAAGTTCCCTGTAGTTCCGTCACGCAGCGCTGCGGAACGAGAACCGCTCCTTGGCGTACGCCAACCAGCGCGCGAACGCGCCCAAACTGCCCGGGGCGGAGGATGTTCCCAGGATTGGGAAAAGCTCCGACCACCCGGATCGTTCCGGTCTGAGGATCCACCTGCCGGTCAGTGAAGATAACCTGCCCCTTGTGTGAATAAGTCGAACCGTTCGAGAGGATCAGGTCCAGCACCCGGGAATCCGAAGTATGCAGTAAATCGCCAGCTGAGTTTTTTTTCGGTAGGTTGGAGGCGAATTGAAGGTACTCCTGCTCGCTGATGGGGAAATAGACTTTGATGGGATCGAGCTGGGAAACCGTCGTGAGGACCGTCGCCGGTCCAACCAGATTACCCATCTGCGTCGTGGCGATTCCCGCGATCCCGTCCACAAGGGAACGGACGCTGGTGAATCCGAGGTTCAGTTGCGCCTGCTCGACCGCAGCCTCAGCAGCCTGAATAGAGGCCCGAGCCAGCATTTGCGCAGCCGTTTCGGCGTCAAGCTGGCTCTGCGCGATGGCCCGTTCCTTGACCAGGGGCGTGTCGCGCTTCACATTGACGTCAGCCAAGTAGAGTTGTGCCCGTGCTTGGGCCAGTTGCCCTTTCGCCTGGTCGAGCACCGCCTGGAACGGCCGCGGGTCGATTTCAAACAGCACATCACCCTTGTGGACGTAGGAGCCTTCCTTGTAGTTCTGGCTGATGAGATACCCGCTCACCTGGGGCTGAATCTGGGCGTTTACGTAGCCCTCCAGGGTTGCAACCCATTCGGCGTGGACGGGCACGTCCATTTGGATTGCCTTCACCACCCCCACCGGTGTGCGCGGACTTGCGGCGGCAAGCTGCGGCTTCGGACCGCCGCAACTCGGGCCCGTCAACACCTCGACCGCGAGCGCGGCCAGGATCAGGCTAACGCGCAGCCCGGCGGACGCCCCAGCGAAGGCCTTGGATATTGCCGGACAGGCGGCCGGTGGCAACACATGAGGACTGGATTCTTCTGGCTGGCGCCAAGAAACAAAGTCTATGCTCATCAAATTCAGCACCCTATTCTTAACAATACCTGGGACTTCAGACATTCTGACTGCCCTTCCAGTGCCCGCCTGCACTTGCTCACCGGTATCCAATGGTCTCACTGCCACCTCTGCCGGTCTCAGCCGAGCCTCTATATATAAATCATTTGATTGATATAATTCAACACCCATTCTATAATCGGCAGCGTGCGGTGGGGGATCCCCGTGAAACCGAACCGATTGTTATCCACCAAAACCCGGCCTACCAGCGACCGCGGCGAGGTCACGCGGCAACGCCTCCTCGAGGTGGCTATTCGGGTCTTTGCGGCGCGCGGCTTCGATGGCGCCCGCACCCGGGATATCGCCAAGGCGGCCAAGACGAACATTGTCTCGATTGCGTACTATTTCGGGAACAAGCAGGGACTTTACCATGCTGTGGCACTGCACGTGGCAGCCCGCTGGGCTGCTCATCAGAAACCCCTGGTCCAGCAGGCACGGACGTCAATGGCTCGCCCCGGAGTCACGCACCGCGAGTTGGTCGGGATACTCTGCACTTTGTTGTGCGACTTTGTCCGGCTTATCTTGGGCAACTTCCTACCCGACTGCTACGGAAAATTTCTCAGTCAGGCGGCCTCTGGGCCGGCCCGAGAATTTTCCGTCATAGAGCGCGGTCTTGCGCCGTTGCGGGTCACATTGGCCGAAGCCATCGCCGGGCTTGCCGGAGAATCCGCAGCCTCGTCTGCCACTCAAGTGCGGGCCCTGTCCATTATCGGGTCCTGTATTTGCTTCCGCCGCGACCGCCCCGCCGTGCTGCACGCGCTGAAATGGAAGCAGATCGGCGCCAAGGAGCTCAAGGTGATCGAGACGGCCATTGAGGCCAATATTCGGGCCATGTTCTCCCGATGAGGGACAGATTCAGTTCGTCCCTCGCTTGGCTAGATTGGGCATCGTTTCCCTTGTCGTCTTGAATTCCGAATTCGCCTTCCAGGTTAGGTAAACTTTTGCATTTGCGACGCGGTAGCCGACCGCTCCGAGAAGCTGCAGATCCTCGACGGCGCCGCGCAGGTCCCAGTAAGGCTTCAATTTGTCGGAGGGTTTGTGGTAATCCTCTGCGGTGAACTTCTCCCACGTCTCCAGCCTCCACCTCTCCGGCTTGCCAACATAATCCACGCCTTTGCTCGGATCCGGTACCGCCCCAGCAACCCCTCGATGGCCTTCTGCAGTTGCTCCCATAAGCAACGCTGTTCCGGGACGAAGCCGTGGGAGCCCTGGATGCTGCCAACTCCAAGGAGTATGTGCACATGCTGCGCCGGGCCATGGACCTGGGCGGGTTTCATCAAGCGATCTTCATCTGCCACACGCCACTCGTTTGGGAACTGGCAGATAGCATCCTTTCAGTCGGTGGCGGCTGTGTAGTGATGGGCAATCAGCAAGTAGCTTCTACTGAATGAGGCGGAGAGACTGCTGATCCGCGATCAGCGGATATGACCGGTAGGCCCAGAAAATACCGGCAATCAGTGTGTGCCAGTCGCGAGCCAGATTATCGATAGACTGGATTCCGCGCGACAGTTTCCGACATGCCGACTTTTCAGGCCCAAACCGCTCCAAGTGATATTGATTACCTGAAAATCGCTGGGGCGAGGGGATTTCCCACCAGGAATCGTCGGTTGTACCATCGGTAAACACTGCGGCGTTGATCGCGGGTAATCGCCACGGCTTCGGCCTCGCGATTACGTATTCGGAACCCTTGACGTTACTATGTCCTAGGTGTAGGTTCGTGTCCGGAACAAACTCTGCCAGGGAAATCGGAGGTCGGGACACTCAATAGCCCGAGCGCAACGATCGGCCAAGGGTCCTCAGAAGGCGACGCCGTAGGCACGCCACTGAGCAACCGGAACGATTCTGCTAGGAGACCATGAGTGGACAAGATCTGGCTGAAAAACTATCTCGCCCGTATGCCGTCAGAGATCGACCTAGACGAATTTTGCTCGATCAACCACCTACTGGAGACTGCCTTCCGGCGGTTCCCACAGCATTGGGCGTACCGAAACCTGGGTAAGACACTTACCTACGCGCAGGTCGACCGGTTGAGCCGCGATTTCGCCGCGTGGGTACAAGGCCTCATTCTGAAAAGAGGAGAATTGCATCCATGGGACATCTTGTAGGGAAGGACCTCTACCGTCAGGTCGGGCGCAAGGTGGACGGCCTGACCGCCAGGGCACCCTGGAACGACACGCTGCACCGGATCGTCAAGGAGCTGTTCTCCGAAGAAGAGGCCGAGGTCTTCGTGCGGATGCCGTACTCGTTGTCGCCGTTCGCTCACGTGGCCAAGGTGACGGGCATGGAGGAGGCGAAACTACGGACGCTCCTCGACGGTATGGGCGACAAGGGGCTAGTCACCGACTTCTGGCTCGGTGACGGCTACTGGTATATGCCGAGCCCGCTGTTCATCGGCCTTTTTGAGTTCACGATGATGCGAACCGGCGAGGGGGTGGACTCACGCTTGCTGGGGACATTGTTCAACCAGTACCTTGAGGACGGCGCCGCCTTTACCGCCAACACCCAAGGCGGCAAGCGGGTGTTCGTTGAACGGGTTCTGCCGCACCAGGAAGCGCTCGGCGAGCACGTGGAGATCCTCGACTACGAAAAAGCCTCCGCGATTGTCGACCGCTCGCAGCGGTTCGCCCTCGGGATCTGCTCGTGCCGGCACGAGAAACAGCACGCCGGAGCGCGAGGCTGCCGCACTCCCCTCGAGGTGTGCTCGACCTTCGGGATCGCCGCCGATTATATGATCCGCCACAAACTTGCGCGCGAGGTCTCGAAGTCCGAAATGCGCGACAACTTTGCCCGCTCACGGGAACTTGGGCTTGTGTTCTGCGCGGACAACGTGCAACAGGGTGTAATGTTCGTCTGCCAATGCTGCGGTTGCTGCTGCAATGCCCTTCGGGCCATCAGCCGTTTTGGCTGCACGAACTTCGTCACCACCTCATCGTTCATCGCCGACTCGGACCCGGCCACCTGTAAAGGGTGCGGAAAATGCGCCAAGGCGTGTCCGATCGAGGCGATCGAGATGGTCGCTGATGGTGACGGCGTAAAGCCGAAGGCGAAGAAGCCGCGCATTGACCTTGATGTATGCCTGGGTTGCGGCGTGTGTGCGCTCAAGTGCGACTTCCGTGCGATGCGGCTCGTAAACAGACCGCAGCGGGTGCTCCACCCGGAGACGACGTTCCAGCGCGTCATTCTCCAGTGTTTGGAACGCGGCACGCTGCAAAACCAGCTCTTCGACAACCCCTCGAGCCGGACGCAGGGTGCGGTGCGGGCGATCATCGGCGCCTTCCTGAGCCTGCCCGTGGTCAAGAGGGCGCTGATGAGTGACGCCTTCCGTTCGCGCTTCCTGGCCGCGATGTCCGCGGGAGTCCGCGCGCAGGGCAGAACCGAGCTGCTCAGGTTCTGAGCCAACGAACCCCAGCGGGCTTTTGCTGCGAGGCCAAATCTTGACGCGCTGACCGGTGTACTCGGATCTCAAATCTCCGTGCCACGGTCCAGGCGCTCCTACTCGAGATGGCTGGCCTACGGTCCGGTTTATAAGTAGCTTGGTATCCGGCGACTGTTGACGGGGCAAAAACGACATAACACCGGCCGAAGGCCAATCCAATTTGCCGTAATTTCAGCAACCTGGAAACTTAACCCGTGCTGTTACGAAACGGGTTCCAAAGAAATAGATCCTCCCTAGTCGCCAAGGGGCGGCCTATTCCGCCCCTTTTTGCCAGCAGCCCATCGTGAGATCAGCTGACCCCCTCGGGTTCAATTCCCATCTTGTCGTTGACGGCGCTTTGGAGCCTCTGTTTGCAACCCAGGTATCTTTCAGTGGTCTGAATCAAAACGTGCCCGAGCAAGAATTGGATTTGATCCAGTTCGCCGCCCGCCAGATGGCAGAGCCGGGCGCATGTGCGGCGACTATGCCGAGATCGGCATAGTCGCCGCTATGCCGCGTGGAAAAATATGCCGAGCTGCCCTCTGCCCTCCTTGTGGTTTGCAGAGTCTGTGTTCGACGACTCGGCATAGTTTGGGGTCACTTTCTGGTATCCCATTAAGCCAGGAGGTGACCCATGCATCGATTCTTTTCCAAACCTGAAACTTTGCTGAGGCTGCGCCGCGGGCCTTTGGGTGATTACCTGGATCGGTACGCCGATTGGCTCTCCGCGCAAGGCTTCTGCCGGGCGGCCGCCCGGTCACATTTGGTCCAAATTGCAGATTTCAGTCTCTGGCTCGACAAGCAGGGGTTGATCCTCAACGACGTCCAGCCCACGGGAATCGACTCCTTCATCGAAGATCGACGGCGAAGGGTTAAACCCCACGCTGAGCGGTCCACACTACAGCGCGTCCTACGACTGGTGAGACCAGAGGCATGTACAAAGGTTTCTCCACCCCTCAACGCTTCCCAAGTTCTTCTTCAGGATTTCCGCCGCCATTTCCTGGAGGAGCGTGGAGCCGCCCTCGTGTCGTACCTCACGTTGCAGCCAATTCTCCGTCAGTTCCTTTCGGATTGCTTCCCTGGCGGGACAATCGACTGCGCGCGGCTGACTGCCCACGATGTCATTGGATTCGTGCGCCGTTACGCCTATCGTCACAGCCCAGGCCGTGCCAGGCTATTGGTCACAGCTCTCCGCGTCTTTCTCCGCTACTTGTGCCAGCGCGGGGATATCACGAGTGCTCTGGCAGCCTGCGTGCCTCGTGTGGCCATGTGGCCAGGATCAACTATCCCGAAGTTCCTTTCTTCAGACCAAGTTCGCCAAGTGCTGGCCCAGTGCGATCAGAACAGTGCCACCGGCATGCGGAATTACGCCATCCTGTTGCTGCTCTCCCGGCTGGGCTTCCGTGCCGATGAGATCGTACGGCTGACCCTCGATAACATCGACTGGGAGACCGGCTGCATCACCTTCCGCGGCAAAGGTGGGTACGGGGCACAGATGCCCTTGCCGGCCGACGTCGGAGAAGCGATTGTCCGCTATCTTCAGCGCGGGCGTCCCCGCTCGCCCTGCCGCCGATTGTTCCTCCGTCATGCAGCGCCTAAGGTCGGCTTTGCCAACTCTGGTGCCATTGCCACATTGGTGCGGCGGGCCATCATACGGGCTGGCATCAACTCCCAGCGTAAAGGTTCACATCTGTTCCGTCACAGTCTTGCCACACGTATGGTCAACGAGGGCTCTTCTCTTCCGGAGATTGCCGAGCTGCTCCGGCACCAATCGATCGAAACGACAAACCTCTATGCAGCCATTTTGTGGGCCACCTGAAGGAACAGCCGCCGGTCGCGGTCCTTCATGCGGCTTACCAGGTCCTGCAATTTGTTTAAGAAGCGAGCGTCACGAGGGGAGACCCCCGAAGGCTGCGGAGACTGTATCACCAGGATCATGGGTGGGCAAGATTACCCTGCGGTTTTGGAGGTGCGGCTCAGCTATACGAAGAAGTCCAGCGGCTTCCCATATACCTGAAGAAGCGTGCCCCACGCTTGAGGTCACGGTTCGGAAAGCCGTGGAAACTGAAACGGTGACGAGCTTCTAGGAAACTGAGCCAGTGTCCGGAGTCTTCATTAACGCTGCTTACACTTTTTCGATTCTGATCAGCTTCGCGTCGGCAATGGGAAGGGAGAGTTGCAAGACATCGGAAACGCGCATGCGGTCCGCCGAACTCCCGTACCGAACGAGATACTCTCCCTTCTCCAATCCCTTGAGCTCCAGCTCGGCCTTTTTCACGACTCCTGTCGAGTCACTCAGGCGGAGCTCCAACCGCTTCCCGGCATCGCTCAGGGCCACCTGGTCGACCTCTCCCTGCGCAGCCTCCAGATCGATCTTGTGCGGCACGAACCTCAGCCGCTTTTTCAGGCCATCCTGGGGATAGACGCGGACCTCCTTCCCAGAAGATTCCACTCGGCAACCGCAACCAATCAGGCCAAAGGAATCATCCTGGATGACATAGGACTTCACGGCCTTAAGAAAACCGAACTGCGCGATCCCGCCGTCCAAGGTCCTTGGGGGTACGAAGTCGAACACCCCCGGCGTGGAAATGAAATGCGCAAAGCACATACCGTCGGGAAGCAGGTCGACTTCCACGCTCATCACGCCCGCGAATCCCTTGATCAACGTATCCAGGTCGCCGGTGTCCTCGAACCCGCGCAGCAAGGCCCAGCCATTGGTCGACTCGGTGTACCAGCAGGTCAGATCGCCCTTGTTGTCATTGCCGTATTGAAACCAGATCGGCTGGTTCCCTCCTCGAAGTGCTTTAGTGATTTGCAGCGTCTTGAGGTTCTTCTCGGTATTACCGAAGTAGCGCGTAAAGAAATAGACTTGTTCGTGGGCGGTAGTGTCCACTGGGTACTCGGAAGCGTACGGATAGGGGTCGTTGAGGAAGACCTCGTTGCACTGCCGCATTTCCTCCAGCAGTTTGCCGTGTTCCTCCTGCCATCCTTCTTTTCCGAGGTCCTCGAGAATGTTCACAGCGTTCCCGCCGCCCATCACGCCGACATGTCCCCAGGGGTCCGTCTGGAACATTTGCAGGCAGGTCCGGTACGACATCCTCAGGTATTCCTCCGGGCTCTTGCGCGTCAGCAGCCCATAGCGCTTGCCGATGCGGTACAGGGCGTGATAAATGTTCATGACGTGAGCGTAGTTGTACGCTCGATAGGTCGTCTTGGATCGTTCCTCCGTCCAATGGCTCCAGGGGCTCGATGGATACCTTTCCTTCCAATAAAGCGAGGCGCGGACGGCGTACGTCTCGGGATTCTGAATGTACTTGAACAGGCAATCGGCGACATAGGTCTCCAGGGTCGCCACTTCTTTCGGGGAAGGATAGTAGACGTTCTTCTCGGCCAAGAACAAAGGCTCTGAAAAGCCGAATTCGGCGTCGCTTCCGCCCACCTCCGACACTTCATCAGAGTCGAGGAAAGTGCTCCCGATGCGATGGTCAAAGGGCAAGAACATGTGGTGCCGGTGATAGGGATCCTCGGGGTTCTCGTAGAATTCCCGTTCCACAATGAACCGCCCCCGGGCCTTCAGCAGTTGCGCGATGTCCTCGATGCAGTAGAAGTGCAGATTGGTCCAGCGGCCGCCATAGTGCAATCTCAGGCTCTTCTGGCCTCGGCCCTTGAATGACAGCGTCAGCAAGGTTTTGTCATCGACGCGCTTCTTTTCCTTGACCGTAATGTCGTCGGAAAGGAAATCGATTTTCTCCACGTCGGATTTCGATTTCAACTCCACGAAGGCGTCGGTATTCTCCTGAACCACCATGGAGGGCAGAACCCGGATGCCGAGGTTGCCCGCTTTGCAGAGCTCCTCCCGAATCGCGTCATAACTCTCCACGAAGGCGAAGCGCAGTTGGCAAGACCACTTCTCCCCGGGCTGTAAGACCAGCGAGGTGTGCCCGTTCACCCAGGGATTTTTGTCCCATTTCCGCAAGTTCTTTGTGGCCCAAGAATGGATGGCCAGAATGTTTGGTCCATCCCACCAGTACACCTGTTCACCGAAAGAACTGCCGTCACGATAGACGCACTCAAATGCCGTGTCCTGCATGGCCTGGAGAAGAAGAAACGGCGCATTGCCCAGAGGGCGCTGGATGAGCACGTAGGAGCTGTGCCCGCCTGCAAAGTGGTGAGCCACGACCTTCTGCTCGTGGAACAGTTTCTGGATCCGCGGGTATTGCTCGTGGTAGACGGAGAAGGAATCGGCGGGAATTCTCAGCGGGTGCTCTGTCTCGTCAGGGGGAAAAGGCCGGCCGGTTTGGGGATCCAGGTAGAACTCGCCGTAGTCATCGTTCACCGTCAAGGGGAATCCGAGTTCGCCGATCTCCAGGACGTGATCCGTGACGTTGCGGAGTTCGACATCCCAGAACAGCGAATTGTCCTCTCCACTGGGATACTTCATGGCGAGACTGAAACTCCGGATACCGTCCTCATTTTTCGAGGCTCCCTCATAGTTAACGGCGAACGTTCCTGCGTCGAAGCTCACCCGCCGAATATCACCGGACCTTCCGGTCAGCTCCGGCCTCCACTTTCCCTCCAGGATGAACTGCACGCGTGGCGACCAATGGCGATGTGCCGGGTTGGTGTCGGTGATGTCCCAGACGGCAGTGACGAGATCCCCGGTCCATCGGGAGTTGGAGGCATCAACCCCGGGCGTGTTGTGTTCGTTCCCGATAAAGTTCGTCCCCAGCGGGTCGCCCTTCTTGGTGATCGACGAAATCGAACCGTACCTTCGGTCGAAAGCGACGATCATGTCCCCTGCGGTCAGTTCAACAAAATGATTTTCGTGTGGGCCCATGGGAGCGTGCGAGGTGAGGGAAGCTGGTTCCGCGCGCTGGACCGCTTCCGCCAATTGACGAGCGGGCGGTTCCCCACCCTGCGCCGCCTGCGCCAACTGATCAGCAGGGGGGGGGCCTTCCCTGAACCAACGGCCAATATAGTCGTCGCACCCGCTACACCCACATCCTTAAAGAGCTCCCGGCGAGTCATTCGCTTGCTCATGGTTGCCTCCCTGATCAGGAATCGTCTGGCCTTGCAATGCTCGTGCGCTTCCCGGGCCTCGAATTCAGACGCATGCGTCCCCCGAGCCGTTCTCATCAGCCTGTCCGTGCACCCCGCGCCCACACAAGTCGACCACCCGCCACTTGGACAAGCGCGATCCAGCAGCATTTCGGTCCCCCGCCGGATGCGGAGCGCCACTTGTTCAGTTTTGCAGCAAAGGCTGTCCTGACCCTCGTGCATAAGGGCGATCACGAGGCAGTCCTGGGCGGAAAACTCAGTTTGCTCGCAGACTGCCACGTAGGCCGGGACGTTTCGCTGCTGGGCGTAGATGGCGCGCAGTACCTCGAACCGGCGGCGGGACGGTTGCCCGGTCTTGTCATTTACCTGGGATAAACCCCTTGCCGCACGCTCGAGGGTGGCGAGGCCCGCTTTATATAACACCTTTACGACCTCGAGTTCAAGTTGGCAGGTGTTTTCAGCCCGGGTACTTTGAAAAGGCGGCTTAGTGTAGACCTCCCCCCTTGCGGTGGTCGCCGGCGGCAGGGCACCATCGCGCCGATGTTTCTGTGAGCGAATCTCCGGCACAAGGATGGCAAGGGTCACACCTACTGGTCTTTGGTTGAGACCGTGCGGACACCGGACGGGCCGCGCCAGCGCGCCCTCTGCTACTTGGGTGAACTGAACGGGTCTGCCCCTGCGTGCTGGCTGAAAACGATCCAGGTCTTCAACGAACAAGGCGAGAGCCATCGACTGAAATTATTTGCCTCTGAGGTCGAGCTGCACGCAGACGATACGGGTTTGGCGCGCGTGCGGCTCGACCAGGTGCGGCTGGGGCGGCCGCGCCGGTTTGGAGGCGGGCAATCCGCTTGCGACGCGTCACCATGCCCAACACCGAGCAGAGAGAACTCCTCGACCTACTCGGGATCACGGTGTCCGATCGGCTCAGTTTTGACTTCGAATGTCGTGTAGACATGGCGAGGACCTGAACTGATTCCAGTGCACTTGGCCGATTTTTCGACGCGCTCGTTACGAACTTGGGTTAGAGCGGGTCCGCACGCAGGAAGGGCTTACGGCGTCGCGCATTGCCTCTGAAAAGTATTCTAGCTTCTTCGATCGCAATGAGGCCCATTGCGGTCGAGGTTGCAGTGGCTCCGGACCTTCGGCGAAAGCCCAACCTTGCCGGACGTAGGATCCACATGGCAGGACAATCGATCATAACTGATCTCATGCCGCTCCCAATCTCGTTTCACGCGACGACGTCCGGCAGCTCGGGAAGACGCACCTTCGAGCCAATGAAGCTGTAATAAGTGACGAATGCGTAGCAGAACAGCGGAACGAGCAGGGCCATGGCCATGCTATGGCTTATCTGGAATACCAACCCCATGATGGGGGTGAAGACCGCCCCGCCGATAATTGCCATGATGATGATTGATCCACCCAGCTTCGTGTTGGGGCCCAACTCCTTGATTCCCAACGCAAAGATGGTCGGGAACATGAGGGACATGAAGAAACTGGTGAGGAAGACTGCGAAGACGCCGACCCACCCTGGGAACAGAATCCCCACGCCCGCCAGTGCCATGTTGATGCAGCCATAAATCCCCATGAGCCTGCTTGGCTGGACAAACTTCATGAGATAGGTAGCCGTGAACCTCCCGACCCCAAATGCCACAAGCGTCCCGGTCAGAAAGTAGCCTGCAATCTTTTCCGGTTCCCGGGTGTAATCCTGAATGTACGCAATGTAGTAGCTCCATGTGCCCACTTGGGCTCCGACATAGAAGAACTGAGCCACCACGCCCTGAACAAAGTGCGGGTAGCGAAACAAGTTTCGCAAGTGGCTGCGCTGACGGCTGCCTTCGGATTCCACCTCTTCAGCGATTCTGGGGAATCTGGTCCCGAGTATCAGCAGCGCCCAGGCAAAGACAATCGCCCCCAGCACGAGATACGGGGTGACGACTCTCATGGTCTCCGCCTGCAGGTACGGGTCAAACCTACCCGCCGCCTTCAGGGAGTCAATCTGCTGAGGACTCAGTTCGACGCCGGAAAAGACGAAGACCGTACCGACCAACACGCCGATGACTGCTCCCACGGGATTGAACGCCTGGGAGAAGTTGAGCCGCCGTTCCGAGGTTCGTGGATCACCCAGCGTGGCGATGAAAGGGTTCGCCCCGGTTTCCAGAAAGGCCAACCCGCTGGCAATTACGAACAAGGCCAACAGGAAGAATCCGTACTGCCGAACGTGCGCGGCCGGCCAAAAGAGAAACGTACCTGTGCTGTATAAGAAGAGTCCCGTCACCAAACCTGCTTTGTAGCCATACTTCCGCATCAGGAACCCAGCAGGCATGGAAAGAAGAAAGTACCCCATATAGAAGGCTGATTGAATCAATCCCGCCTTGAAGCGGGTGATTTCGAAGGATTTCATAAACTGCTTGATAAGAATGTCATTCAAATTGTTGGGAATGCCCCAAAGCAGAAACAGCGCCGTCACCAGAACAAAGGGCAAGGTATTACCGGGTGAGAACAATCGGGCCGGCCGAACCGGGGTTAGATTCTCTTCCACCTGTGGCATGTGGGAGGCTCCGTGACTTTCAATGTTGGATCATGCTAGTCCAGACCAGCGAGCGCGCTTTTGTTTTTCGGTGCCGGCGCCGTCGACCTCCTAATAATCAACCGAGTCTCGACCAAGTACTCGGCGCCGTGCCGAAATAAACAGGTGCGCAGGCCCACAGCGCAGAGGTCTTTCGCTATGTGCCCTGCGCGCCACTGGGGAGAGTCCAGTCGGCCGCGTCTGTAACCACTGAGAATCGATCGTGACGTGGTGCAGTTACGGCCTTCTCGGCACACCTGTCTGCGCGTTACCAAAGAGTACTGACATGGCCAAGAGGCCAGTAGCATGAACGCTGCTTCTCAACAGCGGTCGTCGCTGTCTAACACCCCTATTGCGGCCGAACAGGTCCCGTAGACTCCCGCACCACCAATTCGGGATCAATCAGGAACGTCCTACCCCCTCGCTGGCACTCCCCATCATCAGCGACCAGAGCCTCAAAGACCATATGCCCGATCTGTTTCCTTGAAACGTCTAAGGTCGTCAAGGCAGGATAGGCAAACTCTGAGAAAGTGATATTGTCATGACCGATGACCGACACCGCCTCCGGAACCCGGAGGCTGTGCTCGCGCAGGGCCGTTAAGACGCCCAGGGCCATGTAATCATTTGCGGAGATGATTGCGGTCGGTCTGAACCCTGAAGCCAACAACTGGCTGGTGGCTTGCTGGCCTCCGTGGGGACCATCATCGTCGGCCACGACAGTGTATTCCACCTCGGGGGAATGCCTTATCACGTCCAGGAAAGCCTTCTTCCGTTCCAGGGCAGACCCAACGGCCAGGTGCTGACACACGAAGGCTAGGCGACGGTGGCCCAGGGAACGAAGATACTTCACGACCTTGTGCATGCCGTTCAGGTAATTCGTGTTGATAATCGAAACGTTTCCCGCCCCCATGCCCACTCCGTAAACGACCACCGGGAGACCACTTCCCTCGAGCTCGTGTAATAATGCGGCATTTGTTTCAGTCGCAATTAGCGCCAACCCTGCAACACGTCGTCCAATCATCAAACGTACGGAAGAAACCAGTTCACTTGGCTGGTAGTTCGTGTTTGCAACCACGACCTCGTACCCTCGCATACGAGCGCTTGACTCGAGCGACACCAAGATGTCCAGGAAAAAAGGGTTTTCCAAATTGGACGCAACCATCCCCAGGCAGCGGTTCTCGCCTTTCGCCAGGTTCCGGGCGAGGAGGTTTTGAGAGTAATGGAGTTCGCGCGCAACTCTGAGAACTCGAGTGCGCGTGGACCCTTTCACCAGTCCACTGTCGTTGAGAACTCTCGAGACCGTGGCGACGGATACCTTGGCTCTGACAGCGACATCCCTTAATTTCATTTTCTCTATATGTGAGTCTCAGTCTCCTGGAGCCAGACGGTTGTTAGCGATCTCGGCGACTACTTCTCGATCACACCGTCTCGCCGACAATATGGATAAAGAGCTCTGCCCCGCGGATGCATCATTTCTCAGAATCCCCGGAAGTCGGTACTCTGCCTCTGGGGGAGACCCTCCTTGGGGATTCGTTTCAGGACGACATATTGGATGCCATGCCCCTGGCAGAACGCTCGTTTCTCAGGTTTGTCTCCGTCCTCGTTCACTGCGTAGATATCCGGTTTGATGAGTGCGATTTCCGGTTCGGCGTCCATCCAGCCGTGCCCCGTGGATATCAGGGCTTGTTTGACATGGCGAACGGATTGCACCATGTATTGGCGCTCGTCCTGCGGAAACAAAGGGTGGCCTTCTCCCTTGAGTAACCTAACATTCGCATCATGTCCCACGACGACGTACAGGTCACCTAGTTGGGAAACCTCCTCAAAAAACCTGACGTGCCCCGAGTGAAACCAGTCAAAACAGCCAGTCACCACCACCTTCTTTCGCAACGATCGTTCTTTCTGGGCTCTGAACCGTGGCAGCGGGAAGCCCCCAAGGCTCTCTTGCCGCAAAACACGATATTGCACGACGCGCGACTTGCAGTAGGCCCTCTTTTGCGGAGTGTCACTTGCTTCGTCTACTGCCCAAATTTCGGGCGGTTGCTTATCGATCTGCGGTAAGGCATCACGCTCCACTCGCCCCGTCACCACCCTTACGTCGCCAACATAGCGGATGGCTTGCAGCAGGTATAGACGTTCTTGCGCAGGGAATTCAGGAGTTTTTCCTTCCAGGGCGCGTACCACCTCATCGGACCACATCATGACGTGCATGCGCCCCAACTTGGATGCTCCCTCCAGGAAGCGCACGTGCCTCGACCCGAGGTTGTCAAAGCTTCCCGTTACAACGACGCTTCTCATGCCAGCCCCGTCATTTCGCAAGCCGGACCTTAACGTGGAAAGAGCCCGGTACCATGTCCTCAGTGGCGACGTACAGATAGCCCCCGCCACACCCGGAGTACATTGCTCCAGCATATCTGGCTTGGTAGTACCTTAGAATTCGGAGCAGATCGACGGTGATGGCCGGATGCCTGACGGTGTGAGGCAGAAGTGCCTCCCAGCACCTCATGCACTCATTCAGGGAAGCGCCCAGACTTTCGACGTCCTTGGCCAGAATCGCATCAAAGCACTGCTTGCCTGACTGGCCCAGCCTCTGTATCCACTCGGGATGGAGATTCTTCTCGCCTAGGGGGGTGTATCCATCGGGACGCTGAGTGACAGGCAGGATGTGGATCACTCCTTCCAACCAGTGGCCGACACCAGGGTCGTTGTTCGATTCAATATGCGCAGGGAACAATCCGCCTTCCCACCTAAAGTCATAGTCCAGTCTGCTGACACCTGGATAAATCAGACCGACCATGTCCTGCGATCCCGATGGTTCCGGCTTGCCGTCGTTTTCTGAGGCGTACAATTCCCTGACCAGGTCCTGAGGATCTCTGTCCGGCAACGTCTCGTTCCACAGTTTCCTGGCGACCTCGCGGGTGCTGGTGGCTATCCCGGATCGATCCATGAAGCGGAAGGTCGGTTCCACGCCTACCACGACAATGGAGCCGGGGGGAGAAGGGTTGAGCTTCGACACAAATGGCTGGTCAATCCAACCGCCGGCCAAAGCCATTCGGTAGGGAATCTTGCCGATCAGCGCGGTGAGGTCAGCGTCTTTTTGCAGGTCCATGAGCCTTTGCCACTTGGGAATGCTTGCTCAATAGGGCGTACGTCTCCCGGCCTTCCGGTCAGCATATTGCTGCTCGATCCACGCATAGGTTGCCTTCAGTCCTTGCTGCACCGGCGTATGAGGCTCCCAATTGAGGATCCTCTTGATCATGGTGTTATCGCTGTTGCGGCCGGCGACACCCCTCGGAGCCTCAAGGTCATACTTGCGTAGGAGCCTGACCCCTGCGATCTCTTCGACGAGGCTGACCAAACTGTTGATGGAAAGAAGCTCACTCGAGCCAAGGTTGATGGGAGTAGCAATCAAGTCGTCGCAGTGCATGATCATGTCTATGCCCCGGACGCAGTCATCGATGTACATGAAACTGCGTGTGGCAGTGCCATCGCCCCAGATCACGATCTCGTGCTTACCGCTGTCCTTCGCTTCGATGACTTTGCGGCAGATGGCCGCTGGAGCTTTTTCGCGGCCACCGTCCCAAGTGCCATAAGGGCCGTACACATTGTGGAAGCGGGCAATCGCTGTTCTCAACCTTCGCTCCGCCCAGTACTCTTGGCAAAACATCTCGGACATGAGTTTCTCCCAGCCGTAGCCTCGTTCAGCCATGGCGGGGTACGCATCCGACTCCTTTAACGCCTTCACGTGGGGGTCCCTCTGCAGTTCGGTGTTGTATGCGCAGGCAGATGAGGAGAAGAAATATCTTTTCGCCCCGGCTCGGTAGGCAGCCTCGATCATATTCGTATTGATGAGAATGCTGCGCAGGCAGTCTATTCGGTATTTTTCGATAAAACCCATGCCACCCATGTCGGCCGCAAGGTTGTACACTTCGACAGCACCCTCGCAAGCTCTGACGCAGGTATTCCTTTCGCTCAGGTCCAGACAGAGGGCCTCCACACCGGGCACCTGCTGGTACCATTCCGGGAGCGGCTTCTTGTCAATGGCGCGGATCCGGGTGAATCCTTTATCGTGAAAATATCTGGTCAGGGCTCCCGCAATGAAGCCGCCTGCCCCTGTGACCACAATCAAATCGTCCTTTTCCATTGACGCATTGCTCCTTGTTGGCATCTGTTTGTCCGTTTCGATTCTCCATTGGGATTCGATAGCAAGGTCCCGCGGGGATGCGAGTCTCGGGGATGCGTCGCGGCTCGCTTTGGTCGTCCCGGTGGTTCCTCCCCCATGTTCTTGGCTCCGCCGCTCCTCGCTTGTCGCTTGTCGCAGAACCGCACGGCTGCCCGACTCGGGAGTGTCAGATTCCTCACGATGAACCCCACTCGCGGGAGCGGCCGCCCGGATGGTCTTCTAATCAAATGAAAGTGACTTTAAACGTGATCGCATAATCCGACGGCTTTTCCGCCGGCAACTGCACCTTCAGGCCTGTCGCCTCCTGGGTCCAGTTCAGGCGGCCCGGATGGCCCAGCAGTTCCACATTGCCGATCTTGCCCGGTGACTGCAGGCTTGCCGTACCCAGCGCCTGCACCGTGGCCTCCTTCTCCGGCCAGCCCATGACGAACGCGTAAAGCGTATTCTCCCTGGTGGTAAAACGAACGTCGCCCGCCGTCAAAGGCTGGCGCTTGCTTTCATTGAAACCTCCACCCGGCTTCTCAGAGTGCGTGGTGGGACCCTCGCCAAAGATCTTCCACGGGCGCGTGCCGTAGATTCCTTCGCTGTTCACGGTCATCCAGTCGGTGATCCCGGCGAGGACCTTCAACTCATCAGGGTCAGGTTGGCCACTGTTGGGTAGGGGGAAATTCAACAGCAGATTTCCGTTCTGGCTCACGATATCCACGAGCAGGTCCACGACCGTCTTCGCGGATTTGTAACGATGCTGCTCGTACACCTCGCGGTTGTAATGCCACTCGCCAATGCAGGTATCGGTTTGCCAGGGAGCGGGCCGGATCTGGTTTGCCAGGCCGCGTTCGTAGTCCAGCACACAGGTGCCGACCGCGCAATCTTCCGGCCGCTTGCTGGTGTAAACCGCCTGCGTCTGCCCCCCATGCAATTCCGCGCTTAGGTTGTAGAGGTTGGCCACCGCATTGTAGCCATAGTTCTCAAACGGCAGAGGTCCGTCGGTGTACAGGAGGTCGGGGTGGTAATTGTCCACCAGATCCTGAATGCGCAGGAACCATTGGCGCTTCCAGGACTCGGGGATGCCGTCATCGTTCCAGCCGAACTGTTCAGGAGTGGCCTGGGCCCACTTTGCGACACTTGCGTCGTGGTAAAGATCCGCAAAGGCCGGATCGGCGCCGTCGTACGGCACGCCTGCGAGCGGTCCTGTCTTGTCGCTTCCATGACTCACGGCGAACCATTTGTAGCTGATCCACAGGTGTTCGCTGACGCCGAACCTGAGTCCGTGCTTCAATGCTCCCGTCCGCCACAGGCCCACTACGTCCTTATGCGGTCCCACCTTTACCGCGTTCCAGCGGGTGTGCCGGGAGTTCCACAGATCGAAGTTGTCGTGATGCACGCCCATGCTCACGAAGTATTTGGCGCCCGCCTCTTTGTAGAGCCTCATCAAGTGCTCCGGCTCGAACTCGGCGGCTTTCCAGAGCGGACAGAGATCCTTAAAGCCAACCTTGGACGGGTGGCCGTAGCGCGCCACGTGGTAGTCGTACTGACGGCTGCCCTGGATGTACATGTTGCGGGCATACCAGTCTCCTTGCTCCACTGAGGATTGCGGCCCCCAATGCGCCCAGATGCCAAACTTGGCGTCTCGAAACCAATCGGGGACCTGGTATTGCTGAAGCGATTTTTGCGTCCCTTCAAAGGGACCCATGTGAATCTCGAGCCCGGTCTCAGCGCGGAGACGCCGGCCAAAAGCCAGGGCGGGCGCGACGCCCACCAATGCCTTCATCGCAGTTCGCCTAGTTATATCCATGTCATGTGTCCTTTCGCTTTCAAGGTTTGACTCCCTCGACCTTCGTTAGAGATTGACCACTGATTTCAGCTCACTCTTTTCGAACCCTGGATAGCTGTCGTCAAAAAGAATCGAGAACCTTCGCGCCTTAACTAACAGGTCGGTGTATTGCACAGGCTCGGCAAATTCGATCCTGGCACCGTAGCGGACATAGAGCGGCAGCCGCGACAAGGGAGATTTCACTTCCTTCAGCCGCTCGGGTCCCGTGACGACTCGGCCGCTCCAAAAATCCACCCATTTGGCCTCTGGCAGATAAACATCGCGGGTGCCCGAAGCGTCTAGCACCGGGCAAACCAAGAACGAGTCTCCCAGCATGTACTCGTCGGAAACCGCCCAAACTGTGGCATCGTCCGGCCATTCGAGGATGAGCGAACGAAACATTGGATAACCGCTTCGACAGCATTGTTCGGCCTGAGTGAGAAGGTAGGGAAGCAGCGCGTAGCGGAACCTCAGCCATTGCCGTGCAATGTCGGAAACCGAGGGATATTCCCAGGGCTCCCGGGGCGTCGAGCCGTGGTAACGCATGTGTGAGGTGAAGGTTCCTACCTGGGTCCATCGTATGTAGAGTTCCGGCGAGGGCCTCGTCGTCATGAAATTCGGGACTCCGTAGAAGCCCGGGACGTCATGACTCCAAAATCCAAATCCCGAAAGTCCTAGATGCATGCCTCCGCAGATAGTGCCGGCCAGGCCGTCAAACGTGCATGCGCTGTCACCTCCCCAGTGCACCGGGTAACGCTGGCTGCCGGCCCAACCGGACCGAGCCCATTCGATATTATCCCCGCGCACCCGGTGGGTGACCTCCCAAACGGCCCTCTGGTAGAGCAGCGGAAACAAATGCCCGTACTTTGCGGCGGGGGCGCCCTTGTAAATGGCCTCGGTGTCGATGGACTCACCGAAATCCGCCTTGATGGCGGACGCGCCCATGTTCAAAAGCTTCTCCAACATCTCCTGATACCAGGCAACGGCGGCGGGATTGGTGAAATCGATGGTGTACCCCAGCTCCACGCCGGTGGAGGGATCGGTGGGCTTTCCCACGAATCCTTTCTCAAGAGCGAGTTTCGCCAGCGGCAGATCGCGATTGATGTGCGGGTACTGCCACAAGGAGACCCGGAAACCCTGTTCTCGCATACGTCGGAAGAAATCCGGTGGATCAGGAAACCGTTCCCTGGAAAATGTCCAATCGCATTTCCACTCCTGCGCAAACCAGCCGGTATCCACATGTAGGACGTCGAAGGGATACTGCTCCTTCCTTAGGCGGCTGGCGATCGCGCTCACTTCCTGGTCGGAATGATAGGTCATCCGGCTCATCCAGGCCCCGAAGGACCAAACGGGAGGCATCTTGGGGAAGCCGGTAATGCGGCGGTAGTTGAGAAGCACTCGTTCCGGGCTCCCGCCGCCAATGAAGAACATATCGAGCGCATCATCCTCCAACAGCCATTGCACCGCGCGCGTGGAATGATGGCCGATGTCAAGCCTCATTCGCACGGTCGAGTGAGCAAACAGGCCGTAACGCCGCGAACTCATGAGGAAGGGAATGTTCTTATACGCGCGGTCGTTGTTGACGCCCAAGGCATCGACGTTGACCAAATCGATTTGCCTGCCGAACAAGTCGAGGCGATCAAAGCGCTCACCGGTCCCACAGAAATGCTCCCCGGGATGAAGATAGAGCGAGATGCCCGTGGTTGCCGGGCCGTGCGCGCGATCTAGGAACAAGGCGGCGAAAGAGTCCCACTGCCCGCTGGCCTCGACGAAGTGGTCCTGACCTTGAAACTCGATGTTGACCG
The DNA here is from genome assembly GCA_050012175.1 of Terriglobia bacterium. Classification (GTDB taxonomy): domain Bacteria; phylum Acidobacteriota; class Terriglobia; order UBA7540; family UBA7540; genus CAVROP01. Next base: position 78,223 of record JBEKHR010000003.1, on the reverse strand, counting down.
TCCCATCCGGTGAGATCACGGGGGCAAAATCGCCAGATCCGGTTTTGAATCGTGCCATGACATCGGACGAGACCACCCAGCCATTCTCATCCTTGCTCAGGCGAGCTGGTGTCTTCTTCATAGCGGGAGACCATTCGAGCATAGGGCTCTCGTCGGCCAATGGCCGATTACTGCGGGAAACGAGCATACGCACAACCTGATCGCCGTACAGCCGGACGCGAATCCAAGCTGTACCGGCCTCGGCGCCGTCTCTGAGCTGGGGCGAGAGGGTGATGAGTGGTGCAGTAAATAGAACGTCGCCATTTTCCTCAACAGCGGATGCAACACGGCCAATCCTGTAAAGCGTGTCCTTTGAAAGGTCGGTCCCCAGGAGGTCTCTCAGATAGGTCTTTGCCTGGAACCAATCACGCTGGCCTACTCCCTGTTCCGGTGGAGCGGCCGCCTGTCCCGATCTCGACGCCACGCCTAGTACGGCTCCAGTCGCGGCCATCTTTTTAGTAAACTCCCTGCGATTGAATCTATGTGTGCTCACAGATCCTCCTCCATGTTTCTGAGAGTTGCAGCCCCGTTGATCCCTATTTCAGGGCGGATTGCTGCGGGATGTACGTCGCCTAGCCTACGCATACAGGGGTCTAACCTTGAACACATAGGCGAGGTCGCAGGGCCTCTGGGCAGGAAGGGCAATTGTCAACCCGGCTCCGTCCCGTGTCCATTCGAGCTTGGTTCCGGCGCCCACCAGCTCAATACTTGTGACCTCTCCCTGATAGTAGGGCGAAGTCGAAGCAAGCGATTTGATGGTTAGCTTACCGTTATCCGGCCAGCCCAAGGTGATCGCATAAAGCGTGTCGCCCTTTGTAGTGAACCGGATGTCCTCAGGGGTATAAGGTCGTGGCTTGCCCTGGTACAGCGAGGCCTCGCCGATTTTTGTAGGACCCTCGCCGAAGATCTTCCAGGGCCGTGTGCCGAATATGGCCTCGCTGTTCATGCCCATCCACTTGGCCATCTCTCCGAGGAAATTTACCTCGTCGTCGTCGATCGTGCCGTCACCTCTCACTGGGATGTTCAACAGCAGGTTGCCGTTCTTGCTCACGATATCCACCAACATCGGGACGATGATCGCAGCGGATCTGTACTTGATGCCTCGCTTGTAGTGCCACTGGCCGATGCAGGTGTCCGTCTGCCAGGGGTGCGGCATCAACTTCTCACTGCGGGACATCTCGTGGTCTTCCACCAGAGCTCCTTGCAGCGGTTCCGGCACCTCCTTGATATTGAGGACGGCCTCCAACTTCCCCCCGTGGCTCTGGATGTTCGAGTTGTAGTAGTAGGCTGCAATCTGTGGAGCGAGGTCGGGGATCCCGAGCCATGCATCCAGTCGGATGTTCGGAGCCACATCGTGCACAATCTGCACTGAGTCGTCGAAGTACAGCAGGTCGGGATCATACTTATTGATCAGGTCCTGGACCCGAAGCATGCAAGTGCGCGTGTACTCGGGACAGGGGTCATCCTGTTTGTGCGGCGGTCCGTAAAGAGAACGCAGGTCGAACCCTTCCCACCATTGGCCTTTCCCGTCGGCGTTGGTGAGGTTCCCGTCATACGGTACACCCTTCAAGGGACCTTCCTTGTCGCTGCCATACTTTACGGGCATAAACTCGCCCCAGGTGCGTCCCGGCGTAGCGTGGAAGGTAACTCCGAACCGCAAGCCGTGCTCCCGCGCAGTCCGCGCCCAGATCCCAACGATATCTTTTTTCGGCCCAATGTTCACTGAGTTCCACGGCTGGTATTTTGAATCCCAGCAGTCGAAGTTGTCGTGATGGTTCCCCAGGGCCACGAAATACTTGGCGCCCACCTTCTTGTAAAGCTGGATCAAGCGTTCGGGGTCCCAGTTTTCAGCTTTCCAAATGTGGCAAATGTCTTTGTAGCCGAATTTGGAGGGGTGTCCATAGTGTGCAACGTGATAATTGTATTGCTCGCTCCCTTGAAGGTACATATTTCGGGCATACCAATCGCCATCCTCCGGCACACACTGCGGGCTCCAGTGCGCCCACATCCCAAACTTGGCGTCACGGAACCATTCGGGATATTCATATTGCTTCAGGGATTCCCAGTAGGGCTGGAAGGGGCCAGGCACGGCTGTCTCAACCAACGGTCTGCCTGGTTTCGTTTCCTGCGCTCCCCATAGTTGGGTTCCGGCAAGTACCGCCAAACTGGATTTGACGAACTGTCTTCTGCCTGTCGATTCTTTTCTCACGGTATATGCTCCTCACCTGGGCAAATTGTAGGGTACTTTCCCTCTCTGAGCTCTCGAGACTAACAATTCAATTCGAGCCGGAAACGGAAGGTTGCAGGCGATCCATGATACGCAGAGCGTTCGCGGCGTCCGCATCCTGCGGGTTTGTTCCGAGCGCGAGCTGGAGTTCGCCTCTTGCGCGGACGAGGTCGCCTTTTCGCGCATACATCAATCCCAGGTTTCGGTGCAACACCGGAAGTTGCTCACACTTCTCACAAAGCTTGATGGCTTCCTGCAACTGCTCCACGGCTTGCGGCCAGTTGCGAGCGTCTGCCGCCTCCAACGCGAAGTTGTTTAACACTTTAACTTGGCTGGAAAGCTGCCGAGACCGCTGAAGTGCCTGGAAGCGATCCATGTATTGCTTTGCTTCCGGATCGTGCAGGGAATTAAGGGTCCGCGCCAGGTTGTATAGACAAGATGAATTCTCAGGATCGGTCGCCACCGCCGTTTTCCAGCGCCTGATCGCCTCCTGCGTCTTCCCCTGGTGAAGCAAGTTTTGCCCTAACAGGTATAACCCACCTGAGTTCCCAGGCTCGAGCGCTACAAGCCGTTCCAAGAGGGCAGTGGAGCGAGAAGAGGGTCCTAAGACCGCAGCAAGCAGGTAGAGGGCGCCGGGGTAGTCCGGAGACAGGCGGACGGCGTTCTCGAGGAACGGGAGTGCTTCTTGCCATCGGCTGAGATCATAAAGCACGCGGCCCTTATTGTAATGAGCGACGGCTGACTGCGGCGCCAGACGGATCGCCTCAGTGAATTCTCCCAGTGCGCCCGTCAGATCGAATTGGTCCGCAAGAGCTATCCCCAGGTTGAGATGAGCTTCTTCAGACCCGGGGTCCAGCGAAACCACCTTTCTGAATGTCTGGACAGATTCTTCATGGCGGCCCATCTTGCCTTCAGCCATCCCGAGGGCCGTTAACGCGCCAATGTCGTCAGGATCCAGCCTGAGCGCCTGCTGGAACTGTTCCTGTGCGCCCGAGTAGGCCCCCTGCTTTGCCAGGGTGAGACCCAGGTTAAGGAATGCCTTGGTATATTTGGGGTCATTCTCCGTCGCCTGCAGAAAAAGCTTAGCCGCCTCCGGGTCATTCCCCTGCCGACTGTAAATCACACCCAGGTTGTTCTGGGCCTCCGCGAATCTCGGGTCGATCTCGAGGGCCACTTTGAATTCGCGTTCTGCGTCGCCGTCCTTGCCTGCTGCCAGGTACCCCAGGCCTAGCTGATTGTGAGCGGCGGCCATATTGGGATCGAGTTCGATGGCCTTCTCAAGTTCGGCGCGTTCGCCGTTTCGGTCTCCCAGTTTCGAGAGAGCCAGTGAGAGGTTGTAATGCCACTGCGCCTTGGCGGGGTCCAGTCGCACCGCTTCCGCGTAAGCCTTGGCAGCTTGCCCCACTCGCCCTTCAGCCATGAGCCGATTGCCTTCGTTATTGATGTTTCCGGCTGTGATCTCTTGAGTCTCGGCTGCTTTCAGACTCTGGAAAACCTGCATTTCCTGTTTCGAGCCGGTCCCATCCCCTTTCTTCCGCAAGTCCATAGCCAGTTGGTAATGGGCTTCGGGGCCTTTGGGATTGAGCTTGACGGCAGACTCGAGTTGCGCGATGGCGTCGTCGATTCGTCCTATCCGAGCGAGTGCAACGCCCAGATCGTAGCGAATATCGTAGTCTCGAGGATTGAGCTTTTCCGTTCGCGCCAGCGTTTCCACAGCGCGGTCCAACTGGTTTGAGGCCGCATATGCCGTGCCCAACTGGTGGTACCCCTCGTAACCCTGCGGATTACGACGGACGTACTCCTCCAGGTAGGAAATGGCGTCTGTGAAGCTACCCAGGTTGGTCAGCACCTTGCCAAGTGAGAGGCGTGCTTCGTCGTAGCGAGGATCGCAGCGCAAGGCTTCCTTGTATTCGGTAATTGCCGACTGATATCCGAGAGACGGACCCTCCTTCGCATAGAGGGCGGCAAGGTTGAAGTGTCCCTCCGCCAAGTCAGGGTGAGACTTGATTGCTTCTCGTAGCGTCGCGATGGCTCGGTCGGAATCTCCGCTCTCGGCGTAAGCTACTCCTAATGCCACCTGAAGTTGAGCGGACAGGTCCGCCGGGGGATTCGACTTCAATGCGTCCTGCAAGTAGGAAATTGCCGCAAGATATCTTTTTTGAACGATTAACAATTGAGCCAAATTGTGAGCTGCGTTCGCGAAGCCGGGGCCGCCCTGGGGCTCTAGCTTGAATCCTTCCGCAGCCTGGCGTAACATCCCAATCGCTTCCGTGTCCCTGCCTTGGCGGTCGTACAGAACCCCCAGGTTATTCAAGGCTTCCGCCAACTGGGGGCTGATGCGAATTGCAGATTTGAATTCGCGTTCCGCTCTGGCCCCGTTACCGTCGGCCATGTAGACTAATCCTAGGCGGTTATGTGCCGCAGCAAATTCTGGCTTTAGCGCGATAGTCTTTTCAAGTTCAGACCGCTCAGCTTTCCTGTCGCCTAACTTGGACAAGGCTAGCGATAGATCGAAGTGAATTGTTGCGTCTTCCGGGGAGAGCCTTAGAGCTTCACGGTAGTTCTCGACAGCGCCGTGAGCGTCCCCTTTCTTGAGGAGCTCGTTACCTTGGTTTGCCAGCACCTGAGCTCGATCCCTTTGCTCGCTTTGCTGGCGCAACAATTGAAATTCCTTCTCCTCCTGCTGGGCTTGTTCGTCGTCCCCTTTTTCCCTCCAAAGGCGGGCAAGCTCAAACCGGATTTCGGGCTTGCTAGGGTCCAGTGTCTCCGCTCTCTTCAGTTGTTCGATCGCCGGGTCGCCTTTCCCTAATCGTGCCAACACGAGACCCAGATTGTAGCGGATCTCAGAGTCATCCGGCCTTAGCTGGGCGGCACGCTGTAACGCATCGGAGGCCTCTGGGAATTTGTTCAGCCATTTATAGGCCCGGCCTTGCACAAAATACCCTTCGTAATCCTGGGGGTGTCGCCGCAGATATTTTTCTAACCACGGCAGCGCGCCCTCGAATTGACCGACCATAACCAAGGCCTTGGCGAGCGAGAGCTGAGCGACATCATTGCCCGGGTCCAAGCGCAAGCACTTTTCATACTCGCTTGCAGCCTCACGGTACTGTTCATCGTGTGCATAAGCAGTGGCCAGCTCGAAGTGCGCCTCAGGGGAGCCTGGATTAGCATTAACCAGATTCAGCAGAACGTCGACGGCAGCTCTGAAATCCTTAATTTCCCCGTAGGCCTCGGCCAGCGCTGCCTGTAATTGATAGCTCAGGGTTTGCGGGGGATTTGAGGCCAAGCCCTGCTTAAAGTCATAAATGGCTGCCGAATACTTCTTTTCTGAGAGTAAAGCCCGCCCGAGTTTGTAGCAGACCTCTGCATTGGCCGATCCAGCCTGCTTTTCCTGAGACCCATCCCCAGCTCCACGATCCTCAAGAGGCGCTTGGCCAGGCGTGGCTTGCTGACCTTCCAAGTTCGATGAGGGGTTATTCGGCGACTTCTCATATGATTCTGAAGCGAAGATTGCTCGCTTTAAAAGATGAAGGCCTGCCGGTCTGGGTGCTTCGTATGTGTGAGATTTCGCGAAAAGGGGGACCACAAGAATACAACAGAGCATTGCAAAGCGCGCGGCGGACTGACCATGTCGTGTTTGGCGCCCGGGCGTGCGCGCCCCTATCCCTCGAGCCAAAAGTCTTGCGAAGCTCTTCAGCATCCTCTAGATCCGATGCACTTCTTTGCGCAGATGCCGACAAACGCTACAGAAAACCCCGTGGGGCCATTACCCACACACGGCCGAAGATCTCCTTCCGTTGCAGACCCGCGGCGATTAATCCGTGTTTCGGGCCTGTCCGTTTCGGACAGCGCAGCTATAGCACCACTTCTCAACCTCAGCGTCCGCGCGGGGTTCACTGCACTCGATTTTCGCGGGGATTTTCCGCTTCCTGTCGCCCTGCCCGAAACTTAGCTTGCTTTGCGCTGCTGCGGCTCCGCTGGAAATTGGGGCGAGCGGAAGCGGCAACGCTACAACCCCTCCCGCCCGCCGTTTACATTGTACCGAATCCCCAAGTGAAACTCAGTAATAGAACTTCAGAGCAAACTGAATTTGCCGTTCTGTGCTCCTAGTACTTTGCACTACTCCAAAAAGATTCTGGTTCACGACGCTGTTCGGAACTCCCCAAGTCGGATGGTTCGGAAGATTAAATGCCTCGACTCGGAACTCGAATCGCTTGCTCTCGGTGATCGGGAAATCACGGAACAACGAAAGGTCCAGGTTCTTGTACGGGTCGGCGCGGTATGCATTCCGCCCCAGATTGCCAAACGTGTATGCCGCAGGAAGCGCAAAGGCGGCCGGGTTGAACCACTGCGCGCGGCTGGGATTTGAAATTTTCGGATCACCCACGAGGTTGGGCCGTTCGTAACAAGACGAGTTTCCAGTGTTTGCGATGTCGCCGCAGACTGAGATATTGTAAGGCAATCCTGAAGTGAAGGTGAGAATCCCGTTCAAGGCCCAATCGCCGAAGACGTAGTTCGCGGCGCGATTGCTGTTGAACCTTCGGCCCTTGCCGACGGGAAGTTGATAGGCCAAGCTCCCCGTGAGATTGTGCGTCAGATCGTATCCGGCTACACTCTTGTTCGCGTTCAGGTCATACATATTCTCGATGCTGCATCCTTCCGAGCAATACCAGCCGTCAGAACCAATATCCATTGTCTTGGACCAGGTGTACGAAACCATGTATGTCAAACCCTTGCTCGAAGTTCGATGCATCGAAAATTGGAATGCATTGTAGCTCGCCCGCCCGATACTCTTATCAAAAAACGTAGGGGTTATGTACGAGTAGGGGGCTCGTGCCGATACGGGTCCAGGACCGGGTACGGTAGCCGTATTTCCCATGGTCCCGATGTCCGTCCGGATGGACTCCGAGCCCACATAATTTGCGGTCAGAACGGTATTACCCCCCAGTTGGTGTTGGACTCCGAAGTTCCATTGGTCGGAATACGGAGCACGAAAGTTAGGTTCACCGTTCCAACTAGTTAACCCGAACGGAGTAGGCGGGGGATAAGCCCCTGTGAAACCGGCCATTGGATTCTCCGCGGTTATCGTGGGGACGGTTGAGTTCAGGTTTTCGGCTAAATTGAAGCCCACCGTGGGCCACTGCTGCATGTTCTGAGCTGACTGGTTCACGCCGGCCCAGTTGTCATACACCTTTCCGAACGATGCCCGGAGGACATCTTTTGAACCGATGCGGTAGGCTAACCCAACGCGCGGCTGAACATTGGTGTAATCGTTTTGGTACAACTTTCCATTGGACGAAACAACCACATGCGCGGGCAGCACCCCTCCTGGAATGCAGGGAGCAAACTGCGTCGAGCTGCACGGAGGTGCGTTATGCTGCATAATAAAAGTACCGTTATCGGTGTCAGTTAAACCCAGGTGTTCCCCGCCGTTTGTAGTCGTTATAATTGGGACAAGTGTGAAATCATAACGAATTCCCAGATTCACCGTCAGCCGGTCCGTAGCTTTCCACTGGTCCTGGATATAGAAGCCGATCACCTTTCCGGAGTGCTCCGAATTAAGAATATCCCCCCAGCTTGCATTGTCCGGAACACCTAACAGAAACGAAGCCAAAGCGTTGCCGGTGTTCGCGGTGCTTTCAAGGTTCGAGGTCTCAAAAGCGGCGAAGCTGACACCCTCGCTGGAAGATGCCGCAGCCCCCTGGTTGTTCGTGTCAACGCTTGCTCCCAGGAAGAACGTGTGTCGGCCGTGGACCTTGGAGAAATCCGCTTTCCATTCGTAGGTGTTGGAATTATTGTTGGGTTTACTGTTACCCTCGCCGCCGCCCACAAACCCGGATATTCCCATGCTGGGGAGCATGCAGGACCTGAAGCTAAATTTGTGCCCGCAGACAAACGAGTTCGCAAACCCGGTGTCGCTGACTATTGAAGCAACGTCTCCCCCGCTAAACACGGTCGTGGGGCCAACGCTGCCAATATTGCGACCAAACCGGAGCTGGAGAACGGCCCCCGGCCCGAAAGTGTGCAGCCAAGACAGGTTGAGATTGTAGCCGTCGTAAGCCGTGTCGGATTTCAGTCCCATGTAACCTCCTGAACTAGTGACCGGCGAGCGCTGACGAGTGAAACGGAACGAGAGAGAATTGGAGGGATCCATGCTTTCATCCGCTCGAACACTATAGCTGTCGCCGTCATGAACATAGGGACTGTTGTCCAGCCCATTGAACCCCGCCACGCCTGTTGCAACGGGCGCGGGGTAAACCGCCTGGGCAAACTTCACCATATTCGGATCAAGGCGGGCTGGGGGAATGATGCCCCCTGTGAATTCGTCGCGGAGGTATTTGCCCGGGTTGCTGGGATCCGGCTGGGTACTGAATGGGTTATAAATCGGTGTCCCCAGTGCGCTTAGGTTTCCGGAAAGTTCCTGCGCTGTGGGAACAACGTAGAGAGTCTGGCTGGCTTTGTGCTGGCGGTAGCCCTCATAGCTCCCGAAGAAGAAGGTTCTGTTCTTGCCGTTGTAATGGGGCAGGATGACCGGGCCACCGATGTTGGCTCCAAACTGGTTCTGACGCAACGGATTGACCTTGGCGAAGAAAGGGTTGCGCGAATCGAGTGAGCTGTTCCGCAGGAATTCCCAACCCGCTCCGTGAAACTCGTTCGTCCCCGACTTGGTTACAATATTCACGACCCCGCCCAAGCCTCCCCCGAACTGGGCTTGGTCGTTATGGGAATCGATCTTGAACTCCTTGATGTCATCGACAACTGGGGTCACTGTAGTCGTCGCCGTAATGGCTTCCGTATCGCTAACCCCGTCCAGCAGCCAGGTATTGCTGCGGTTGGTTTGGCCGTTCATAGCAGGCCATACAAACGCGCCGAAGGCGTTGGTTCGCCAGCCGCTGGAGCCCTGACCAACGTTGACCGGGCTTGCACCCGCAGTCAACGTGAGCAACTGGGTAAAGTTGCGCCCGTTGAGTGGAAGGGCCTCGATAGATTGCGAGCCGAGTACATCTCCAAGTTCGGCCGAAGCGGTCTGAAGAGCCGCGGCAGCAGCCTCTACTGTGACTACCTGCCGGGTTGCACCCACCGCCAAAGTGAAGTCATACGTCGTGCTTTCGTTTACGGCCAGGGTGATACCTTTTTTCTCCGAGGTTTCGAAACCCTCCTTCTGGACCACAAGGGTATAGGTTCCTGGTTCAATCTCCACGAAAACGTAAGCACCAGCTTCGTTGCTTACGCTGGATCGCTTTACGCCAGTTTCAACGTTTTGCAGGGTCACATTGGCCCCCGGAATAACTGCCGCTGTCGTGTCTCGAACTGTTCCATTGATTACGGCAGTGGTGTACTGCCCTAAACAAGGGACTGAGAATGCTAGCCAAGCGAGGGCTAGCAGACCGAATCCCCAAAGAGTTCTCCAAAGACTTGAAGAACGGCTTGATTCGGCAAGACTCATTATGCTCATAACGCGTCCTCCTTAGAATTTCACGTTCCATTGAAGCTTTGTTCTTGGACCCGCCACCCAGACGCAATTGGAGAAAGACCGAACGACTGTTGCCTCACTGGCCTTCGCACATACAAAGTACTACGATAACTTTAGCGCTATTTCAACGTATGTTTTACTCCAACCCTTATCCCGTGTCAAGAAAAATATTTTGCCTATTTTCTTTAAGTTAGGGAATTTTGTCCTAGATGGTATGCTAGGGACCACAAAAAATCTTGATTAAGGTTATCTCAATCCGTTACTATAACGCCGTCCTAAATGAATATACAACTCGAGAGAGAAGCATGACTGATAAGGTTTCGTTACGAACGACGCATAGGGAGGACTTATGGCCGTAACCATGAAAGATATCGCGCGCGACCTCCATATGTCCGTTGTAACGGTTTCGAAGGTGATCCGAAACCACCCAGACATCAGCGAGGAGACGCGGCAGAGGGTGCTTAAGCGGGTCCGGGAGATGAACTATCACCCGAACTTCGCCGCTCGCGCACTTGTCACAGGAAAGACGTATGCAGTCGGACTGATCGTTCCGGACCTCGTCCACCCGTTCTTCGCTGAGGTGGCAAAGGGGCTTTCCAACTCGCTCCGGCGCAAGAACTACAGCCTTCTGATCTCCTCTTCGGAGGAGGATCCACGTTTGGAGCGCCAGGAGATCGAGAGGGTGCTGAGCCGGGGCGTGGATGGGATTGTCGTGGCCTCCACGCAGTGCACTGTCGAGAGTTTCAGACGCATTGAGGAGAGTAGGACTCCCTATGTTCTTATCGACCGGTGCTTCCAGGGGCTGGCGGCCAACTACGTCGGCGTGGACGATGTCGCGGTTGGTCGCCTTGCAACCCAACATCTCGTCTCGGTGGGCTGCAGGAGGATCGCGCATATCCGGGGTCCGGCAACCAGCGTCGGTCTCGGGCGCCTGGAAGGCTACAACCAGGCGCTGGCAGCGAACAATCTTGGGCCGTTCACAGAGTACGTCGTGCCAGCACAGTCCGGTGATGTTGAGGCTTACAGCACCGGCGCGGAGGCGACGAACAAGTTGCTCAGGCTGAACCCGCGGCCGGACGGTGTTTTTTGTTTCAACGATCCCATTGCGATCGGAGCACTCGATACAATTCTCGGGGCGGGCTTGCGAGTGCCCGAAGACGTTGCAGTTATTGGCTGTGGCAATCTTCACTATGATAAATCGCTTCGCGTTCCGCTTTCGAGCATCGATCAGCAGAGCGCCACTATTGGCGAACGGGCCGCAAAACTCGCTTTGTTTTTGATGGAAGCCAAAACTCCCCCCCGGCCAAAGAGCATCATCCTCGAGGCACGCGTTGTGGCGCGCGCCTCGACCCAAAGAAAGCCCGCATCGTGAACAACAAGGCTGGTGGGGCGGGATCGGCATGCCTTCACAGATTTCGAACCCTAATCAGCGCCGGACCTTTGGGAAGGAGTAGACACTTTGAGGGCTCTCCGGAACAGTCAGGCCTTGTATTCGTTCATCCGGGGCGCAGGGAAGTAGCAGGGTCTGCCGCTTGTAGGAGCAAAATCCCCGGCGGCAGTCGAATCCTGTCGCAGACTGGCTAACGTATTACGCACTAAGATGACAGAGCACCGGTGCGAGATCCGAAAACAATGCCAACTGGAGAACAAAAACACCATGAAACGAAGAACCTTCCTAATGACACCCCTCACCGCAACGCTCGCCTCCGTGGCATGGGGCTCGGAGCCTGAGCCTGCCCCTTATGGAGCGTTGCCATCCCTCCGCCAGCTACGCTGGCATCAACTGGAAGCCTACGCATTCCTCCACTTCACCGTGAATACTTTCACTGACCGCGAGTGGGGTGAGGGGGATGAAGATCCGAACGTATTCAATCCAACAGATTTTGATCCTGACGCCATTGTATCAGGCTTAAAGACAGCAGGCCTGAAGGCGGTTATTCTGACGGCGAAGCACCACGACGGCTTCTGCCTATGGCCAACGAAAACCACCGAGCACTGCATCCGGTACAGTTCCTGGAGGGATGGCAAGGGTGATGTGGTGCGGGAAATTTCCCAGGCGGCTTTACGCCAGGGACTAAGGTTCGGCGTTTATCTCTCACCGTGGGACCGCAACAATGCTGCGTACGGCAAACCGGAGTACATTGAAATCTATCGCAGGCAATTGACGGAACTGCTTACACAATATGGACCCATATCTGAAGTGTGGTTAGATGGAGCGAATGGCGGTACCGGATTCTATGGTGGCGCCCGCGAAAAGAGAGTAATCGACAGGGCCACGTATTACGATTGGCCCAACACCTGGGCACTGGTGCGCAAGCTGCAACCTGATGCCGTGATATTCAGCGACGTGGGGCCAGACGTACGATGGGTGGGAGATGAAGACGGCGTTGCGGACGAAACTTGCTGGGCAACTTACGATCCCGTCGGAGAGAACGGTAGCCCCGCGGCAGTGGGCAATGTCGACACAAAAGTCTCCAGGATGGGGACCCGCCATGGGAAGCAGTGGCTTCCGGCAGAATGTGACGTGTCTATCCGGCCAGGGTGGTTCTGGCATGAAAAGGACGATAGCAAAGTGAAAAGCCCGCGTGAACTGGCGGACCTTTACTTCAAATCCGTTGGACGCGGTGCCAACCTTTTGCTGAACGTTCCACCCGATCGCCGAGGGCGACTAAACGAAGCGGACCTCGCCTCCCTGCGGGGATTTGGTGAATGGAGAAACGCGACGTTCGCAAGCAATCTCGCTCGCCGCGCCAGATTGAAGGCTAGCAACATCCGTGGAGGCAGCGCAAAGTATGCCCCCGAAAACCTCCTGGACGGAGATCCTTCCACCTATTGGGCGACCGACGATTCGGTAAACACACCCGAACTGCAGCTCGAGTTTTCCCGGCCGGTGACATTCAATGTCATCCGCGTGCGTGAGTGTCTTCGTCTGGGCCAACGGGTGGAATCCCTGGAGATTGATGCAAACAGAGGCCATGACTGGTACAAGATTGCGGCAGCAACGAGCGTGGGGAATTGCCGGCTGATTCGCACCGCGCAGTTGGTTACCACTAACCGACTGCGGTTGCGAATCACAAATGCTCCGGTTTGCCCGGCCCTCTCCGACTTCCGTCTGTTCTTGGAGCAATGGTGATGACGTAGGCGGCCACCGCCTAAAGCTCAAGGGAAGGCCTCAATCACGTGGACGGCAGGTGTTCAAAACTGCGGGCGAACAGGATTAGTTTGCCTCCTCAATGAACCTGATCAGCTTTTTCCTGAGCGCTACAGCCAAAGGATTAGCCCGGATTTCTCACGTGAAAATTGAAAAAGGCTGTTCCTTCATGCCATAAGTCTTTTTGGGAGAAAAGCCTGCGCCAGAGAAGGAGGAGAGCCTTTGGCGGACACAGTGTAACCAAGAATCCTTCAAATCTCATCCCTTGAATCAGCTCCAAGTGGTGGGGCGTTTTGATGGCGGAGCGATCACCAGTGACGTCGGCGGTCTGTTGTTGCAGGAAGTGGAGAAGCGGACGGGAATCATCGAACGCTTCACGGCCTCATCAAGGAAAGATTTGACGGAAGGTACATCTAGTTTCGCGGGTGGAGGCAGGGAACAGGTATCGGACGATGCGTATTCTGGTTACGGGCGGAGCAGCGTACATCGGTACAACGCTAGTCCGTCTTCTCCTCGAGGCGGTGAATCGCAAACTCATCGTTCGATTTCCGCGGCCAAGAATGGGCTGCATCGTTTGCGTCTGAATTCTTGCTTGTGGACACACAAGATAGGAATCGTTGGTCCTAGCTAATCAGGAGACAGTCGATGAAGGGATACATAATGCGAGTTGCGACGGTTCTCGCCGCCTGCGCCGGAATGCTCTTGTGTACTGCCGCTGTGCCGCGTGCGATCGCGCAGGACACGTCGACCCCGCCGTACCTGAATCCAGCCCTGCCACCGGAGGTGCGGGCTAGGGATCTGGTGGGGCGGATGACGCTCGAGGAGAAGGCGTCGCAGCTCGTGAATCAGGCGCGCGCCATTCCGCGGCTTAAGGTTCCGGCCTACGACTGGTGGAGCGAGGCGCTGCATGGAGTCGCCGTGAACGGCACGACGGAGTTCCCGGAACCGATCGGGCTCGGCGCGACCTTCGATCCTGACGCCATCCACAAGATGGCGATCGTGGTCGGCACCGAGGGCCGCATCAAGCACGCGCAGGCCCTGAAGGTCAACGGCGGGTCCAGCAATATCTTCCAGGGCCTCGACTTCTGGGCGCCCAACATCAACATTTTCCGCGATCCGCGCTGGGGCCGCGGACAGGAAACCTACGGCGAAGACCCATACCTCACCGCACGCATGGGTGTCGCCTTCGTCACCGGCTTGCAGGGCGACAATCCGAAGTACTATCGCGTCATCTCCACGCCCAAGCACTACGCGGTGCACTCCGGCCCCGAGCCCACGCGCCACACTGCCGACGTGACCGTGAGCAAGCATGACGAACTCGACACGTACCTGCCCGCCTTCCGCGCGACAGTTACTGAAGCTCAGGCCGGTTCTGTGATGTGCGCCTACAACAGCATCAACGGCGAACCCGCCTGCGCTAATGAATTTCTGCTTCAGGATCAACTCCGCGGCAAGTGGGACTTCAAAGGCTACGTGGTCTCCGACTGTGGCGCGGTCATCGACATCTACCAAGGCCACCACTATGAGCCTACACAGGCGCAGGCCTCGGCCATCAGTCTCAAGCGCGGCATGGACAATGAGTGCGTCGACTCCATCTTCAAGGTGAAGGACGATCACGACTACAGGCCGTATGTCGACGCCGTCAAGGAAGGTTACCTGAAAGAGAACGATATCGACACCGCGCTCATCCGCTTGTTTACCGCACGCATGAAGCTAGGTATGTTCGACCCGCCGGACATGGTCCCGTACACCAAGATCGATGAAAGGCAGCTGAACAGCCCTGAGCACCGCTACATGGCGCGCAGAATCGCCGACGAATCCATGGTGCTCTTGAAGAACGACGGCACGCTGCCGCTCAAAACCAGCGGCATCAAGATCGCCGTCATCGGGCCTCTTGCAAATCAGACCAAGGTCCTGCTCGGCAACTACAACGGTATCCCCACGCACACCGTCTCCATCCTTGAAGGTCTGCGCAAGGAGTTCGCGGGCGCCAGCCTTCAATATGTGCCTGGCACGCAGTTCCTGAGCCACGAAGCGGATCCCGTTCCTGCCTCAGCACTGACGGTCGGCGGCCACCCCGGCATCAATGTCAGCTACTCCAGACTCGACATGACCGACATCAACAACCCTGAGGCCATGAAACCGCTGGCACAGCGCACGGAGCCCACGCTCGATGCCTCTGCCCAGCCTTTACCCCCTGAAGTTGCCAACGTGCGCCCGCTCGCCATCCGCTGGGAGGGTGAGCTTACTGCGCCTGAGACTGGCGACTACAATCTCGGCCTTAAGGCCAGCGGCTTCTTCCGCATCCAGCTTGATGGTAAGAGTGTCACCTCCTCTTATGGCGGCGATCCCAACGAGGCCAAGCTGGGACGGGTGCTCCTAGAGGCCGGCAAGCCCGCTGCCCTGCACGTGGAGTACGCCCCGCCGGAAAACGGGATGCCCAATGCCAGGCTGGTCTGGTCGAAGGTCAATCCCAAGCCGCAGCCCGAAGCCGTTGCAGCAGCCAAGGACGCCGACGTCGTGATTGCCGTCCTGGGCATCACCAGCGAACTGGAAGGCGAGGAGATGCAGGTGAGCGAGCCCGGCTTCAAGGGCGGCGATCGCACCAACCTCGATCTGCCCAAGCCGGAAGAGGATCTGCTCGAGGCGCTCGTTGCCACAGGTAAGCCTGTTGTTCTTGTCCTCACGAACGGCAGTGCTCTCGCTGTGAACTGGGCCAAGGAGCACGTTAATGCCATCCTCGATGCGTGGTATCCCGGCGAAGAAGGCGGCGCGGCCGTCGCCGAAACTCTCTCCGGCAAGAACAACCCCGCCGGACGCCTCCCGGTCACGTTCTACAAGGACACGAGCCAGTTACCGAATTTCGAGAACTACTCGATGGAAGGGCGGACCTACCGCTACTTCACGGGCAAGCCGCTGTATCCCTTCGGGTACGGCCTGAGCTATACGACCTTCAGCTACAGTGACCTCAGCGTACCGCGAACGGCCGTGAGTGCGGGCGATCCAGTGTCGGCCGACGTGACCGTGACGAATACAGGAAAGGTAGCGGGCGATGAGGTCGTGCAGCTTTATCTGAAGTTCCCACTGGTCCCGGGTGCGCCCCAGATCGCTCTCCGCGGATTCCAGCGCATTCATCTCAATCCGGGCGCAAGCCAGAAGGTTCACTTCGAGCTGAAGAACCGCGACCTGGGCATGGTGACCGAGGACGGCCATCCCGTCATCGCCGGCGGAGACTACAGCATCAGCATCGGCGGTGGTCAGCCAGATACCGGAGCGCCCGGTCTTACCGGACATTTCCGCATTGAAGGCCAGATCGACCTACCGGAATAGCTGAGGGGCCGATTCATTGAATCGGCCTTAACCCTCACCTGCAGTTTCTGGTGGCACACAGATTCGCGCTGAAGAACGGAATCACGTGGTTCTGAAAACGATCGGCGACGGCGCTGGTGTGCGTCCCGTGATAAATCTCAAAGCTGTTCTGAATGCCGTAGTTGTCGAGAATTTGATGCAGCTTCTGCGCGTCAAAGCGCAGACCGTCCTGGTCACCCACGTCCATCGCCATCGCACGGTATTGCCGCAGGTTGTCGATGTACTGGTCGATGAAGGCCAGAGGCGCGTTGGCCGTCCATTTGGCCAGAACATCGGGCTGAGGTACGCCGTCTTTCATTGGCAGATCAAGATAAAGAGGAGGGTTCTTTGGATCGGGGGACCAGGCAGCTGCCGTGGCAAGCTGCGCCCGGGCAAAGAACGGCAGGTTGGCTGCGTCGGCGGGCGTCTTCACCGTCTCCAGACTCTTCTCAAGTTCCGGGTTAGGCGGTCCGGCGGGCCGCGGCGACATGCAGCACGGGCTCATAATGTACAGGCTGCCGAACACGTCCGGATGTTTCATCCCGATGCGGGCCGCGCCATAACCTCCCATGGAATGGCCGACCAGACCCCGGCTCAGGCGGTCGGGTATCGTCCGATAGTGAGCATCGATATACGAGACCTCATCGTGAGCGATGAATTGCTCAAAGTCACCCGTGGTAACGGAACTCGAATACATCGACCCGCCATACGCCGTCTTCGAATCGGGCAGCACCACGATCATCTCCTTCGCGCCTAGCGCAAAGGCACCCTCGATCGTCTGCGGCACATGAATCTCGTGGGTCCATTGCTCCGCTCCGATGGAATAACCATGCAGGGCGTACACCACGGGATAGCGGCGATGCTTGTCCTTGTTGTAGCTGGGCGGAAGGAACACGATCACATCGCGGTCGACTGCTTCGCCTTCCAGGTTGCCCTCCAGCGAAGCCCCATGAATCTTGATGTGCTCCACGGTAACTGGCTTCGCACCCGGGACCATCGGGGGCACCTCGGTCTGCACCTGTGCAAAAATCGGCCTCGCGTTGGCAATCGCCAGCGGAATCAGAACGGCGAATACAACGAGGTTCCTGCGTCCCATCATTATCTCCTCACCTCAATGCCCTATCGGCTTGTTGGTATTGCATCGTCAGCCATCAGACCGCAATGCCATGCTGTGGATCGTTATTGCGGTGCCTGCGCCACGGGAAAGCGATAAATATCGATACTGATGGGCGCAACCGAGAGCGCCTGCGGGACCTCGCCGATCGCGATCTCTTTCACTTCGACCTGTGGCTCCTGGCCAACGTCGTTGGCGGCCTCCAGATCTTTCCCGGTCATCTGCCATAGCGTCGAATTTCCCGCCAGCCGTACGCCGGTGATATTCAGATCGAGTTTCTGCACCGATTCCGTCGCATTCACGACGGCAAGAGTCAGAAACTTGCGGAGTCCATCATGGACAATATACCTCAGAAGTCAAACCGCGGTGCTGAGGGCAAAGACCAGCTTCGGGGTATCGGTCTCCGTCATGCGGCCGACGTCACCGTATTTGAGGGCACCGCCGCTTGCGCCATCGTGAAAGAATTGACAGTGCCCGCTAAAGGTGGGTACCATCCCAGCCCGACAATCAACCCGATGGGGAACCTAGTTACAAGCACTTAGCGGAGTTAGCGGCCCCTGTGAGCGCTTGCAAGTTGTTGATAAATCAATGAATTGCGGATTGACACGGTAGAGGTATGGAGTTCGAGCCCGCCTGAGCCTGCCATGATTTCTCGTCCCACATCATCACAGAAATTGGAGCTGCCCTTCTTCCTTCGAGTCTCTCGCCTCAGTGCGCGCGTTTCGCAACGTCGAGGCAATGAGTCGACCGACGTGACGCCGTGGGCGCTGAACAGGTCCATCTTTCGCCACCCTTTGTGTGTCATTGGGGCAATAGGGGCGTGCCAAAGCGAAGAACCTGAGGGACGACCCGCCGGGTCGTCTTCATTTATGGTTCCGCCGAATTGTGATAAGAGGTTACGACCACCGGCGCAAACGTGCATTGGGCAGCCAGATAACGAACAGTTGCAAGAAACCTGAAGGGATGTGCTTTACCGTCGTGCTTCTCATACAGCTTTCAATGGCAAATAAACGAGGGGTCTTTCCGCAGCGAATTGACCCGCAGCCGTGCGGGTTTGTTCATGACATCGCACCCGCAAGGTACTTCTGATTCTGCCGCTCGGGATTCAGCCGCGGTTCTGCCGCTTCTCGCGTACTACGGAGAACCAAGGACAAGAGGCAAATTTTGATTTTGTAGACGGCGAAATCAGCCTTCCACACCACCCAAACGGGATTGTGCCCGAAAAACGCCCATCCACGCCAGAATCCAGCACAAGTGGTGGGCCAGATGATGGGTAGCCGACTTCCCAGGCCGAATCCCCAACAGCACCGGAACTATCTGCGCAGCCACAACTTGCAGTGCGACGAGCGAGTAGATTCTTTTGCGACCACATCAGAGTATTTTCCGAGTGGGCGACGGTCCAGGAGTTGAGCGACATCGCTCTACCCTACGGCGTTACGCGGGTAGGCGATGACCCGTCTGCATTCGTGTACATCGCAGCAAAGCGCACGACGGGCCGTTCCGACGGCACCCCGCCGGCTGCCGATGGCACGCTGGCATCAAGACTGCAAAGACTGTGATTGCGAACCACTTGCATGGGTGTATAGTGAGGGCTGCCAGAAGGCCAAAATGGAAATCCCGGGTATACTGCGGTCGCTTAGGATGCTAAACACGCATTGCGTTATGTTCGTCTCGTGCTCTTGCGGCGGTGGCGCCAGGAACCACCGGGCTCCATCCGACGATTTTGGGCAGGGGAAATCCAACAGATATGCGGCCAGGAAGGCCAGAATGAAACCATTTCACAGGAAGACAAACATAATTGTGTCTGTCGCCGCACTGGGGGTTGCGCTCTTGACGAGCGCTGGTTTGTCGGCCGCACAGAAGAGCGTGCCGGTGGTGACCGGCGACGCTCGTGTGGACAAGCTACTGAGCCAATTGACGCTCGACGAGAAACTGACGCTGATCCACGGGACGCAAGAAGACCCAGCGGTTTATCAGGGTCAGGCCGGCTACCTGGCAGGGATTCCGAGATTGGGCATCCCCGGACTACGCTTCGCGGACGGACCGCCCGGTGTGCTCACGCGCCATCCTTCGCAGGCGGAGACGGCAACGATGGGCGTAGCCGCCACCTTCAGCGCGAAGGATGCGGAGTTGAACGGGGCGGTGATCGGCCGCGAAGCTCGCGCCCTGGGCATTGACGTCGCCCTGCAGCCGTTTGTGAACATCGACCGCGACCTGGAGTTTGAGCGCGGCTACAATACGTTCGGCGAGGATCCCTTCCTGACAGGTGAGATGGGCGCCGCCGAGATCCGCGGCATACAATCGCAGCATGTTATGGCCCAAGTGAAGCATTTTGTGGGCTACGACAGCGATGCCCCCAACGTTTGGATTGACGACCAGACCCTGCACGAGGTCTATGCCGCGCCGTTCGCGGCGGCTGTGCAGGCCGGGGTCGCGTCCCTGATGTGCTCTTACAACCGGCTGAACGGAACGTTTGCCTGCGGCAATGAGTCGACCCTGACCCGCATCCTGCGCGACGAGATAGGGTTCAAGGGCTTCGTCACCTCGGATTGGGGCGCCACCCACGCCGTGACTTTCATTAATGCCGGCCTGGACATGGAGATGCCCGGTCCGCCGGCGCCGGGAGGCTTCCCGATTCCATCCTTCTTTGACTCCCAGCCGCCTCCGCCTCCCCCTCCCCCGCGGCAGTTCGACGCTTTTATTGAAGCCTTTTTCGGAGGACACCTTCCCGAGGAACCGGCTCCCGCGGGCTTCGAGGGCGGGGACTTCGGAGTCAAGCTCGAGGCCAAGAAGATGCCGCAGGCCCTCAAAGACGGCGCCGTGACTGAGGCCGCCATTACCCGCGCCGCCGGACGCGTCCTTTACGAGATCGTCAGGTTCGGCTATCTCGACGCTCTATCGAAGCACGAGGTCACCGCGCAGTCGATCGGCGCGAACGCGAAGATCATCGAAAAGACCGGCGAAGACGCGGCTGTGCTCCTCAAAAACGAGGGCGGAGCCCTGCCGCTGAAGGCCGCCGACCTGGACCGGGTAGTGCTGATCGGCCCCGGCGCGGGCCAAGTGATGGCCATTGGCATCAGTAGGGAGCGTTCCGTCGGCCTGCCCGAGCGGCAAGTGGGCCCGCTCGATGCGATGAGGAAGGTCTCCGGCAACTTAGACATCGCTTTCGCCGTCGATGACGACATGACCGGCGCCACCGTGCCAGCCAGCGCCTTTAGCCACGACGGGCGGCCCGGCCTGGAGCGAATGAACGCGTCGGGCGCCGTAGTTCAGACCGATGCTCAGCTTAATTTCACGGCCAAGGGCGGCAATGCGCTGCCGCCCAACTCGACCCTGACCTGGAAGGGCACGCTGAGCGTGCCGCGCGCAGGCATCTACTGGATATACCTTCAGGCCCTCGGAACCAACGCCAACATCTCCATCGACGGAAAACGGCTGGGGTCAACCGGTGCTTTCCAGGGCGGCGTGCACGGCGACATTCTCCAGGCCAATCAGGACAATGCCGTGCCCACCACCGACGGCTTGGACAACGTCCGTAGGGCCATCGATCTGGCCGTAGGCGCGCACGCCATCGAGGTTAAAATCACGCCCGACACCTCGAACGCTCCGGTCCAGGTGCGGCTCAACTGGTACACGCCGGAACAGCGCAAGGCCGACCACGAAGCGGCCCTTGCCGCAGCTCGGAACGCGAAGGTAGTGGTGGTCTTCCTTTGGACCCGCCTGAACCCGGTCTTTGGTCTGCCCGGTAAGCAGGACGAACTGGTGGAGGAGGTGGCCGCGATCAATCCAAACACCATTGTGGTGCTGAACACCAGCCAGCCCGTCGCTCTGCCCTGGCTCGGCAAGGTCAAGGCCGTGCTTGAAATGTGGTGGCCCGGGGACGAAGGTGGTTGGGCCACGGCCAATCTGCTGCTCGGCAAGACGAGCCCGGCAGGCCGGCTGCCGGTCACCTGGGCGCGAAGTCTCGAGGACTACGCCGCCACCAACCCCAATCATCCGGAGCGGTCGAAGAAGGGCATGGACGGCAAAACGACCTTCAGCGAGGGAATAGATGTGGGTTACCGTTGGTTTGACCGCCAGGAGATCGAGCCGCTCTTTCCCTTCGGCCACGGCCTGAGCTACACAACCTTCGCCTACTCCGGCCTGCGTGTTAACAAAGGCTCCGATGGCGGCCTGACCGTGCAGGTCACTATCCGGAACACGGGCAACGTGGACAGCGACGAAGTGCCGCAGGTGTATCTGGGTGGGCCCAGTGAAATCCCGGCCGGCGTGCAATTCCCGGTCCGCGCCTTGGCCGCCTTCGATCGCGTCTTCGTTCCGGCAGGTAAGAGCCGGAACGTCACGCTGCACGTGGCGCCACTGCAGATGCAGTACTGGTCAACGGCGGCCGGGAAGTGGGTCATGACAAGCGGCCAACGAACCGTTAGTGTCGGCGCTTCCTCCCGCGATCTGCAGGTAGAAACCACGATCGACTAACGTGTGGATACCCAGCATACCGGATTTACGTGGCCATCTGCATTTCAGGGTTCGTGTTCATCAAATTCCGTTTGCCGGAGACCAAAGGCAAGACGTTGGAAGAGATTGAAAAGGCAGTTTTCTAAGGTCCTCGCCAAGGCGCCTTCAGCCAGTTGGGTTCAGCAGCCATCCGCCGATAAGGCTAGCTCACCTTCACCACAATGCTGGCGGACACCAGTCCCTCAGCTTGCGCTCGCAACGTGACGTTTGCAGCAGCACCGGTGGGTCTGACAATAGCCAGGCACTTGCCATGGAAGGTTCTAGGGCGTTGTCGGCGGAAGCTCTCGACGTCTTTCGGATTGGCCGTGCCGACAGCGGCCAACTCGCCTGCGCCGCTGATTGTGAAGGCGACGGGTACAGTGGCGTCGGGCACCACGTCTCCGGCTCGGTCCACCACCTCCAATGTTACATAAGCGAGGTCATTGCGAGCGCAGCGAATCGACTGCCGGTCTACTCTCAGCCGCAGTTTGGCAGGCTTTCCCGCTGTCTTGAACGCAAGCTCTGCGATCGGTCTGCCCTCCACCAAGGCGATGGCCTTCAATTCGCCCGCCGCGTACGGCACATCGAACTCCGCCTTAAACTTGGTTTCGGTGGAAACCGGTTTCGTCCCGATCTCCCGGCCATTGAGCAGAAGTCGGACTTGGTCACCTGAGGAGTACGCTCGCACCTTCAGGGTTCTGCCTTCGTGACCGGGCCAGGTCCAGCTTCGCAGTTCGTCCGACCAGCCCCAGGAGCTGATCCGCTCGCTACGCCCCTCAGGCACCGGGCGCTGTACCGCCATCTCCAGCTTGCTTTCTCCCCAGAGCACGCGCTTGTAGTACAACTGGGGCTTCGCCTCACCAATCAGGTCGATATCTCCGCAGTAGGCGTTGAACCATGGGTAAGTCGCGAAAATCAGCGAGACATCGCCCGGGAGTTGTGGGATCGATCCGCCTGTAGGCGGCGCGCCTGCTAGAGGCCAGGGGACCGCTGAGTTCAGTTGTGCGTTTCCTATACCGGACTCTCCGAGATAATCCATGCCGGTCCAGACGAAGTCGCCGACTACGTACGGGTGCTGCTGAACCATCTGCCAGTTCTCGAAAGCCTCCAGTGGGAAGGACTCTGTCCCCATCATGACGCGATCTGGAATCCGCGCATGGTCGCCTTCGTATTCCCGCCATTGGTAGTTATAGCCTCCGACGTCGAGATACTTGAACGCCGGATCGGTCTCTACCCACGCCCGGGATCTTCCCGGCTCGAAGAAAAACGGGATGGCAGCGGTGACCGGCCGGGTGGGATCGAGCCGCTTGACTTCGTCGACGAGTTGCTTGGCTCTGTCGATCCCCGCCGGATCAGCTCTCTCCGGAATCTCGTTGCCGATACTCCAGAAAACAACGCTGGGGTGGTTCCGGTCGCGAAGCACCATGGCGTCGATATCACGCTGCCACCAATCCTGGAAGTAAAGATGATAGTCCTGAGGATTCTTCTGAATTCCCCACTGGTCAAAAGCCTCATCGATCACCAGAATGCCAACTCGGTCGCAGGCGTCGAGAAATGCGGGAGAGGGAGGATTGTGACTGCAACGGATGGCGTTAAACCCATTGGCCTTCATCAACTCGACGCGTCGTTCGTCAGCGCGGTCGATGGCGGCTGCTCCTAGCAGACCGTTATCGTGATGCAGGCAGCCGCCCCTCAGTTTCACCTCTTCGCCGTTGATCCGAAGGCCGGCTTCCGCATCCACTTCGATCTTACGGATGCCGAATGAGGTTGTAGTGCGATCCACCGTCGTTCCGCCCACCATCAGATCGACCTCGGCGCGGTAGAGTTGCGGGCTAGCCATGGACCACAACCGGGGCGCCTTGATCGCAAACTCCTGGTCCGCCTGCGCGCCCTCGCCGGCGGCCACGGACTGCGTGGCTTCGCGGTTTCCGGCCAGAGCGCTCTCCGAATCGAGCAGCCGTACCCTGACGGCCACATCGCGTGCGACCCTTCCGCGGTTCTCGATCTTCACCGCCACTTTCACCCTGGCGGCGTCCTTCGAAACTTCCGGGGTCGTGACGTAGACACCCCAGAGGGGCACGCGGACCTCGGTGGTGACATTCAGCCAGACGTGGCGGTAGATACCAGAGCCGGAATACCACCGGCTGTTACGTCCCTCGTTTCTCACCCGCACCGCCAGGACGTTCTCCGCATCGCGGCGCAGGTAAGCTGTCAGGTCGTACGCAAAAGTCGTGTAGCCGTAGGGGTGATAGCCCAGATGATGGCCGTTCAGCCAGACGTCGCTGTTCATATACACGCCGGCAAATACGATCTCCACCTGGCTCGCGGCGCCCACGGCCTCCGCCGAGAATCGCTTGCGATACCAACCCATGCCTCCCACAACCCAGCCGGTGTCCCGTTTGCCTGCGCTCAGATAGCTGTCGAACGGGCCGATCCGGGAGGGCACCACGGTATCGCCCCAGATCGCTCCCTCACCGGTGGATTCAGGGAGAGGCGGGAGATCTTCGACGCTCCAATCGTGGGGCAGATCGAGCACGCGCCACGTGCTGTCGTCAAATTGCGGGCGTTCGGCGCCCGAAGCATCTCCGCGATAGAAGCGCCAGCCGCCGTCGAAGAGCTGATCGCGATGGTTCGCCACGCCGGACCCCACATCGGCCATCGACTCGTGCTGTTGACCCCGAGCCAGTTCAGTAAGGAGCGGTACCGCCGCGAAGCTGGCAGCGAATGATTTCAGCGCGTCACGCCGGCGCACACCTCCACCGCTGTGGTCGTTCGTAGCTATGTCGGCTACCCTCGATGATGCCCGCTCGAGTCCGCTTTTCGCATCCATCCCAGACTCCTTTGACCGGAATTCGCTTTTTGGCGTTCCTGCACCGGAGAGTATACACGCGTTTGTCTCCAACCGAGCCCTTTCGGTGCACTTTCCCTCTCCGAGGTGGTCCGAACGACTCTCTTCTGCCTGCCGCGAGTCCTGAACGCCTGCAGTCGTCGCCTGCTCCTTCAGTTTTTCAGACATCGCCGCGTCCCGGGGGCATTTTCGCCCGTTTTCCTACTACCCGAGCTAGGGTTATCCCGTGGGAACCGGCAGCCGCGCGACCCTGCCCAGCAGGGCTCCGAAGAGCCGCCGTGTTCTGCCGGGCCGTCTACAGGCTGCCGGTTTTGAATTTCTCTTTCCCGAATGGCCAGCGGCGGCCCGCGAACTAGTAGCCCGATGGCGCAACAGCAACCAAGGGGCTGCCAATGAGGAGCAGCGCTAGTGGTCCGCAGCCGCGCAGCCGTGGACCACTTTCGTGACCCATTACTTCTCAACACAACGCTGGAAAGACTGCGAGAACACAGGGCGGTTGTGATGGCGAGCAGCAAAAGATCCTGGAACGCGGAAGTAAAGGCTTGGCCCACGAATTTTCATTTACGCGATTGGATCAGTGTCATCCCGGTGTTAGCGGCAATAGGGTTTGGACCGGCAGTTCTTCAGATCGGTTACGCCTGCCACATGGCATTTGGGGTCGGTGCCATCTTTGTTTTTCTATGTTACATATTCATTGTGCCCTTGTTGATCTTTGCCGCGGGTCGGTTGAAGTTCTTGGCTTGGCAGCTTGTATTGTCTCCCTTACAGTTACCGTAATTCAGGACGACGTCCGAATGGGCTCTATGAATTGGTCGGAGGTTCCGCGCGTCGCATATATGTACTGGGCTAGCCTCTAAGATGAAACCTGCATCCCGCGGGTGCGGCCACTTGCCGGTTATGTCGGCTAACCGCCGATGTGACCTTCACGGTCCCGATACGGGGTTCAAGGAAATAGATCCTCCCTTGTCGCGAAGGGTTTACCAATAGTTGTCGATAACAGTCCAACCCACCACTTTGTTCGGATTTGGAAACGCCCTTCCACGCCATAATCCAGCCGATGCGGGGAGCCAGTCGATGGGAAGCCGACTTTTCATTCCCAATCCGATAGCGACGCAACCGATCAACTCTAAATCGTTGATGGGATAGGGACTTCGCAACAGTCATCGGAGTGGCAGTACGTTTCGGTATGGAAGCTGCAGAACCAAGCGGATCGCTTCCGCGTGCGCCGTGCACAATTGCCAACGTTGTGAGCGAAGATGGCCCGGCTGAGCTGCCATCGGTCCCGGTCGAACGAGATGCGGCTTTGGCTGAGCGTGATCGCCTATGACCTGGGGAACCTGTGGCGGCGGCTAGCGCTGCCGCTGCGCGTGGGCAACTGGTCGCTGACGAGCCTGCAGCAGCGACTGGTGAAGACGGGCGGACGGCTGATGAAGCACGCGCGCTATTACTGGCTCTTGCTGGCGGAGGGTCACCTCACGCGGCGGCTTTTCGTGGCCATGGTGCGGCGCATCGAGGCGCTGACACTGCCTGTGGGATAGCCGGGGACGCGCTGGGGAGCCACAGGGGATGGAAACAGGCGGGGGAGGCTTGAGGTGTCTCAAGAGGTCGGCTCCCGAGGGCAGTTTTCGAGCGCCCGGGGCGCTGGAAGGTGGCAAAAGTACTCCATACACAGCATGGGGGAGCCTGCCATGCCGAACGAGCCAAGTGGGGCTTGACGCGGAGGGGGGACGGGTATACATTGGCCCTGAATCTGAGCCGAAAATGGAAATTCCGGATAAATGAGTCTGGAAGATATCGTTCAAACCGCCAGCGCAGCCCTCACAGAAGTCCCAAGAGATTGGATGTCGGCGAGTCAGGTCCGCTCTATCATATTCGAGGACCCAGCCCTCATTTGGCTTGAATATTACGGCGAGAATTATGGCCTACGGCCAGACGACACGCCATTCGATTTCCTGAAATTCATCGGCGAAAAGGGACGGCAGTTTCAGGAGAAATACGAGAAAGAGGTTATGAGTGGGGCGGTGCGCGTATGCAGAGAGCCATATGAAGTCAGATCAGTAGGAAGGCTCCGAGAGACATTGGCTCTGATGGATCAGGGCGTCCCCGTCATATCACAGGCGGCACTATGGTGGGCACCTGACCGTGTTTATGGCGTGCCTGACTTCCTTGTCCATACATCATGGCTACGGGAGAAGTTCCCCACATTGCTGCGTCAACAGGAGGCCGAAACAGGGTTATAGTAACCAACTGTGTACGAGGCCGTGCAACGCGCGCCGAATAATTCCCAGCCAGGAGGAAATCATGCCAAGGACTATGCTCATTGCGCTCTGGATGAGAGATACGTTCGTCAAGCAGGGGAGAGGGAAAAGTAATCGTCTGGCCCGGTTGAAGGCAGCCGTGGAGAAGACCGCAGAAATTCGCAACGGAGTGGTGACTAGGCAGCATTGGGCGAAGCCGGAGGTCATCTTCATTGCGCCCGAGTACCTCTTTGGCCGCCCGACCCGCGAAGATTGGCGCCATCTGACCGCTGATCAATTGGAGCGCGCTCACCTCGATCCGAACAGACATCCACATCTCGACGAGAAAGACAAAGACTACATCAAGGGCGAACTCATTGCTCTCAGCGCAAAACACCCGGAGTTCCTGATCGTGCCCGGAACCATCGCGTGGTCTGTCCGTGTCAAAGATCATCCGAGATTGCTCCAGGTGGCGAAAAATCGAATCGGGAATCAGCCCCCTGATTATGTGGTAGGAGCGTCTCCTGCCGACAAGGTGGCCCGCTTGGTTTCTTTCACAAACCTGAACGCCAGGAAAGCCGGCGCCGGGCCTCCTTTGAAGAATGCTGAGGAAGAACGTCTGAACAACGCCAGACTGTGTCTGAACACGGCCTTCGTGCTATACGGAGGCGACGTCAGGTTCGTCTATAGCAAGCAGGGCGATTTCTACGAGGTGCTTGCCCCATACCATACCAACCGTGCATATGAGGTGGCCATTCCTGGGGATAAGTGCGGTGTGTTTGAGATTCAGGGGAACTGGTACGGGATTGAAATCTGTTTAGACCACGCTCGTGGCGCGCTGCTGCACCAGGTGCCCCTGCCAAACCCTCCCCTGATCCACTTGATCACCTCGGCCAGCGTCGACGTAAACCCCAACAACTGTGTCGTCGCGCAGCGCGGATACGTCGCGAACGCCGCGGCTGACGCGGAAAACGAAAATCGAACCGGGCTTTGGTACAATGATCCCGCCACCGGAACGCTTCAACGAGTGGAGTCGCCGCGCCAATGGCCGGGTGAAGTCAGATTGCCGCGGTTGGGCCAACGACCACCGAATTTACCTCCGAGCCAGCCATGGCCCCCCAGGGGCTACAAAGAATACCCCGACGTCGCCGGTTCGCCTCTCTGGGTCTATAGGGTGGACGTCCCCTAAAGCGGTTTGCGCAACCGGTAATGGCGCACTGGACAGTTTACCTCAAAACCGTCCAGCGGCTTGTCGACCCGGACCGATTGCGCTACGCCGTGAGGAGAGATATTGAAGCTGCGTTCCACAATGTCTTCTGCTGCATAATGGCTTGAAACGGAATCACGAATATAGTTTTATACCCTAAGAGCTTTGCCCTGGCCAGAGTCCAAGTATGAGTGGAATACCGACTACCGTCTTTGGATTACTGTTTCTTCTTGGCTGGTTGTTTCTAATATCACTTCCGGGCTTAGGGCTGACCTATGTCGGATGGAGGCTGTCTCGAGCGCTGCGGCCCATCTGGGCGGAAACCTTCCTTCGGGCTACTCTGATTGCGATAGTGCTCACCCCAACAATTTACGGACATGCAGGACCAGTTCCGGCGATTTTGGTGGTTTTGGGTGGAAGTGGCAAAGAGAAAATCATCGGCATTCTTCCTATTCTTGTCGTGTGGACCATCCCTGTTCCGGCCGTGAGTATCTTCGCAAAGAAACGCGAGCGAGCTCGATCAGCGCCCATGTAGTAGGCTCTAACTCCCCATAAGTCGCCTACTGTTTACCGACGGATCCGCAACTGCAGTCCCAAGTTCTGGGTGAGCGACACACTCGGAAACGATGCTGACTGGGTACGTCGCCGGATTCGGAACGATAAACGCCCTTCCCTGAAACTGGACGTGACGACGGCCTGGTAATCGGAAAGCTGCAACCTGATTTCTCCCCAGTGACGGCGCACCCTGCCAGAATAAGCCGCAGCAAGCGTGCGCGGCGTCCGGTACTTGAAGACCTCGTTCTACGCTTTGGCCTTTTTCATAGATGGTTGGTGGTTGAGGGGAGCCGTGCCAAACGTGATCGCTCCGTAGATCGCGGCTGGCGCAGACCTTCAGGTCTGCGCGCCGAAGGCGCAAAGCATGGTGGGCTATGTGAGCCTGTCAGCGAATCTTGTCTCCATCTGAGCACGGGAGCGCAGCCCGTCAATTGACGGACTGCGGCTTTTAATTCCCGAGCCACGAGCCGCACAGTTACAGGACAACTGTGCGCTACCGCCACGAGCTCCACGCATCGACGTCCGAGGGGCGGCGGGCGCGACCAGGGATTCGCGCGCGGGAGCGCTCCGACCTGCCGCATGATGGTGGCGGAATCGTAAAAATCCCTGTTCAGAGCTCAGAATTGAGGATGCATTCGTCCTGCATTGATGGTCTGCATTCTGTTACAATGCCGGGCAAGCCAATGAGCCGTAGGGCGAGGCGGCGGAGGGAATCGACGTCCGTCGTTCTCGGGAAATGGCTAAGGTGAGTCGGAGTGGAACAGGATCAGGGACTACTGGACCGTTGCCTCGCCGGTGAGGACTCTGCTTGGGAAGCCCTGCTTAGGGACTACACCCGAAAAATCTATAATCTCTGCTACCGCTTCACGGGCCGGGTGGAAGAAGCTGAAGATGTGACCCAGGAAGTTTTCATCAAAGTCTTCCAGACTCTCAAAAGTTATGATGCCGCTCAGGGCAGCTTTTCCACCTGGCTAAACCGCGTGGCACGCAACCATTTGGTGGACCACTACCGACGCACCCGGAAAGACCGTGTGACCTCCTCGCTGGAAGACGAGTTGCCTGCGGCGGAGGAAAAGCCAAGCCCACATATGGAGCCTACTGGTCAGGTGGAATCGCGGGAGCGCAGGGAGATCCTGCAATTGGCCCTGGACAAGCTCTCCCCGGACCTGCGGGAAGCAGTGATCCTGCGAGACCTGCACGACCTCGATTACGAGGAGATTGCCCTGGTCCTGAAGGTTCCCCAGGGTACCGTGAAATCGAGAATTAACCGCGGAAGATTGGAACTGGGGCGGGTCCTTAAACGTATGGAAGGAATGAGAGGCCCCGCAAAGGCGGGAAGCGAGCCATGACGCACCTGGAACTGGAAAACCTGACGAGCGATTACCTGGAAGGGCTGCTCGAGCCGGCGCTGAAGAGGGAAGTCGAAGCCCATCTGAGCGTCTGCCCCTCCTGCTTCGAAATGGTGGGAGACGTGCGCCGGGCCATGGAACTCTGCCATTCCGCCCCGGAGTTGGAACCCGCTCCCTGGCTGGTGCGGAAGATCATGCTGGCCACCGTGGGGGAACGCAAACCCAGCTTGGCGGATCGCCTCGTGGCCTTCTTCCGGCCCGCCCTTCAACCCCGCTTCGCTTATGGTGTAGCGATGGCTGTGTTTTCGTTCTCCATCATCATTAACGCCGCGGGAGTCAATCTGCGGCACATGACGGTCGAGGACTTAAACCCTCGCACTTGGTTCTTCAGGGCGAATCGCGCCGGACACCTGTACTACGCTCGTGCGGAAAAGTTCTATTACGACCTGCGAGTGGTCTACGAGATTGAGTCTCGACTCCGGCAACTCCGCTCGCACCCAGAGGAAGAGCGGCAGGAAGCGCCCAAGCAAGAACCGCCCGCGGGAGGGTCCACGAACAGCGCGCCGCTTACCATGCCTGCGCTGGCTACAAATCGGGCCCGGATTCTTGATGGGGCCGACCCCGCGGCTATTCTCGGGAATGAAACCGTACCGAACCTCCCAACCCTCGAGGCAGGAAGGAGCCAAAACCCATGAAATGCGCCAACCATCCCAACGTTGATTCCGTCGCCTATTGCGGCCTGTGCGGGCGTCCTCTGTGCGCTGAATGCAAGCGCGACGTGCACGGAATGCTCTATTGCGAGACTTGTCTGGCGAGCCGCCTGCAGACTCCTATGTTCGGTCCGCAAACCGGCCCCAGCCCTGGCGCGGCGCTGGCGCTAGGCTTCATCCCGGGCGTGGGCGCTATCTATAACGGCCAGATCGTTAAGGCCATGATTCAGGTGCTGATATTCGGCTCTCTCTGGGCCCTGGCTCATCACGTGCATGGCCCCATGGACACCATTTTCGGCCTGGGCGCGGCGGCGTTTTACTTTTATATGGTGATTGATTCCTATCAGACCGCCAAAGCCAAGCAACTGGGCCAACGGACGCCGGAATGGTTTGGGCTTGGCGACATGAAGATGAATGCCCCCATCGGCGCCGCGTTGCTCATTGGCCTGGGGGCGTTGTTGCTGCTTGAAAACCTTGACCCAGATGTTTTTAGTCGTATCGACAGGTACTGGCCGGTGTTGCTAATCGTGATCGGAGTGATATTGCTGCAACGTCGCTTGGGTGGAGGGCATACACCCTCTCCTCCTCCGACGGACGCCCGCAGCATAGCAAAAGGAGGACCCGGCGGCACGTCGGGACCACGAGAACTGTAGTGGACTAACCCTGAGTTTGCCAGAGGACACAACTCAGCCAGGATTCGGGTAGTGTCCCAATTAGAATGTAGAGCCGCCTCTCCCCCGCCATGGCGGGGCTGGACGGGGCGGCCCTACCAGGATTCGACACGGCGCATGACAAACCAATAGCCCGGAGGACTTGCATGGAAAACATCCTGAATAACCCCTTCATCATCCCGCTCGGAGCATTCTTGATGGTCATCTTTATCGTAGGCATCGTCTCTATGAGGAGAATGCGAGAGCATGAGCTCCAGGCCCACCAGGAGTTGCGGATTCGGGAGATGGAGCACGAACGGAAAATGAGAGAATTGGAAATCGAAAAGGCCAAGCTGGAATTGGAAAAGGCCAAGGCGAGCAAGAGCGCATGAGACAGCATTCAATTGCTGCCACACATCAGGCCATAAAGGCGGAGGAAAGCCGACTATGTTTCCATTCTTGTTGTTCTCGCGCTTCGGCGCGCTGGTAATGGTGGTGGCCATCGTGGGGATCGTCTTCTGGTTCAAGTCGCGTGAGAGAGAGTTGCAATTCCACCAGGACATGCGCATCCGGGAAATGGAGCATCAGCAGAAAATGAGGGAACTGGAAGTAGAACTCGAGAAGGCCAAGGCCCGTCAGGCCTACGAGCGGACTGCCTGATTATGAGCCCTCATGGAGAGGCTACGGAGGTAAAAGGACCATGGATTCGCCGTTCATCATTCCCCTGGCAGGCTTCGCCGTGGTGGTCGTGATCGTCGCCATAACTCACCTGGTGAAGATTCGCGACATGGAGATGGACACCCACCAGCGGTTGCGCCTGGAGGAGATGGAGCACCAGCGCAAGATGCGCGAGCTGGAACTGGAGTTGGAACAGGTGAAGCAAGGGCGGTAGGCGGATGGGTTGAGGAAAGGGCGGGTGAGTTGCAGGCCAGAAGGGAGAACCACAATAGACTATGGGCTACCCACCAAGCACGCCGATTTCAAGCAGGCCCAGTTTGACTGGTCCGGTCATTCTCATCACGATCGGAGTCATTTTCCTGATGGAAGAGTTCGTTCCGGGGTGGGGCATTAGCAGGACTTGGCCAATTTTGTTGATCGTTATCGGCGTTCTGAAACTCATCGATTCTGCGATGCCGCCGCGGCCCCCGCAAGGACCCAGGCTCTAGGGGCGCAGGGCGGGGAAGGAAGCAGAAAGCCTGGGACGGATGTCATTCCGAGCGCAGCGAGGAATCTCGCTTTGCGCCGAGGCCGACGGAGCTCAAGGCGGCCTAGCCAGGTCGTGGTTAGAAGGAACAATCAGAGCGAGATTCCTCGCTGCGCTCGGAATGACACCGGGAGGACGGTAAAAGGCAGGACACCATGAGCATTTACGGTTATCGTCGGGGATCAATTTTCTGGGCGCTCACGCTGATTGCGGTGGGTGCCATCTTCCTCTGGCAGAACTTCAACCCTTCGATTCATCCCTGGCAGGTCATCGCCAAGTTCTGGCCGATCCTCATCATCTTTTGGGGCCTTTCGAAGCTCGTAGATTACATTCAGGCCCAAGCCCATCCTGAGACCGTGCCGCCACCGCTCTTCACGGCCAGCGAAGTCGTCTTGCTGGTCTTGATACTGGTTATGGGAACCTTGATCTCAAAGATCGTTTTGAGGCCCTGGCAGCAGTGGCCGGCCTCAATGGGCGTGGATATGGACAACGAGGGCTTTGCCGGCCTGTTCATGAACTCCTATACCTACACGCAGACTTTCTCGCACGAAGTCCATCCCCAGCCTCACATCCTGATCGTGGACCGTCGTGGTGACGTGGAGGTGCATGCCGCCAGCCAAGCCACGGTTGACGCGGTGGTGAAGAAGACCATCTGGGCCCCCAATGAAGGTGACGCCCAGAAGCTCTCGGAGCAGGTCAAAATTGAAATTGTCGAAGAAGCAGGCGGATACTTGGTCCAAACCAATCTTGATTCGCTTCCAGATGGCGGGCACAACGTGCGCCTGGACTACACCTTGCGCGTTCCCTACGCGACTAGCACGGAAATTACGGCGGAACACGGTGACGTAATGCTGGACGGATTAAAGGCCGAGCAAGCCGTCACCGCGCCCCACGGGGATGCTCACATTAACAATGTGGAAGGGCTCGTACATGTGGGCAAGGGCAGCGGGAGGACGGAAGTCCGTGATCTGAAAGGGAGCGTGGACATCGAGGGGCGGGGAAGTGACGTCGATATATCCGGCGTCACCGGCACGGCAAGCGTAAACGGGGAGTTCAGCGGAGACATGCAATTCCGCAATATCGGCCAGACCCTGCACTTCAAATCCTCGCGAACCGAAATGACAGCTCAGAAGCTCACCGGCCGCCTCGACATGGAAGTCGGTTCGCTCGAATTGAACGGCATCGACGGCCCATTCGAAATCTCGACTCGTCAAAAGGACATCACCCTCACTGAATTCAAGCACAGCGTGAAAATCACGGATACGAACGGGGACGTAGAACTGCGGACCTCCACTCCTCCAACCCATCCCATCGAGGTCGACCTGAAAAAGGGCCAGATCGAACTGACCCTCCCCGCCACAAGCAGTTTCCAGATCGACGCGGCCTCCCGTCACGGTGAAGTGGAAAGCGATTTTTCCGGGCCTGATCTGAAGGTCGCGAAGGAAGGCGACAACCCGACCATCAGCGGAACCGTGGGCAAAGGCGGGCCTCCGATCCGGCTCGACACGGAATACGGGACCGTCCGGCTGCTGCGCATGGGACCCCACCCACCGACGCCCCCAGCCCCACCGCATTCCCCCGCTGGGGACGAGAAGCGAGCTCGGAGCGCACCTCTCCACCTGCGCCCCTTTTCGGGTACTGGGGGCCGCGCCTTTAGGTGTGTCCAGTTGGCGCGACTGGCTGAGCGGTTCAGGTGCGTCCAGAGGACGAGGATTGAAGACTTACTCGATGCTTTCACACCGGCGGATTTGAGGTGGCATTGCGCACAGCCGGCAAAGGCACTTTTCTAGCTGGACCACAGCCTTCATTCACAAACGAATCCCACAGTTGCACAGCGCGGCCCCGTGGCCGCAACCAAAACAAGGTTCTCTGCGTCCTCCGTGCCTCTCAAGCTTTAACACGGAGCACACTGAGCCTCTCAGTGACCTCTGTGTTGAAGCTCTTCTGACCACGGAGCACACGGAGACGCTACGCACAGCAGGGAAAATCTTCGCAGCGCGAGAAGAAGATGAAAACTATTGGTACAGAAGCCTACAAGCCGTTGTGCCGCACGAGCTTGTCCACGGTATCGATCAGCGCGTCCAAGCGGCGTTCGGTGTGGATCCCAGCTTCCGCGAGTTCGCGGAGGCGTAGATCGGTTCCTTGGGCGTGCCCAGCGAGCGACATCGTTACATCCACCAACTGGCGAATCATCTCCCTGTCGGCATCAACGAGGCGCTGCGTATCGGCTTGCCGCTCTTTGAGCAATTGGATGCCCACGGTGAATTGGG
The DNA here is from genome assembly GCA_050012175.1 of Terriglobia bacterium. GTDB lineage: Bacteria > Acidobacteriota > Terriglobia > UBA7540 > UBA7540 > CAVROP01. The sequence goes on along the minus strand of JBEKHR010000003.1, from coordinate 43,346 downwards.
CCTGTTGCTCAATGATGAAGCTCATCCGCGATTCGATGTTGTCGGACATAGCGGTATTATAACACGGAGGGAAGAGCGGCCACTAACGTGCGTTAAACCCGAATTCGGAAGTTCGCGTGGGTGCGACGTACACCTTGTAGGGGCACAGCGTCCGCCGCGGCGGATGCCCCTACGCCCGATGCCGCGCCATTTTGTTCCTCCGCTATCTGCGTCAACCCGAATTCGGAAGTTCGCGTGGGTGCGACGTACATCTTGTAGGGGCACAGCGTCCGCCGCGGCGGATGCCCCTACGCCCGATGCCGCGCCATTTTGTTCCTGCGGTATCTGCGTCAAACGGGCCTCTAATCAAGTGATTCGGCTCGACCGGCGGCTCCCAACTTTCGAATTCGGGTTAAACTCTAGCTGGTACGTTAACGCCTCTGGGGTGGTGTCTCGATCTCGTTCACTCCGTTGCTTTGGCCAGCGTATCAAAGAAATCGGGGAAGGAAATATCAACGCAACCGCACTTCCTGATGGCCGTGTTCCCTTGCGCGATTAGTCCCGCCACAGCAAAAGCCATGGCAATCCGATGGTCGTCATGGGGATCAATCTCGGCGCCACGCAGGGTTTGTCGCCCGGCAACGCGCAGGCCATCCGGGAATTCCTCCACTTCGGCGCCCATCCGCCTCAGATTTTCCGCCACGGCTGCGAGGCGGTCACTTTCCTTCACGCGCAACTCCGCGGCCCCTCGGAAAGTCAATCCTTGTTCCGTCTGTGTCCCCAGGACTGCCAGGACGGGCAATTCATCAATGAGGGCGGGGACCACGCTCTCCGGGATTTCGCCTCCTCGCAACTGGCTGGCCTCCACGTGGAGGTCGCCGATCAGTTCGCCATTCATCATTTCCAGATTGACCACCTTTACCCGCCCGCCCATGGGCACAAGGACATCGAGAATGCCCGTGCGTGTCGGGTTCAGGCCCACGTTATGAAGCATCAGGTTTGAGTGCGGCATGACTAGTCCCGCAACGATGAAAAACGCCGCCGAAGAAAAATCACCCGGCACATAGAACTTCTTGCCTTCCAGGTGCGCTCTGCCTCGCACGGCAATGGTCCGCTGATGCCGTCCGATGTCGGCCCCCATTTGTTCCAGCGCGATCTCCGTATGGTCCCGTGTCCGAACCTTTTCGATTACTTCGGTCTCACCCTCTGCGAACAGTCCCGCCAGGAGAATGGCCGATTTCACTTGCGCGCTTGCCACCGGCATTTCGTAACGAATGGGCTGGAGCGCGCCGCCTTCGATTTCAAGGGGCGGCAGCCCACCTTGTTGGGACTTGATCCGCGCTCCCATCCGCGAAAGCGGGTCGGCGACGCGCTTCATGGGCCGCCGGGAGAGCGAAGCATCGCCGACCATCACGGAACGAAACGGTTGGCCGGCCAGAATGCCTGCCAACATCCGCATCGTCGAACCTGAGTTGCCGGCGTCCAGAGGTTCGGGGGCAGGCCGCAGTCCGCCCAGACCGGCGCCCTCAATCGTCACCACATTGTCCTTGCGCTCGATCTTCACCCCAAGCTGCTTCAGACAGGAAAGCGTGGATTGACAATCGGCGCTGGTGGAGAAGAAGTGAATCTCGCTCGCTCCCTCTGCAATCGCCCCCAGCATGGCATAGCGGTGGGAGATGGACTTATCACCGGGAAACTGAACGGTGCCCGTAAGGCTCTTGGCAGGCTCGATCTTCTTCGTCTTTGAACCAAACAGCCCCATCTCGCGCACCCGTCAATCCACCGTTAGTAGAATCTTGCCAACTGTCTCGCGCCCTTCCATTCTGCGGTGGGCCTCAGCCGCTTGCGCGAGAGGCAACTTCAACCCAATCACTATCTTCAGCTTGTCATCGGCAATCCAATTCATCACCCGCTGAATTCCTGCGCGCGCCTCTTCCGGGCGCTGGTTGACGGCGTAAAGATAAAAGGCACTCACTTTGAGGGATCTTTCGAAGAGGGTGCCAAACACATTGATGGGTTCGGGAGGGCCACTGGCGGCTCCGTAAAGGATAACGTGGCCGAAAGGAGCCAGGCATTTCAAGCTTCCCGCAAAGGTCGCTCTCCCTACCGAATCAAGGACCAAGTCCACGCCCCGGTCATGGGTCAGCTCTTTGATCCGCTCTGCAAAATCCGCCTTGTTGTAGAGGATGACTTCGTCTGCGCCCATGTCGCGGGCCAGCTTGGCTTTCTCTTCACTTGAGGTAGTCCCAAACACTGTCGCGCCGGCCTGCTTGGCCATCTGGATGGCCTGAAGTCCCACACCGCCCGCAGCAGCATGAACAAGCACCGACATGCCGGGCTTCACTTGATCGGCAGTGTAAAGCATGTGATAGGCGGTCAGCGATTGGACCGGAAACGCGGCTCCATCCTCAAAACTGAGTTGGTCCGGCAGGAATATCAACTGCCCGGCTGGCGCCACTATATATTCCGCATAGCAATGCTGGCCGCCGAGGATAGCTACCCTCCGGCCAACGAAAGCCCCGGCGACTCCCTCGCCGACCTCTTCCACAACTCCGGAAGCCTCAAACCCGGGCGTTTCCGGAAACTCGGGTTGGCGCGCGTAGCGGCCTCGTCGAAGCAACGTGTCGGCAAAGTTGACACCCGCCACATGGATTCGGACCAGCGCTTCGCCTGCCCCCGGCCGGGGTTTCTCAACCTCTTCGAGCTTCAATACTTCGGGGCTGCCAATGGTGTGAAAACGGATGGCTTGCATAGTTAACCTCCTGTGGGCAGGTGTTTGTCCATGTCCGGCGCGAGCACCAAAAGCAAAGTGAGGTGTTTCGAAAGCTGTCGCTGCGTGTGACGACCCAAGGCTCAGGCCCTGCCCGGAAGGCTGTCACCCCATGGCCGCCGGGCCTTGACCTTCAAGCTTGGAATTTGGACCCTCGACTTTCGACTGTACTTACCGCGAGCAAGCCTGTAAGCCGAATTCTGTTTCCCGCCGAGGCGGGACGGCGATCATTCATCTAGCCCCGGCATTACTGGCGGGGTCAAGCGACCTACCCGGGAGTTGTAACGGAGCGGGCAGCCCCTCCTCCCCTATTTGGTCTTGCTCCGTGTGGGGTTTACCATGCCCCCGGTATCGCTACCGGAGCGGTGCGCTCTTACTTTAATTCCCGATTTATCGGGACCGCACCTTTTCACCCTTACCCCGATAGATCGGGGCGGTATATTTTCTGTGGCACTTTCCGTGCGGGGGGCGTACGGTCCCCCACTGTGGGACATCCACCCCCAACCCTCGCCGTTAGCGAGCACACTGCCCTGCGGAGTTCGGACTTTCCTCTCCCCCGTCCCTGCTTGACCGCCGAAGCGGCCGCTAAGGCGGGGCAGCGATCACCCGGCCTGCTCGCGCAAGTTTCATGATAGTCTTCTCAGTGGGGTAGGGTCAAACCAATCCTCGCGTCGGAGGTATCCCATCTTGAGCGTAGCGCCGACCCCGCAAGGCGGGGTCGGGAAGTGCCGGCCTGAAGGCCGGCGCTACGAGTCAAATTAGGACAGCACCCTGGCGTCGGTGCGGCGGCTTATGGAGGTTACCAAGACATCATGAATTGTCTCAGGGAAAGGACGAAAAGACGTTGGTCGACGTTGAAGACGCTGGCCGCTCTCACCTTCCTGTTGCTGGCTTATGCAGTGCCAACTGCCCGGTTTGTGGCCGCTGGGCAAGGTGCTCCGGACCTTCTGGCCCAAGCCGACAAGACTCTCCAGCAGATGAGCGAACTTACCGGCCTCCCTATCAAGTCATCGCTGAAGAAGCAGATCATCAGCCGGACGGAAGTCGAGAGGTACCTTGCGGAGAACCTGCGCGTGGAAATGACGCCGCAGGAGATCCACATCCAGGAAGCGACGCTCCTGGCTTTCGGCCTTGTCTCGCCGGACTTCAATCTCGAGAAGTTCCTCATCAGCTTCTACACCGAACAGGCTGCCGGCTTTTACGATCCGCACCGTAAGACCATGTTCATCGCCGACTGGGTCGAGCCGGACATGCAGCGCTTCGTATTGGCTCACGAGCTGACCCACGCCCTTCAGGACCAGAACTTCGACCTCGAGAAATTCCTTAAGGCCGTCCGCCCGGATGACGATGCCTCCAACGCCCGTCAGGCCTTGGTGGAAGGTCACGCCACCGCAGCCATGATTCAGCAAGTGATTGCGCCGATGAAATTGGAGGATATGCCCGCGCTCGAACCGCTGATGGCGCAGGTCATCCACCAGCAATACGAAGAGTTCCCCGCCTTCAACCGAGCGCCTTTCTTCTTTCGCCTCCAGGCCCTCTTTCCATATATCGAGGGCATGGGCTTCATGCAACGTGGGCTCCAGGAGGGTGGTTGGAGAAGGCTGAACTCGCTCTTCAACGATCCGCCCAAAACCACCAAGGAAATTTTCGAGCCGCAGGCATACTTTGAAAAGCAACAACTGCCGAAGGTCTCCCTACCCCATCCGGCGCCTCTAGCAGGAATACCTGGGCTGAATTTTCTGGCGGAGAACATCCTGGGTGAGCTGGGCTACTACGCGGTGCTGGGCCAACTGATTTCCGAGGACGAGGCGAAGTCGGTGGCCACGTGCTGGCTCGCAGACCGCTATTTACTTTATGAAAGGGCTGCCGCCGGGCCCAGTCCAGGACGCACACACGAAGGTAAGGAATACACTCTGGTTTCGCAAACTCGCTGGTCGAGTTCTGAGGTGGCTCTTGCCTTCTTCCGCGATTACCATTCCATTCTCGCTCGCAAGTACCCCGAACTCGCGCCCGACAAGCGCTCTGCCACAGACCTCTTCATCGGCACGGCAGCCAACGGCCAGGTCATCCTTCTCCGCAAAGGCGACGAGTGCCTCTGGGCGGAAGGAATCCCTACGGCGCAGTCTGAGGCCATGTTGAACTGGCTCAACTCGAGGTAGCGCAAGGCTCCCCTCACGGCCTTGCGTTGCCTGCCCATCCTCTACCCTTGTGGCGCGTGGTGCTTGGCTTGCTCCATGGCGATCTGGTTAATGTGGGAGAGCGCCTTGGCCCCGGACGCTCCCTCGATGGCCTTCACTGCGATTTCCTGCACTTGCTGCTTCGCTTCATCAAGCTGCTTCTGGAGCGCCGCCATCTGTGCCGACTGCCGCGAGAGGGTATCTTCCAGCGTCTTGATCTGAAGCTCGGCCAGCCGCTTTTCGGCTTCACTCTCTTTCTTCAATAGGAGAATCTGCTGCTCAAACCTTTGCGCTGTGGCTCGTGTAGCCTCCGCCGCCGCCTGTGCGCACGCCTTTTCAAGCCGGCCGGGAAAACCCTCTGATTCGCTCTTGAGACGAGCAACTTCCTCCTCCCGCTCTTTCAAGACTGCCTCGCGCTGCTGCCAGCTTTTTTCGAGCGCTTCCTGCTTCTCCCGGTTCTGCTTTTCCAGAAGTTTCATCTCTTCTTCGTACTTGTCCTGGGCCTTTTTGCGCTCCAGCGCCTTCTTGTACTCGTACTCGTCAATTTCACGCTGGCGCTGCTTCCTGAGGTTCTCGTCCTGTTCCTTCCGCTCGCGCTCGGTTCGTTTTAGCTCCTCATCCCACGCAGCGTGATGGGCGGCGATTTCGGATTCCAACTCCTCTTTCTTGCGCGTATAGTCCTGGACAAGTTGATCGAGCGCCGTACACGCGACGTCGATCTTGTGAAGTCTGTCGATTTCTTTCCTCTCCAATTCCACCGCTTCACGAGCGGAGGAGAGGCGATTCACTTCCTGGACAAGTTTCTCCGAGAGGCCCGCGAGCGCCTTCGAAAGATCGAGGCCCAGACCCGATATTCCCCTTACCACATCCTCCACAGAAATCCCTTCAACCGCTTGACGGATTTCCGTTTCGCGTAGCTTTGAGGTTTCCTCTGTTTTCTTGTCGGTCGTTTCCCTTGTCGCCGCGACCTCCTCACGGATCGCCGAAAACTCCTCTTCTATCTCAGCTTTTGTACGCTTGGGTCTTGCCACCGCCTTTGTCGTCTTCGTTACCATCTTAGTAGCCTCCTTGGTAATTTCCACAGCGCTTTAGAGAGGCATTGTGTGGCCGCCGCCGACGTAAAGCAACTGTCCCGTGAGCCAGCGCGCTTGCTCGGAACTTAGAAACACCATCACATCGGCCACATCCTCCGGGGAGCCCAGCCGTCCCAGTGGAATCGTGGGCACGACCTTCTCTTCCAACTCTGGAGATATCCAACCGGTCTGTATGGGCCCGAGCGACACCACGTTGACCGTAATCCCATACGGTGCGAGCTCGCGGGCGGCGGCCTGACTGTACGACTCCAGCGCATGCTTGCTGGCCCCATAAGAAATCTCGCCAGCGAATCCGGACGCCCCGTCGGTGCTCACATTAACGATTCGCCCCCATTGCCCCCCGCGCGCGATGTGACGGCGGGTGAATTCCGCCATCATTAAAGCCGGGGCACGGCAATTCACCGCGAAGTGGCGGTCATGGCTTTCCGCAGTAAGCGTACCCATGGGAGAACCCAAACCACCCAGACTCCGATCACCCTGTGCCGAAGACTTGGAGGGAATGAAGGTGTCGGGCAAGTCAAGCGCCGCGTTGTTAATCAGCACCTCCACCGGCCCAAACGCTTGCGCGACGCGATCGAAAAGCTGAGGAATTGCGGATGGCTCACCCAAATCAGCTTCCCAGGACTCGGCCTGTCCACCCTCGCGCCGGATCGCCCGTACGACCTCCTCGGCCGACTTCAATTGTGCATCAAGGTAAAATGCTTCCCCGGGCCTGCCGGATTCGACCTCGCCTTTTCCCTGGTCAGACAATGCGGATGCCTGCCGGAAAAAGTGAATAAACACGCTTGCACCCTGGGATGCGAACGCTTTGGCGGTTGCGGCGCCGATTCCCTGCGGGTTGTTGCCACCCGTGATACAAACGACTCTACCTTTCAATTGGGGATCAATCATAGTCCCTCAGTGTCCCTAGGGTCTCGATCAATGACCAGGCCACCTTAACCTCATTTCACATCGGTGACCTTGCCGTCGTGAAACTCAACCGTCATGTCTTTGTACTTGTAGAGGACCTTTTCGCCCAGGTCCACGCGAGTCTGTGGCGGTCCCAGAGCCGCTTCAACCTCGGCGAAGGACATGCCCAGCTTGACTTCCCTCACATACACGCCCTTGGCGGTGTTTCCGAATTGAGCAGCCGCAGCGTGTGTATCGAAGGGCTTTAGCCACTTCTCAACGAGCGAAGCCACGGAGTCGTAGTCTTTCGCCTCGTCCGTCTCGAAGATCAAGTTGGCCCTGCCGTACTTAAGGTGCTGATGTGCGCGGGCGCCTACACCCCGCTTCACCTGGTGAGCCGAAAGGTTTTCGACGGTGATGGTGAAGTATCCCCCCCTTAGCCGTCGAAACCAGGTGGACCTAACAAGGACGACCTCTCCCTTGTGTAAAGGCTCAGGGATAATCTCCCCGCAGCCAGTCATGCCAGCGGACACGCCGGTTTGCGGGTGAGACTCGGCCGATTCGCCGGTGATTATGACATCAAGAGCGTTACCCAATGGGATCTCGGGAAGGTCGGCGCACATGCCCACCGCCAAGCCCTCTCGGAGAACAACAAGGTACTTCCCCTTATAGCGTTCCGATAAATCCTTCTTGTCCGTCGCAAAAACAGGAAGACACAAGGGAAGCAACACGACTGCGAGCCCGACGCGTCGTTTCTTCATTTTGACTCCTCCCCCTTTTTGTTCGCCGTCTCCATCTCCGGGTGTCGACCAGATGGCGGCCGTGCCACGAATATCGTCATGGGTGCAGGGAGTCGCAGCTCGACATGAGCGGTTGAGCTACCGATAGACCTCTTGCGGTGCCCCACTTTGACAATCAATAAAGATGGCCCATCGTCGTTGACGGAATAGACAATCCGGTAAACCCCTTGCCTCAAACGAAACTTGTCCTGGCCCGATAGTTTTTCGGAGCCGGGTGGCCTCGGATTGCTGGAAAGTCCCTGGATTCGCGCGATGAGACGCTGGCGGTCCCTTTGGGGAATCGCTTCGATCTCTTTCACTGCGGAAGGCTTGATAAGGATCTTATAGCTTCCCACGCTTCCTCAGGTCTTTGAGTACCGCCTCGAAGGACAGGTTCGGTTCCCTCGCCCTCTCCTCGAATGCCGCCAGGTCTTCCGCATCCTCCGCCAGGCTCAGCCGCACGGCGTCATTGATGATCTTGGAAATCGGCTGGTCAGTCTCGGCAGCCTTGATCCGTAATGCCCGGTGGAGTTGCGAATCGAAATAAACGGTCGCTCTTTTTTGCAAGCTTCTCATGGAACCATTATACAGTTAAAGCGTTATGATGTCAAAACGTCTCTAGCCACCCAAAAGCTTGAGCAACTCATCCTCCTCAATCGTTTTGACTCCCAGCGAACGGGCCTTGTCGAGCTTCGACCCCGGATCGGCGCCGACCACGACGTAATCCGTCTTCTTGCTGACGGAGCCCGTGACGCGGCCGCCAGCTTCTTCAATCATCTTTTTAGCTTCGTCGCGGGAATAACGAGGCAGCGTGCCGGTGAGAACAAACTGCTTTCCGGCTAAGTTGCCTTCAGGCTTGTGGATTTTCGCCGACTCGAACTGCAAGCTGGCTTTGCGGAGCTTCTCGATGACCTTCAGGTTTCGCGGTTCGCGGAAAAACTCAAGGATGCTCTCGGCCACTCTGGGCCCGACTTCTTCGACCTCCAAGAGTTCCTCTTCGCTGGCCTTGGCGAGCTTGTCCAGCGAGGCAAAATGGTCGGCTAAGAGCTGGCCGGTGCGTTCGCCGACGAAGCGAATGCCCAAGGCAAATATCAGCCGCGCCAGGCTCGCCTTCTTGCTGTTGTCGATTTCCAGCAGGAGGTTGCTTGCTGACTTATCCCCCATCCGTTCCAGATTCGCCACCTTTTCCTGGGTCAAAGCGTAAAGATCAGCGACGTCGCGGACCAGTCCCTTGTCCACCAGTTGATCCACCAGGGCGTCTCCAAGCCCATCAATATTCATGGCGCGGCGACCGGCGAAGTACAGCAGCGATTCTTTGAGTCTGGCCGGGCAAGCCGAGTTGACGCAGCGGTAGGCGACTTCTCCTTCGGCGCGGTGAACCTCCCCACCGCAGACGGGGCATTGCTTGGGCATGCTGAATTCGCGCCCCTCCGGAGCTTGCTTCACCACCTTGACCACCTGCGGGATGACTTCTCCGGCACGCTGGATCAGCACCGCGTCGCCGATCTTGACGCCCAGCCGTGTGATTTCATCCATGTTGTGCAGTGTGGCGTGACTCACTGTGACTCCACCCACGTCCACCGGCTCAAGGTCCGCAACAGGCGTCAATGTTCCGGTCCGACCGACTTGGGCGCGAATATCCATGACGCGCGTGGTGGCTTGGCGCGCGGCATATTTATAGGCGATGGCCCAGCGCGGGGACTTGGCTGTGGTCCCGAGTTCCTCCCACAGGCGAATGTCGTTCACCTTCACGACGATACCGTCAATCTCGTACTCCAAGCCGTCTCGCTTCGATTCCCATTCCTGGATATAGGCCATCAATTCCTCGAACGATTTGCACAAACGCCTGTTTGGGTTCACCTTGAAGCCCATCTTGACCAGGGCTTCAAGGTTTTGCCAGTGTTCGCGAAGCGGTTCGCGGTCTTCGACCAGGAGGTAATAGAGGAACATGTCGAGCTTGCGCTGCGCCACGATGCGCGAGTCAAGCTGGCGCATGGAGCCCGCTGCGGCGTTGCGGGGGTTGGCGAAGCGGGGCTCGCCCGCCGCCTCGCGTTGCGCATTCGTCTGCTCGAACGCTTTGCGTGGCATGATGACTTCTCCGCGGACTTCCAAGCGCCTTGGATCGCCGATCAGCTCCGACCTTTCGGCGTCAATTCCGAGAGGCACGGAGCGGATCGTCTTCACGTTTGCCGTGACGTCCTCGCCCTCGACTCCGTCGCCGCGCGTGACACCGTGCGTCAGCACGCCGTCTTCATAGGTCAACGCCATGGAAAGGCCGTCCAGCTTCAATTCCCCCACATACTCGACCTTCGAACGACCTGAAATCTCGCGCACCCGGCGGTCAAAGTCTTTTAGCTCATCGACAGAGTAAGTGTTGTCCAGGCTCAACATGGGCACGGAGTGCCGCAGCTTGGGGAATTCCTCCGCCGGTTGGCCCCCCACGCGCTGGGTGGGAGAATCAGGCGTGACAAGCTCCGGATTCTGGACCTCCAGCTCCTGAAGCCGGCGCATCAGTTTGTCAAACTCGAAGTCAGAGATTTCAGGGTTATCCAGGACGTAGTACCGATGCTCGTGGTAGCGGATATCATTTCGGAGCTTTTCAATTTCTTTTTCGATGGCTTTGGCCACGTAATCCTCCCCACCAGGCGCGGGCACACCATGGTCCTGGCGCGCCCCCAAGGCTTTCATTTCCGAACGGAATTATAACCCACCGGCCGGACATATATCGGCTGACATCGTCAGGGCTGCTGCGCAGGCTGAAAGCTTGGCTTGACAGGCGTCGGAACCGGCTGCTAGTGTCGATATGGGGAGCCATTAGAGGTAGGAGAAGATTGAGGCATGAATCTGCGAACAATATGGATCCCGGCTGCCCTTTGCTTGGTTCTGGCAGTGCCCATGATGGCGCAGGAAAAAACCGTCAAGGCGGGAACGGCGCGCTACGGAGACCCGACGGGCACCGCGCGCAAATACCAGAACCTTCTTTATGGCGTCATTAAGACGCTTGACGCCAATGGAATGGTGTTGGAAAAGACCAAGGTCGGCATCGACCAAACTCTTAGATTCCAGCCCAAGACCAAGTTCATTCACGACGACAAGCCAAGTTCGCGGGAGGATCTGAAGGTCGGCGACCAGGTCTACGTGGATGTCCGCGAGGATAAGAAGACCGGCGACCTTTATGCCAAGAAGGTGGTTACGGGCATCGTTGTGCCGGTGGAATAAGAAGCCAGATTCAAGGCGGATCTTGCGCGAACCGATTCCCTCTCTTTGAAAACCTCTACTCTGATCTATAACCCGATAGCTGGACGGCACCCTGCCCGGCGCGCAAGGGAGGTTCGACGAGCGGCTGAGATCCTCCGCAAAGCAGGGATAGAAGTGGATCTCGCTCCAACGGCTGGACCCGGAGCGGCGTCTGAGCTGGCAAATAAAGCCGCAAGCAAAGGCAGCGACATAGTCTTGGTTTGCGGCGGGGATGGCACCATCAACGAAGTGATCAACGGTCTGGTCGGCAGCCAAGTGGCGCTCGGCCTGCTGCCGGGAGGGACAGCCAACATTTTGGCGAGAGATATGGGACTTCCGCTCAACCCTGTCCGTGCAGCCACAGAGCTTTCGCGTTGCTCGCCACGCCGAATCCCCCTGGGGAAAGCCACCTGGTACACTGAGAAGGCCTCGATAAACGGAGCTCCGGCTGAAAAGGAGCAGGCCATTCGTTACTTCATGACTGTGGCGGGAATCGGCTTTGATGCTCACGTCGTCTATAAGCTTTCACCCGAGATGAAGTTGTCGTGGGGGGTCTCGGGATACATCACGGAAGCCTTGCGGCAGGTATTCCGCTACCCGTTCCAGGGCTTTTGCTGCCGCACGGACGGTGGGCCGGACCGTATTGCCACGTTCGCCGCCGTCCAGCGAGCCGGCAATTATGGGGGATGGCTTCACCTTACACCTGACGCACGCTTCTTTGATGACCGGTTCACTCTGTGCCTTTTCAAAAGCCATAATCGCGCTCGCTACTTCCTTTACGCAGGCCTGGTCCTGGCGCACCAACACTTCCACCTCGGCGATGTGGAACTTGTGGAAACGCGTAAGCTCTGCTGCGCCGCCCGGGTTGCCGGCGAAACCATCCGCTTCGAACTCGACGGCGAGCTGGTGGGGACACTCCCGGCAACATTCGAAATCGTGCCAGATGCACTTACCGTGCTGGTTCCATGATTCGAAACTGGAAATTGGAAACTGGAGACTGGAAGATAGGAAGTGGAAAATGCAAACTGGGGAGTGTAAGCAGGGAAGTGTAAGGTGGGAAGTGGAAACTGGAGAATAAAAACCCGAATGCCGAAGTTCGAGATTCATGAAACAAGGTTCAATTGGAATCGCCAGTTTCGATTTTCCAGTTTCCTCGTTCCCTTGTCGATTTTCGACTTTCCAGTTTCGAGTTTCGAGTTTCGATTTTCCAGTTTCGATTTCAAATTTCAAATCTCAGATTTCAAATTTCTGCATGTGCCGTGGATAATCTGACCCACACCCTTACCGCAGTTGCCTTGAGCCATGCCGGGCTGCACCGCAAAACCCGGTTTGCCACCCTCACTCTGATCGCGGCTGCGAACCTGCCGGATCTCGACATCGTCTCCCGCCTCTGGGGAAGCGCCACCTATCTCAAGTACCACCGCGGTTTCACCCATTCGATTCTGGGGGTCAGCCTGCTTGCCTTCCTACTGGCATGGACCATTTACTTTCTTGGCCGCAAGGCAAAGCCGAAACCCGGACCGCCACTTAGCCTTCCCTGGCTTCTGATCCTGGCGTGGATTGGAACGGCCAGCCACCTTTTGATGGACTTCACGAATTCCTACGGCGTCAGGCTCTTCCTGCCCTTCAGCCCGCGGTGGTATGCCTGGGACATCATGTTTATCTTCGATCCTTTGTTGCTCGCATTCCTTTGCCTTGGTCTCGGCCTTCCCACGCTGCTGCGGCTGGTCTCGGAAGAAGTTGGGGCGAGTAAATCCCGCCCTGCGTGGGGTGCGGTGTTCTCGCTCTGTGCGCTGGTATTTCTCTGGGGCCTGCGCGACGTCGCCCACCGGCGCGTCCTCGGGTTCCTCGAAACCCACACTTACTCTGAACAAGACTTGCTTCGGGTCGGAGCGTTTCCCTCCCCACTCAACCCCTTTGAGTGGACGGGAGTGGTCGAGACCGACACCGCCTATGATGTCCTGCCTGCTAATGCCCTTGATGACGATGTGGATCCTCGGTCCGCGCAGCAATTCCATAAACCCGAGGCCTCGGCGGCCCTCGACGCGGCCCTGAAGACGCGCACCGGACGTATCTTCATGGATTTTGCCAAGTTCCCCTGGGCCCAGGTAGAAGAAAACGGCGAAGGTTTTGACGTGCAAATCCGCGATCTGCGCTTCTACACAAACTATGGCGGTCGCCGCTTCCTGGCAGAAATCGAATTGGACAAGGCCTTGCGAGTGCGCTCGGAATCCTTCAGTTTCACCGCGCCAGACCGTGAAGCGCCCGGGAGATAAGGGCTCGTCAGGAAATAACCATTCGATACAACGCTTAGAAGCTGTGAAAAAATAGACAATCTCATCCCGCAAAGCGGGACCAAGACGCAGAGACTCGCAGAGAAGAACTGCCTTGTTTTCTTTGCGCCTTTGCGTGAAATGCTTTTGCCCATCTGGTGTCCTGAGTCAGAAGTTCGTTGAATAAGTCAGCCCCGACTTGTCGGGGCGAAAGAATGTAGCCCACGGTCCCGCAGGGCGGGATGGGTCGGCGAGCCCTCCCTCACCCCCGTCCCCTCTCCCGCTCGGGCGGGAGAGGGGTGCCGAAGGCAGGGTGAGGGTCCTCCCCCAGGGCTTGCGCCCTGGGCTACAATCTTCCGCCCCTAACGGGGCTGCGAAAGGACCTCCCGCATGAGAAAGACTTTGTAAGCGAATTTCTGATTCAGGACACTAGGGATTATTTCACAGCATCTTAAGACCGGGGATTAACCTGAACCATCGGGACTAGCGGCCCGGCGACCCTTCCGCCAGCGGGAAAGAAGCGCCAAGCCGATAACGATCAGGATAGTCACCAGCGAGACCCAGTCGAGGTTTTTCTTCAAATAAGCTTCCGCCTGGGCGCCGTAACGCGCTCCCAGCCAGGCCTCAGCCGCAAACCGCAAGCTTCGCCCCAGCAGCAAAGCAACGCCGAAGTTCAGCGCATTCATGCGCAGAGCTCCGGCGGTCATAACGAAGATCTTCAGGGGCGCTGGCGGAGGGAGCAGGGACATCACGAGCATCGCCAAAAGGTCATTACGCTCCAGCCAGCGACGCGCGCTTCCCTTCGTCGAGGATGATTTGCCCCCGGCCAACCTCCCTCCACTGCTCGCAATACCATAGAGAACATAACACCCCAAGAGCGAGCCCACGGTGCTCATGAAGGCATAGAAGGGCGCGCGAGCCGGATGCTGGCTGGCCAGAACGATAAGTGCCAGATCGTTGATGCCCGGGAATGGAATGAAAGAAGAGTCCAGGAACGACAAGGCGAAAAGCCCCGCACCGCCATAGAGGGCCAGCACGTGTCCGAGTTTCAAGGAAAGCGATTTGAGTAATGGCAACCGGTTGCACCTCGGAAATTAAGCACTTGGATTCTAAGCGGCCTTTCACTCAAGACGCAACGCCCTTCTTGAGCGACGGAGGGAAGGGACAGGGCGGACACACCTCACGGAGCAACTTATCCCGAATTCGAAAGTTGGCAGCCGCCGGCCGAGCCGAATCACTTGATTGGAGGCCCGTTTGACGCAGATGCCGGAGCAACAAAATGGTGCGGGTTCGGGCGTAGGGGCATCCGCCGCGGCGGACGCTGTGCCCCTACAAGATGCACATCGCACCCACGCTAACTTCCGAATTCGGGCTTATTTGATCGACAGAGCGCCTGGAGGAGTGGCTGGCCCGGAGGCGATTGCGCGGGGCGCCCGGGGGGCAGGGATATAGGGTTGTTCATCAGAGGCAACGAGGTATTGCAGCAGAAGTTAATATGTAAACATTTACCGTCTGGGTCGTTTCCGCCGCTTGGGCTGGTGATCCAACCCGAGCTCTTCGCTTTTCCTGCTGAGGGTGTTGCGATGAATCCCCAGAGCTTGGGCTGTCTTTGACTGGTTTCCGTTGTTCTTTTCGAGCATGCGCTGGATAAACCGTTTCTCGAATTCGGTTATGGCGTCGGGAAACTGAATTCCTTGTTCAATCATGCGGTTGACGAGAGCTTCTAGCTGGTCTTTCACGGCAGTGCTCCAGTGTGGAAGTATTTGCTCGGTTTGCATGACAAGCGAACTTCGAGCAACGATGGGCTTGTCCTCAGCCTCCCAATTCGGCTTCCCTTCCGGTGGGCAAGCATGACCAAGGACTAGTTCTTAATGGCTTTCTTGTCGTTCTGAATCAGCGTTTCTCTGAACCTCTCAAACCCCAGGCGAAACTGCCCCTTGAGGTTGCCGGGCATGGCCAGGGAAATAATTCTTGCTCCGGCGGTGACGTAAGGGGCGAGAGATGACTGCTGCACAGCTCCCGGCTTAATGGTGAAAGCTAGCAGAACAAGGAGTAGAATGCAATCCACAACCACCCCACGGACCAGGCCGAAAACCGCCCCCAGGAACCGGTCGAACCATTGAATGCCGGCAGTCTTAATCAACTTCCGAGCCAGCAGCGAAACCAAACTGCCCAGCACCAGGGTTCCCAGAAAGAGGACCAGAAAACCCAAGCCTAGGGCTATCTCGTGCGACTTCGTCAGGTCCTCGAACCAGAGAGCGGCCCTTGGGTATGCTACCGCTGCCACCACCAATCCGATCACCAGGGAGGCCAGGGAGATCAATTCCCGGATGAACCCTTTCATGATGGCCGCAGCCACTGATGCCACTACGATGGCGGCAAAAGTCCAATCGAGCCAGTTCCAGGCACCCATGATCTTTAGCGCGAGCCGCGCCCCATCCCGTTTCAATTAGGTTTCTGTCCAGTCAGAAGACTGTACGCTTGCCGGTACTTCTCACTAGTTTTCCCCACCACCTCAGGCGGAAGGGGAGGTGAGGGAGGTTGTTTGTTCCAGTGAAGTGATTCGAGGTAATCGCGAACGAACTGCTTGTCGAACGAAGCCTGGGGTTTGCCAGGCCGGTAGCCCTGCATGGGCCAGAAGCGAGACGAGTCCGGGGTCAGGATTTCGTCGATGAGGATGATGTCACTTCCGTTCCGGCCCCATTCAAACTTGGTGTCGGCGATGATGATGCCCCGTCCTGCCGCGTAATCTCTGGCCTTCGAATAGAGTTCCAGGCTATAGTCGCGCAGTTCTTGGGCGGTCTCTCTCCCCACTCTCGAGATGGTCTCCTCCCAGGTGATATTCTCGTCGTGGCCCGTTGAGGCTTTTGTCGCCGGTGTGAAGATCGGCTGGTCGAATTTGGAGCCCTCGCTTAGTCCCGCAGGCAGCTCGATGCCGCAAACTCTTCCTGTGACGCGGTACTCATTAAGTCCTGATCCCGCCAAGTATCCCCGGACAACACACTCGATGGGAAAGGGTTCGGCCTTCCGTACCAGCATCGACCGGCCTTCCAATTGATCGGCAAACGGCTGAAGCTCGGAGGGGTAATCCTCCAGCTTGGAGCTCAGAAAGTGGTTGGGGAAGGACTTCCCGAACATCGCGAACCAGAAGCACGAGAGCTGCGTCAAAACCCAGCCCTTGCCCGGGATGCCTTCTCCCATGACCACATCGAAGGCCGACAGACGGTCTGTGGCGACGATCACAAGCTGCCCCGGCCCGGCCTCATATACATCTCGAACTTTGCCGCGGGAAAAAAGCCTTACTCCGGGCAATCTGGTCTCCGTGAGAACAGGTTGTCTAGTTGTTTGCATGGCGGTGGCTCAGAGCATCCGCCATTCTAAAACATCAGCAGGAGTTGTCAACGAAAAAAGAGGCCGAAAAAAAAGGCCGCGCGCTTTTAACTGAGCCTACTGGATGTGGGGTAGAGATTGGAATGAAGCACCAGATGAAGACAGGAGTCAGGAATCAGGAGTGAGGAGTCAAGAAGTGGAAGCATCAGACGCAGAACAGGGGACGCGGGTTTCTCTCAGCACAGAATCTGTCGGCGTCAGAGGCTCGGGACGCGCATCCATAACACAGCATCATTACATGCTGCGGGCGGAAGACTTCACCTAAGGGCCAGTTGCCGGGATTCATTTCATAATCTCAAGCCGGCAAATTTCATCCTGGTTGATGTCGAGCACATAGACATCGGGGGACAGGCCCCTGGCTGCGCTCCGGGCGAAACCATATGCTTGCTCCAAGGCCTCGGGCAACTCTGGGTAGATGTGGCCAGACACTACCCAGCGCTGGAAATTCCCTTTGGTGGCGACCAGGAAGCCCTTTTCGGTCAATTCCAGGTCGAGACTCCGATTACGGGCGGCCTTCCGTATGGCGGTTCCAATTTGCCCTTTACTCTCAGTCATTTCACTCTCCGATCTTTGACTCGAATCGGACTGAGACCAGCTTGGACACGCCCGGTTCCTCCATGGTGACGCCGTACATCACTCGTGCGATTTCCATGGTCCGTTTGCTGTGGGTAATCAGGATGAACTGGGTGTGCCGGCTCATCTGTTCGACCATGCGGCTGAAGCGGTCAATGTTCGACTCGTCGAGCGGAGCATCCACCTCGTCCAGGATGCAGAAGGGGCTCGGGGTGTAGCGGAAGATCGCGATGAGCAGCGCCAGCGCCGCCAGCGCTTTCTCTCCCCCGGAGAGCAACAGCACATTCTGCAGCCGTTTGCCGGGAGGCTGGGCGGCGATGTCGATGCCGCTGTCCGCATCCAATTCATCCGTCAGCCGCATCTCGCCCACTCCGCCGCCAAAGAGGGTGTGGAAAGTCTCAGCGAAGTATCCGTTGATCGCCTGGAATGCTTCCAGGAATTGCTGGCGCGAGACCTGATCGATTTCGCGAATCGCCTGGCTTGTGTCCTCAATCGAAGCCAGCAGATCCTGGCGCTGGGTATCGAGGAAGGTGAGCCGGCCCTCGGCTTCCTGGAGTTCTTCGAGCGCCATCATGTTGACCGGCCCCAGGTTCTCGATGCGGGTCTTGAGTTGGTGGACCTCGTCCTCAGCGGCCAGCAAGATTTCGCCCGCGAGCACCGGCGGCGGAGGTAACTCCGCGAGCACGGCGGAAGGTTCTGCGTGCAGTTCCTCGCGGCACTGTTGCGCATGGTGGGTGCGGTCGGAATCAGCTCGGGCGAACGCCACGTCGGCTTCCGAACGCCTGGCGCGACAGGTCTCAAGTTCGACTCGCGCGGCGTCCACCTGCGGGCTGAGCGCCACGCGCTGAGCCTTGACCGCCCCAGATTCCTGCTCGAGGTGCTGAAGCTCCAACCGCGCCATCTCGAGTGCGGCTTCCAGCTCGTGCAGGCGAACCTTAATGGTCTCGCCCTCTTCTGCCAGCCGCTGCCGCTGTTCGCGCCAGCTCTCCGATTGTTGCTGGAGGCGCGTCATACGGCTGCGTACGTCCTCGCACATGCCCAGCAGGCGCGCCACCTCGGCCCCGGCGGCGCGTGTCCTTTCTTCCAGCGCGCTGTTGCGGGCGCTTGCCTCGGCCAGTTCCTGCGAAAGACGTTCCAGGTCCATGCGAAGTCCGCGAAGTGCGCCGGTTGACTGTGTGATGGCTTCCTCGCGCCGCGTCTTTTCATCTCCGGCCACCCCCAGTTTCGACCGCAGGCCGGCTTTCCGCTCATCGGCTGAGGCGAGCTCGCGTTGAAGCGCTGCGGCTTCGGACTGGAGGATCTTGAGCTGGTCGCGCGCCCGCTCCCAAGCCTCTCGTACTTGGCGCGTTTTCTCGTTGGCGACCACGGCTCTCTTTTCCGTTTCCTGCTTGGCCGCTGTCAGGTTCCCGTGGTTCTCTGCGAGTTGCGTCAGGCGGCTGGCAGCTTCGGCCAGCGCAGCCTCGCTCGCCTGGATTTTGCCTTCCAGCTCGGCGGCGCGGCGCTCGAGTTTTCGGAAGTCACGGCGAAGTGCCAGAGGCCCGGCGTTTGAGCCTTTGCCCCCGGACACCAGGCGATGCTGATAGTGCTCACCGGTCCGGGTCAGGAAGTGGCATTCAGGGTAGGCGCCTGCCAGCCGCTGGGCGGTTGCGGGGTCCTCAACCAGATAGGCATTGGCCAGCGCTGGCAGCCCCAGGTCGCCATTCAACCCAAGAGATTTCTGGAAGCTTATCAGGTCCCGCACCTGCGCCACCACTCCCGGCTCGGCAAGGAGGTCAGCGTGGGCTTGCCCATACGAGCGGTCATTCGGGGGGATATGCGTAACGAAGAACGTGGACCACCCTTTTCCTTCCTCGCGCAGCAGCGCGATGCCGGAGCGGGCCTGCTCATGTTGTTCCACTACCACACACTCGAGTTCGAGCTTGAGGAAGTCTTCCACCACTTCTTCATAGCCCGGCGAGACTTCCACGAAGTCGGCGAGCACGCCGAGGGGATGGAACTGATGCCCGTTCGTGGGGATCTCCCCCGTGAGCAGCCGCCGCACACTTTCCGTGCTGTAAGCGTGACGGGCCAGCGATTCCTCCAGCGCCTGCTTGCGCGCCACGGCCCCGGAGTGTTCCCGGCGAAGCGTCTCAAGAGCCGATCGCCGGAAAGCTTCCTCGCCCCGCGCCTGTTCGAGCGCCGCCACGGTTTCGCTCAGCGCCTTCGCCAAGTCTGCCAGCGAGGTCGTGTCTTGCTGCTGGGCAGCGATCAAAACCTCCAGCTCGTCTGCCCACCGCTGGTGTTCCCGCTCCACGCGCTGCTTCTCGGACTCGGTGCGCGTCGCTTGGCGGGAGAGCGCCAAGCCCGCTTCCTCAGCCTGCACGAGCTGGTTGCGAAGCTCCGCCGCATGGCTCACGGCTGCAAGCATGGCTTGGCGACATGACTCTACCTGCTCCTCCGTTGCTGCTACCTGGTTGCTTAATGAGTCCTGGCGCGACAGCAGTTGCGCCCGCGCTCCTTGCGCCGCCGTCCAATCCTGCTGGACCTGTTCGAGCTGAAGGGTTCTTTCGTTGCTCTGCTGTTCCAGTGAAGCCAGTTGGGCCTCGAAATCCGCCCTTTCCCGAGCCGCGTCCGTATCCCGTCCCTCAAGGCTCGCCGCCTGCTGGCGAACTTGTTCGCAGCGCGAGAGCAACCGCTCGCGCTCCAGGCTGCTTTGCGCGATCTGCTCCCGCAATTGCGTGAGCTGGCGCTCCCACTCCTCGTGCTTTTGTGTGGCGGCCTTCTGCTCCAGCTCCAGGGCTTCGAGCCGCTGCGCCGCGAGCCCGCACGCTTCCTGCGCCTGGGCCACTTCACCCCCCAGCCGGGCACATTGCGCTTCCAGGGCCACCCACCGTGAGGTGAGGACCACTTTCAGCCGCGCGCGCAGTTCGTCGTGAATTTCCCTGTATCGCCGCGCCTTGGAGGCTTGGCGCTTCAGCGAGTTCACCTGCTTGGTGACTTCCTCCAGGATGTCGGCGATGCGCGCCAGGTTCTGCCGCGAAGATTCCAGCTTGGCCTCCGCCAGCCGCTTGCGCGTCTTGAACTTGGAAACCCCCGCTGCCTCTTCCAGGATCAGGCGCCGGTCCGATGGCCGGGAACTCAGAACCTGCCCGATTCGCCCCTGCTCGATGATGGCGTAAGATTCCGGGCCCAGTCCTGTGCCCATGAACAAGTCTTGGATGTCGCGCAGGCGGCAGACTTGGCCGTTGATGAGATACTCGCTCTCACCGGAGCGAAACAGCCGGCGTGTGACCGTGATCTCGCCGGCGCGATGGCGAAGCTTGGGCGGTCGGCTCCACTCTCCCTCGCCGTCGTTGTTGCCTGCCGCAGCTTCAAGTTCTTGCGCCTCCACTTGCCGGCGTTCTTGCTCTTCCTCCGCAAAGCCCGCCTCGTTGTATTCGGGGTCGACGAGCGTCATGCTGACTTCCGCCATGCTCGTGGGAGGCCTTGTGCCTGTGCCGTTAAAGATGACGTCAGCCATGCGCTCGCCGCGCAGGCTCTTCGCGCTCTGCTCTCCGAGAACCCAGGAGACGGCGTCTGACAGATTGGATTTGCCGCAGCCGTTCGGCCCCACAATGGCCGCAACGCCATCCGCGAATTCAAGCCGCGAGCGATCCCCGAATGACTTGAAGCCGAGCAGCTCGAGTTTTTTTAGTTTATACAATTTGCACACCTCCCCTCTGGTCTTTCCAAGGAGGTGCGAGCCTGCGCTCGCGTTGAAATGGAAGCCAGAAGCATCGCTAAATAATTTGTGCAGGGCGAGCGATGTGGCCGACGCAGATTCAGCATCATGGTTCGCCACCTGATGTGGCAAAAACGTTCCGGCGCAGACCTCGCTCGCCCCGGCCCAAGCTTACCTTCTGGCGCGCACGAAAAGGCTGATGCGAGCATCCCCAATAACTTCACAGAATAGTTAGCACGAAAAAGGAGGGAAGTAAAGCGAAAACCACAAAATGGTGGGCTTTTCCGGAAGTATGGCCCCCATATGTAGGGGCCGAAAATGACGGGGTAGGTGGCATGCAGAAGCCGATGGGCAGGAAAAACCGGGCTAAGGGCACAAAAGCATCGAGTGATTAGTTCAGTGAGTCATTGGATCATTGAAAAGCGGTGCCAGGAGGTGGGGCAATTTTGAACAGTGAATAGTAAATATGAATTGTGATTTCAGGAAGCGTTGCGGGCAGAGGCCCTGGGCGCGGCGCGCAAAGCAAACTCGGCGTCCGCAATTCACAATTCACCATTCACCATTCATAGTTCCGCCTGTCACTCGTCACTGTTATCCTGACACCTGGAACCTGTTTTTCAATCCCCATCTAACGCCTACTACCAAGGGATGACACTTCATGGGCTTTTTCTACCAGCCTGCTATCCATCCATTCCAGAATCAGCTTCCTCATCTCCGGCAGCTCAACGTGTCCGCAATCGAAAAGCTCGATCCGGCAGTCGCCGGGCTTTCCGTATTTTTGATACAGTGCGAGCAGGTAATCCCGGACCCCCTCAACACCGGCGGGCGGCGTTAACAAGTCCTGGCGACCGTTCACGCTCAGTCGAGGACGAGGGACGATCAGCTCATTGATCTCGGAAGTCTGGAAGTGTTTCAGCAAGGAGGGCACGTAGTAGTAGATCCCATGGCCTTTCAGGTTGTGAGTCCTGATCAATTCCTCAAAATCCGTGAGGCAGCAGATATCCACGCATAAGTCGACGCGCGGTTCGAGGGCAGCCAGCCACCAGGCCTTGGTCGAGCCCATCGACATGCCCAGCGCTCCCAGTCGCCGGGGATCAACCTCCGGCCGGCTGGCAAGGTAATCGAACGCCCGGAATTCATCAAACATCATCATTCCCCAGAGTACCTGGCCCCTCCAGAGCATCAACTTGAAAGCATCTTCCTCGCCCGTGCGGCCGTCGGCTTCGCGTTTGCGTTCGCCAAAACACCAGCTATCGATGGCCAGCGTCACGATGCCCTTTTGCGCACAGACGGGCGCATAGGCAGGCTGGGCTTCCGCGCCCACCAGCAGTTGTTCCTTCCCCAGGTCATACATTCCACCGTGCCAGTGGATGAAGAGCAGCCCCGGAGCCGGCTTCTGGCGCTTGTCCGGGATCAACAGCAGCGCCGGGACCGGTTCGATGCCATCAAGATCCAGGACCAGTCTTTCGAGAGTGTAGCCATTGTGTTTCTCGGCTTTCACTAGCTTGGCTGGGCCGGGTTTGTGAGCCCAAGGCAAGTCGCCGAGCAGGCTCCAGAGTTCTTGGCGGCGCCTGGCCTGGAAAGTGGAGAACGCCTCGCCTGCCTCAGGTTGGCGACCTGGTTGCACCTGCTCGCCCGCTGAGGGTTCAGCTCCCAGGGCCAGCATGGCAGCGGATTGTTTCAGAAAATCACGTCGGCGAGAAAAAATCATGGGGCCTCCAGCGCGCGCGATGACGGCCATCCCTTCTTATTACACCTGTGGTGGACAGTCAAGCGGAGGACGTGCCCATGTGGAGGACGACCCTATGCCGGCACCGGGGCGGGCGGCCGTGCTACGACTGAAGACCAGAGATAGGCTTAGTGGGAAGGTTTCCAGCGCAGGACGGGCTTGCGCGCCGCGGCGGCTTCATCCAGGCGCGTGACGCGCGTGGTGTAAGGGGCCTTGAGGACAAATTCCGGATTCTCCTCGACCTCTTGGGCAATGGACCGCAGCGCGTCGATGAAGGAGTCCATTTCCTCTTTGCTGACGCTCTCGGTAGGCTCGATCATCATCGCACCGGAGGCAATCAACGGAAATGCTGTGGTGTAAGGATGAAAGCCGTAATCGATGAGCCGCTTGGCGATGTCGCTGGTGCGGACGCCGCGCGCCGCCTGCCGCCGGTCGGAGAACACGCACTCGTGCATCAACGCGCACACCGAGGCAAGGTCGAAAAGGCCCTTCAACTGGCTCATCACGTAGTTGGCGTTAAGCACGGCGTCCTGGGTGGTCTGACGCAAGCCTTCGAAGCCATTGGCCTGGATATAAGCGAGCGCGCGCACGGCCATGCCGAAGTTGCCGTAGAAGGCGCGCACCCGACCGATACTCCGGGGCCGGTTGTAGTCCAGATGGAACGTTCCATCCGCCGCCTGCTCGACGACGGGCAAGGGCAAGTAAGGCTCAAGAACCTTCCTCACCGCTACCGGCCCCGAGCCCGGGCCGCCACCGCCATGAGGGGTGCTGAAGGTCTTGTGCAGATTCAGATGCATCACGTCCACGCCGAAATCCGCCGGCCGCGCCACGCCTACCAGCGCGTTCATGTTGGCCCCATCCATATAAAGTAGGCCGCCTCTGGAATGCACCAAATCGGCGATCTCCCGGATTTGCGACTCGAAGATGCCCAGCGTATTGGGATTGGTGAGCATCAATCCCGCAACTTTATCCGTCATGGTGCGATCGAGCCCGGCAAGGTCAAGGCAACCGCACTCATCGGATTTGATGTTCTGAACCTCGTAGCCCGAAATAGTGGCGCTAGCGGGATTCGTTCCGTGCGCCGAATCGGGGATCAGGATGTATTTCCGCGGGTTGCCGCGCTCGCTTAGGCAGGCGCGGATCATCAGGAGGCCAGTCAGTTCGCCCTGCGCGCCCGCCGCAGGCTGAAGCGTGACCGCGTCCATGCCGGTTATTTCCTTCAGGCAACGCGCTGTTTCGTGGAGAACTTCGAGACAGCCCTGGACCAAAGCTTCAGGAGCGTAGGGATGGTCCGTTGCGAGGCCCTCCAGGCGCGCCACCACTTCATTGATCCGCGGGTTGTACTTCATAGTGCAGGAGCCCAGCGGATAGAGGCCCGTGTCCACTCCGTAATTCCAGGAGGAAAGGCGCGTGAAGTGGCGGATGACTTCCAGTTCCGAGACCTCCGGAAAGCCCTTGACTTCGCCCCGGCTGAATTCTGGGCCCAAGAGTTCTTCCGGTGATACAGGGGGCACGTCCAGGGGCGGGAGGTCCACGCCGGATTTCCCAGGTGTGCTCCTTTCGAAGATCAGCTTCTCGTTTCTGTTAACGTGAGGCCGCGCCTCACGAATTCGATTCTCCATAGCGATTGTTTCGAAATCTGCTGGGCAGATATATGACCTGCCTCTGGAGTTTCTACATTCCCCCCCCTCCTCCCTGGGGGAGAGGGGCCGGGGGTGAGGGGGTCAACACCAGAAACGGAGCGCCTCTGTCCCCAAGCTTCTGAGAAAACGGTGGAGGACGCGTGGTCATTGCCCAATACTTTCAGCGGCCATGTGGGGTCCGAAGACGGAACGGGCCAGGCTCTCGACCCCCTCACCCGTCCCGCGCCGGCTGGTGAAAGCGCCGACGCGGGCCACCCTCTCCCCCAAGGGGGAGAGGGTCGGCACGTATAAGGCCTGTCCCTAAGCGCGCGCTGCCGTTTGAGCGACCAGTCCTGGACCGGCAGCGCGACTGAAAACCTCCACCGTACGGTCAATCGCCTCCCGGCTGACAGTCTCGGTGACGCAGACCAAGAGGTGGTTTCGCAGTTCCGGATAGAATCGCTCCAGGTTCAGGCCACCTATGATCTTTCGCTTTTGCAATTCGGCCAGCAATTCCTCCGCGTCGCCGGGCGTCCTGACAATGAACTCATTGAAGTACGGGCCGGTGAATGGAGTGGCGACGCCGGGGATAGTCGCGAGTTGCCTGGCGGCGTACCGAGCCTTGGCGAGGTTCTGTTCAGCCAGCATTTTCAGTCCATTTTTCCCCAACAGGCTGAGGTAGATGGTCACGGCCAAGGCGCACAACGACTGATTGGTACAAATGTTGGAGGTGGCCTTCTCGCGCCGGATGTGCTGCTCACGCGTGGCGAGGGTCAGCACGAAGCCCCGGCGACCCTCGGTGTCCACCGTCTGGCCGACCAAGCGGCCCGGCATTTGCCTCAGGAACTTCGCCTTCACGGTCAGAAAGCCAACGTAAGGCCCGCCGAAGGCCACGGGCACACCCAAGGATTGCGCCTCTCCGCAGACGATGTCCGCCTCGCTGGGCGGCTTGACGATCGCCAGCGACAAGGGTTCTGCGATGCTCACGATCAGCAGGGCGCCGCTTCGATGCACGACTTTCGCAATCTCGGGCGTGCGTTCCAGAGTTCCGAAGAAATTGGGCGATTGCACCACCACCGCCGCCGTCTCAGCATTGAGGGCGGATTCGAGTCTGGCGAGATCAAGCTGGCCCGATTCGCCGTAGGGAACTTGCTGGAGTTCAGTTCCCTGGTGCCTGATGAAGGTCTCGAGCACCTGGCAGTATTCCGGATGCACCGTGCGGGCCATGAGCACGCGGCTGCGACGCGTGACGCGCATGGCCATCAGGACCGCCTCCGTGGTAGCCGTGGAGCCGTCGTAAAGCGAAGCGTTGCCGACCTCCATGCCCGTGAGCTGCGTCATCAGGGTCTGGAACTCAAACATCGCCTGCAAGGTGCCTTGGGCGATCTCCGCTTGGTAGGGCGTGTAAGCGGTGAAGAATTCGCCGCGCGAAAGAAGCGCGTTCACGGCCACGGGGATGTAATGGCTGTACGCTCCGGCGCCCAACAGCGAGACATACTCGCGGCTGCTCCGGCTCGCGGCTTGGCGAAAGAATGCCAGGATTTCGGGCTCGGAGAGCGGCCCCGGCAGGTTGAGCCGGCCCCGGAGTCGCAGTTCGCCGGGAATCCGCTCGAAGAGTTCTTCAACGCTGCTCCGGCCCGTGGCTTTCAGCATGGCGATGCGGTCGGAGTCAGAGTTGGGCAAATAGCGCATCAGGTGGATTTTTCCTTTTGGATATAAGCTTCATACTCATCCGCGGTCATCAGCTTTTCGATCTCGCTGCGGTCCGAGAGCCGCACCCGAACCAGCCATGCTTCGCCGTGGGGATCGCTGTTCAGCATCTCCGGATTGTTCTGTAGCTTGGTGTTCACGGCAGCCACTTCTCCGCTGACAGGGGAGTAGATCTCGGAGACTGCCTTCACGGATTCGACCGTCCCGAAGCTCTCGTTGGCGGCCACGTGTTCACCCGGCTTCGGAAGCTCAACATACACGATATCGCCCAGTTCCTTTTGGGCGTGGTCAGTAATGCCGATGGTGCCGATCTCTTCGTCCACTCGGATCCACTCGTGCTCTTTTGTGTAGAGAAACTCTTGGGGATACATGGATGCTCCGTCTCCCATTCACTGCAAAGACTACTTCAGCCTCTTGTAAAAGGGCAGGGGAACAATCTGCGCGCCTGCCGTCTTGCCACGAATATCGACTTCAATCTCCCGGCCCACCTCAGCCAGGGAGGGGGAGATGTAGGCCATGCCGATGTTCCTCTTCAAAAACGGGGCGTACGAACCACTGGTCACATGGCCGGCGATTTTGCCTTCGACGTAAACACTATAACCGTCGCGCGCAATTCCCCGGTTGGTCATTTCAAAACCCACCAGCTTCTTGCGTGGGCCCTGGGCTCGTTGTCGCAGCAGGACATCACAGCCGACGAATTCGCCTTTTTCAAGCTTCGCGATCCAACCCAGGTTCGCTTCCAGCAGGGTGGTTTCTTCATCGAGCTCGTGGCCGTAAAGAGGGTAGCCTGCCTCAAGCCGGAGGGTGTTCCTTGCGCCCAGGCCAGCGGGGACCAACCCTTCCGGCTTGCCAGCTTCGATCAGTGTGTTCCACACCTTCTCCGACTCTGCCGGCGGGAAATAAAATTCGAATCCGTCTTCGCCGGTATAGCCGGTGCGCGCCAGAATGCCCTCCACAGCGCAGCATCGAGTGCGGCAAAACCAATAATACTTGAGCCCCGCGACCGTCGTGTCCGCCACCTTGGAAATGATCTCCAGGGCGTGTGGGCCTTGAAGAGCAAGCTGCGCATACTCGCCGGAAACGTTGCGCACCTCAGCCCCGACGCGGTTGTGCTGAACCATCCAATCCACATCCCGGTCCGCGTTCGCCGCGTTGACGCAGAGGAAGTAATGGTCCTTCGCCAAGCGGTGCACCACGCAGTCATCTACGGCGCTTCCTTTTGGATGCATCAAGGCGCTGTATTGGGCCTGAAAATCCTTCAGGCGGGACGCGTCGTTGGAAGTGATGTGCTGGAGGAGCGATAAAGCACGAGGCCCGCTGACTTCGATCTCCCCCATGTGACTTACATCGAAAAGCCCTGCTGCCCTCCGGACCGCGAGGTGTTCCTGGATGATGCCGGAATACTCCACCGGCATCTCCCAGCCCCCAAATTCCACCATCTTGGCGCCGAGGGCCTTGTGCAGAAAATTGAGCGCGGTGCGCTTTAAAGCCAGTCCTGTCGGCGTCGCCAACCTTTCTCCCCCAAGCGACAAAAGCCGTCAATGCAAGTCAACCAACCTAACACACTCTCAACGATCCGGTCAAGGCAACGAGTACGGGTATGCCAAAAAGAGCGCAGCGCCCAGCCTTTTGGCTCGGCGCTGCGGAATTTCTTGGTCCGGAAACTCTGGCTTACTGTGTGGTCTTGTGCGCAGGGTGGTGATGCACGGGGGCTTTCGGCTTCGGTTTCTCCTTAACGGGTGGTTGGTCGGGCAGCGGGTCGGGCTGGGTAATCTCGCCAACTACCGTCAACACGACGTTGGGCGTGGCCGCGTAAGAATCCGCCGTACCTTTGAACCTAACGGCGTCGCCCCGCGCAAGGTTTTTGACATTGGGCTGCTTCGAGTCCTTCACCTCAATGTCGTAGACCCCCGGTGTAGCCTTGGACTGGTCAAGGATGCCGATACGAACCAGATAGGTTCCAGCTTCTGAACCTTTCACGACGCTATCCACAACCCCTCCCAGCTCGAGGGGTTGTCCCTTCAGGGCGTCCCAGGCTTTTTGCGCGGTCTCTCCGCCGAATTTGAGAGGGTAGGTCATGTCATTGAAGCCATCAACCAAGGGGTTCCCGGTGTGCTTCGGAGCTTCCATCGCGACCACTTTGAAACCGTCGGGTGGGTTCACGGAAGAGGCGGCTTGTGTCACGACGTCCTGCAATCCCTGGTCGTTACCATGATATCCGATATAGGTCTGCTTAAGGTACTTGCCGAACTCGTCGGCGTTCGGGTCCTTCGCTGCTTGAGCCAGGGCTAAGGCGCGAGCGATATACCAGATGCCATGGTCGTAATCGTGAGGGTTCGAGTACAGGTAAGCCAGACCCATGCGGTAAAAGACGTACCAATCACTGGGGTTGTCTTCGGAAGCGGCTTTATAGGAAGTGATGGCAGCCGCGTAGTCCTTGCGCTGAAGGGCCACAAACCCCACGGTCCCGTTAAAGACCGCCCGCAAACCTTTCAACGCCTGGTTGAACTGTTCATCGGAAACCCCGGCGGGCTTCTGTAGCTTCTGGAGCACTTCGAGGCCATGCTTGGCATCGCTCTCAGCGCGCGAAAGCTTTGCCGCCGCCTCGGGGTCGTCGGCCTTGTAAACGAACGGGAACACAAAACTCAGGAACCTCAAGGCATCAAGATTCTCCGGGTTGGCCTCCAGAGCCTTATGACCTGCCTCGACGGCCTTATCGGCTTGGTTCAATTGCTGGTAGGTTTGCATCTCCACAACGTAGGCGCCGTCTTTGAAGTCCGAGTTCGAAAACTTCTGAAGGAACGCCTCAGCCAGTGAGATCTTCTTGTTCGGATCCTTCTCCGTGGCCATTGCATTAAATGCCTCGTATTCGTCCCTGCTCTTCCAGTTCTTGGC
This sequence comes from Terriglobia bacterium, assembly GCA_050012175.1. GTDB lineage: Bacteria > Acidobacteriota > Terriglobia > UBA7540 > UBA7540 > CAVROP01. The sequence continues at coordinate 14,530 of JBEKHR010000003.1, read as the reverse complement.
CGGTGCTGCTTGCGGAGGCGCATTCCATTGATGAGCGAATGCCCCCCTCAGGACGTGCTGTGGTTTGGCGGCAGCCTGCGCCGCAGGCGTCCATACCACAAGGCTGACTAGCAGGGTGAAGCTCCAAAGCGCAGTTGGTTTCCTCATTGTCACGCTACCTCAGTATTGGGGGTTTTGACTCTATTGAGAATCCGGGCGCGCTCCATCTCGTTTCCTTCTTCAAACCTTACGGTCCGCGCACACCGTAAGCGTTTGCTGGACGAACTGACTCTATAAAATGACGCAATTCAAATATCAAGGATTGAAGAACAATTCAAGCAAAATCGTACTTACCCTTCACCTGCCCATTGACGTTTTTCACCTGTTAACTTGGATGCTGACGGCGGGAGAAAGATAGCCTCTCTCGCTGACACACATATCATACCACGATTCGGGCGGATTGCGCCGGCGGACATTGTTTTGTCAACCGGGCCCGATGATGGGTGCGGCGTTGCAGCGGTCCAAGAGACCTACTAGAATCAGGAAAGGATGGCAGAAGCATATTCCCACACCCCGGTCGCCGAACGAGCCGGACTGGCTGCGGTGGTCCCCCGCTCCAGGCTCGAGCCATTTTTCAAGGAAACGGCCAAGGAAGTCCTGCTCGCCCTAGCGCGCAACCCGAACCTTAAGGAGCACGATCTGCTCCGCCTGCTGGAGCGCCAGGACCTGCCCGAGGAGGCGCTGCGCGAACTGGGTCAACACGCCCAGGCCGTGCGCAGTTACCGTGTGAAGCTTGCCCTTGTCCGTCATCCCAGGACCCCTCGCCTGGTTTCCTTGCCTCTGATGAAAGTCCTCCACCTTTTCGACCTGGCGCGGGTGAGCCAGACTCCGGCGGCGCCCACGCAGGTGAAAAAGCTGGCGGAGGAAACGGTTTTGAAAAAGCTGGAAGCCCTCCCCCGCGGAGAGAAGATAACCCTGGCGCGCCGGGGTTCGGGACGCGTCGCGGCCGCATTGCTTGTAACACAGGATGCAGAGCTGATCCGCGCCGCCTTGAGCAATCCTTACCTTTCGGAGGGCCACCTGCTCAAGGTTCTGGCCCTGAACGAGCTCCCGGCCGTGCTGGTGGAGTTGCTTTCCCATCACGAAAGATGGTCGCGCCCCTATCACCTGCGTCTGGCATTGATTCGCCATCCGCTGACCCCTTTCGCTCGCGTGCTCGCCTTCCTGCCGGACATCACCGTCAACGACCTTCGGGACATATGCCTCGACCCTCGCATGCCCGATCAGGTTCGCAAGTACATCATCGCTCACTGCGCCCAACGGCTGAACCAAAAGAACATTGCATCATTGAGTCATTGAGCCATTGGAACATTGAACCACTGAATCATTGAGCCATTGATTCATTGAAGAGCAGTGCCCGAGGCCGAAGTAACTATGAATTTTGAAGACTGAGTTCTGAATCGCTTTCGCCTCTCCACTGCCTTCTGCCTTCACCCTTTAACCTTCATCCTTTACCCTTCTGGTTTCTGCCTTCTGCTTTCTGCCTTCTGCCTACACTCGTCACTTGTCACTCGTCACTTGTACGGGTATCCTTCCTGACGGCTGTACGCTGATCGCTGAAAGCTGACGGCTGAAAGCTGGTTCCAAGGAGCGCGCGTGGCAATTAGTTGGCTTGACCTCCTGGTGGTGATCGCCTACCTCGGCGCCATCACCATCTTCGGAGCCCATTTCCGGAAGAGCCAGCGGACCTTACACGATTATTTTCTGGGCGGGCGTCGTCTGCCCTGGTGGGCAATCTCTTTTTCCGTTGTATCAGCCGAAACCAGCATCCTGACCATCATCAGCACGCCCGGCATCGCTTACCATTCCAACCTGGGCTTCCTGCAACTGGTGTTTGGATATTTGGTGGGCCGCGTGGTAGTGAGCTTCGCTCTCATTCCCCGATACTTTGCGGGTGAAATGTTCACGGCTTACCAGCTTATCGAGCAGCGGTTCGGCCGGGCCTTGAAGGTCTTCACCGGGGCGCTGTTCCTCACCACGCGAGCTTTGGCTGAAGGCGTTCGCGTGTTCGCCATCGCGATTGTGATTGGGGTTATTTTCAAGAGTGGCGTATTTGCGGCTCTGGTCATTATCACAGCGCTGACCCTCTTCTACACTTTCGAAGGGGGACTCACCGCGGTGATTTGGACAGACGTTATCCAGTTGCTCATTTATCTCACGGGGACCGCGGTGGCGTTGGCGCTGGCGTTACACGCCATCCCAGGCGGGTGGACAGAGGTAAGCCGCCTGGCACATTCCGAAGGGAACAAGCTGGCGGTCTTCAACTTCCATTTCAATTGGCATGAGCCCTACTTGTTTTGGTCGGGGTTGGTGGGCGGAACGTTCCTGACTACGGCCAGTCACGGCACGGACCAGTTGATCGTTCAGCGCCTGCTCGCCGCGCGCAATCGGCGCGAAAGCCAAGCGGCCCTGCTTTCCAGCGGATTGCTCATCCTCCTGCAATTCACCCTTTTCCTGGTGGTGGGCGTGGTGCTTTTTGCGTTCTACAAGCACTTCCCGCCTCCCAACCCTTTCGCGCGGGCGGACCAAATATTTCCCACCTTCGTGGTGACGCAACTGCCTCGCGGGCTGGCGGGGTTGCTGATCGCGGCCATTATCGCTGCTGCCATGGCCAATTTAAGTGCCGCCTTCAACTCCCTGGCCTCGAGTTCAGTGGTGGATTTTTACAAGCCTTTTGTCCGGCCGAACGCCGGCGAGAAGCATTACCTTGCTGTCTCCCGCGCCGTGACTTTAGGATGGGGCGCCGTGCTCGTGGTGATCGCGCTGGTAGCACAACATCTTCACCGGAGCGTCCTGGAATTGGCGCTTACCATTGCCAGCGTTCCTTACGGTAGCATGTTGGGGATTTTCCTCTTGGGGGTTCTTACCAAGCGCGCCAATAGCCGGGGGGCCTTGACCGGCGCCCTTGTCGCCCTGGCCACAATGGGAGTTGTCGTAGGGTGCACCTCCCTCGCCTGGACGTGGTACGTCGCCCTCGGAACCGTGGTGACGTTCGCTGTGGGATGGGCGGCCAGCGCGAGCAAGGGCAGGGTGTGGGGACTAGGGGCGGGGGAAGGACAGTAAGCAGTAGGCAGCGGGCGTTGCTTCCCCGACCTACCACCTACCGTTCTGTAGCACTAGTCGCCAGGACGTTGTCGCGGCGCGCAGATTTCTCCTCGTGTTAGTCGTGCCTCCGTCTCCTCCGTGCCCAGAAAAGCCTTAACACGGAGGTCACGGAGATCCTCCGTGCTCTTTGTGTTAAGGCTCTAGAGGCACGGAGGACGCAGAGAACCTCGTTTTGGTTGCGGCCACGGGGCCGCGCTGTGAAAAATCAGACAAGCTCACGCCGGTCCGTCAGTTGACGTACCGAAACAGACTTCCTGTCTCTTGACAAACGCAACAAGATAGGCTAGAAGTGTATGTGGAAGCCAGGCAGGAGGTCACGCTCTGCCGGGAACACGGTGCGGCAATGCTACGGCCCGCCACAACCCGCTCCCGAAAATGTGGCAAGGGAGACGGAAAGCCCGCAAATGGGCTCGCCGCGCCACAGACAAGAAGTCTGCCATGGTAGAGGAAAACAAAAAAGAATCCTTCAAAATTGACGGAACGACGCGGGAATCTCTATGAAAAAAAAGGACCGCTGTGGAAAACTTGGCCTCGAAGCTGGAATGTGTATGAAAACACAGGTACTTAGCTGTTTAAAGCGGGAATGTTGTTGAAAAGAAAGGTGGTTAATAGGTGGCAGGTGTTAGCCCGTGGGCGCTAGTGTCCTGAGTCAGGAGTTCGCTTACAAAGTCTTCCTCATGCGGGCGGTCTTTTCGCAGCCCCGTCAGGGGTCCCGCAAGGCGGGGTAGCCCACGGCGCAAGCCCTGGGGGAAGGAGCCCTCACCCCGTCCCGCAGAGCGGGACACCCCTCTCCCGCCCGGGCGGGAGAGGGGACGGGGGTGGTGGAGGGCTCGCTGACCCATCCCGCTCTGCGGGACCGTGGGCTACATTCTTTCGCCCGCTCCGCGGGCTGACTTCATCAACGAACTTCTAACTCAGGGCGCTAGGTAGGAAGGAGCCGGAACACGCTCTGACCATTCGTAATCTACTGGTCCCGAATCCATGGAGTGCAAGAGCAGGGTCGTCTACGGGCTCAATCACCAACTCCTTGGCCCTGGGCTATCCCGCAGAGCGGGACCGGCCCTCCAGGGCTTGCCTCTGACGCACTCCCTGCCTCACAATGGCAGAGCGGGTTCAGAGGCAACTTGAAATTGCCCTGACTCTTGCCCTTTCGGGCTCCGGCTCGGCGGGGGTAAGCAGTAAACAGTCGGCGGTAGATAGTAAGCGGAAGGCAGTAGGCAGCAAGCAGTCGGCAGTGGGCAGTGTTCGCCCCCGCCTACCACCTACTATTTACCACATACCGGTCTGACAATGGAACAACGGCGGGAACTGGTCAAAGGGCTGAGCGTTTACGGGGCCACTTCGGTGGTGGCCGGGACGATGATTGGGACCGGGATCTTCGTGGTGCCCAGCATCATGCTCCGGCAAGTTGGCGCCCCCGTATGGGTCATTGTAGTGTGGATTCTTGCCGGCGTGCTCAGCCTGTTCGGGGCGCTTGGTTACGCGGAGCTGGGGGCGGCGCTTCCGGAGGCAGGCGGCGAATACGTTTACATGCATCGAGCTTATGGACCGATGATGGGCTTCCTTTACGGCTGGACGCAGTTTATGGTGGCGAAGAGCGGGTCGATTGCCACCATTGCCACCGGTTTCGTCATCTACCTCGCTTACTTTTTCCCTGGCCTGAACGAAGCCCTCTGGCAAACGCCGGTGCAAATTGCAGGTCACTCCGCGACCCTACGGTTGACGGGCCTGCAAGTTGGAGCGGCGCTGGTGGTGCTGCTTCTTTCCGGCCTGAACATTCTGGGCGTGCGCCGAAGCGGCCACACCCAGACCTTTTTTACGGCCGCAAAACTGCTCGTGCTGTTCACCCTCATTGTCTTTGGCCTGACGCTTGGCCATGGATCATTTGAACACTTCCGGGCGCCCGTAAAGTTCGGATCTCAGGCGAGCCTTCTCACCACCTTCGGCGCCGCGACGGTTGCTGCGCTGTGGGCTTACGACGGTTGGAACAACCTGAGCATGGTGGCGGGTGAGGTCAAGAATCCGCAGCGAAATATGCCCAGAGCTCTCATCCTCGGCACGTTGCTTGTGATAACTGTTTACGTTCTCGTCAACATCGCGTACTTTTACGTTTTGTCCCCCGCGAACATCGCATCGACCAACACAGTCGCCGCTGACACTGCCCGGCAATTCATGGGTAAAGCTGGCGGGACGTTTATCGCCATCGGCGTAATGATTTCGAGTTTTGCGGCCCTGAATGGTTCCATCCTGTCGGGCTCGCGTGTCCCTTACGCCCAGGCTCGCGATGGGCTTTTCCCGCAATTCCTGGCAGGCGTGCATCCACGCTTCCGCACGCCGGCGGCTGCTATCGCGGCCCAGAGCGTCATCGCCTGCCTGCTGGCGCTGACCGGCCAATACCAAGGCCTTTTCACCAAGGTGATCTTTTCCGAGTTCCTCTTTTACGCCCTGGTCACCGCCAGCATTTTCATTCTGCGCCGCCGTATGCCCGGGCTGGCGCGTCCCTATCGCACCTGGGGATATCCTTTCATACCAGCCATTTTTGTTATTCTGTCAGTGATGGTGCTGATCAATCAAGGGTCGGACTCAGTGTGGGTACTCGCGCTGGTGGGCAGCGGCATTCCCGCGTACTTTCTTTGGAGGATATGGAAACGTTCAAGGTGATCGATGTCATTCCGATCCCGCAGTCGCGGGAGAGGAATCTCGCTGTGTTCTTTCTTCCCCTAACCATAGGCCCTGGTCGACATGAGCGCAGAGCGAGATTCCTCTCCCGCGACTGCGGGATCGGAATGACACCGGAGCCCACGCGTGCCGCCCTGAAGGGCGGCGCTACGCCGTTATGGCCGGTGATGGCGCTGCTCGTCTTGGCATTCGCCAGCCTGGCGGCGGCCCAGAAACCAAGCGTCGCCTCGAAGCCCGTCGCCAAGCCCGAGGCAACTTTGGTTAGGGCGCGCTGGCGCGTTCTGGGGGCTCGTCCGCTGTCGATGTATTACTATTCCCCGGACTCACAGGGCAACAAGTCTCTGGAGCAGCATGCTTCGCAGATGGCCCTAGTTGCTCCCCAGTCGTTCTGGGTGGATGCGGACGGGTTCGTGCATGGCGAGGTTCCTTCCGGAATCCTGGAAACTGCAAGGCGGGCCAAGGTTCCAGTCATGCCCCTGGTCGTCAACCCAGGCTTTGACCGGGGCGCGGCCAGCGCCCTGCTTCGCAGCGCCAACGCCCAGCAACGGGCCGTGACTTACCTGGCCTATCTTGCCAAGCGCGACAATTTCGTAGGCTGGCAGCTCGACCTGGAGTACATCGATCCCGAGGACAAGAACTACTACACCCAGTTTGTGCAGCGTGCGGCGGCACGGCTGCACAGGGAGGGCAGGCTGCTTAGCATCGCCGTGGTTCCGCGTTTCTCCGATGTCTACCCCGATGCCGATCCCTCACAGGAATTCCACAGTACTGAGTGGGGAGCCCCTTACGATTTCCGGCCCCTCGGCCGGGCGGTCGACTTCATGACACTGATGACCTACGACCACCACAACAGCGCCACTCCTCCCGGGCCGGTGGCTGGTTATGACTGGGTCAAGGCTGCCCTCGAATACGCCACCGCGCGAGTGCCCTGCCGGAAAGTCCTGCTCGGCATCCCTTTCTACGGCAGGGAGTGGATACAAAGTGGCGACGTAACTTCGGCGCGAACCCTCACTTTTGCGGAAGCACAGAATCAGATGGAGCAGTTGAGCGTCGAACGCCTCTGGCACGAACGGTGGCGTACGCCATGGTTCCAGTACAGCAGCGACTCCGGTCTACATACCGGCTGGTATGAAGACAGCATGAGCCTGGAAGCTAAATTGGAATTGATGCAGGAATATCATCTTCGAGGATTTGCGGCGTGGCGATTGGGTTTTGAGGATCCCAAATTCTGGACTCTGGCGTCTGTGAAGGACCGAACCGAGCAGCAAGATCAAAAGCGCCGCCCCCACCGGTCTGGAACTCACGCCGCCCTGGGAGGTGGGAACCGCTGACGAGCGCCTCTTGCGCGCATGGAAGCCCGGCGGGTTTGAGGGGGATAGCGCCAAGAGACCCCTCACCCGCCCTCGTTCCTCGGGCACCCTCTCCCCAAGGGAGAGGGCTGTAGGCTCCAACGCCATTTGTTCAATCGACAATCAGCAATCGCCAATCACCAATCGGCAGTCAGCAATGAAAACCTAGGCAGGAAGGACACCATGCGCATCGCTTTCATCATCTTAGTTTCGTTCTTGCTTTCGGTCGCGCAACTTTTGGGCGCTGCCCGTCGAGACCACACCTGGGCTGTGGCCGCGCCGCCGGGGGTTGATGCCAGAATTCAGCGCCAGCTTGAAGCCTTGGCGGCGCGGGACCAGGCTTTGATCCGGTTCTTCCCCAGTCCAGGTCAGGCGGAGCGCTACCGTCTGCACCCGGGGGACCTGGTCATCGAACTCCACGAGGAACGGGACATTAACTCCTTTGTGAAGGCCTTAAGGCCTGAGGGCGGCGCTCTACCTACGGGGTCGACGCGCGAATTGGCGCGCGAAGGCTATATCCTGGAAGCCTCCTACCCTCGCGCTTCTGTGCCGAATCGGCTGCGCGTTACGGCAGCCGGCGCAGCGGGGTTTCATCACGCCTTGCTGCGGGTTCCCGATTTGCTGGTGATTTGGCCCTCCAGCTTGCCCTCCAATCTGGTCCCTCGCCCTCAGGCGATTCGTGTGGAAAGAGGGGGCGCTGAGGTGGTCATTTCAGACTATCCATCGTTTCCTGAGCGCGGCATTGTCGAGGGATTTTACGGTGTCCCTTGGTCCCACCAGGACCGGGTCGACATCTTGCGTTTCGAAGGCCAGCACAGCATGAACGTTTACTATTATGCGCCCAAGGACGACCCCTATCATCGCAAGCTGTGGCGCGACCCTTATCCAGCGGATGAAATGAAGCGTCTTGCGGAGTTGGTCAAGGCGTCCCACGCCAACTTCGTGGACTTTTGTTTTGCGATCAGCCCGGGCCTTTCCATGACCTACGCGAGCGACGAAGATTTTCGTGCCCTCACCAGCAAGCTCGAGAGCGTCGGCAAGCTGGGTGTTTCCTGTTACGCCCTCTTCCTGGATGACGTTCCCCAGGAGCTTCAAAATCCGGTGGATCAGGCGCGCTTCAAGACTCTGGCCGAGGCGCACGTTTACCTGGTCAACAGGCTGTACCGGCGCCTCAAATCGCAATCTCCGGAGAACCGGCTAACGGTTACGCCCACCGTTTACACCAACGAGTGGGGCAGCCGCGATTACATAAAGGAACTGGGGGCCGGAGTAAATCCCGGCGTGAATATCGTGTGGACCGGCACGGAGGTCGCGTCACCGGCCATCACCGTCGCCCAGGCGCGGGAGTGGGGCAGGTTTCTCGAGCGCAAGCCGCTGCTTTGGGATAACTTCCCCGTCAACGATGGGCGCCCCTGGCGGGTGTTTCTCGGCCCGGTGCGCAATCGGGATGCGAATTTGCCGGTGGCAGTGGAAGGACTCCTCTCCAACCCCATGAATCAATCCCACGCCTCGATGATCGCGCTCGAGACCGTCGCCGACTACCTGTGGAATTCACAGGCTTACGATCCGGCGAGGTCCCAGCGACATGCCGTCGAAAGCCAGTTCGGAAAGAAGGCCTCCCAACTCCTGGCGACCTTTCTAAAAACCTATGGTGACTACTGGTGGGATGAGAACATTTTCACCCCGCTGTTCCTTGAACGCCGCTACCCCATTGATGTCGCCAAAGTCGATTCAGGTATTGCCCAGCTCGATTCGGCTTTGGGACCACTTCGCAGCCAACCGCGCTTTGAAAAACTGGTCACGGAAATTTCTCCCTTCCCGCAAAAGACCCGCGAACGCCTGGCCGAGGTTACGGCTGATCCGGCCTTTCTGCGCTTAGCGGACGGAAAGCTCCGCTGGCGGGAGGACTATGATTTGTTAACCGCAGCCAAGTTGGCCGCAGCGCCGAACATCGACGGGGATTTTAGGAAGTGGGAGAACGGGCCACTGTACGTGCTCGACAACGTATCGAAAATCCGGGCGGGAACGAACCTCTGGAAAGGGCCGGTGCAATTGTCGGCGCGCGTGGCGTTAGGGTGGGACGATGACTACCTCTATGTGGGAGTGGACGTTACCAACCCCGAGCTCTATCAGCCCTTCTTCGAGCGTGGCATCGAGAAGGGAGACGGGTTCGAGATCGCTTTGGAAACAGCCTTCCAAAAGAACTTCCTGGCCGTCCGCCCGGCAGGCGATGAATACTCGCTTTGGTTCAGCCCGGGCGATTTCAAGGAAGTGAAGCCGAGCGTTTTCTCCGACGAGGATTATTTGCCGCTTCGGCCCCGGAAGCATGATTACAACCGGGAGATCAAGAGCGCCTGGAAGAAGACCGCCCACGGCTACTCGGGCGACCTCGCCATTCCCGTGTCGTTCTTCGACGGCGGAAAATTTACGGGCGGATATGAGATCGGCTTTGCATTCAACGTGCAGAAAGTGTTCCCTTCGCCCCAGGCGGTTGAGCAAGAAGAACGGATCGTTTTCACTTCCAAAGCGGATCAGTTGTTCCGCGCCAGTATTACCAACCCCTCAAGCCTTCAGCGCTTGGTGCTGGTGGAAGTGCCAGCCCGATAGTCTGAGGAACCGAGGCCCGTAGCCAGGATTCAGGAGTCAGGATTCAGCAGCCAGTTGGCGCAGAGTCTGGTATTTGAGAGCCTCTGAGGGCAAATTCAGATCGCAGATTCCAGATTTCAGAGATAGAGGCGGTTAGTCTTCCCGTCAGGGACCGGACCGGCTCCTGCCCGCGAAACTTTGCGGCGATTTCGCCATCCAATGAAGGTGCAAGGGGTACGAGGGCGAATCAGGAAACCATCCCCAAGTGCATGAATCGAAATGCGAGGTCCAACCATGTCGAACTTTAGCGTAAGCCGCTTCCGGTTCTTCAGATGCCTGCTCATTCTTTTTCTATTCGGTGCGGCCGCGTCCAGCACAGCACGTGGCCAGGTTCCAGCCTTTGCGGGAGGGCCTCCGTCCTCAGCAGCCGAGGGTAAACAGACGGCGGTTCTCGCCGGTGGGTGCTTCTGGGGTGTGGACGCCGTGTTCAAACACGTGAAGGGTGTTAAAAGCGTGGTTGCAGGCTATTCAGGAGGAAGCGCGACGAGCGCGCAGTACGAGGTTGTGAGTGCCGGCAGGACGGGCCACGCCGAGTCGGTGAAGATCACCTATGATCCATCAAAGGTCTCGTACGCCGATTTGCTCAGGGTCTTCTTCTCGGTGGCACATGATCCGACCGAACTGAATCGTCAGGGCCCGGATTCGGGAACTCAGTATCGCTCGGTGATCTTCTATTCCAATGAGGACCAGAAGCAGATTGCTCTGGCCTACATCAACCAACTAAACAACGCCAGGGTTTTCCGAAAGCCGATTGTGACCCAAGTTGTCCCTCTCCAGGCTTTCTACCCCGCCGAGGCGTATCACCAGAATTTCCTCGCGCTCCATTCCGACAACCCCTATATCGTTAACAACGATCTGCCCAAGCTGCGAAAACTTCAGAAGCAGTTCCCCACGCTCTCTAGACCCTAGCGATGGCGCGAATGACCGCCTGTCCCTGGCTGTGGGCACCGGTCGCCCGCGGGTTTCTGCTGGCAACTAGTTGCCCAGTTCGGTGAAACCTAATTCGACACTCATACGTCCCCTTTCCATGGCAGGATTTCTTCTAGGAGGAGGATGATGATGTACAAACGGTTGCTTACAATTGCAGCGAGTGGGTTGCTCGTTTTAGGAGTGGCATTGTGTGGAGTTCAGGCCAGTGCGCAGACCGGCCCGTCCGGCGAGCATATGGGTCGAGGGCATCAGATGAGCCCCGATGAGGAACTCCAAAGGCTGGATAAGGCGCTGAAGCTCACCGACGATCAGAAGGGCCAGATAAAGCCTATCCTTGAAGACAGGCATCAGAAGATGCAAAGCCTTCGTTCCGACACCTCTCTTTCAGAACAGGACAGAAGGAGCAAGATGAGGAGCACGTACGAAGACAGCAACAAGAAGATTCGCGACGTGCTCAACGACGATCAGAAAAAGACGTTTGACGAGATGCCGCAGCATGGGCGCGGGCACATGCAAGGGCACCAGCCAAGCGGGGGCTCAAATCCCCAGTAGAAGGCAACCAGCCCCGGTCTTTCGCGAAGGTACCGTGAACACGCGAACGACTGTGGCCTGGAGGTCAGCGCCGGGCGGGCATCAGACGTTCGCCCGGCGCGTCCTCATTATTTTTCAGCAGTTCTCGCACTTAGGCAGCGAGGCGCTGTTCCCGGTACCGCTTGGCCATCTCCTCGAGCGATAGGGGCGCATAGTCGCCCGCGTGCCCGGCCTGGCCGAATTGCGTCATGCGCTGCGCCACGACCTTCTTCATGGCGTCGCGGGCGGGCTTCAGGTAGCTGCGCGGATCGAACTCTTCCGGCTTTTCCCACAAGACTTTGCGGATAGCGCCCGTGATGGCCAGCCGGTTGTCGGTGTCCACGTTGATCTTGCGCACACCGTTCTTAATGCCGAGCTGGATTTCTTCGATGGGTACGCCCCAGGTGGGCTTCAGCTTGCCGCCGTACTGGTTGATGATATCCTGCAAGTCCTTGGGGACGCTGGACGATCCGTGCATGACAAGGTGGGTGTTGGGCAGCCTCCTGTGGATCTCGAGGAGGCGGTCCATCTTGAGTGTTTCTCCGGTGGGCTTCTTAGTGAATTTGTAAGCGCCATGGCTGGTGCCGATGGCGATAGCAAGCGCGTCCACGCCAGTCTGCCGAACGAACTCCACCGCTTGGACGGGATCGGTGAGGTGGCTGAGGCCATCGAGGCCGGTGCCGTGGCCGTCTTCGATGCCGCCCAGGCAGCCGATTTCGCCTTCCACGGTGATGCCCTTGGAGTGCGCCGTCTCCACGACTTCGCTGGTGGCCTTCACGTTGTACTCAAAGGTTGAGGGCGTCTTGCCGTCCGGCATCAGCGAGCCATCCATCATGACGCTGGTGAAGCCCATGGCAATGGCCGATTTGCAGGTCTCCACGCTGTTGCCATGGTCCAGGTGCAACACCGTGGGAATTTCGGGGTAGAGTTCGGTGGCCGCCAGCATCAGGTGATAGAGGAATCGGTCCTGTGAGTAGCTGCGTGCACCGCGGCTGGCCTGAACGATCGCGGGCGACTTGGTCTCGCGAGCCGCCTCCATTATCGCCTGGATCTGCTCCATGTTGTTGACGTTGAAAGCACCAACCCCATAGGCCCCCTTGGCTGCCTCGTCAAGCAGTTGACGCATGGATACGAGTGGCATATCAAATGATCTCCTTAGATTTGTACGGATTCGCTGATCCGGAATTCCAAATATCCTCCGGGGCTTCCCTATAGCGGTCCCGGAAATACAGCACCCTACAACACCTTACACCAACTTATATCCCTTTGGGAAGTTCGGGGCTGAGCAATGAACCAGAAAACCCCCATAAGCCTTGATACGGATTGTTCGTCATTCGTAGAGGAAAAGGCCACCGCCTGTCATGCTGAGCGGAGCGAAGCATCCCTGCAGTTTCTCGCCGGCTGGTGAGCGCAAAAGACAACTGCAGAGATCCTTCGCCCGCCCAAAAGCACTGCGGGCTCAGGATGACGCACGACTCCAATTTCGGAATTCCGGATAAATTGCCCACTGTTCATTTTGCAGGGCTGGGAGTGATAATTCAGTGCTCCCTTGAGACAATATGGGTCAAGCGCAGGCACACTAACAGCCTACGATTTGGTAGGGGTGTTTGACTACTCCGAGGGTGCGAAGTACCCAGGCTTGGCGCGCACCTGCAAGCTCCTCTGAAGCGGTTCGATGTGGATCGTGCGGAAAGTTCCGTCGTGGGCCTGATTTGTGGAGATGTACGCCAAGCTATATTGGCTGCGGAGTTCACGTGCGATCTCCTGGAAATTCGCGGTCGTTTCGCTGGCTTTAAAGGGGAAGAAGGCCCGGCCTCCGGTTTGCTCTGCCAGGCGTCGCAAAACCTTGTCTCCGCGTACCGGCAAGCCCGTGGCGTTGGTGCTGATCGCGAAGATGGTCACCTCGGAACGTTGCGCCATGGCCAACGCCTCCTCGCGCGTATGTTCGCTCTGGTTATCCTCGCCGTCGCTGATGATGATCAGCACGCGGCGGAGATAGGGCTCCGGAGGCGGAAAGATGAGCATCTTTTTTCGACAGGAGAAATAGATGGCATCATAGAGGGCGGTCACGCCGCCCGCGAGTACACTCCGGATCGCCTCTGAGAGTTTTTCCAGGTCGTCGCTGTAATCCTGCACCAGTTGCGTTTGCACGTCGAAGGCCACCACGAAGGCAGAGTCCTTGCCGGGACGCAGTGTGGTGCTTAGGAAATCGATGGCGGCCTCCTGCTCGAAACGCAGGCGGTCACGAATGCTGCTGGAAGTGTCAACCAAGACCCCGATGCGGAGGGGCAGATTCGTTTCCCGGCTGAAATAACGGATCGTCTGTGGCTTTGCATCCTCGAAGACGCGGAAGTCGTCCTTAGCCAGATCATTCTCCAGGCGATTCTTTTTGTTGGTCACTGTCATGAGAACGTTGACCAGGTCAACGCGGACCTTGATTTTGTCGGTGGGAAATTGAGTCGTCGCCGGTCCGGAGGTCCTCACAGTCTCTTGCGCTGCAAGCGATCCAACCAACACACAGAGTACAAACAAGACAACGGAAGGTCTCTTCATCATCCTGCCCTCGGATCAGCCGTTCCCCATTATAGGTAGGTTTTTTGTAGATTACATCCTACGGCCACGAAGCTTCTCACCCATTTCGCGTTCCGTGCGGGCCTGCTTCATTTCCCGGAGCAAGCCAGCCAGAGATTCCTCAGGCTCCTGTTGGCGCCGATCGTCCGCCCTTTTCCGAACGTAAGGAACGGCGTAAATCAGCATCGCAATAATAAAAGCACTGAGGACGGTGAGCACCGCTCCGAGGATGGCGTGTGAGGTAAAAACATTAACCCACGCCACAATCAGCAACACGACCAGCCCCAAGCTGAGGGCGGCTACGATGCCGGCGGCATTATTAGCCAGCCAAAAGACCCATGATTTTATCATTGCACTCGCAAACTTAACCTACCCGGAGCGGATTGGCAAGCCCCCCCTTTAGTGGCTAGTCGGGATTGTCGGAAGGAGAGCTGGGGGCGTTTCAGCGGCGCGGCGGTTAGTGCCGTTAGTGGCGGCAGAGCTGGGGGAGAAACCTGGCCACTAACCACTAGCCACTAGTACTACTACGTTAAGTTATTGACCTCCCACAGGAGAGGTGCTAAGCTCCGGTCCATGACCGAGAGCGAAATCGAGAAATGTCGAAAGCGCTTGGAACAATTCTTGGCCGACCTGCTGGAGCC
>JBEKHR010000002.1:0-215287 GCA_050012175.1 Terriglobia bacterium | reverse complement strand
GTATCCCACAATGCCAGCGCTCTTCGGCGACGGTCCTCCAGCAGATCGGCACTACCCTTCAGTCGGGGCATAAGAGTTCCCCCCTGAAGGTCAGTGTATTGCATTATTTATGCAGTGGTCAATAGTGCTACAACGCGGCATAGCCGCAACTAAAAGCAGATTCTTCGCTCCGCTCAGAATGACATGTCATCCTGAGCCCGCCTTGCGGGGGGAAGGATCTGCTTCTCTTCGCGCCCCGCGAAGAAGTTGCACGCTAGTGCTACAGCCAAAACCCGACCGGACTATTGCATTCAGAGGCGCTCGGCTGTATGTTATCGGGCGGTCGAAAATGGAAAAGGGAAATTCCGGTTTACTTGACTTCCGCCCGTCAAGACAGCGGGTTTCTCAAGGGCTGGTGATCCCTGCATCGAGCCACGTGGCGTAGCTTGTTGGATTGAATCAGGGATTCGACATGTATCACCGCTACCACCTTCAGACGAGCCCCGCGCCCGAAATCGCGCCTTTCCCGAATCGCACACGGGTGAAAGTCAGCAAGCGTGGCTTGGCCATGCACCTGCTCAAAGGGCTGGTCCGCTATCGCCGAAACCCGGAAGTTGCACTGAGCCGGCCCTGCGTGTACGGCGTCTTCTCCGGGCCGGTGGGGGGATTCGCTCCTCGGAGCAACTCCTGCGTAGGATGCCTGCGCTGCACGATTGAGAACCCCGAGATGGTCGAGGTACACCTTAATCCGGAACACCAGCATCTGGGTGACTCGTACTTCACACCCGAGCACGTGGACACGACTTGCTATGAAGCACGCACCGGGAGGGTACCCGTAAAGGGCGCGGGCTACCGAGGCCCCTTCGGAGGCGAAGGCTGGGACGGCATGTGGACCGACATGTCGGAGATCGTACGTCCCACACGCGACGGGATTCACGGCCGGGAGTTCATTTCGACAAGCGTGGATATTGGTCAGAAGCCACCCTTCCTTACTCTTGACGAACAGGGGGTAACGACTGGGGAAAGCGTGCAGACCTTTTCCATTCCAATTCCGGTTTTCTTCGATGTGCCGCCGGCATCTATCCACTCCCGCAAACTCCTCGAGATCCTTGTGGAAACAGCGCAAGAGGCAGGGACGCTGCTCGTCTTGCCGGCCAAGGTGCTCAGCAAATTCGCGTTTCAGGGACAGCAGATTGTTCCGCTGGTGGGCCGCGAGGACGCACACACACTCCCGAAGCTCCGCTTCACGCCACGAATGATAGAGCTCGAGGGCGGGAACGAAGGGTTGCTAAAAGAAACTCGGGCTCGCTTCCCCGAGGTCACGATCTGCTTGCGCTACGAACTTGCCTCGAAGGAGGAGCTATTAAGGCACTATCGCTCGGGGTTCCGAGTGTTCCACCTGGTGGCCAATTATCATGGCCGGGGACGGAACGGGCGGTTCATGCTGGAGCTCATCCGGGAGGCGCACAAAACCTTTGTCGAGGCGTCGTGCCGGGATGAGGTGACGCTGCTGGGGAGCGGCGGGATCATCGCCGCCGAGCATGTTCCCAAAGCCATTATCTGCGGTCTGGATGCCGTCGCCCTTGACACCCCCCTTTTGGCGGCCCTACAGGCGCATTTTGTGGAGGAGTGCGCCGACCGGGAGAAAAGCCGCTTCAAGCTACCCAGAAGGCTCGCCGTCGACTGGGGCGTCCAGCGCCTCAAGAACTTCCTGACTTCCTGGCGCGACCAATTGCTCGAAGTGCTGGGGGCGATGGGCTTGCGGGAAGTCCGCCGGCTCCGCGGTGAGATGGGGCGTGCCATGTTCCAGAAGGAGCTGGAGCGCGAAGCGTTTTCCGGGATCGAAGGCTATGGTAGTGGGTCAATTTGATGCTGTAGCGGCGAGTTTACCTCGCCAAATGGCGGCGTAAAGCCGCCTCCACATCAAATTGACCCACTACCAAGGCTATGGCCAATAGCATGAAGAGCGCCGAGCAGCTCATCGTCGAGAAACATACCGCCTCTCTGCATCAAGGCTTTCACCTCTGGCCGGAGTTGAAGAACGGCAGGCTGCCTGCACTGGGTGACTACCGCTGGACGGCGGACTTGATTCTCTCCACCTGGGTGCAAGCCGAAACCGGGAAGCCGCCCAACAACGGCCTGGAACACCGCGTGGGCAATTCCGGTGGCGGCTTCGACGTGCTGGATTTCAAATTCCTGCCTGAAGATCGGCGCCTGTCCAACCACGCGGCAGTCGATCTCTCTATCCCGCTCAATCGCCGACCCTACGATCGCCATATCGAGATCCCTATCCCCTTCTACGGGGCGGGCATGTCCTTTGGCTCAATCAGCGAGCAGGTGATGTGCGCCAGAGCCAAAGCGGCCCAGGCATGGAAGACCTTCACGTGCACCGGTGAAGGAGGATACCCGGACTCGCTGCTCGCCTATAAAGACCACGTAATCACCCAAGTTGCCACCGGCATGTTCGGAGTGAGAGAGGAGACAATCCAGCGCGCGCCGATTATCGAGTTCAAGTATGCCCAAGGGGCCAAGCCAGGCCTGGGCGGACACCTGTTGGGCGATAAGGTGACGTCCAGCGTTGCCAGCATGCGCGAGTCGCTTCCCTGGGTCAGCCTCTTTTCCCCCTTCCCATTTCACAGCGTCTATTCAGTGGAGGACCACAAGAAGCACGTGGATTGGATCAAGACCATTAACCCCGAAGCACTCGTTTCCGTGAAGGTCTCGACGCCCACGGATATCGACATGGTAGCCGTGGGGAGTTATTACGCCGGGGCGCACATCGTGTACATTGACGGAAGCTATGGCGGGACTGGCGCGGCCCCGGAAATCGCTAAGAAGACCATCGCCATGCCCATTGAGTTTGCCATCCCCAAGGTCCATCGCTACCTGCTGCAAGAAGGCATTCGACAAGAGGTCGTGGTGATGGCCGGCGGTGGGATACGCACGGCTTATGATCTTGCCAAGGCGATTGCTTTGGGCGCCGATGGGGTCGTCCTGGGCACCACCGAATTGGTGGCCTTGGGCTGCACCCGCTGTAGCAACTGCGAGCGCGGCCGCGGCTGTCCCTTTGGGCTCACCACCACCGATCCGGAGCTATCGCAATTGGTCGAAATAGACTGGGGCGCCGAGCGGCTCGGCAACCTGTATCGGTCCTTCCAATGGCAACTCAGCGATCTGCTGCGCAGCCTGGGGCTCACGAGCATTCGCGATCTCGTGGGCAGAACTGATTTGCTCATCTATCGTGGTGGTGCGGGAGCGCGGTGATGATCTCACCAGAAACGATCGCCAAGATCCTCGCCTCCAGGAAGTCTCTCATCCCGGAAGGTGATGGACATTTAACCCCGCGCAAAGCCGAGGCCGAGGGTGGCTGCGCCGTCATCGGAATTGCTTCGAGCGAGAGGATTCCGGGCCGCCATCTGTTCCAAGCCTTGGAGCAAATGCGCAACCGAGGCAACGGCAAAGGAGGCGGCATCGCAGCCGTAGGGCTGGTACCCGAGGACTGGGGCGTCACTCGGGAGATTCTGGAAAACGACTACCTGCTCACCATCGCCTATCTCGAGGCGAGCGCCAGGTCGGAAGTCGAACGAAGCTGCATCGAGCCGACCTTCGAAATCCATCATGCCCAGGCCCTCCCCAGCACCCATGACTCGCGCATCCTCGAGAAGCTCGACGTCAAACCTCCGGAAGTTTTCCTGTACTTTGGGCGAGTGCGACCAGAAGCCATCGAAGGGTTCAAACAGAGGAATGGCCTGGAGGCGGCAGTGGCGCCACCCACGTCCCCGGAAAGCATTGAGGACGAAATCGTCTACCAGAACAGCTATCGCTTGAACCGTGCGTTTTACGCGTCCACGGGCGAAAAGCGCGCTTTCGTCCTATCGCATGGCAAGAACATGTTAGTGCTCAAGATGGTCGGTTACGGTGATGACGTGATCCGCTATTATCAATTGGAGAATTTGCACGCCCACGTCTGGATCGGCCACCATCGCTACCCCACCAAAGGCAAGGTTTGGCATCCGGGCGGTGCGCATCCCTTCGTCGGACTTCACGAAGCTCTGGTGCACAACGGCGACTTCGCCAACTATGCCTCGATCTGCGAGTACCTCGCGCAGCGGAACATCTACCCTCTCTTCCTGACGGATACGGAAGTTTCGGTCCTCCTCTTCGACCTTTTCCACAGGACGTACGCTTACCCACTGGAGTACGTCATCGAGTCTCTGGCGCCTACCACGGAGCGGGACTTCGCACTGCTGCCTGAAGAAAGGCAGTCAATCTACCAGCGGTTACAAACCGTGCACATTCACGGCTCGCCGGACGGGCCCTGGTTCTTTCTTATCGCCCAATCATCCCCGGCACAAGGCGAGTACCGCTTGATCGGGATCACCGACACCAGCATGCTGCGTCCGCAGGTTTTTGCCTTGCAGGAAGGTCCGGTCTCAGTCGGATTCGCAGCCTCGGAGAAGCAAGCCATCGACGCTGCTTTGGAGAGCCTTGCCCGGGAAGATGCGCGATTCTGGTTGCACGCCGATCGCTACTGGAACGCTCGTGGAGGTAGCCACACGGACGGCGGGGCGTTCATTTTCACCGTCCATGCCGACGGGAATGGCCCTGCCAAGCTGCAATGCACGGACAAGTTCGGCAGGGCCATCAGGTCTGGCGCGCTACAGGAGCCGTACGATGGGCGTGCAACCGCTGTGCGGACCGATATGGCGCTGCCCGACGTTCCCGTTGATGAGCTGTTCGCCTGGGTTAAGGAGAAGTTGTCGGAGTGGGACTATGGAAACCTGCTCGCGTTTCTCAAGGCGCTGGAGCGCGCTGCCGACAGCGGCGATGACCGCAGGCGTGCCCTGGAAGCCGTCACACTGCTGATGGACCGTCGCTATCCCACGGGCGCCATGCGGCGCAGCAGCTTGCTCTCGCTCTTCGATCAGACCTTGGGAGCGATCATCGAGTCTGTCCGCCGATCCCCTTCCGAAGCCTATGTCTTCGTGGACAATTGCAGTCCTATGCCAAGCCCATCCGGGGGCGCGCAAACGGTTGTTCTAGACGCTCGCGGCTTTGCGGCAGAAGGTGAACGCTCGCTGGCCCGCAAAATCGTTTGGCTTTACCAGCGCGGCTTTCGAGATTTCATGCTGGCTCACGTCAAGGGGCATCGGTTTATCGCCAATGGCCTGGGCGCCGGCTCCCAAGGCGTCCATATCGACGTCTACGGCTCCTCAGGAGACTATCTCGCCTCCGGCATCGACGGAGCGGAAGTGGTCGTTCACGGCGACGCCCAGGATCAACTGGCCCAAATCATGAAAGACGGGACGCTCATCGTATATGGCAGTGTCGGCCAGACGTTCCTCTATGCAGGCAAAGGTGGGCACGCATTCGTGCTGGGGAACGCAGCCGGCCGTCCCCTCATCAACGCCGTCGGTAAGCCCCGCGTAGTCATCAATGGCACCTGCCTTGATTATTTGGCCGAGTCGTTCATGGCGGGCGACCCACTCGACGGCGGTGGCTTTGTTGTCCTCAACGGAATCGCCTTGAGTGACCAGGGGGAGGTCGTCGAACTGGATACTCCCTACCCCGGCGGCAACTTGTTTTCGCTCGCTTCCGGCGGAGCGATTTACATTCGCGACCCGCATGGGAAGGTTTCCGAGGAGCAACTCAACGGCGGCCAGTTTAGCCCGCTCGAAGAACATGACTGGGCAGTGATCCATCCCTTCCTGGAAGAAAATGCGCGGCTGTTTGGAATTCCCGTGGCGTGGCTGCTCGAGGTCAATGGAAAGCCTTCGCTTCCCGCCCAGGTGTATCGGAAAATTCATCCTCGGGCGATCGGCGCGCTTCAACCCGAGGAGGCTTGGGTGAAGATGCATGTGTGAGCCCGTGCCGGCGCCAGTAGTCGTCGCTCCCCTCGGCTAAGCCACCCCTGTCCTTACCCATAATCTCGTGGTACGGGTGGTGGGGTAATGAAGGCGGTTGAGCCCGTAGAAATGCCGTTGCCGTTCCATCCTCACATTTTATCGCGCCGCGACTTAGGAGCGCCCTAGACATCAAACCACGATGTCTGCGCCACCCGCCGGAACCGTGGCCAAGGCATTGCAGGCGGACGCAATAGGGTGTATGTTACGAGTCAGCAGGGGCTGTGGGACCGAAATCCTCACCCCAATTTCCTCTTGACGGAGACATACATGGACATGAGAAAGCGAGTGATCCTTTTGGCCCTTCTGACTGCGATTTATTTGCCTTCATACGCAGGTGTGAATGGCGGAAAGGCCGTGTACATGGGGGGCACGGTTGCCGACCTCAAGCAAGAAACGGAAGGCACATTCTCAACGGCGGACGTAAAGGAAATGGTCTTTGAGTATAAGAAAGGCAAGTTCACCGTCCCGTATGACAGGATTGACAGTATCGAGTATGGACAGAAGGCTGGGCGGCGTGTCGGCTTGGCCATTGCCGTGACCCCGATCGCACTGCTTTCCAAAAAGCGGCGCCATTATCTCACTGTAAACTACAAGGATGCAGACGACAAACAGCAGGCTGCTGTTTTCGAGTTAGGAAAGCACATCGTCAGGGTTACACTCTCCAGCTTGGAAGCCCGAACAGGTCGCAAGATAGAATACCAAGACGATGAAGCCCGTAATAGCTCGAAAGGGGACTGAGGAGGGTGCGATGGTGCAAAGACAAACTCTACTTTTCTTCTTCATGGCCCTCGCGGTAAGCATTGCTGGCTTCTCCCAGACACAAAGCCAGAGTCCTGCTGCCACGTCCAAGCCGGTCCCGGACGCGCGTTCCGAGCTCGCGGCCAAGCTCCTCAACGTAAAGCGGATTTATGTCGAGAGCTTCGGCGATGATGAGGAATCCAAAAGCCTCCAGGCCATGGTGATCAACGCCCTTGACGAGAGTAAGCGCTTCATTGTGACCGAGAACAAGGACAAGGCAGACGCCATCCTAAAGGGTCGATCAGCCGAGAAGACCTCGCAGGAAGTGCATGCGACGGGGGAAGCAACCGCGGAAGCCGGTGCCGGTAGCCATTCAGGGCAAGCCATGGGGATCCAAGACTCAAAGCTTTCAACGGAGACGATCCATGAAGCGCGCCTCGCGGTTCGGCTTGTCTCGCAGGATGGCGATGTGATCTGGTCCACTACGCAAGAGAGTCGAGGGGCGAAGTTCAAGAGTTCGAGCGCCGACGTCGCCGATAAAGTCGTAAAACAGCTCCTACACGAGCTCGATAAAGCAAAGCCAAGTGCGACGTAATTAGCGCGGATTTCTCACCGGCAGCGACAGGAGGCATCGCCTCATCCGGAAAGCCGCGGCGGGTGGCGAAGGCATGTCGTAGTTTGCATGTCGCTGATGAACCAGAGAGACTGAAGGTGCAGAATTGATGGGCGGGGTGGCAGAAATCGTTTTGGGATGTCTGCGTTATGAGATTCAGGGCACCAAATCCATTGCGAGGAGGGAGGGATCTTGCCGGTAGTCGAACCGGAAGCTCGACCACGGCCACGGCTCAGGAGAGGAAACGAGGCGGCGGTGGAAAGGGCGGGCGCAGCGACAGGTACGGGTGGTGGGGTATTGAAGATGCCTGAGCTTGTAGGAATGCCGTTGCCGTCCCATCCTCACATTTTGTGGCGCCGACCTCGCTGCGCTGCCTGGAAGCTATGGGCAGCCCTAGTCATTCTGACACGGAGGTGGGAACCGCAATAGTTACAGTGACGGCTGGGATATCCCACAGTCCCCGTTTCCCGTCCTGCACAGGATAACTGATTGGGTTGTCTCGCAGGATGGTATCGGCCCCGATAAAGACTGAGGGCAGCGCGGAGATGATGTCTTCCTCATGCACGATATGCTTCTTGTTTGTCCAGTGGGCTTGTTGTTCAGGAGTAGCATCATCCATATCAAGAATCCAAATCTGCCTTGCTCCGCGACCGAACAGAACCGCCGTGTTCAACACGAGTCCCCTGCTTTTTTTCGGGCCGCCCCCTAAGTTCAATCTGAACTCGACAAGGTCGCCACGTTTGTACGAGAGTGCATCCTCGTTAATCATAAATCACCCCTCCTTAAATCCACATTCCACATTGTCCAGAAGGTTTGCGGCCATCTCACGGACACACCCGATAAAGCGCTTTGCTTCCTGGCTGCCTATGCTAATACGTTCACTTAGTTGAACCCCAGTGTCTCCGCTAAGGTTAAGATAATCCTGGTCAACTATGCCGCCATTGTGCATTAAGATGTGACGCCTTTGAATCATCTTTTTGATAAACGGCAAATCAGATTTTGGCACCATCCTCTTGGGAGTTATCTCGTCTCCGGCCCATTCCAGTAGGCCGATATCGAACCACTGTACCAACGACTCATCGGCTTGCAAGGGCTTTTGGAAATTCAATTCCTCTAAACGCTTTCTCCTGTTCGAGGTCATTGGAAAGCGTAGCAATCTGGTCCGAAGGTGTTTGGCCAGTGCTTCAAATTCGGAGAGACTCGTCACAGTCATCCCTTCCCAAATTGCGCCTCGCTCTTTCCGGTCGCAAACTGTCGTCTTGGTCTCTTCCAAACGGGTCAACATCTTATCTATCCGTTCGGTGAACAATTTGCGAGCGTTTGTTCGTCCGCACCGTGGGCAATAACCGTATCGGCCCAGAATGTCTGTTTCGGTGTGGCAATCTTTTGTGTCGCAGGTGAAGTGAAATTGCTGTTTCTCTTCCGAGTAGTGCCACGCTGAAGTCTCGTCAGTAATGTCCCCCATGGCGAGTGATGTATTTTTTTTCCCGATGAAGGCCCGCGCAAACGCGTCATAGAAAGCTGTTATGTAAGTGCGCTGGTCTTTGGAGATGAAGGCAAGGCTTGATGCCCCCGCTGCACAGTAAGGGCAATAAGTGAAATCCATTACGTGGTTGGTGCGAAAGTACCTTTTGCAGAGAGGACAATTTCGCCCCCACATGCCTTGTTCGTCGGATTGGATGTATGTAACGACTGAGGGTTGGGGGTACACCACCGTCTGCCCTATCCCGCTGGCAGGGACGGTACTGAGCAAATGCCGTCCGTCCACGCTGACGGCCACCAAATACATGGCTCGTATGAAGCCGGAAATCCGGGTAGCTATTCCTCCATGTGCGGGGTCGTAAAGAAATTCGACATTGCCACCCGCCGCTGGAATTTTGTCTTTGAATTCGCTCATTTGGGAAAGGACGCAATGCCACCCTAATCCCCGGATCACACGCACCACGGTGCCGTCTGCCCCTTCGAAAATCCATCTCCCATTCTCGAAATAGCAGGAAGACGTTTCTGCGGGACCGCCCCTATAGTATATATGATGTCGCGGGGTGGCCCGGACATCGTTTTGGGATGTCTGCGTTATGAGATTCAGGGCATCGGATCCAATGCGAGGAGGAAGGGATCTTGCCGGTAGTCGAACCGGAAGCTCGACCACGGCCACGGGTCAGGAGAGGAAACGAGGCGGAGGTCGAAAGGGCCAGCGCAGCGACAGGTACGGGTGGTGGGGTGATGAAGATGGTTGGGCCCGTAGAAATGCCGTTGCCGTCCCATGCTCACGCTTTACCGCGCTGCGACCTCGGTGCGCCGCAGACGTCAAACCACGATCCCTGCGCCACCCGCCCGCACGCCGGGCCTCGCGGGTCGATCCCAACACCGTCCTGCGGCAGGAGTAGGCTCGAGCGCCGAGCCAAACGCTTCAATACGGACAGCCAGGCTAAAAAGAACGACTAGCCCCCAATCCCCAGTTCCCAGCCCCTAGCCCCAAGCACCAAGCCCCCAGCCTACAGCCCTGGCTCGACGGCGGGGGCGAGTGGCGGAATCAGGGCAATCCGGGGACGGGTCAAATACTCGCGCAGGTAGCGGCGGTAATTGTCGTCGGAAGGCACGAGGTCCGGCGCAGCGGGCGGGTAGTTTGCCATTTTACGGAAGGGCAAGGGCTGGACGGTCCAGGCAAAAGCGGTATTAGGCTCGCCGTCCTTTGCCCAGCCGTGGGTGTAAAGGAAGAAATCCCGTTTGCATCCGGGCTGGAGCGGCGGGAGCCCTCTGCCGTCAAACCTCACCGTGATTTCGTCACCCGTAGCCATCACCACCAACTGGTCATCAGCGTGGGCGAGCAATTTCCCCACCGGGCCATAGCGCGTATATTTCCCCTGCATGGGATTCCAGGGGGCGTAGGCAAGCACGTTTTCATAATCGAACGAATCGGGACGAAGGTGTTCAGGGTCGCTGAGGGGGGTCGAGAATCCGCGATAATGCAGGTCTGCGGAGAGCAGCGGAAGCTCGGTTGGCGCGGGGGCCTTGGCATCGTCGAGGGAGAAAAAGATCTGGTCCCAGTAAACGCACAGGTTGGTCACGATGCGCACATGGTGGTCGGCAGTGAGGAACTTGCCGGTCAACTCCACGCGCATGGTACGGCGGGTGCCGCTCGGCAAGCCCATATCCGGAATCACGGTTTCCCATTCTCCCTGCGCGTTGCGAACTTGCAGGTAAGGAGAAATCATCTCGAGTTGCTTATTGGACATCAAGGCGCGCGAGCCGTTCGAATCCGTCCAGAACACCCAGCCGTTCAGCCACAGTGAGACACGGGCGGAGGGGGGGGGGTCTCCTAAATCCAGGGTGAGCGTGTGAAGGTCAGCGAGGCCAAGGATGCGGTGGCGAGCGAAGCCGGCAGGATACTGGCCGTCCTGCTTGAGCAGCAAGGGCAGAACGTCGTGGCCTCGATCATCCACGGCCGAAACGGGGAAGCGCTTTTCGCGCAGGGAATAAAGGGCTGGGGGCTGAGGCGAAGAAGAATAGATTTCGTTGGAGTAAATCTCCTGGGAGGCGGGATGGTCCACAGCCAGAAGCCGAAGCTGGTCAAAGAAATCGACTTCCCTCAACTCATCGGTGAGCTGGAAAACATACTGGCCGTCTTGCGCCTGCAGGTCCCCAGGGAGGCGCACAAACTCTTCGGGGAATGGCTTGGTTCGAGTGCCGTCCGGGGCCAGCTCGCCCAGCGGGGCCATGCCCAGGACATCCGTCACGAAAACGTAGCGCTGGCCGTTCCAGGCGTAAAGGAGTGGGCAGGAGGTAGCCAGGCGTTCGGATTCGCGGACGTCAATCGGCTTGTCGGTGGCGACGTCGATCCAGTTCTGGATCACGGCATTGGGCCAGGTGACGCGCACCACGTCAACCCGCGAGAGGTCTCCGGCAAAAATCCTGAGCGGGCTTCCTGTTACTACTACCTTGTTGTAATAATTCCCCGCTTTGATCTCGACCAGACTGCCGATTCCCTGGGTGTTGCTCTTGTAGCCTATCAGCTTCACTTCCAGCCAGCGAGGGGTAGGACCTTCTTTCTCAAAGGCCAGCAATTGGCCGCTCGGGCTGAGCCCTACCAGGTCCAGCTTGCCGGGATTGCTCAACCAGGTGGGGCTGAGCGTGGCGACGCCGGTTGCCGAACTGGCAGGAATGCTGACCTTCCCCTCGCGGAACTTCCCGGAGTGATTGACGATCAAGCGCCACTTGCCGCTGGCATCGAGAGCCAGCAGGTCCGCAAAGCTGTCGCCATTCGCATCCACAACCGTGCCGCGAAAAGCAAAGAAACCCGTTGGAGCGGAAGCGAGCGGGAGAGGCGTAAGGGGAGCGAATTTCCAACTACCCCTGTTCATTAGGACTTGGTAGCCTTTGGGTCCCCACAGCGCCAGATCGAAACGACCGTCGTGGTTGAAATCCGCAACCTGTATCCCATAGGCTATCGACTTTGTAAACGCCCCTCCAGCCTCGGCGGTCCGGCTCACAAACTTGTCCTCACCCAGGTTGGCGTAGAGCAAAGGAGGGCCGTCGTCACGGAACAGGCAGAGGTCGGTGTAGCCGTCGTTATCGAAGTCGGCGAAGACAGCGCCGCGCATGCGCCCCCTGGCCGAAGCCAGCCCTGAGGAGGGTGTGATCTCGGTGAAGGTGCCGTCGCCGTTGTTGCGATAGAAGTGCGTTGCGGCGCCGGCGAAATCGTTGGGGAAGAGGAAAGAGTCTTTCTTGGGCGGATCGTTCAAATTCGTGTACGCCGTGACCACAAGGTCCAGAAAACCATCCACGTCCGCATCGAAGAGCACGGCCTGGGTCTCCAGCTCGCCGGGAATCGAATGCAGCCCTGCCTTTTCCGTCTCATCCTGGAAATTTCCATCGCCTAGATTGCGATAGAGCCGGACTCCGTCCAGCCCGGCCACGAAAAGGCTGGGCTTGCCGCTGTTGTTGTAGTCGGCAAAGGTGGCGGAGACCGCGCCGCCAGTCCCGGCCACGCCCGCCTTGTCCGTCACGTCGGTGAAACTCCCGTCCCCGTTGTTGCGCAGGAGATGGTTGGCGCCGGCGGGGTTGACGACGTAGATGTCGGTGTGGCCGTCGCTGTTGTAGTCGCCGAAAGCGATGGAAGGCCCAAAGAGCGGAACCAGATTTCGCCGCGCGTAATCCAGCGAATAATCCGCCGCTTTGATTGGGCTTTGGGAGTTCGCCGAAGGACTTTGCTGGGCCGGCAACGTCAGGCCCAGGCGCCCCGAGATCTCGGCAAATGTCACTTTTTCGAGGCCCGATCTCTGCACGAGTTCTGAAGGGGGCACGGCAGGGATAAGGATGGCGCCGTATTTTCCTCCTTCGAGGGCCGGGTTCTGGAGAGAAATCCCGGGGACCTTGTCTCTCATCTTTTCGTGAACCTTCAAGGCCTTCTGCGCGTCCTCGTCACGCTTGAGGCGCACGTAGATGGTGAAAGTGTGGAAAAGCGAGGCCACGTAAAAGTTCTGCCCCTTGCCGAAACCCATATTGACCACGTGCTGATGCGCCGCCAGCGCGTCCTCGAGTTGCTTCTTGGCGAAGTAAACGGTTCCGAGGTTGAACCATGCCGCAGGGTCCTCCGGATCGGCCGCAATCACCCGCTTCAGCGCTGCCTCGGCGTCGGGATAGCGAAGCTCGCGCTTGTAGAGGATGCCCAGGTTGTAATCGGCTGCGACCAGCTTGGGGTCCATCTGCCTTGCGGTGGTGAGTTCCCCCAGAGCCTCGTCCAGCTTGTTGGCCTGCATCAGGGCGAGTCCAAGATTAAAGTGGTCGGTTGCCAGTGCCTTCCCCGAAGCCACTACCTTCTGGAACTCCCCGACCGCCTCAATGTATTTGCCCTGCTCGTAGTAGGCGTTGCCAATGTTCCGCTGGGATTGGATGGGCGCCGTTCCCGCCAGGGAAGTCTTGCCGGCGGCCTTCGGAGCAGCGGACTTCCCTGTTTGCGGACTTTCCAAGCTCGGTCGGGCAGAGATGAGGTAGGAAGCGAGAATCAAGGCGATCGTCATGCAAAGGCGCAGGACACTAGAAAGCTTTCGGTTCATGAGTCTCCTCGGACTACTCCGGGTGAATAGGGTGAACGGCGTCGAAGTGATACGCAGCATAGTTTGGTCCACCTCAACGTGCAAACGATTATTATACAACGCGCGCCTTGCGCACGAGGCTCCTCTTGCGCGGACGGTAGGGGGTGAATGGTAGGTGGTAGGTGGTAGGTGGGGCTAGGGGCTGGGGGCTAGGTCAGCGTCCTGCGCGCCCCGCCTGCCGTCCGTCACCATCTTGCGGGGCGGTCCACGACCAAATCCGGGTGCTCGCGCCTGAAAGTTTCAGCGATGTGGCAGGACCAGCAAACGGGCGAGTGAGTTTGGAATACCTCCGGCAATCTCTCAGCCGCAATCTTGTCCCAGTAAACGGTTTTCTTCTCCGGGTTCAGCAGGGCTGGCACGTGTCCAACCCATTCCTCAGTTACATTCACGGGTTTACCACAAATGGCGCAGGTCTTGCCCGCATACCAGTTGGCAACGATGCGGCGAACCAAGCAACCTTCCGGAGCCGCTTCGATCTGTTTCAAGCACTCCTGCCCGCATCCCTGCCGTTCCGGCCAGCGGGAACACTCGCTCAGGCGAAGATGGGGTGTACCAAAGGCCGCATCCCTCGCCAGGGGTATGGCGTCCAAATCAACCGCGGCAGGCTTCTGAGTTTCAGGGCAAGTGACCAGCCTCTGTCCTCGCAGTTTAAAGTAGGAACGCAGGCCTCGAAAGAGCAAATACCCCACACCGAGCGCAGGAAGCGCAAATATGACCCAAAGAAGTCCAAGATTCACGGGTGCCTCCTCTCTTCCCCCAATTACCATTTGTAGAGCACGTTTCTCCCCAAAACACACGAGCGCAAGTTCTGCTTTCTTGGCAAGGTGATGACTTCTGGCCTATGGAAACCTATTTGGGGAGGTTCATGCGACGCACCAAATCCTGAAAGCGCGGATCGGAGCGCAAGGGCTTGAAAGAAACGTCTTTCCCGATCCAAGGCATCCAGCTATGGCGTTCCTTGTAGCAGGCCTCCAGCCAGCGGAAGGCCTCATCCTTTTCCCCCAGGGCTCCGTAAATCGCAGCCAGAAACCAACCCGCCCAGGCACCCGTTGGCTTGGGTTTCTCCTCCAAGAACTTGGCTAGTATCCTCCGCGCCTCGTCCTTCCGGCCAGCCTGAGCATAGGTGCGCGCCAGACCCCATCTCCAATCAGGATCCACTGCGCCCGCCTTTTGGTGCGCTGCAATGGCCTCCGCATACATCCCCTTTTCTGCGTACACGCCTCCCAGGACGTAAAGCCCATACGCGAAATTAGGATCCAGTTCGAGCGCTTTTCGGACTTCCTCTATCGCTTCGTCGTATTGTCCCACCAACCAGTAAAGCCATCCCCGATCCGCCGCAAAAAGCGGCGTGAGCGGTTCCACCTCCTGCGCCCGTTTCATTTCTGCCAGGGCTTCATCCCGGCGCCCGATCAGGAAGAGATACCACGAATAGTCGCGATGAGCCTCGCCTAAACTGGGATTAAGTTCCATGGCGCGCCGCAGATCCTTTTCCGCACCCGCATAGTCCCAGTCGGAGTAGAGTTTGATCATACCCAACGCCAAGTACATTTCCGCTGTCGGCTCGCCTAACTCTTCGGCCTTGCGCGCAGCCGCCCTGGCTCTAGCGAAGGCGTCTGGAAACCGTTCGTGGGCGATCACGCTGTAGCAGAGTGCCAGTCCGGCATACGGCAAGGGATTCGTCGGGTCTTTCTCGATCGCCTTGTTTAGATATGCCAGACCTTTTTCATATCCTTCCGGTGTCATTTTGTTCACGTAAAACTCGCCCTTGAGATAGGCCTCGTAGGCTTCGGGGTTGACGGGGCGGGCGCGGACCAGGCGCGTCTGCTCCTGGGGCGTCAGCTTGACTCTGATCTCGCCGGCAATCGCTCGTGCCACCTCCTCCTGCAAGGCCAGCACGTCGCGCAGGTCGCGCTCGTAGCTCTTGGCCCAGAGGTGCGTGTCGGTAGCCGCTTGGATCAATTGCGCGGTAATCCGCACCTGATCGCCCGAGCGCAGCACCGAGCCTTCGATCACCCCATCCACCCTCAGCTCCCGCGCAATCTCGGGCATCGACTTCTTGGTGCCTTTGTACTGCATCACCGACGTGCGCGAAATCACCCGCAGCGCGCTCACCTGGGAAAGGTCCGCGATCAACTCCTCGGTCATGCCATCGACGAAGTATTCCTGTTGCGGGTCGCCCATCAGGTTCTCCAGCGGCAGCACCGCCAGCGACTCGATGCGCGGCGGGCCAACTGGACCCAGCAGCCGATCGCGCAGGCCGCCCACGTTCCGCGCGATGAGAACGGCGGCGACCAGCATGACCGCTGCCCCTACTATCGCGACAATCCTACGCTTTCGTAGGGGCACCGCGGGCCGCCCCCTTTTGGGCAGGGCCAGCCCTGCCGTTACCCCCGCCTGGACGGATTCCGTTGCGCGCTTCAGACCCTGCAAGTCAACCCTCAGCTCCTTTGCCGATTGGTAACGCTCTTGCCGTTTCTTCTCCAGGCACTTCCGGGTGATCCGTTCCAACTCTGCCGGTACCTCGGAGTTGAAGCGCCCCATGGCTTCCGGCTCGCTGTGTAAGATGTGGGCGATCGTCTCGCCGAGCGTCGAACCCAGGAAAGGAGCCCGCCCGGTGGCCATCTCATAGAGCACCGACCCGAACGAAAACAGGTCGGTCCGCGCATCCACCGGCTCCGCGAGGGCTTGCTCCGGGCTCATATATTGAACCGTCCCGGCCACCACGCCCGGCGCGGTGAGGGATTCCGTGGACACATCGGTAACACTCGACGGCCCGCCTGCCCGTGCCACCTTCGCCAGCCCGAAGTCCAGAATCTTGACCCCTCCCTCCTGGGTGACGAAGATGTTCGCCGGCTTGATGTCGCGGTGCACGATACCCTTCGCGTGCGCCGCCTCCAGCGCCAAGGCGATGGGAATCGCTAACTCCAGAATCTCGTTGACCTTCAGGGGCTGGGCCGATATCCGCTGCTCGAGTGTCTCACCTTCGAGCAACTCCATCACCAGGAAGGGCTGGCCTGCCTGCTCGCCCACCTCGTAAATCGTGCAGATGTTGGGATGGTTCAGGGCCGCGGCAGCGCGGGCTTCGCGCTTGAAGCGTTCCAGGGCCTGCCTATCCTTGCTCCATTCCTCAGGCAGAAACTTGAGAGCGACCTGACGGCCCAGCGTGGTGTCCTCGGCCTTGTAGACGACGCCCATACCGCCGCCGCCGAGTTTCTCCAGAATCCGGTAGTGGGAAATGATCTTGCCAAGCATGGCGTGGAGCCTGGAAGTGATCTGCGAGTCACTTCCGATGACGCCATCTTAGGCCGCGCTCAGGGCCAAGTCAACGCTATTGGGGGACGCGGGCGGTTGGGCGGATAGCTTAGACTCCACCAAAGACGGGAAGGAACAACATTGCCTGCTCGCAACTCACCCGGTATTTACCGGGTATGCGGGTGAAGGTGGCGTGGACCTCCGCCACGCTGTGAGCCGCGCAGCATGCCTGTCGCTTCCCGAGGCGGAGGAAAGCGCCCAGGCTGGCCTCGTGGTGTTCCGGATCGCCGAGGAAGGTTGGGACCACAACCGAGGTCTCGAGGAGAGCCTTCCGTGGAAATCTTCCCTTCTCCGAGCAGAATATGACGTTTCGAGCACATACGTTCAGAGTTCGACGACGCTACTCAACCCTTTGAGAAGATTCGGCATCCCAGTTATGAACGGATAACGAAATGTCAATTGCTCGTGCTATAGTTGGGCGTGTTGCGAATCTACGTGCGCGCAACCACCTTTGCGCACGGAAGTCGCCGGCGAGACGCGGGGACGCCGGGCGGATGTGGGCCAAGTGGCGGCGCCGGGCCGAGGAGTGCGACCTTGCGCCGCTCTTCCGAGAAAGCCATAATGACATGTAACCAGCTACGAGATCCACTACTCAGGAGGATGACCCAATGAGATACCTGATGGTTGCTACCCTGATGTTGAGCCTGCCGGTCGAATTTCTTCAGGCTAAGCAAGGCAAAGTAGCTAACCGGCTCGAAAGCGCTGCCGTGGTGATGTACGAAATCATGAACACGCCTGATAACTCCATCCCGAAAGACCTGCTCGACAGGTCGGTCTGCGTGGGCATTGTCCCCGGGCAGAAGAAACTGGCTTTCATTTTCGGGGCGAGCTACGGGCGCGGTGTGCTGGTGTGCAGGCGAGGCGGGAACGGCCCCTGGGGTGCACCTACGATGATTGCCGTGCACAGTGGTAGCTATGGGTTTCAGTTGGGAGGATCGGAGACCGACCTGGTTTTTGTGGTGATGAACCCCAGCGGGATTCGCAGGCTGCTGAAGAGTAGGGGGGAACTTGGCGCGGATGCCTCAGCGGCGGCCGGGCCGGTGGGACGGACAGCTTCTGCCTCCACGGATCTGATGATAACCGCTGAAATTCTGACTTATTCCCGGTCCCGGGGCTTGTTTGCCGGCGTCTCTCTCAAAGGAACTGCCATTACCCAGGATGGGGAGGCCAACGCGCGTTTGTATGGCCACGTCGTGGACCCCAAGGAGATTCTCATCGAAGGCAAGGGCGATGTTCCGCCCGAAGCGAAATCACTCATCGCCGGACTCGAGAAGTATTCACCTCGGGGTGGGGAAGCGTTTGCCCCCACCCAAGCTCCGAAACAAGAGAGCGCTCCTGCGCCGAAACAACAGGGCCCTCCTGCGCCGAAACAGTAGAGCGGTCGTGTGGAGTGAGGCGGTGTAGGCAACCTCACGGAGCTGAGCATGGTGCGCCCGCTTTCCCTTTTCGGAATTGACGCCTACCTCGTGCCTTTTTTCAACTTATTTGCAATGGCTAAACCCGAATAAGAATCAACGCGGTCTTCCCCACTCCGGGCGGAGTAGTTTTGGTTAGCGAAGCCGGTATCCTTTCCGACCCCCTTCCAGCAGAGATAGCGATGCTCAAGCGCATCCTTAAGTATCCTTCTATTGTATCGTTGGAGTGGCGCAAAAAGTTGTGCTACGATGAGGGATTGCTTCGCGCCCGGCAAGGCACGCCTAGTGCCGGTCCTACAATCCCAAGGAGTTCCTGGTGAGAATATACGACGGCCAAGACATTCGCAATGTTGCACTGGTGGGTCACGGCGATACCGGCAAGACCCAGCTTGTTTCCGCGCTGCTTTACGCGGCGGGCATGGTTAACCGCCTGGGAAAGGTGGACGACGGAACCTCCATCACGGACTACGACGAGGAGGAGATCCAGCGCAAGTTTTCCATCACCGCCGGGCTCGCTTATGCGGAATGGGGCAGGAGCAAGATCAACTTTATTGACACCCCCGGATACAACATCTTCATGCACGAAACGGAGGGGGCGCTTCTGGCGGCCGATGCCGCTCTATTGCTTATTCATGGCGTGGCGGGAATCGAAGTGCAAACGGAGAAATCCTGGGGTTTCTGCGAGAAATACAGCTTGCCGCGCGCGCTGGTCATCAATCAGTTGGACCGCGACCGCGCCAGCTTTGAGCGGACCCTCGAAGCCTTACACGAGGCTTTCGGGCGGAACGCGGTTCCCCTCCAGCTCCCCATCGGGGAAGAGAAGAATTTTCACGGCGTCATCGACTTGGTTCGAGTGAAGGCCTATCTCTACGACTCCAACGGGTCCGGGAAGGCTAAGGAAGTCGAGATTCCTGCTGACCTGAAGGATGCAGCGAGCAAGGCTCACGAGGCCTTGGTGGAAATGGTGGCCGAGGGTAACGACAAGTTGATGGAAGAGTTCTTTGAAAAGGGCACCCTCCCGGAGGAGCACTTGGTCCCTGGTCTGAGGGCCGCGGTCTGCGAAAAGCGCCTCTACCCTGTGGTCGTTGCGGCCGGGCTGCCCAACATTGGCAGCGAGAATCTGCTGAACTTCATCGTGGATTACCTTCCTTCGCCCCTGGGGCGGAAAGAGGTGGAAGGCCTGGAACACGAGGGCGGCGAGCCTGTAAAGCGCAAGATTGCCGACGACCAGCCGGTTTCTGCCTTCGTCTTCAAGACCGTGGCAGACCCCTTTGCCGGCCGCGTGAGCTACTTCAAGGTGATGTCGGGAGTTCTGAAGAACGAGGCCAACCTTACCAACTTCGACCGAGGAACCAGCGAGCGCCTCTCGCACATCGGGGTCGTTCAGGGCAAGACGCAGACGCCCGTAGCCGAGCTCCATGCGGGGGACATCGGGGAAGTGGCCAAGCTGAAGGACACCCTGACGGGCGACACGCTGGGTGACAAAGGCGCGCCGATTGTTTTCCCCAAGCTGAAGCTGGCGGAACCCGCCATTTCGTTTGCCATTGAACCCAAGTCGCGCGGCGACGAGGACAAGCTCTCCACCGCCATCCATCGCATGCTCGAAGAAGATTTGCTCTTGCGCTTCTCGCGTGACCCGCAGACCAAGGAGTTCCTGCTTTCAGGCGCCGGCCAGCAGCATGTGGAAGTGGCCGTCTCGAAGCTCAAGCGGAGGTTTAACATCGATGTCACGCTCAAGGCGCCCAAGATCCCTTACCGCGAAACCATTCGCGCCAAAGCCGAAGCGCAGGGCAAGCACAAGAAGCAGACCGGCGGCCACGGCCAGTACGGTGACTGCTGGATCAAGGTGGAACCGCTGGTACGCGGCGCCGGCTTCGAGTTTGTGAACGATATCTTCGGCGGCGCCATCCCCAGGAACTATATTCCCGCCGTCGAGAAGGGTATCGTCGAGGCAGCCTCGAAAGGGTATCTCGCCGGCTATCCCGTGGTGGACTTCAGAGTGATCCTCTTCGACGGCTCCTATCACGAGGTGGACTCCTCTGAAATCGCCTTTAAGCTCGCCGGCTCCAAGGGGTTCAAGAAGTGCATGGAACAGGCCAAGCCCTGCTTGCTCGAGCCGATTATGAATGTGGAAATCACGGTGCCCGAGAATAACGCTGGCGATATCATGGGCAACCTTAATGGGCGCCGCGGGCGCGTGCAGGGTATGGATCCCAAGGGCGCGTCCACCGCCATCAAGGCTCAGGTGCCGCTCGCCGAGATGCTCACGTACGCCTCCGACCTCACCTCCATGACCCAAGGGCGTGGGACCTACTCGATGGAGTACTCGCACTACGAAATCGTCCCCCAGCCGATCGCCGATAAGATCGTCGCCGCGCACAAGCCCTCCGCGGTGGAAGAGGAAGAGTAGTCGTGGGCAAGGGCGCGGGGGTTTGCGCGCGCCGCCCACAGATTGCGTCCCATCCAAGCCTCCCGACCCTGAAGAGTCGAAAGTTGAAGGTCGAAGAGTCTGCGAACTTTGGGTGTGCTGCCGCCCGCAGCGGAGAACGTTTCGCCGAAGGGCCCTGCTGCGGGTATCGGCCGGAAACCGCATCGGTTCTTGCTTGAACGCTCACAGGCTTGACAGCGCAGCCAAAGTCGGGAAGTATTCTTCCTTCATTTCAAGTCCAGCAAAGGAGGTCTATGGCAGCTTTCAAACCCGTTGGATATGCCGTGATTGGATTAGGGGGATTTGCACAAGGCGCGATCTTGCCCGGCTTCCGGCACAGCAAGAAGGCAAAACTGGTGGCCCTGGTGAGCGGTGACAGGTCCAAGGCCAAGCGCCTTGCCACGAAGTTCCACGCTGAGGCCTTTTACACGTACGAGGAGTTGCCGGCCTGCTTCAGCAATCCGCAGGTTGAGGCCGTCTACATTGCCACCAACAACGGCTCGCACGCCCGCTACGCAGTTCAGGCTGCAAACGCCGCCAAGCATGTGCTTTGCGAAAAGCCCATGGCAACTTCGGTGGAAGAGTGCCGTCAGATGCTGGAGGCCTGCCGCGCTTCCGACGTTCGCCTGATGATTGCCTACCGCAAGTATTTTGAGCCTGCCAGTCTCGAGCTCAAGAAACTGATTACGAGCGGGAGACTCGGGCGGCTGAAATACATTCATTCGGCTTTCGGGATTGTTGTCCGCGGTCGGGGGAAGGCTGGCGCGTGGCATCTTGATCCCAAGCTCTCGGGCGGCGGCGCACTGCCAGACGTGGGAGTTTACTGCGTGAACACCATACGCTGGCTTGTGGGCGAGGAACCCCTGGAAGTCTCGGCGTATCAGTGGACGACTGATCCCGAGACATTCAGCAAGGTGGATGAGAACATCGCCTTCCGGCTGAACTTCCCGCACGGGCTGGTGGCGCAGGCCACCGCGAGCTTCAGCGCCGCGCAGTCGTCGTTTTTGCAGGTCCACGGTGAGAAAGGCTGGGCGGCCCTCAACCCGGCGTATCAGTATGACGAAGAGCGCTGTCTATTCGGCAAGACCGGTGAGCGATGGTTCGAGAAAAAGTTCAAGGTCATTGACGAGCTGTCGCTGGAGCTTGATGCCTTTGCCGACTCGATCCATCGAAATCGCGAGCCCGAGCCGAATGGCGTCCAGGGTATGCGCGACGTGGCCGTGATGGAGGCCATCTATCAGTCGGCGCGCGAAGGCCGGACGGCGCCCATCACCATGCCGGAGTAAGATCGCTAACCGCGCAGGCTGATGTGGAACCCGCCCCGGGAGGTCAACTTACTTATGTTCATACCCGCCGTTTATGCGGTCGCGCTCTCCATGATCGTTCTCAGCATGATTTGCTGGGGCAGTTGGGCTAATACTCAAAAGCTTTGCAAAAGCTGGCGCGTTGAATTGTTCTATTGGGATTATGTTTGGGGCATCTTGTTGATGGCCCTGATCCTGGGGTTTACGCTGGGGCGCACGGCTCCTGCCAGCCCGGATAGCTTTATTCAAAACCTCCGGGCTGCGGATGGTCATCACTTGCTGCTCGCTTTCCTCGGCGGCATCGTCTTCAACCTCGGCAACATCCTGATCGTGGCGGCTATCGCCCTTGCGGGGATGGCTGTGGCCTTCCCGATCGGCGTCGGGGTGGCGCTGGTGGTGGGCTCGATCTTGAATTACATCATCACGCCAAAAGGCAATCCGTTGATGCTTTTTGGAGGCATTGCCTTGGTGTGCTTGGCAATTTTGCTGGACGCTCTGGCCTACCGAAGGCAGGCGAAGGATCAGACCGTGAGCATTAAAGGGATCGCAATCAGCCTGCTGGGCGGTGTGGTGATGGGACTGTTCTACCCTTTCATCGCCAAGGCTATCAAAGGAGAGAATCATCTTGGTCCGTACACCGTGGCCTTCGTCTTTGCTCTCGGAGTGCTGGTTTCTAATTTTCCGGTGAATTATGTCTTGATGCGGAGGCCGGTTTCGGGACCTCCGGTTTCGGTCGGGGACTATTTTCGCGGAACCGGGGCGTGGCACTTCTGGGGCATCTTCGGCGGCATGTTCTGGGGGGTGGGCACGATTTCCAACTTCGTTGCATCGTACGCCAAGATGGTCGGGCCCGCAGCGTCCTACGCACTCGGCCAGGGCTCGACGATGGTCGGCACAATCTGGGGTGTGTTCGTTTGGAAGGAATTCAAAGGCGCCGATGCAACTACCAAGCGGCTGCTGACGCTGATGTTTGCCCTTTTCATCATCGGCCTTGTGTGCGTGGCGCTGGCGCCGGTGGTAAAGTGATGTTCATATGCAGAATCTGATCCAAGTACTGTTGGTTGGTTTTGCATTCGCCGTGACTTCCCTTCCTGCTGCGCCATCGAGGGTCCCGATCATCCTCGATACCGACATTGGCACGGACATTGACGATGCGTTCGCCCTGGCGCTCGTTATCAATAGCCCCGAGTTGGAACTCCTGGGCGTAACCACCGTGGCTGGCGACACCCAGGCGCGAGCACGCCTTGCCGCCAAACTGCTTTGGGAAGCGGGCGGAACTTGGCGCAAGGTGCCGGTTTATGCAGGCGAGCCTGGAAAGCCCCAGCCGATTGACCAGACCCGCTGGGCAAATGGCTTCACCAGTTCCGCCTTGCATAGAAGCGGAGCAGTTGATTTCATGAAGAGTGAAATCAACCGGCGGCCCGGCAGGGTCACGATCATCGCCATCGGGGAACTGACCAATGTAGCCGCTCTACTGAAATCCGACCCTTCCATGGCGAAGCAGATCAAACTCATCGCCCTGATGGGCGGATCAATCGCTCGCGGTTATGCGCCGGATTCGAAGCCCGAAGCGGAGTGGAACATCAAGTCGAACCCCGAAGCGGCACAGACCGTGTTTTCATCCGGTGTGCCTCTCCTGGTGGCCCCGCTCGACGTCACGGCCATGCTGCAACTCGACGCCGCCGGACGCCGCCGCGTCTTCACTCATCTCACGCCCCTCACCAACGCCCTGACGACTCTCTACCACCTCTGGGGCAACGAGACTCCGACTTTGTGTGACCCCATGGCGGTGGCGATGCTCATCGACCCAAGCCTGGGCGAGACTCAACAGTTGGCCATCGAGGTTGATGCCCAAGGATTCACTCGAGTCGTCGAAGGCAAGCCCGCGAACGCTACGGTGGGGATGCGCACGGATCCCAAGAGGTTCTTCGAGTTTTATTTGAGCCGGGTGGCGCCTTAAGAACAGGTGTCAGGGGCCAGGCGCCGGGCGTTGCGCTGGCTTACTTTTGTAGATAAGGGTTCAGCTTTGCTTCAATGCGGTCGTGGATCCAGTGCGGGTCCCACCATTCAACCGGATTGACGGGGATTCCATCCAGCAGCATGGTGAAGTGCAGATGGTCGCCGCCAGCCAGCCCGGTCTGGCCACTGTGCGCGATCACTTGTCCGTGTTTTACCTCTTCACCTTCCTTCACATCAAACGAGCTCAAGTGGGCATAAAAGCTCTGCAAGCCGCAGCCGTGGTCAATCACCACGACATTGCCGTATATACCGAAAAAGCCCACGTAAATCACCCTGCCATCGTTGGCGGCCACTACCGGAGTGTGCTGGACAACCGCCAGATCAAACCCCAGGTGCGTCTGGTGGTCGATGACCTGGCCGTTGTACAGGTAGGTCCGATAGTCAGCAAACGACGCCTCCACTTTGGAATTCCCAAGTTGCACGAAGGGTTGAGTCCAGGTTAGGTGCGAACTGGTTTTCTGAGAGAAGGCCACCAACTGCTGCGCATCCATCCGACGAAGCGGGCCGTTGACCAGCAGGAAATTCTTCAAAAGGCTGCCCTGATCCTGCAATTCCGGCGTCTGGCTCATTATGGGAGGAACCACACGTTGCATGAAATCGTCCGTGACGTTAATGGTGTCGGACTTGAACTTCTTGGGGAAGACTTTGTAATTGAAATTGACCAGGGTCTGGTTGCCGGCGTCGTCGCGCGCCACCACGCGGGCCGGGGTTGTTGGGTCAACGTCGTAAGGAAATGCAAAGATGCACATCCGTGTGGTGGGATCGGAATCCTTCACGGGCCAGCTCGGAAAAAAGTAATTGCCCACTTGCACGCCGGATTCAACCGTCCCCTGGGAAACCTTGAAAAGCGCCATATCGCAGCCACCCTGATTGATGTAGTGCTGCGCGGTGAGAACCTCGGCGCTAGGCGGAACAAAGCGGACGGGCAAGTCCTTGATGAGTTGGCTCCGGCCACCGCGGAAGAATCGCCCCCAGGAATCGTTCGTTGCCGTGACGATGAGCGTTGCGGAACCTTCCTTCAGGTCAGGTATCTCTTTGCGCCCCACGCTCACCTTGAATGTGGCACTGCTCTCGACATGCCCCGACCAGAACTTCCACCTCTTTGGCGTGCGAACCGCCCACCCGCTGCTTTCCACCGGAACTTGAAACGTTCGGTCGCCCTGATGGACTTCCACCACAACCGACTTGATGCGATAGCGCGAATCGTAAACTCTGAGTTCTACGGGCGTGCTCACGCCGATTCCCCTTATCCCCCGCTGCATGTCGATCGAAGGCGCCTCACGGTTCGTGACCTTCAGTGCCAGTCCGGTAATCGCCAGCAACAGAACGAACGTCAAGAACACAACCGCCTTCCCAACGCCCGCTTCGTAATTCCGAATTAATTTCTGCAACTCAGGACCTCCTCGTTGACGGCTGTTTCCCGGCCGACAGCCACGCTCCAACAGATAGGATATTGAACAAGCCATCAGGAATGTCATTCTAAACTATGTGAAGGACCTGTGCGCCTAAAAGCGGGTAGTGGGTCAGTTTGATGTAGAGGCGGCTTTATCCGTCAATGGATGGACCATTTGGTCCGTCGCTGAAGTTTCTACATTTGTGCTCCGATCTGTTGGCGTCTTCCACTTTCCCGCCCTCTCCCCCTTGGGGGAGAGGGTGGCCCGCCGCCGGCGTTTTCTTCAGCCGGGGCGGGCCGGGTGAGGGGGTCCCCCGTTCGTTCGCAGGTCACAACTCGCCGCTACAAGCGCAAACTGACCCACTACTTAAAAGCGTGCTTGGTCCGAAGCCTGGTCGAAAGACTATGTCAAAAACATGAAAACAGTCTTAGGATTGGAGACTGGAAAGACTGCGGGGGGCAGGTTAAGCCTTGCTGAGCAAGTGCAACGAGTATGTGAAGAACCACTCCTATGCGGCCGGCGCCGTGCTGGCGCTGGTGGCGGCCGTAGTGTTTTCGGGTGTGTTGTCCAACGGATTGGTTTACGACGATGGCAAGCAGCTCCTTGAAAACCCCTTCGTCCGCAATGCTCACCTTTGGTGGCGAATTTTCACCGGCTCCGTATGGTCGTTTCTTGGGGCAGGGGCGGAAACGAACTTCTACCGCCCTCTGCACATTTTTTCGTACTGGCTGATTTGGCGCGTCGCAGGGCCTAACCCCGCCGCCTATCATTTCTTCCAGTGGATTCTCTACATGGCCACGGGGCTCGTAGTGTTCCAAATTGGGCGCGAAATGCTTGGGAACGATTTGGCAGCGTTTGTCGGCTCACTGCTCTGGCTCCTGCACCCCCTGCACGTGGAAGCCGTGGCTTGGATCGCATCCGTTCCGGAGGTGGGTTGCGGTTTTTTCTACCTGCTTGCTTTCCGGCTTTTCTTGCGCGCCGAGAAGGCAGGAAGCTGGCGCGTGGCCCGTCACGCTCTTGCCGTGCTTGCTTATTTCCCGGCGCTTTTCTTCAAGGAGGCTGCGTTCAGTTTTCCTCTGCTATTGATTGCCTACTGGTTTTTCTTTTCCGATGCTGTCGAGACTTGGCGCAGCAAGGCGGCTTGGTGGGGTATGTACGTTGCCGCAGCCGTTGTCTACTCGGCGGCCCGTATCGCTGCGCTTGGACATTTCTCCGGGGCGGCGCATTTCTGGAAGATCCAGCCCAAAATCATCGCTGCCGCCATTGCATTGCTGGGCCAGCACGCAAAGCTCTTCTTCTGGCCTGTCCACCTTAACGTATTTCATGTCTTCGATCCCGGGCCGAGCCTGCGCTCGCTGTGGCCGTGGTTGACACTGCTCGTCCTGGTCGCGGCAGGCGCGCTACGGAAGCGCCAGAGGGTTTTGGGCTTTCTGGTTGTGTGGTGGGCGGTGACGTTGCTCCCCTGCCTGGATGTTCGTCAGCTCAGCTTTCCTTTGCTGGCAGAGCGGTTCTCTTATCTGCCTTCGGTTGGCCTCTGCCTTGCCTTGGCCTACTTGGGTCTGGCCTTGCTGCCGCAGCAACTGCCACGCGTCTGGCTGGCTCCGGTCGTCTTGCCTGTCCTCGGACTCCTGATATGCTTCTGGTGTTTTCAGGATGTGCGGGCGGTTCCAAACTGGCACAACAACGAAACCCTTTTCGGCTATTCCCTCAATGTCGCTCCCGACGCTGGTCTGGTTCGTATACACCACGGCCTCGATTTGCAATTCCGCGAGCACGACCTCGAAGGGGCCCGGAAAGAGTTTGAGGCGGCCCTGCGCCTGAATCAAGCCAGCTTTGTTCCGCTGAATACCTACGATTCCTACATCGGCCTCGGTCAGATTGCCGATCTCGAAGGCCGCCACGATGAGGCGCTGGCTTACTTCCAAAAAGCGACCCGAACCCTGCCTTACCAGAGCCTTGCTTACGACATCCTTGGCACGGTCTATTTTCCTCGCGGTGATTACGCGAAAGCAGCAGAGTATTTCGCGCGCGCCGTCCAGGTGAATCCCCAGGACCTTAGCGGCCGTTTCTACCTCGGAGCCTGCTGGATGAAACTCGGCAAGTACCGGGAGGCGGCTGAGCAGTTTCATGCGGCGCGCGAGATTGATCCCACCTATGCCCAAGCCTATACTGCCGAAGCTCAGGCCCTCGACGCCGCCGGCGATGCGCGAGGCGCTGCCGAGGTCCGCAAACTGAAGCCCCCTGCCGAGTGAACGGACACTCGCTGTCCTCTCCGAAGCCCGCGCGAGCTGTTCGGTCAACCTATAGTTGGGCTGGGGCTTTGCTCCAGGGGTATAATAAAACTTGTGGCAGGGGCTCGGGATTGAATCCTGAGTATTTCCAAGAGAGGGGCTGAGGCGGGCGTATGGGATGGATTGAGAATCGCTTTGAACAGAATTTCATAATCACCACGGTGGACCAGATTTTCAATTGGGCGCGGAAGTCGTCCCTTTGGCCACTCACCTTCGGTCTGGCCTGTTGCGCCATCGAGATGATTGCTTCCACCACCTCGCGTTTTGACATGGCGCGTTTCGGGGCCGAAGTGTTTCGCCCCAGCCCGCGCCAATCTGACCTGATGATTGTGTCCGGCACGGTGACGCTGAAGATGGCGCCCCCAATCAAGCGTATATGGGAGCAGATGCCGGACCCCAAATGGTGCATCTCCATGGGCGCATGCTCCAGCGTGGGTGGCCCGTTCAATACCTACGCGGTGCTTCAGGGTGTGGACAAGATCGTCCCCGTGGATGTTTACGTGGTGGGCTGCCCCCCGCGGCCGGAAAACCTCTTTTATGCCCTTCTGAAGCTGCAGGAGAAGATTGACGGCATGAGCCTGAGCAAGCGGCCTACCGAGGTCCGTCTTGACGAGAGCATGTTGGAGGAGTTCAAGAAATCCGTCCGCATCGGCAAGCCAGGAACACCGGAAATGGTCCAAATCGCTTAAGCATTTTTCCTTGCGGGGAACTTCAAGACCACTCGGAATCACTGAAATAGGGCGCAGGCCCGGCCCTTCCACAGGAGGAGCGTACATGGCGGAGTTTGTCAAAGTTGCGAGCCTTTCCGAACTTGCTCCGGGATCAGCGAAGGCCGTGGAGGTGAAGGGGAAGGCTATTGCTCTTTTCAATGTGGAGGGCACAATCTACGCCACCGACAACACCTGCCTGCACCAAGGCGGACCGCTCGGCGAAGGAGAACTCATGGGCGAGGTGGTCATCTGCCCTTGGCACCAGTGGGAGTATAACGTCCGCACGGGAGAGATGGTCGGGAACAGTTCCGTCAAAGTCGTTACCTATCCCGTCCGGGTTGAAGGGAACGATATCAAGGTGGCTGTGTAGC
Organism: Terriglobia bacterium; assembly: GCA_050012175.1. Classification (GTDB taxonomy): domain Bacteria; phylum Acidobacteriota; class Terriglobia; order UBA7540; family UBA7540; genus CAVROP01. The sequence continues at coordinate 186,712 of JBEKHR010000002.1, read as the reverse complement.
TCCTGAGCTCCGTCAAATCAACATGGCGGCGGGCCTGTATCATCCGCCCGCAGCGGACGCCTGTAGAGAATTAAGCGGGCCGGAACCCTGACCATCGTGCCCAATGCCTGAACTCCCCGAAGTCGAAACCGTTTCCCAGGGTCTCCAGAGGCATGCTCTGGGACGCCGCATCCTTGCCGTTGACGTTCGCCATCCGGGCGTCATTGTTGGGTCGCCGGAGCAATTCGCAGCCGAGATTGAGGGGCGCGCTATCGTTTCAGTGCAGCGCAAGGGCAAGGCGCTCGCCCTCGAGCTCAGCGCCGAAAACGAGCCGCCGCGTTATCTGCTGGTGCGCCTCGGCATGACCGGGCAATTCACGGTCTCCGCGCGCGACACGCCGCTTGAGCCGCACACACACGTGCTGCTGGCGCTCGGCGAGCGCGAGGAGTTGCGCTTTCGCGATGTGCGGCGGTTCGGCAGGATGCGCTCCTGCACGCGTGAGGAGCTGGAAGCCGCGTTCGGCCGGCTGGGGCCAGACGCGCAGCAGGTGACCGAGGAGCAGTTCCTGAGCGCCATGCGCGCCCGCCGCGGCGCCATCAAGAGCTGGCTGATGAACCAGCAGTTGCTGGCCGGGCTCGGCAACATCTATGCGGATGAGTCGCTCTTTGTGGCCCACATCCATCCGCTGGCGCAGCCCGGCCGGGTTTCCGCCCGCAAAGCCCGGCGCCTTTTCAAGGCGGTCAGGAAAGTCCTGGAGCACGCCGTGAAGCTCCAGGGCACCAGCTTCCGCGACTACGTGGACATCGAGGGCCGCCCCGGCAATTACGCCCAGCGGCTCCGCGTTTACCAGCGCACCGGCAAACCCTGCCGTCGTTGTGGCCGTCCGATCCGGCGCATCGTGATCGCGGGGCGCAGCAGCCACTTCTGCCCTTCTTGCCAGCCACGTCCCTGCCACATCGCCAACGCGCGCGGCTCGCGCCTTTAGCGCCTTGCTCGAAGCCCGCAGGCGGGGGGGGCGCAATGCCAGCCTAGTGCAAGTACGGACATTAAGTCCGCAATGAGATGAGGATTGCTCTGATCTGAGGCGGGACTGTTTGTCTCAAAGTGGACCCTGGTTGATCTCGGCTGAAAATCATTAACATGCCTGTTTTCATATACATTCCGGCTTCAAACGGATAACTACCTTTATTTTCATAAACATTCCCGGTTCCGTCTCACTTTTCCACAGCGGTCCTTTGTTTTCATAGACATTCCCGCATCGTTCGTTCAAGAAAAGAATTTTCTTCGCGGTGGATTCTCCAGGGCACGGTCAACCCGCTGCGGCGGGAGATCCGAAGGCTGGTTCTGGTTGATTTTCGATTGAAAAACATTAACTTGCCTGTTTTCATATATATTCCGGCTCTTAGCGGATAACTACCTTTATTTTCATAAACATTCCCGGTTCCGCCCCACTTTTCCACAGCGGTCCTTTGTTTTCATAGACATTCCCGTGTTGAACGTGCAAAAAAAGAATTTTCTTCGCGGCGCATTCGCCAGAGGGGGGGTAACCTGCCGCGCCGGACAGTTGACAGTGAAAGCCTGCACAAGGATCTTTTCCCGGCTTGAATGGTCCTCGGATTGACCGGCTGGCGACCAAGAGTCCTTTTCCCACCTGTAACGCACCGCATCTCTTGCCATACGCTATCAATCTAGCCGATTGGTCGGACGTTGTCAAGTCTAAACTGTTAAGGCCATTCTTCCTCTCACCCCGGACCTGCGAAGGTATGGCGCGGGCATGCGCGGGTCAGGATACCCCTTGCCGCTTGCACGGCCAAAATGTTCAAAAGGTGGTACGGCCAGGGGAGAGGCATTTGCTTTGCCTGATCGTGGCCTTGGGCTTATACTGAAGAGCATGTCGAGTCCCCCCTCAACTACGGAAGTCAAAGTTCAGAGGCGGGAAAGGTTCCGCGCCTACATGCAGGCCTTCAATCCTACTGCTCCTCCTCAGGACGCGATCGAAGCCGGACTGGTGTGCGAGGACCTGCACGGCTCTCTGTTCCGGAAACTAGCCGGGCGGGCGGACCTCGAGCCGGGAAGCCAGCAGCTCTTGGTCGGGGGTGTCGGATCGGGCAAGACAACAGAGCTAATCCTCGCTGCGCGCTGGCTCCAGGAGCAAGGCCACGTCCTGCCTTTGTACATCGACATCTCGGCGGAAACCGATCTATCCAGTTTGAATTCGGGTGCGTTGCTTGCGAGTTTCGGGTTGGAGCTAACCCGGCGACTGTGGGAGGACTTCCCTGCGCTTAGAGAACGAATGGCTCTTGAAGAGCTTGTCAAGCCCTACGGCATGCTCAAAGAGTACGCCTACGGAAAGCGAGTAGCTGTGCCGCTCACACAGTTGTGGGCAGAGGAGGGCCGACGGCTTTTAGAGCGTGATCGCCGCGGTGTCATTCGGCATGTTCCGGGTAAGCTGGAACCGCCGCTTCCCGCCCTTAGTCGTGATATCAAAGAGATTCGTGGCCCTGTTGAGGCATTCCTGGCCCTCGCGAAGGACGCCCAGAAAGATGCCGTGGTCATCTTCGACGGGCTAGATCGGTTACTGGATCCCACAAGGTTTTGGTCGGTCGCACGCCAAGATCTAAGACTGTTCCGCGAGCTCAAGGTGTCGGTTGTATCAACGGCGCCGCTCTCGGTCTTGTTTGGTGCGGCTGTCGGGCAATCAGTGTCCGATCACTTCGACGGCGTTCACCACATGCCAGTGGTTGCCGTTGATCCGAAACGCGGGCTTTTGCAGTCCGTGTTGGAGAAGCGCCACGGATACGACCTGCTGCGGGGCTTCACTCCGGACACGCTCTGCGAATACTCCGGGGGCGTGCTTCGGGACCTGATTTCTTTGGCTCGGGACGCAGGGGTGGAGGCATATGTCGCGGGTCACGATTCCGTCACCTCTCACGACATTGAGAACGCAGCGCAGCAACTGGGCACAGGTTATCTGCGGGGATTGGGTCCGGAGGAGATCAAAGTCCTCCATCGCCTAGAGAAGTCCAAGTCGTTCGATGTCAGTCAAGCGGTGAACGTCGAGCTGCTGGTCACGCGGCGTGTCTTGGAGTACTCGTCTACAGACTTCCGTGTCCACCCCGCGCTGCTATCAGTAATGCCCGCCCCGGAGCCTAAGAGTGCCTGACTTCCCGAGTCAACCATTTGTCGAGGTTGCCCGTCGGCTGGAGATGCGGGGAGAACATTCCTGGCTCGCTATTCTGAGCTCACGCGGTGATCCAGCCGCTGCTTGCGATGACTTGAGCACCGAACTGCATTCTTTTCTTCAGTTGCCCACCAGGGTCGTGCCATTGAGGGGCTCCAGTTTCCAGATACTGCGAGAGCAACTGCACCACCCCGAGGATGATGCTGTCATTCTATTTGCCGGCGCTGATTTGGAGGCGGGTGAGTGGTCGTCCCTCGATACAATGCGGAGTGCGTTGGAACGTACCGGGCCGGTCGTGCTGTGGATAGCCCCGGATGCTGTAGCGCGGCTTGCGCAGTTTGCCCCCAACATCCGCAGCTTCATCGGCACGAGCATATTCCTTGCCGGGGCTGAACCCGGTATTATGACCGACAAAGAGCGAGAGAGCCGCCTAGAGGAACTTCGGCAGCATTACCAACTCAGCGACCAGGAAGTCGCCCGGAGGGCTGAAGCCAAGGAACTGCCTCCCGAACCTCACTTCGTAGAATGGCTGGTTCTCCTTGGCCGGGGGGATTTGGTGTGACGCGTGACCGCGCTTTGAAGCGTGCCGCAGAGATGGACCAGAGAACGCATCTGGAAATCGCGGCCCGGTCCCTCCCCTCCCCATACAAGATGTTTAGCCAAATCCGAGCGTACTTGCTCCGGCGTTGCGAGGACATGAAGACAAGGAACAATTCGATCCAGCTCCTGAAGTTTACCCAAAGTAAGGGGGTGGCGTCGATCGTCTTGGGCCCGGGATTCGACAAGGGCCTGACACCGCAGCATTTTCATTTCGATTCTGGCGCACGACTCAGTTTCGCTTTGACTCTACGAGAGAGCGATGGGGGGTCGCAGCTCGTGGGGTTTCGATACCATTACCAGCTCCCTGACCAGGCTCCTGCCTCGGCGTCGCCAGGATTCTTGCGATTTGACTTGAATGAGGCAGCGCACGCAGACGCACTATCCGAGCCGCGCTGCCACCTCCACCCTGGGCTGGAGGACGTGCGGCTCCCCATCTCGCTGCACGACCCTTTTGAGGTTCTTGACCGAATCTTCTTCGTTTTGGAAAGGAGCGTTTAAGGCGGATGGAATACTTCAGTTTTCCCTGACCCGCTAAGATCACTTCTGCTATACTCCCACCTCTGTTAAGGAAGTCATCCCTATGCTTTTCAAAGCGCTCAGCGCTGCCGTCTTCGGCATTGACGCCTATCCGGTTGAGGTCGAGGTGGATATTTCCGCCGGCTTGCCCAATTTCACCACCGTGGGTCTTCCCGACGCCGCCGTGCGCGAAAGCCGCGAGCGCATCAAATCCGCCATCAAGAATTGCGGTTTGGACTTTCCCTTCCAGAACATCACGGTCAATCTCGCCCCGGCGGACGTGAAGAAGGAAGGGTCCGGATTTGACCTGCCCATCGCGCTGGGCATCCTGGGCACCACCGGCGTCCTTTTGAAAACCGACCTCAAGAACACCTTGTTTCTGGGTGAACTTTCGCTCGATGGCGGCCTTCGCCCCATCAAGGGTGCGCTCTCGATTGCCGCCATGGCACGTCAGAAGGGTATTCAGCGGATGGTCCTGCCGGTGGAAAACGCCTGCGAGGCGGCGGTGGTAGAGGAGTTGCAGGTTTACGGCCTGTGCTCTTTGCCGGAAGTGGTGGACTTCATCAATGAGACACGCGAGTTCAAGCCGGCCAAAGTGGATAGCGCCGCCATGCTAGCGCAAGCCAGCCAGTACAACGTGGATTTCCGCGACGTCAAGGGGCAGCTTCACGCCAAGCGCGCCATTGAAGTTGCCACCGCGGGAGGCCACAACATCCTGATGATCGGCCCGCCGGGCGCCGGCAAGACCATGCTGGCCAAACGCATCCCCACCATTCTGCCACCGCTTACTTTCGATGAGGCGATCCAGACCACGAAGATCCACAGCGTCGCTGGGGTGCTCGACTCGGGCGCGGGCCTGGTGGGCACCCGACCCTTCCGTTCTCCCCACCACACCATTTCGGATGCCGGGCTGATTGGAGGCGGGGCCGTGCCCCGCCCGGGCGAAGTGAGCCTGGCGCACAATGGCGTGCTTTTCCTGGACGAGTTGCCGGAATTCCAGCGCAATGTACTCGAGGTTTTGAGGCAGCCCGTGGAAGACGGGACGGTCACCATCTCACGCGCCGCGATGTCCCTGACCTTTCCTTCGCGCTTCATGCTGGCCGCCGCCATGAACCCCTGTCCTTGCGGGTTCTTCAATGACCCCACGCGCGAGTGCACCTGCACGCCGCCCCTCATTCAGCGCTACATCTCGAAGATTTCCGGGCCGCTGCTCGACCGCATTGATATCCACATCGACATGCCCGCCGTCCGCTACCAGGAACTGCGGCAGGACTCGGGCGGGGAAAGTTCGGACCTGATTCGTGAGCGCGTCATAAAAGCCCGCCAGCGCCAGTTGCGCCGCTTCCCGGGCGAAAAGATTTATAGCAATGCCCAGATGAGCTCGCGGCAGATCCGCAAGTACTGCAACATCTCCGCCGACTGCGAGCGCCTGCTCGAGAGCGCCATGACGCGCTTGGGCCTCAGCGCCCGCGCCCACGACCGCATCCTGAAAGTGGCGCTCACGATCTCCGACCTCGACGCCGCCGACGCCATCGGCACAACGCACATCTCCGAAGCCATTCAGTACCGCTCGCTTGACCGCAATTACTGGACCTGACCATGCTGTCATTCTGATCCCGCCCTGCGGGAGAAGAATCTCGCTCTGGACTTTTCCGCCGACAAAAAGCAGGGCGAGATGCTTCGTCCCGACAAGTCGGGACTCAGCATGACAGCGAGCGGGGGCTCTCGTGAACGTCGCAGCGTAGGCCCTTTGCCTTCAACGTCTCGATTGGGCCAGCCTCGCGCGCGGTGAGGGAATCAAAGAGCAGCCCATTGGTGATGAGGAAGGCGACAGCGTGCTGCTAGGCGCCTTAACGCTGGAAGCACTTGGGCTATCGCTTGATCCCCTGCGCAGGGACCTCAAGCCGTTGCCGATGATTCTTGCTTTTCAACAGCGGATTGGCCTTTGAAGAGACGCCCTCCCGCCGAGGCTTCGGTAGAAAAGCTCTTGACCCTGTCCGACGTTAGGCCCGCGCCCACGGACGCATCCTGAAAGTCGCCATCACGATCTCGGACCTTGACGGTTGAGTCAGTTCCTCTGCTGTGGTAGAGTTTTTGTTGGCGTAGAAAAGCCGGTACTATGCCGGACTTGAAGCACATCCCGCCCCAGTGCGAGTTTGACCAGGATAAGCTGGTCGTCAAGCTGGACGAATTGATTCCTTCGGACACTCGCCATATTGAAGGCCTTGTTTCCAGGGTCCTTGGTTTGCTCCAAGCAAATGGTTGTTGTCACGATCTCGGGAATGTCCAGCTTGCCCTGCAAGAAGCGCTCATGAACGCCATCCTTCATGGCAATCGCAGCGACCCCGAAAAGTACGTGCGAACGTGCGTGGCTATTGAGGAAGGCGGCGGAATACTCATCGTCGTCAAAGACTCCGGTGCCGGGTTTGACCCGGCCAAGGTTCCCGATCCAACCATGGGGGAAAACATTTACCGCGAAGGTGGCCGCGGAGTGTATCTGATCCAACAGCTCATGGACGAGGTCCAATACAAGTTTGGGGACGGCACGGCTATCATCATGCGCCGTCACCCACCGAATCGCCAGCCCTAACAGACTCCATCACCTGCCGCACGCCTGCCCGACTGTCATTCCGATCCCGCAGGCGCGGGAGAGGAATCTCGTTCTGATTCTTTCTTCCAACCCTTAGTCCGCCTTGAGCTCCGATCAACCTCCGCCCAGAGCGAGATTCCTCTCCCGCGCCTGCGGGATCGGAATGACATACCCACCAAGATCGCGCCTGAGAGAAGGCTCGGTTTACCCTCATCAGACTGCTTGCCTGTGCCGATAGGTTAAGTGTGAAGGCAGTAGGTGGTAGATGGCAGGTGAGCGCGGAAAGGCAGGTTCCAGGTGCTAGGTGTCAGGTGCTGGGGACTTGGGGCTGGGCGCTGGGGTAATTGTGAATTATGAATTCTGATTTATGAACTGGCCGCTCAGGATGGCACTCGTTTCCTTGGAGAGGACGCTCGCCGCGCTCCGCGCGACCTTCGCAAGGGCTCTTTAAACATCCGGCTCGAACTGCGAGGGAGAACTCAGTGCTCTACGTAGTCCTGGTCATGCTTATCATCTTTCTCATTCAATTCCTGGTGGCCCTGACTGCGCTAATGCTTGCGATCTTCCTGACACGCCCTGAAGTTCCCTTGTTAGGGGACAGCTCACTGGAAGCGGCTACTACTGAACGTCGCCATCATTTCTTCCTTTCCCTACGGAAGTGGATTACCTCCGCCATTGGGAAGAAAGCCTCGAGGTCATCAAGAAAGCCCACGAAATAGGTTCTGAATTTAGAATTCTGAATTCTGAATTGCCTGCTGCCTATCTTCTGTGTGGCGGGGGCCAGAGTCTTCTCCTTACTGACCATTTACCATCGACTACATACCTTTCTCAGGAGGTACGTGGGGCAATCCACAATCCAGATCTGTATTCCACAATTGTCCCACCCCCTCGCCACCGCTTTTCAATGATTCAATGACTCAATGAATCAATCACTCAATGCTCAGGCGCCCAGATTCTCGTACCACTTCACGTTTGCCGTCGAAGCGCCGACGGCCACAACACCCGCGTGGCCGTCGCCCTTGAGGTCGGCCACGACCACTCCTGACGCCGCCATCTGAGTATCCAGCGTCTGGCGCTCCCACTTCAGGCCGGACGCGTCCGACGCGTAGTACACATAGAGGCTGGTCCCTGGACCGCGAAACCCCGCCACGATTTCATCATTGCCGTCGCCATTGAGGTCGGCGCACACCAGGGCGTGGCCGTCGCGCAAACTGTCGTCAATCGGATGGCGACTCCACAAATCGCCCGCTTTGCTTTGCGTATAAACAACCACGTGCTCGCCGTGCCAGGGCTCGATGGCGGCGAGGAAACGCCGCCCCTCCAGCCTGCCGACGCCAATTTCGCTCGACCCGCGATGGGGGCGCGGAACCTGGTCGCCCGCCGCGAGGTGGGTCTTCGTCCAAAGGAGGTCGCGGCCCGTCCCGGTGGAGCGGAAGAGGTGGACGCCTTCGAAGCTGGCAGTCAGGATTTCATCGCGGCCGTCGTTGTCCCAGTCAATGATGTGGACGCCATGGACGACCGTGAGAGAGTCGTCAATCAGGTGGGAAAGCCACTCACCCTTGCCGGCGTCAGTGGCAGATACGTGCCCGCGCAGGAGTGGCTCCGGAGGTTCGAACCAGGTGAGCGGTGCAGCGACTTTGTAGTCCGGCTCCTTCGCGCCATAACCCAACAAGGGAACATCCACCAACCCCAGGCGGCCGCTCCCGTCCAGGTCCGCCCAGCGCAATCGGTGCGAGCTGGGCATCCGGCCGAGCAAGCGCAGCGACCATTCGGAGTCTAACGAATTCCCCGGCTCCGCCCACCAAAGACTTCCGCCATAGGTGCTGTCATTGAGCGCAAAGTCGCTGGCCAGCGCCAAGCCGCGCTGCGGATAGCCATTGCGAAACAACGGCGCCAGGCTGATGTTCTGATGGGTTGCCGTGGTGATGGGCCGAGCCTTCCAAGAAGGATTCTCATACCACTCCACAACGCTCTCCACTGAGCTTAACGCCAGGATGTCAGGCTTGCCATCGCCGTTGACATCGGCAACCACCACCTGGTAGCCGTTCGGAATCTTTGCAATGGTGTGTGCTTGCCAACGGACCATGTCTCTTTTCCTCTCGGGAGCCTTCGCCCCGCTTGCTACATCAGTGGTTGCCAAGCCCGCAAAAGCGGTGCAAACGCCTGTGGCTTTTTTCAGGAAATCCCTTCGACAGCAAGTACCACCGCAAGCGGCGGCCCATTGTTTGGTCAGATGGAAAAGCGGATATCTCATTCGCAACCGCCCTCAGAGTCTTCTTTCTTCAGGAGTCATAAGAATGTAAACGGCCCCGCGCTTTCGCCTTGAGGCCTTTTTTCGGTAACACGCGCAGCGCTTCATCAAACGGCTCGATTCTAACTCAAAGCGCGTTAAAATGAGCGGGTTCAAACCACACTCAGTGACGATTGGTAAGCAGGAGTCAGGAGCCAGAAGTCAGGTTTTCAGGAACCTGCAATATTACTGCCCGCCCGAAGTCTTCAGCCGTGTCGAATTTCGGGCTGGATTACTGTAGTGGGTCATTTTGGATTGACTTTTGCTTTTTGTTCACCTAGCATCTTAACTCAGAGAAGTTTCCCACTGCGAGGAGGCCGGCTATGCTCATGACAGATGGCGAAATCAAAGCCGCAATGAAGTTGGGGAAGTTGCGAATCGACAACTTTTCGGAGAGCAGCCTGGAAGCCGCAAGTTACGACATGCGTTTTGGCAGTCGACTCCTAGTCAGCAGTAACGACACCGAAATCGATCTCGCGCAGACGGCAAGCGCAACTCTGAAACCCGGAGAGTTCGCCTTGGTGACCACACATGAAAATCTTCACCTACCCCATGATATAGCTGGTCACATCGGAGTCAAGTCCTACTATACAAGAAAGGGCATCGTGATTCTGAGCGGTTTGCAGATTGATCCTGGATTTGAAGGAGTCCTGGTGATAGGCATGTACAATGCGTCTCCTCGGAGCCTGACTCTTGAGTACTCAGCGCCATTCTGCACAGTCGAATTTCACCAGTTGGCGAAATCGGTGGAAAAAGCGTTTGTCCCAGGTTCAGAACAAAAGGAAGGGAAAATACCACGCGTTGACAAGGATTACCTCCGTACGCTGGAAACCGAAACCCTTTCTGAGATGGCGGAGTCGATGAGGCAACTGACGCAAAATGTAGCCAGTCTCAGCCAGTCAGTTAAAACTATGCAGTGGGTGATGGGCATCGGGTTCTCTTTCATTGGTTTGCTTGTGGTCGTCAGCTCTATTCTTACAGTCCTCAAGTTAAAATAGCACACCACCTGAATTACCGCCGGTTTGATAGAAGTCGCAGGTTCGCGTATAATCTGTCGTTCGGGGCGTTGGCACCGCAGCCCGCCGCTAAAAATTATGCCTGCACGCACAATGTACGAAAAGATCTGGGATGCCCACTTGGTGGCTGAAGAGCCCGCGCAACCCCCGCTCATCTATATCGACCGCCATCTCGTTCACGAAGGAACATCCCCGCAAGCTTTCTCCGGCCTGAAAGCGGCGGGACGCAAGGTGCGGCGACCGGACCTTACGTTTGCGGTCATGGACCACTCCGTGCCCACCAAGGACCGGCACCTTCCGTTGCTGGATACGGTGGCGGCCGCGCAGTTTCAGGCCCTGGAGCGCAACTGCCGCGAAACGGGCATCATGCTCTTCAACATGCAGAATCCCAATCAGGGGATCGTGCATGTGATAGGGCCCGAACTCGGCATCACTCAGCCGGGCCAGACCATCGTTTGCGGCGACAGTCACACGGCGACCCATGGCGCCCTCGGCGCGTTGGCCTTCGGCATCGGCACCAGCGAAATTGAGCACGTCCTGGCCACTCAATGCCTCCCGCAATTCAAATCAAAGACCATGGTGGTCCGGGTCAACGGAAGCCTCATCCCGGGCGTGACGGCAAAGGACATCATCCTCGCCGTCATTGGCAAGATTGGCATCGCGGGGGGGACCGGACACGCCGTCGAATACACTGGAGAGGCGATCCGCGCCCTGTCCATGGACGGCCGGATGACGGTCTGCAACATGACCATTGAGGGCGGAGCACGGACGGGAATGGTAGCACCGGACGACACCACGTTCGCGTACCTGGAGGGGCGTCCCTTCGTTCCACGCGGCAAGGATTTTCAAATCGCCGTCGATCGTTGGAAGTCTTTGCCCTCGGACCCCGGTGCGGCTTTCGACCGGGTGCTTGAATTGGACGCCGCCGCGATCGCGCCACAGGTTACTTGGGGTACAAATCCAGGAATGGTCACGGACGTTACAGGAAAAGTACCCGAGCCGAGCAGTTTTTCGGACCCCGTGGACCGCAAGGCCGCGGAGCGCGCCCTCGAGTATATGGGCCTCGAGCCGGGAACACACATCGTTGATATCCCGCTTGATTACGTGTTCATCGGTTCGTGCACCAACTCCCGCATCGAAGACCTGCGCCTGGCAGCGCGTGTTGCGGCAGGCAGGAAGGTTTCGAAGACACTGAAAAGCGCGCTGGTCGTTCCCGGCTCCAGGCGTGTGAAAGTCCAGGCTGAAAAGGAAGGCCTGGATGAAATTTTCCGCGAGGCGGGATTCGAGTGGCGCGATGCCGGGTGCAGCATGTGCATCGGGATGAATGCCGACGTGCTCCCCAGCGGCGAGCGCAGCGCTAGCACTTCGAACAGAAACTTCGAAGGACGCCAGGGCAAGGGCGGCCGCACTCACCTGGTCAGCCCCATGATGGCCGCCGCTGCCGCCATCGAAGGCCACTTTGTGGATATTCGGAAATGGAAGGTGGGATAACGCGGGACCCAGGATTTGCGCTGTCAGTTGTCCGTTGTCCCGCCACGGCGGGTCCGTTGTAAGGGCCAACTCCCCTTTAGCAGCTTATGGACGGACGACGGGCAACTGACGATGGGCCACGGACAACGGACCAAGAAAATGCAACCCTTCATCAAACATACAGGACTTGTAGCCCCTCTCGATCGGGTCAATGTTGACACGGACCAGATGGTCCCCAAGCAGTTTCTGAAGTGGCTGACGCGGGAAGGCTTTGGCCGCGTGCTCTTTTACGACTGGCGTTACCTGGATGGCGAAAAGCCCAATCCGGACTTCGTGTTGAACCACCCTCGTTACAAGGGCGCATCAATTCTGCTGGCGCGCGCCAATTTCGGCTGCGGCTCCAGCCGCGAGCACGCTCCCTGGGCGATCCTCGATTACGGCTTCCACGCCGTCATCGCGCCCAGCTACGCCGACATCTTCTATAACAATTGCTTCAAGAATGGCGTGCTCCTGGTCACACTGCCCGACGCCGAAGTGAATGAATTGTTCCAACGGACCGAGAACAATGAGGGATACCGGCTGACCGTTGACCTCGAAAATCAGACCGTTACAGATGATTTTGGCCTCAGATTCTCCTTCCCAATCGATCCCTTCCGACGCGAATGCCTGCTGAAGGGCCTTGACGACATCGGCCTGACTCTGCGCCTTACGGACCGCATCGCGGCCTTCGAGGAAGTCCATCACCCCTCAGCCGTGATGTATGAGCCGGTGGACGCGAGCCTTGCCAGTCCGGTGCCATAATCCCATTCATGAAATGGCCGATTCTGATTAGTGCACCAGCGAGCTGAACCACGTACCAAGATAGTACGGCCACAATACAAACGCGAGCACACCCTTCCAAAAAGCCAGATGCAGAAACCCGATGGTGAAGAGCCATGCCCAGACCCACAAGACCCCCATAAAACTGTGCTGCTCGATTCTTATTTTCTCCATGTTGACAAGTATATACCCGCTCTAGCCGCGTAGGGGCGATCCTTGTGATCGCCCCAGACGGGGGCGAATACGAGATTCGCCCCTACAGCGGGCCACCGTCATTATGCATCCCGCCCGCGCAGCAGGCGCACCGCGTTGGGGATCGTCCCCTCTCGTTCCGCAAGGGCAGAGGGTTCCGCCGGCGCTGCGCTTTCCCGCACCTTGTCGCCTTCACCCGGAGCGAGGAAGAGGTTAGACTCGACTCCGTGCTGCTTGGTGTACAAGTCGTAATAGCGTCCCCCGGCAGCATAGAGTTGCTGGTGAGTGCCTCGCTCGATGAGGCGGCCCCCCTCCACCACGAGGATTTGGTCGGCGCGCCGGATGGTTGAGAGGCGGTGCGCGATAACGAAGGTGGTCCTGCCGCGCATCAAGTAAGAAAGGCCTTCCTGGATCATCGCCTCAGATTCGGAATCCAGGCTCGACGTTGCCTCGTCGAGGATCAGAATTCTCGGGTCGGCCAGGATGGCGCGCGCGATGGAAACACGTTGGCGTTGGCCGCCGGAGAGCTTCACACCCCGCTCGCCGACCACCGTTTCGTACTTCTTCTCGAATGTCTCCGCGAACTCATCCACGCGGGCGATGCGGCAAGCCGCGAGGATTTGTTCCGCTAAGGCGTCCGGGCGCGAGAACGCGACATTTTCCCGGATGGTTCCGTCGAACAAAAACGTTTCCTGCAATACAACTCCCAGCCGGGTGCGGTAGGAGTCCAGGCGCACCTTGGCCAGGTCAATTCCATCCACCAGCACTCTTCCGGCGCTCGGTGTGTAGAAGGCCGCGATGAGCCCGATCATGGTGGACTTCCCCGACCCGGACGGCCCGACCAGCGCGGTGACCGTACCCGGCTCGGATTTGAAGCTGAGGTCGTTCAGGACCGTTTTCCCTGCTTCATAAGCGAAGCTGACGTTCTCAAAGACCACTTCACCTTGAATGTAATCCAGGCGCAGCGACCTCGCCGAGTCCTCGTCCTCCGGGCGCTCACTAAGGACTTCGCGCGTGCGTTCAAGTCCTGCGAGGGCCTCCGTGATCTGCGTGCCGATCAGGACAATCTGGAAAACCGGGGCCACCAGGAGTCCCAGAAAGATGGTGTAGGTCACAAAAGTGCCGAGCGTCATGTGTGCGGCAATGATTTGACGGGCACCCAGGTACATAATCAGGGCGCTGACCAAGCCCAGCAGCGTGGTCGCAGAAAGACTCATCAGGGAAGTGGCCGTCAGGGTTTTCAGAACATTGTCGAGGAGCCGCCGCACCCCCGCCGCAAAGACCTTCGCTTCCCGCGCCTCGGCGTGGTAGCCCTTCACCACCCGCACCCCGCCCAGCGATTCGGTCAGCCGTCCTGTAACCTCGGCGTTGATCTTGGGGCGGGCGCGGAAAATCGGACGGATCACTCCGAAAGCCTTGCGGAGGGCGAGCCCGAACCCGAGGAGAATCAGAAAAGCCAAGCCGGTCATGACAACGCTGATGCGCAGCAGGATGATCGAGGCAAACGTCGCCGTCAGCAGTCCACCCGCGAACTCCACAAGCCCGGTGCCGATCAGGTTTCGCACCCCTTCCACATCGCTCATGATGCGCGACACGAGGACGCCGGTCTTGTTGGAGTCATAGAAGGCCACCGGCAGCCGCGCGATGTGGGCCTGCACCTGGCATCGCAAGTCAGCAATAAGCCGCTGCGCAGCCTTAGAGAGGAGTTGCGTCAGGACGAAAGAAGAAACCCCCTGCACCACCGTCGCGCCGAGTACCGCCAGCACAAGTGGAACCAGGAGTTGCAGGTGACGCTTTCCGATGATGTCATCAATCAGAAACTTCGAAGACGCCGGCAGAACAAGCCCTGCCACGCGGTTCACCGCCATCACACAGAAGCCGACGGCCAGCAGGCCCCGGCGCGGCCTGATCAGGAACCACACATCCGGCAGGAGCGCCCACCATTGGTCGGATTTTGCAGACGCCTTATCCATGGATTCTCTCAACGTACCATCCCTGCTTGAGGGTATCCCGCCTTTTCTCTCCTGAGAGGATGCTGAAAACCCCTTTGCCGCCCTTCGTAGCGGTCTCGGCTACTCGGGGACGTCTACGCCCCTTCTTTCATGACATGAATGATACCATTTCCCATCTTGAGGCGGAGATTCTGGCGGGGAGCCTAACGGAGGGGCTGGCCCAACTGTAAAGCCATAAGGGCAAAGGAGCCGGCGATGATCACGATTGACAGCACGGCGAGGAGGTTCCACAGGTTTTGGCCGGCTCGAGTCTCAGCTTCGCCTTCCGGCACGAGGTATCCAAGGAGCGCCCCGGTGGCCAGGCCGCCGAGGTGAGCCGCGTTATCGACTGCAAAGAAAAGGCCAAAGATCGCAATGTAAATCACCCAGCGCCAAAGTTGCCCACGATATTCCTTTCCAAGGTGACCATGATGGAAGCTGGCGCCGATCAGGACGCCGATCATCCCCAGGATCGCGCCCGAAGCCCCCACCGACATCCCATAGGGGCTCCACCAAAAGCTCAAGAGGAATCCCGCCACCCCCGAAACCAGATAGAACACCACGAATTTGGTAGTCGAAAACAGCGACTCAACTTCAGGACCAAGATCGAATAGGCACCAGAGATTGAGCCCGATGTGCAGCAACCCGGCGTGCAGGAAGATCGCCGTCACAAGTCTCCACCACTGCCCGACCAGGATGTAAGGACTCTTGGCGCCGAGGCGCAGCAGCACCTCGCCGCTGATGCCGCCCATGGCAGACATCGGGTTGAGCTGGGCCGACGCTGAGGAGGCTGTCATGTACCAGGAGATGGCGTAAAGGGCGATATTCACTGCCACAACCACCGAGGTGGCCGTGGAAGGAATGGGGATTACGCCCAAAATTCTGCCGGGGACGCCTGGGGACGAACGCGCCCGGGCCGAGCCTAATTTCTCTCCGCAAAACGGGCACACAGACGCACCGCGTTCAACCAGGGCGCGACAGTTCGAGCACATCCGATGCGAAGTGTCGTAATTCTGCTTCGAAGTACCGAATGTGGAAAGGAGTGCTTTCTTCAGCCTTTCCAGTTGAAACCAGAGTTTAGGAGGAAGTCCCATTCATGTTGCCTGCTGATAGCGGCGGCACAATCAATTATAGCCCAGGCACATTCCAGCCCGTCAGGAAATTCGGTAGTTGTGCAGTTTGGTCTCTTAGCGGCGAGTGTACCTCGCCACTTGGTGGCGTAACGGTCCCGGCCGTTTCGGGAAGCCGCCTCTAGATCAAACTGCGCCACTACCCGAAATTCATTTGTCCCCTGCCTGCGTGTTGATTAGAATAGCGACAGGCGAGAATGGGAGGGGCGATGAAATTCGAAGAAGCCGGACGTGCGGTGGATCGTGAAGTGGCGAAACTGGCAGACTTTCTCGACAAGAAGCTGAAGCCTGCAACCCGCCAGGAAATGGCCACGCTGCTCCACAGGGCGTCCCGCCACCTGGCCAAGTTGGCGAGGAACCTGGAGAAGGAAGAGCCTGGAACAAGTGGCCGGTAGCTTGGCTTGGAAATCGAACCGAACCGATCTGCGGATGACGGTGCGGATCGTTGCCGTGGGAAGTGTCATTTTGGTTTCGACCGGCTGCCTGCACCGGCATCGTCCCATTCAGGCAGCGCGCGGCACGCCCCCGCCTGTGGGGGGGGGCTCGACAACGCCCGCCCCGATTGTCCAAGGCGAAAAAGGAATCGCTTCCTGGTACGGCCATCCCTACCACGGGCGTCCAACCGCCAGCGGCGAAATCTATAACATGTACGACATGACCGCCGCTCACCGCACGTTGCCGTTCGGCACTCGGGTAAATGTTCACGACCTCGAGAACGGCCACGACGTGACGGTGCGGATTAACGACCGCGGACCTTTCATCGAGGGGCGCATTATCGACCTCTCCTATGCGGCAGCTCAGGCCATGCACATGCCAGGCATTGCACAGGTGTACCTTGAGATTCTGGGACTTGGAGAGGGCGGCGCCATCCCAGGAATCTTCGCGGTACAGGTAGGAGCCTTTAAGGACCGGAGCAACGCTGAGCGGTTGAAGGAGCGCATCGAATCTCAATTCGGGCCGGTCGTCATTCAGGACTTCGATCACGGCGACGGCCTCTTTTATCGCGTCCGCGTCGGTCACGAGAGCACCGAAGACGCTGCGCGCGCTCTGGCACAAAGCCTCCGCAGGGCGAACCTGGCGACGGAGACATTCGTTGTGCGGTTGAATTAGTCGATGGACCAGTGCATTTTCTGCCGAATCATCGAGCGACGCGTACCAGCCAGGATTGTCTTCGAGGATGATGAAATCGTGGCGTTTGAGGACACCAACCCGCAAGCGCCCATCCATACACTCATTGTTCCACGCAAACACCTGACTTCGTTGAAGGATGCCACCCCCGACGATGCTCCGCTCCTCGGGCGCCTGTTCATGGTGGCTGCACAACTGGCGCGTGAGCGGGGTCTGGAACCTAAGGGCTACCGCACAGTGATCAACACGGGTTCATGGGCGGGCCAATCCGTCTTCCACCTTCACCTCCACCTTCTTGGCGGACGGGTGTTCCGCTGGCCCCCGGGGTAGGAGCAGCCTTGGGGACGCACGGGCGGGACGCCCGTGCCACGGAGTTTCTGCATTTGTGTTGCGATTTTTTGGCCTTGTGCAGATTCCGGCCCTCTCCCCCTTGGGGGAGAGGGTGGACCGCCGCCGGCGTTTTCTTCAGCCGGGGCGGGCCGGGTGAGGGGGTCGCCTTCCGCGACTCTTCATACAATCTTTGCCTGGCATCACCGCTCGGAGATGGCGAGCAGGTTATCCTCGTCAATGGCCAGCCGCTTCGGCCTTTCTGTGGTTGTAAACTTGAATCGCCCCCCGTCTTCGCTGACGGGAACGCGGCCCAAGCTGGCCCTCTTGTCTTTGCCCACCTCGGCCACAACAGGCACCAGCATTTCGAAATCGCTCGATACGCCGCTCTGTGTGATGGTCCCCTGGACCAAAAATCTCTTCGAGGAAAGTTGCTTGACGCTGGATTGCAGTTTGTAGGTTGGGACACCGGTTTCGTACACCCACTCATTGAAAAACCAGTCGAGCCGGCGATTGTGTTCGAGGTCGCTCGAGCGCGTCATGTACTTTTCCGCGTGGCGCATGAAGTCTTCCGTTGAAACATCCATGCCTCGATAAGTGGCGACGAAATCGCGCAGCAGGCGGAAGAATCTCTCGTCGGAGCCTGTGGAGGGATCACTCATCAGCCCTCGTAACATGTGTAAAACCCAGCAAGCCTTCTTGTACACGATGTTGTCGTAGCCGCCCGGCGTCAGAGAATTGGAGAGTCGCTGGCCGAGCCAGATGGGACCGCTGGCTTCGTTGATTATCCCGCTCTTACCCTTGCTGAGCAGGTCGAGTTTGTAGCCTCGCAGGAGTTCGTGGAATCTGTGATCGCCATCCTTTTGCCTGGACAGGTCGAGCGCCGCCGCGTAGGTCGCGAGCCCTTCGGAAAGCCACTGGTCATGGTAGGTCTTCCAACCCAATAAGTTGCCCCACCATTGATGGGCAATCTCGTGGGCCAACATACCGTGGCCAAGAAGATCCTCGGCCTTTTCCGGTAAGCCCAGCTCGTAACGCTCCGACTTCCGCAAGAACGAGAGGGTGGGAAGATAGACCAGTTCCGGCCAACCTTGCCCGAAGTCGCCGGGAATCTGGGAGATGGCGAGGCGCGAGTAAGGAAATGGGCCAAACAAATTCTCGAAGTACTGAAGGGCTTGGGCGGCGCTCTCTGCCACGCTTTGCAGCAAAGCAGCGGGCGCCAAGGGAGGAACCATGTCGGGACTGATCGGGAACGACTGGGCCCGCCCTCGCGAGGGTACGGGGAGCGGGAAGGAGGGGATCAACTTCCGCGTGTGCCGTTGCTCCAGCGCCGCTTCCGCCTCTCGGGTCGCATACACTTCAACCGTCGTCTTTCCGACGCGGCGGTCGACCCAATGATAGGGTCCCAGATTGAAGCCTGCCACTCGAAACACGCCGTCCGAGCGCCACCGACTGCGAGTCCGACCGCCCGCAGTTTTCTCTTCGCTCCTTTCTCCCGTGGCGACCAGGGTGAGGCTCTCGGGATAATCAAACTTGAGGTCGAATGAAGCTGGAGATCCAAGCCCCAGGTTCGGATACCAGCTACCTCGCTCTCCCACGTACAACACCTTGTTCCCCACGTCGGTGATGACGTTCCCCTGATAATTGAAGCGGATGTGGAATCTTTCGCCCACCGGGTTTGGGGCGGGCAAGACCACCTGGATCCAGCCCTTGCCCCGGTCACCCGCCTCAATATCTTCCTGCAGAGGGTATTGATACTCGGCAAGACTCTCTCCCCGCTCGTCCAGGACCTTTGAGACGCTGAGTAATCGGGAGAAATCAAATGTCAGCACACGGTCCGAGGCCGAGAGTGATTCCAACAGAAGCTCCGCCCGCCCCGTCATGCTGTTGTCAGGCTCGAGGTGCGTGTCGATATCGTAGGAAAGGTCTTTCACCGTCCCCGGCGCCAGATTTGCGAAACGGGCCGCCGACCTCTTACTTGGAAAGGCACACCAGCGATCTGCGAATAGCTCATCATCGCTTCGGCGAGCCGCAACCACACTCACGGCTTCCGGGAATCGTTCGTCATCGACCACCTCGAACCATTTAAGGCTCGACCCTTCCAAGCGCGCGTGAAAATACGGCAATGTGCGGTCGCCCAGCAAATCCTCAAAGATTCGGGGCGAATCCTCCAGAGCAAGGATACGGGGTGCGGAGTTCCACTTTTGAGGAAAGTCCGGCGGCCGTTCCGGGTCATCGGGCTCCGGCCTTTCCGCCACCGCGATCAGTTCCCTGGCGGTCTGGTCGGTAAAGCGCAGAATGGCCATCGTGAACTGTTCTTCGAGGATAGGGGAGTGAATGAACCGAGCGAGACTCTCCTTCTCCACCCGCGTGGGGGGTATCAACAGGATTTCCCCTTCCCCGATGTAGACAGCACCGGTGATTTCTCCGGCAGCTTTGGTGAAAAACCCGATGTAGCCACGGTTGAAAAACAGCTTCACACGGTCACGGATCAACTGCGCGTGCCGCAGCACATAGACCTGGCCGGGGTCCACCTTAATGTTGTGGAGTTGGTTGAGAACTTCTTGCGGGTCAAGCCCGCTCGCGGCCCAGGCCCTTCCTGGCAACAAGACGATTGCGAGGAGAAGCCCACACCACGCCCAGCTTCGAAAGCGTCCTTCCACATGAGATCCGCCCAGCATTTTCTTACCTCTCGGCTCTTACTCTAGCGCGGAGGGCCGCGCAGTACAACTCGACCCAATCACGGCGGGTGTTGTATCATTCCTGGAGTATGCTTGGGCCACGAGTCACATTGGGACGGCGGCCGATCATTCTCCGGAGGAAGAGAGTGATAAGTGTATCCCTGTTCCTCCTTCCATTTCTAGCCACGCTTATGCCTTCCACCGCGTTTGCTGACGTTATCTATCTGAAGAATGGCCGGAAGATAGTGGGACAGGTGACGCAGGAGGACTCGATGCAGGTGATCTACTTGATCCAGGGTGGAGAACTCTCTATCCCAAAGTCGATGGTGGACCACATCCAGAAATCAGCCGACCCTGTTGAGGAGCAACCTCCGCAGGAGAGTGAAACCCCACCGGAGAAATCGCGGGAGGTTCCGCTGCCTTCGCACCTTTCCGGGGAACCCTCCTCCGGGACAGATTCGCTGGTCATCAAGCACGGGGCAGTGGATGAGGCCTATCTCCTGCACCTTGATAACGAAATGACCCACAATCCCTCCCCGGAAAATGCCCGTCTGCTCAAGCAGGGCTATCAGCAGGCTGCGCTCTTCCGGGCGCGCCAAGGCGACCCCGAGGGCGCCATCCAGAAATACCAGCAGGCGCTGAAGCTGCTTCCCAACGATCTGTCCCTGACGCTGGCGCTGGGCTACCTTCAGGTGACACAGAGCCATTATTTGGAAGCCCTGGACCTGCTGTTGCCCGCCGCTGACCGCTACCCCAAATCTGCGGACGTCCCCATGCTGTTGGGGTCAGCTTATTACGGCATGGAGGATATGGACGAGGCCATCGCCCAGTGGAACAAGGCGCTGGCCATCGCGGATAACCCGCGCATCCATGAAGCCGTGGCCAAGGCGGAACGCGAGCGAGAAATCTCCGGCTCCTACCGCGAACTCCGCAGCAGCCACTTCCTGCTCCGCTACGCAGGCGAGCAGGGCGAGAAGCTGAGCGGCGAGGTTCTTAACAGCCTGGAGGGATCGTTTCAGGACCTGGTGCTCGACCTTGACTACAGCCCGCGCGAAGTGATTGTCGCGCTCCTCTACCCCAACCAGGCGTTCAAAGATGTCACTCGATCACCCACCTGGGTGGGCGCACTCAACGACGGAAAAATCCGTGTGCCGGTTTCAGGCTTGACGCAGGTGAACGTGGAACTCGCCCGCGTGCTCAAGCATGAGCTGACGCACTCCTTCGTCCGGCAGATCACCATGGGCCGTTGTCCCATTTGGTTTAACGAAGGTCTGGCGCAACTCGAGGAGGGGGCCACAACGGCGACGATGGGATCGCAGCTTGCGCGGGCGGTTGCCACCGGCCGCTTGCCGTCTCTCCCCTCGCTCGAAGGTCCCTTCCTGAACATGCCACAGGACCAAGTGGCCCTGGCTTACGCCAAATCGCTGGCTGCCCTCGAGTACCTCCGAACCACCTTCGATATGGTCGAGATCCGCAACCTCCTCAAAGCCATGCCTTCTCAACCCGATTTCGGCGTTCTTCTTCAGGATGAGCTTCGTCTCAGCTATCCCGCCTTCGAACAAGAGGTCGCCAACTACATCGTGAAGAAGTACGGGACGTAGGGCGGTAGTTGACAGGTACGAGGGGCTGGGGCAATTCTGATTGTGAATTATGAATTGCTGCCTTCGGTGTGCCCGCTGCTGAATGCCTTCTGTTGCTTATCGCCTAGGTTCGTTGGCTGGGGACTGGGGAAGAACAGTAGGCAGTAAGCGGCAGGCAGTAGGCATTTCATAATTCACTATTCACTATTCACAATTGCCCGCTCATCAGCAAACTGCAAACTGCTTACCGACAAAACTGCTTACCGCCATTTGACGCTTCCCCGCAGGGTTGCTAAGATGAATAAATTTAGCTGCATTGAGGAGACTCCGCTATGGACCGGTTGACGCGCCACGAACTGAAGCAGGACGAGTTTCGCGAAACTCTGGACCAACTCGAGCAATATCTGAAATCACATCTCAAGGAAATTCTGACTGTCGCCGTCCTGGTCATTGTGGTGGTGGGCTTGGCGGGGGGACTGAAGTATTACCTCGACCAGCAGGAGGCCAGCGCCAATGTCGATCTCGCTTCCGCCTTGAGGACTTTCCAAGCCTACGTTGGACCTCCCGCGCCCGGCACTCTGGGCGCTGACTCGGAGTCCTTCCCGACCGCAGCCGAAAAGTACAAGACGGCGCGGGAACAATTCAACGCCATTGTCCTGAAGTACCGGATGTTCCCTCGGCCGAAAGCCGTCACCATTGCGCGTTACCATGTGGGGGTCTGTGAATCGCTGCTCGGAAACTCGGCCGCAGCCATTAATACCCTGCAAGAAGCCAGTCGTGATGGAGACCGGGAGATTGCCGCACTGGCTCAGTTCGCCCTGGCAAGCGAGTTCCTCAAGAGTGGCAAGAAACAGGAAGCTGTCACAATCTATCAGAACCTCGTCGATCATCCCAGCTTGGCAGTGCCGAGGGCAAGCGCACTATTAGCGCTGGCTGATGCCTTGAAAGACTCCCAGCCGGGGCAGGCTCGGAAGCTTTACAATCAAATTCAGAAGGAATTCGGCTCGGATGCCTCCATTGCAGAAGCCTTGAAGCAGGAGATGGCCGGACTCCCCCAATAAAGGGCTTTGGAAGCTCCTCATCAATGGCTCCGTTTTTCCACAACCATGGGAGCCATCTCGTCTCTTTCGACAGGCTGGTCCGGTGGTTAGTTGGGAAGGCTGAGGAGGCGGGAGTAAACGTCTTCATGTGCGCAAGAAGCGATGGCCGGGGTGCGAAGCGGCCCGACGCCACTTGCCAGCCCGGACCACATCATGGTATTGTTTATTGAGCATACGATTCATGGTGTTTCGCATGCCACGGGGAGCATATCATCAGCGGTCGCGGACGTGCAAAGGATTGGCCATGCGCACTACTCTCAACATTGACGACGGCACCCTCGCTTCGGTGATGAAGGAGACCGGCGCCTCTACAAAGACCGAAGCAGTGCGCCAAGCGCTTCAAGATTATGTTCGGCGAAGGAAGATCGAAAAGCTCATTGCCCTTAAGGGGAAGGTCAGGTTTGACTTGGATTGGAAAACGCTCAGGAAAGGGTGGAGCCGCAACTTTGCTCGTCCTCGTTGACACCTCGGTGTGGATTGAATATTTCCAGCGGAAAGATGAGCTGATTGAAAAGGAGATGGACGGCCTGCTCCGGAGCGAGGCGGTTGCGACCGCCGGTCTGGTCCTGGCGGAACTTCGCCGAGGCTGCCGGACGCCAAACCAGCTCAGGCTGATGCTGGACGCCATGGAGCCACTCTTCTATCTGGAAATCGATCGAACGAGCTGGCTTAAGGCGGGAGAGATCGCCGCGGAAGCAGATGCGCGCGGCTATAAACTCGAAGTCGGAGATTGTCTCCTTGCGGCCGTGGTCCTCCGCGAGCGCTGCTCGCTCTTTACTCTCGACCGCGACTTCAGCCACATTCCAGGACTGAAGCTCCACCGCTTTCGATCCAACTAGACCCCTAGCCGCTATGTCCGACCCGCTCATCAAAACTCCAGCCTCGCCCACGGAAAGTGAGGTCGCCCCCTCATCAAAGGAGGAG
Organism: Terriglobia bacterium; assembly: GCA_050012175.1. GTDB lineage: Bacteria > Acidobacteriota > Terriglobia > UBA7540 > UBA7540 > CAVROP01. The sequence continues at coordinate 163,198 of JBEKHR010000002.1, read as the reverse complement.
GTGCGCCTGCGTGAGAACCCGCGAGCTTTCAGTTTATGGGAGCGGGTTCAAATGTGCCTTGCAAGTTGGGTTGGCACCTTGGCCGTGCTGCTGATTGGGCGCAGCCTGCGGTGGGAAGTTTGCGGTTGGGAGAACTGGGAAGCCGCCACCAAACGGGGCCAGGGGCTCATTTACACCTTCTGGCATCGCGAAATCTTTTCCGCCTGCTGGTTCTGGAGAAAACGCGGAATCGTGGTGATGACGAGCCGGAATTTTGATGGCGAATATATCGCAAGGATTATCCAGAGGCACGGCTACGGCGCGGCGCGCGGCTCGAGCACACGAGGAGCATCGCAAGCCCTGGCGGAGATGATCGAGTGCCTGAGAAAAGGAAGAGACGCGGCTTTCACCATCGACGGCCCGCGCGGCCCGCGCTACGTCGCCAAGCGCGGGTCGGTGTTGCTTTCAAAAGCCACCGGGGCCGCTATCCTTTGCTTCCACATCGCCTTGCGCCGCGCCTACGTCTTTCGCCGCACCTGGGACTTGACGCAGTTCCCTCACCCTTTCTCACGCGCCGCGATGTTCATCGCGCCGCCCATCGTGGTCTCCCCGCAGGCCAGCGAGGAGGAACAGGCCAGCAAGCTTAGGGAAGTGCAGAACACTCTGGATGACCTCCGGCGACAAGGTGAGGCGTGGGCGTTGCGAACCCGCCAGCGGGGTGGGAAATTTGAGATTTGAAATTTGAGATTAGAAACTGGAAATTCAGGACTCCTTATCTTTGCCGGTCTTCTCGACCAAGGCAAGAAGATAGCTTGGCCTTATGGCCTTGTCCCTCCCTGAACCCTTGATGGGCAGTAGACAAGGTTGCGAGTTTCTAATTTCTAGTTTTTGCTTTCTGGTTTCTCCGAGCCCCTGACCCGCGGTGAATACCTATCCCCGGAGTTTCCGAAGACTCCTGCACTCAACCTTCCGCCAGGCGCTTGATTTCCGGGTAGAGGGCCTCCACCTGCGCCCGCGTCTCCTCAAGGCTTCCTGAGCAATCAATCAAGTAATCGGCGCGACGGCGCTTCTCTTCAGCCGGAATCTGGGATGCCATGCGCCTGAGCGCATCTTGGCGGGAGATGTGGGTTTTCGCCATCAGCCGCTCGATTTGTTGCTCGGGCCTGCACCATGCCACCAGGATTTTGGCGAAGCAGTCCGCGACACCGGCCTCATAGATCAGCGCCGCATCCACAAGGATTACAGCTCGAGGCTGCCGGGAGCGAAACTCCTCTGCGAGTTCCTTGACGCGCGCGATCAGGCTGGGATGCATGATGGAGGTAAGTTCGCTGAGCTTCTGCGGGTCGGCAAAGACCATTGAGCCCAGCCGCCCGCGATCGATTTCGCCGCAAGGCTTCAAAATCCCGCAGCCAAAGTGCGAGACGACTTCGTTGTAGACCGGGTTGGACGGCTGGAGCAATTCGTGGCCGACGCGGTCAGCATCAATCACCTTTGCGCCCAGCGCCTCCAGGAAGCGCGCCACGGTGCTCTTGCCGGATGCGATCCCACCTGTCAATCCGAAGCTTCCATCCATGGTTGACGAGAAAGAGCGGAAATTCGCGTGTCATCCTGAGGAATCGCTTGCCAACAAGAATGGCGGGCTCGGAATGACACGCAGTACTTTTTTCAGCGACCTGCTCAGCCAGCCAGTTTAGCATAGGTTCGATTACCACCCTGCGGTGCAGATTGGAAGGGTGGTGGGTTTCGTTTATAATGACCTAACGGTCGTTTGCAGCCGCTCCCACATATTGCACAGGCTGAAAAGACAAGCTTGGTGGGCGTCGGCAAGGGCCGAAATCGAATTGGACGGTGAAGTGTGGCTGATTCTGTGGCAGTCCCCGATACGGAGAAGCGCTTCGTTTACAGCATTATGGATATCATGAGCTTTCTTCCACATCGTTATCCGTTTTTGCTGGTTGACCGCATACTGGAAATCGAGGGCCAGAAACGCATTGTCGGGCTCAAGAACGTCACCATCAATGAGCCGTTTTTCCAGGGCCATTTCCCCGGCGCGCCCGTCATGCCCGGGGTGTTGATCATTGAATGCATGGCCCAGGTGGCGGGTGTGATGATCTACCGTGACATGCCGGACAAGGACAAAAAGCTGATCTATTTTACCAGCATCGAAAACGCCAAGTTCCGTCGCCCCGTGCTGCCGGGCGATCAACTTCGAATCGAGATGCAGTTACTGAACCGGCGCACCAATTTTGGAAAAATGAATGGTCAAGCTACCGTGGACGGGAAGATGGTGGCTGAAGCCATTGTGACGTTCGCAATCACGGAGCGCCCGGGTCAATCAGGTCAATGAAGGCTCACCCCACAGCCATCGTCCATCCCAACGCCAAGCTCGCCTGCAGCGTGACGGTGGGGCCTTATTCCCTGGTCGGGGAAAACGTCGAGTTGGGAGAGGACTGTGAGGTGATGTCCCACGCGGTGCTCGACGGGAACACGCGACTGGGCAGGGGAAACCGCGTCTTCCCGTACGCGTCGATCGGACTTGCTCCCCAAGATCTGAAATACGGCGGCGAACCGACGCGCGTGGAGATCGGCGAGGGCAATACCATCCGCGAGTTCGTCACCATTCACCGCGCCACGGTGGAGGGGGAAGGGATCACCAGAATCGGCAGTCATAACCTGTTGATGGCCTACGTTCACATCGCGCACAACTGCCGCCTGGGAGACCATGTGATCATGGCGAACGGCGCCTCGCTGGCCGGCCACGTCGAGATTCAGGATTACGCCTCGGTGGGTGCGTTTTGCGGCATTCACCAGTTCTGTCGCATCGGCGCCTACAGTTTCCTGGGAAGTTATAGTGTCGTGAACCAGGACATCCTCCCTTACTCGAAGACCTCTGCCCCCCGCCCGCTGAGCGTTCTGGGGGCCAACCGCCTTGGGCTGGAGCGGCGCGGCCTGAGCGCTGACGACTTGAAGGAAATGGAACGTGCCTTCCGCTTGCTGACCCGATCCAAGTTGAACACCACCCAGGCACTGGAAGCCATCGAGTCTTCAGGCTTCAAGTCCGACCACGTCCGGGCATTGGTGGAATTTATCCGGACTTCTGAGCGCGGCGTAGTGAAGTGACCGAATCTCGAAAGTCGAAATTGGAAAATTCGAAACTCGAAGTCTGACTGTTAAGATGCTCAGCGGCGATTTTCCAATTTCGAGTTTTCAATTTCTAATTTCTGATTTCTACTTTCTGATTTCAAGTGCCCCATGACCGAATCGATAAGCCTTCCAGACCGATATGCGATCATTGCGGGAAACGGACATTTCCCCTTCCTGGTGCTGGAAGCCGCGCGGGACCAAGGCATCGATCCACTGGTCGTGGGCATCAAGGAAGAAGCATCGCCGGAACTTGCAACCCTGGCGAGCGCCATTCACTGGCTAAGCTTGGGCGAGGTTTCGAAGCTCCTGGATCTGCTGGTCGCCGAGCGGGCCAGCAAAGTGGTGCTGGCCGGCCAGGTGAAGCACGCGCAACTCTTCAGCTCCATCAAACCGGATGGGTTGGTGAGCCGCGCCCTGCAAAGTCTGCAGCGGAAGAATACGGACTCGTTGATTGGGGTATTCGTGGGCATGCTCGAAAGCCGGGGAATCCAGGTGGTGGATTCGACGCTTTTCCTGAAGCCGCTGCTCCCGGAGGCCGGTCCACTCACGCGCCGCGCGCCGGACGCTGAAGACCAATCGGATATCGCCTACGGCCGCGAGATCGCCAAGAAGCTTGCGGGCCTCGATATCGGCCAAACCATCGTGGTGTCTGACCGGGCTTGCGTGGCCGTGGAGGCTATGGAAGGGACGGACGCCACCATCGAACGCGCGGCTAGCCTGAGTAACGGGCGGAGACTGGTGGTCGTCAAAGTAAGTAAGCCCCGCCAGGACATGCGCTTTGACGTCCCCGTGGTGGGACTGAAGACTATTCAGGTGATGCGACGGTCAAACGCTCACGTGCTGGCAGTGGACGCGGGCAAGACCCTACTGTTTGAACGCCAAGCCATGATCGAGGAAGCCAACCAGGCGGGGATCGCAATCGTAGGAATGAAGGATTAAGAGATCGGAAAATCGAAACTTGAAAATCGAAACCGAGAGGACAATTTTGACCGTCAAAAGACTACGTGGCGATTCGATTTTCGAGTTTCGATTTTCGAGTTTCCATTTTCCAGTTTCGAGTTTCTGATTTCTGCGAGGGTGGAGTTGAGCGAGAGAGTTGCAGTAGCCGTGCTCGGGGTTGGTGAGCACGGTAAGAAACACGCGCGAGGGTTGCAGCAGGTCTCGGGAGCGGAGCTCGTTGGAGTCTATGACCTTCGCCCCGAAAGAGCCAGGGAGTTGGCGGCCGAACTTGGAGTCCGGGCCTTCGCGAGCCTGGAGGAGGTGTGGGGTGCGGTTCGTGCCGTAAGCGTGGTTATTCCCACTACCAGCCACGCGGAAGTAGCGCGCCAAGCCTTTGCCCATGGCGTGGATGTTCTTCTCGAGAAGCCCATCACGCGTACCCTGGAGGAGGCTGAGGAGGTCACGGCTCTGGCCAAAAGCCGGGGACGTATCCTGCAAGTCGGACACCTCGAGCGGTTCAACCCCGGGGTGGTGGCTGCCAAGGCGATAACCCGCCAGCCGCTGTTTTTTGAAATCCATCGCATGGGTGTTTTCAGCGCGCGCAGCCTGGATGTTGACGTGGTGTTTGACCTGATGATTCACGACCTCGATCTGGTGCTGTGGATGGTCAATTCAGCGGTGCAGGAAGTGCGTGCGGTGGGGTTGCCGGTGCTGTCTGATAAAGTCGACATCGCCAATGCCCGCGTGGAGTTTGAATGCGGCGCGGTGGCGAACTTCACCGCCAGCCGCGCCAGCACAGAGCGCATACGGAAGTTCCGCTATTTCCAGCCGTACGAGTATGTTTCCATTGATTTTACGCGCCGCGATGCGACGCTTTTGAGGGTGGATAACGGCGGTCCTACGCCCCGCATCACTTTTCAGAAGCTCGAAACCAAGCCGCTGGACCCCCTTCAGTCAGAGCTTGAGGCTTTTGTCGAATCGGTCCGAACCCGGTGCGCGCCTCTGGTGGGGGGGCCGGAGGGTCAGCGGGCGCTCGCTTTGGCCGAGCGCGTGATGAATTGCATCGAAGAACATGCGGCCAAGGTGAATGTCCGCTTGGCCCGGCCCGTGGGCCAAAGCGGGGAAATCTAGTTTCTTTTTTCGATTTTCCAGTTTCTATTTTGCAGTTTCGATTTTCTAGTTTCGATTTTCGAGTCTCCATTTTCTGATTTCTAGTTTCTGATTTCTACTTTTATGCCAACCAGTGATACCAAGGTTGAGATCAGCGTGGACGCTACGCCGACCGGAAGTCGCCCTATACCCGAGCCTGAGTACCACCTCACCTTCGTGGATTCCACCCTTGCACCCGTTTCCCTTTTCCGGCAGATTTTGGAAAGGCTCCGCGAACCGAAGACCACCGTTCCGAAGAAGCATTACCGGGGAAGGGTCACTGTGGACGCTACGCCGACCGGAGGTCCCCCTTTACCCGGGCCTGAGTACCACCTCACCTTCGTGGATTCCCCGCTTCCACCCGTTTCCCTTTTCCGGCAGATTTTGGAAAGGCTCCGCGAACCGAAGATCACCGTTCCGAAAGAGTATTACCGGGGAAAGGTCACTCTGCCCGCCACGGACACGCCTCCCTTGGTTCCGGATCCCAACCAGTTCATGTTGCCCTTTGAGAAGCCGAAGGCCTCGTCGATTCCGATTACTTCAAAGCCCATCGATGTCCCGGAGGATTGGCAGGATTATCATCTGCTGGTAGAACTGGATCCGGAGGCCATAAAGTGGCGGCGCCGCACGATGTACCTGCTTTCGGTGATCTTGCACGGAATCCTGGTGCTGATTCTCGTCTTCTCGCCGGACTTGCTGCGCCGCGGAAAGCAGATGATGGGATTTCCCGTCGAAGTCGCGCCCAAGAAACAGTTCTCCTTTCTCTTGCTGCCACCGGAGGTTTTGCGCCGGTTACGCGAGCCGCCACCGGAGAACTCCCCCCTTTCAGACAGAAACCGTCGGGCCCAAGGCCGCTCGCCAATCATCAGCCCGAACGGCCTGCGCATGCCATACTCACTCGGCAACACGAAATTGCCAGAAATCGCCGGCGGCGGTAAACCTCCAGCCGCTGCTCCCACTCCGCCACCGGGTGGCGGTAACACCGCGCCTGCTGGCAATCAGCCCTCGAACCAGACTTCTGCGGAACCTAAGAACGATGGCGGCCTGCGACTCGAAGACGTCAAGCCTAATACAGGAGGCGGCTCGGGCTTGAACCTGCCGAACCTCACCCCTGGCCAAGCTATTCAGCAGTCGTTGCAGTCCGCTGCGCGTGGCGGGCGCTATGCGGGCGGCAGCGGCAGCGGTGCAGGCTACGGAGATGGCAGTGCGGAGTTTCGGAATCTCGAGCCCAACTTCTCTACGGCAGGACCCATTATCCTTTCCGATACACGCGGCGTGGATTTCGGTCCCTACCTGTCGCGCATTGTTTACATTGTTCGCCGGAACTGGTACTCGGTGATTCCGGAATCTGCACGCTTGGGGGAAAAAGGCAGGGTGAGCATTGTCTTCGAGATCCTCAAAGACGGTACCGTGCCCCAACTGCGACTGGTAGCCTCGTCAGGCGCCGACCCGCTCGACCGCGCGGCTCTTGCAGGCATCCGCGCTTCCATCCCCTTCCCGCCCTTGCCGGAGGAGTTCACCGGCAACCATCTGGTTTTGCAGTTTATCTTCCTCTACAACATGACCATGGGACAGTAAGTCAAACAGAGCAGTCAACGGTCGAAAGTTGATAGTCGAAGAGGACTTTCATCTCTGACCATGCACGCTTTCGAGCGCATGGATTCTTTGCTTCGCTCACAATGACGTGCCAATCGCTTTTTTCAGCGGCATGCCAGAGCGAGGTGCGGTCGGAAAACCGCCGGTCGATATGTTAGAATCAGGATTTGAGGAGTGGCCCCCGGGCAATTGAGCGCGCACGCTTCACATTCCAATTTGCCGAGCTTCGGCCTTGGCTTGAAGCCCCCGACAGAGGAACCCGACCATGCTTCGTCTTTCTCGAAGTCAACTACTGGGTTGTTTTCTGCTGCTCACGGCGGTTCTGGGAATACTTCTGGTGCGCGCGCTGCGTCTGCTATGGTGGTCCCGATAGAAAAGGGCGCTCCCTTGATCGCCATTGTCGGCCCCACGGCGGCTGGGAAATCAGCTCTGGCGCTGGCCCTGGCTGAGTCCCTGGACGGAGAAATTGTTAACTACGACTCGGTGCAGGTTTACCGGGGATTCGACATCGGGTCGGGGAAACTTGCGCCGGAAGAACGCCGCGGCGTTCCGCATCACCTCTTGGACGGTCTGGAAGCCGAGGAGCAATTTACGGCAGGAGATTACCGCCGGGAGGCCCTGCGCGTGTTGGCTGGAATCATAGAACGAGCGAGATTGCCCGTTTTCGTGGGCGGCACGGGGCTCTATCTGCGCGCCGTTTTCATGGGGCTGTTCGACGGCCCGCCCCGCTCCGAGGAGTTGAGGGGCCGGTTGCGTGCCATCGCAGAGCGGAGAGGCCGCGAGTTCCTCCACCGGCTTCTGAAGCGGCTTGACCCCGAAGCCGCCACGCGGATTCAGCCCCGGGATACGCAGAAAACTGTGCGCGCGCTGGAAGTGTGCATTCTGGCCCGGACTCCTATCTCGAAGATGCAGGCGCGCGGCCGGAGTGGTCTGAAAGGATACCGGGTGGTCAAAGTGGGTTTGGATCCCGAAAGAAAGGAGCTTTACGCGCGCATTGACCGGCGCGTCGAGCGGATGTTCGCGAGGGGCTTGGTGGAGGAAACACGCGCCCTGCTTGCGCGCCCGGACGCGAGCCGCATCAAAGCGCTCGGGGCGCTGGGCTACCGCCAAGCCTGCGCTGTGGCCAAAGGGCAAATGAGCTTGCCGGAAGCCATTCTTCAAACTCAGGTGGCCACCCGGCGATACGCCAAGCGGCAGATGACTTGGTTTCGGCACGAGGCGGGGATCACCTGGTTGGGCGGGTTTGGCGACGACCCGCGGATCCAAAGTCAAGTCCTAAAGCTTTTGCACGAAATAGGGGTCGCCGCACCGAGGAGAGGACCCAAATTGCAGAATCCGGCGCTCGAGGTTCAAATTCCAGATCAAGACAAGGGATGATCAGGTCTGCATCAGAAAAGAGAGACAAAATGGAGAAGCCGTCGCAAAATATCCAGGATGGATTTTTGAATACCGCGCGCAAGGAAAAACTTCTGGTCACGGTCTATCTGTTAAGTGGTGTCAAACTCACCGGTCGCATCCGCAGTTTTGATAAGTATTCTTTGATCCTGGAGGGCAACAGCCAGGAACAGTTGGTTTTCAAGCACGCCATCGCCACCGTGGTGCTGCCGCGTGCCGGAAGTGTTACTGGGCCCGCGCCACCGGAGGGGTAAGAGGATTCGCCGCGCACGCACATCCGAGAAGGCTTTTCTGGCAGGTTGGGAACCCTCGCTGCGTTTGGGGCGGATTCCTGGCAGGCCCGATGCCGAGGATTCGCTTCGGGAACTCCGCGAGTTGGCGGTGGGAGCCGGGGCGCGCATCGTGGGCTCCCTGCTCCAGAGGTCTCCGCAGCCCGACCCGGCAACCCTGCTGGGGCGAGGCAAAGTGAACGAGCTCCGAAATTCCGCGCAGGCCGCCACCGCCGACCTGGTCATCTTCGACCATGACCTCACGCCCTCTCAACTGCGCAACCTGGAGCGGGAGTTGGACCTGAGGGTGATCGATCGAACCCAACTGATTCTCGATATATTTGCCGGTCGCGCTCGGAGTCGGGAGGGGCAGTTGCAAGTGGAACTGGCCCAGTTGACCTATCTCCTGCCGAGGCTGGGGGGACGCGGCACCGAACTCTCCCGGCTGGGCGGCGGCATCGGCACGCGCGGGCCTGGTGAGCAGCAGTTGGAGTACGACCGCCGGCGCCTTCGCGTCCGCATTCGCTCCCTTCGCGCCGCGATCGACAAGGTCCGGTCGCAACGCGCTTTGCATCGGGCGCGGCGGCGGGATCGTCAATTCCTCACCGCGGCGCTGGTAGGCTACACCAACGCCGGCAAATCCACCCTCTTCAACGCCTTGACCTCCTCCAGTGTGACCACCTCCTCGCGCCTCTTCGCCACTCTCGACCCCACGGTGCGCGCCTTGCCGGTGGAATCGCGAAGACGGGTTTTGCTTTCCGATACGGTGGGATTTATTCAAAAGCTCCCCCCACACCTCGTCGCCGCTTTCCGCGCCACTCTGGAGGAGTTGGAGGACGCCAGCCTCTTGCTTCATGTTACGGATGCCTCCGATTCGCGACACGAGTCCCAGGACGCCGCCGTGGAGGCTTTACTGGAAACGTTGTGCGTGGGGGCTACTCCCCGCCTTCACCTCTGGAACAAAATCGATCTTGTGGACCCGACCGGCAGGAAGCGGCTTCCAGCAGGTCCTCAAGATGTCTGGGTCTCGGCCCGGACGCGTGAAGGCCTTGACGTCCTGCTGCGACGAATCGACCAATCGTTGACCGAGGATCCGGTGGTTGAGGCTGACTTCGAACTCTTACCGACTGACGGCCAGATCTTGGCGCTGCTTCATCGCTCCGGGGTTGTGCTGTCGACCCAGTATGAAGACGACCGGGTCAGAGTCCGAGCGCGCGTGCTGCAATCACTTTGGGAGCGGCTGAGAACCACAGAAGAAAAGATGGTTCCGGACCCATGAATCCCAGCATTTTCAGGGCAAAACAGCCTGTGGAAAACTTTGTGGAAAAAGTCACGCGGACCCGAGGGGCCAAGAGCGTGCTTGCACCCGCCAAAAATGCGGCTCCCATGGAGATGATGCCAATTAATCTTGTTTTTTCAATTACTTACGAACAGCACCCCATGGGAATTGGATTGAAATGGCCCTCCCGTGTCAGGGCTCTAAATGCACCATGAGCGGTGCGAGTTTTGCACAAAGATAAGGCAATCGGGGGGTCGCCGCGTAGCCCTGAAGTCTCTCCCTATCCGCATGAAATCAGGCTGAATTCAAGCTAGGCTCGATGCGTGATTGCTCGACCCGCTACCCCGTCCGGTGGGGAGCGGCAGGACACACCTTGTTACACAGCGCGGCACGGCCGCAACCAAAGACCAGGTTTTCATTGCCGATTGGCGATTGGTGATTGGTGATTGGGGATTGACCCGCCGCGGCGGCCTGATTGCCGATTGAAAAACTGGTATTGCAACATCCTCCGCCGTCAATCAGCAACCGGCAATCGCCAATCGAAAATCGCCAATTCCCGCCATCCTCGGCCAAGACGTGCCTTTCCGGTCCCGGGTCTGGATGCGCGTTGACACCCCGTTGGACCTCCGTTATAGTTAGGTGGGACAGCATGGTTGGGCTTGGCGTTGCATCTCGGCACTCGCGGTAACCGGGCCCTTCCGATCACTCCTCAGCTAAGGGCAGATCTCAAAGGCGCATGAATCTCCCCATTTCGCTAACCTTGCTCCGCATCTTCTTCGTGCCCCTCGTGGTGGTGCTCTTACTAACCACGGGTCACAACATGGACCTCTGGGCGGTGGGGGTTTTTCTGCTCGCCGCGACCACCGACCTCCTGGATGGCTATCTGGCGCGCAAACGCTCGCAGGTGACGACGCTGGGAATTCTGCTTGACCCTATCGCCGACAAATTGCTCACCTCCGCTGCCTTCATTTCGTTGGTCTACCTTCACCTGGTTGCGGCGTGGATGGCGGTGATTATTATCGGAAGGGAATTCGCCGTGTCCGGTCTGCGCGCCATAGCCTCTGCGGAAGGATTCGCCCTGGAAGCGTCCGAGCTGGGAAAGACAAAGATGGTGTCCCAGGTCGTGGCTATCACGGTCATTGTCCTGGAAAAGCGGCACCCGCTGCTGCGCCCGCTGGGCGATGTCCTGTTGTGGATGGTGGTTCTCTTTGCCTTGGCTTCTGCGGCACAGTACTTCTTTTCCTTTTGGAAAAGATTGGATGTGCGCATCAAGCAGCGCGCGTCGATTCGCCGGGTCGTACTCAGGACAGGCGAAAAGGAACGGGAAGAGAAAGATGTTGCAGCTCACTGACGCCGAAAAACACCGGCTGCTCGACCTGGCGAGAAAAGCCCTCGAGGAGGTCGTGCGCGTCGGGAGAATGTCGGAGCCGGCCGAACCCGCAGGCGCCCTTCAAACGCCCTGCGGCGCCTTCGTCACGCTCTACAAGGGGAGGCGCTTGCGGGGATGCATCGGCCACATTGAAGCACGCAGACCGCTCTACGCCACGGTGCGCGAATGCGCGAGAGCCGCAGCTCTTGACGACCCACGCTTTGACCCCGTGGCCCCGGCGGAACTACTCTCCCTGCGACTTGAGATTTCCATATTGTCTCCCTTGGCGGACGTTGCTCCGCAGGATGTCGAAGTGGGCCGGCACGGATTGCTGATTTCGCGCGGAGCACAACGCGGCCTTCTCCTGCCTCAGGTTGCTGTGGAATGGAACTGGGAACGCGAGCAATTTCTTGAAGAGACCTGCCTGAAAGCCGGGTTGCCCGCCGATGCCTGGCAGCACGGCGCAAGAATCCAGGCCTTCACGGCGCAAGTCTTGAAAGAACCCTCCAAACGGGCTCATGCCTCCCCGCCTGCAAGCTGAACGGGAATTCAACTGTTTAGATTTTCGGTTGCGAGCGACAGGCCCCCTTTTCGGCACACCGGGCCTGAGGAAGACTCCCTAAGGACTGAAACCAAGACTTACTCTAACTCCACTCCGTAGCCGAGGTTGATCTCCCGCGTGCAGGTCACGATGATCGCCACCGAAGACTTTTCCTGCGTGGAGAGAACCACAATCTCTCCCACAGTCTCGCGGGGGGTGGAGGGATAAACGAACACCGCCCAGCGTCCTGGGGAGGGAAGGGCGTAGTAGACCCGATACCGTTGGCCAACCTGCGCTCCCTGCTTTCCTCCAAAGTTAAGGTAGACGATGTCCCCTTTGGCGAGGGATGCGAAGTTGTTGCGGGCTGCCATAATGGTCCCCTGTATATTGCCGTTAGGGAGGGCGAAGCGGTCCAACTCTGTGGGTACGTAGTCGGGAATGGGTCGGGGTTGATAGGGCACCGCAAGATCGCCGGGATAAATGGGCTCGCAGGCGAAGCTCACCTCGGCGATTACCCCCTCTGGAGTTACACGAGTCACCTGGACCCTTCCGACGTCTTCATAGGGGTTGCCGAGGGCGTGGATGGACCAATGTTCACCGCCATACCGCGTGGTGCGGAAGACGTTTTTCGCCGGCCGGACGAGTGAGAATTGCGCGCCGACTGAGAATTTGCCATTGCTGCGGCTGTAAAGATAGATTGATTCCCTGGGCGTGAATTGGCGGAGGGCCGATTCCAAATCGTTATTGGCGCCATCGAGGACGATGATATCCTTGGGTACGTTACTTGCCGTAATAAACCCGGTGCAATCCACCTGGGATTGCGCGGCGACAGGGATGGGAGATGCCGGAGGTGTTTGCTGGCCCAGCGCAACCGCCACTGGAAAAATGAACCATACGACAGCGACACTTAGAGTTCTTGTACTCAAAGGTTTCCTCCCCTTCAAATCCTGGCGTGGGCGGGTACTGTCCTAATTTGATTCGTAGCGCTGGTCCCGCAGGGGCGGGGCCAGCACTTGCCGACCCCGCAGCCGCGGGGTCGGCGCTACATTCAAAATGGGACACGACCCGCGGGCGGGTCGTGCCTAACAGCACCACCAGTGGGCGAATCCCCTTCTACGGGGCAAGTGTAAGGAAACAGGTTATTGAAAGTCAAGCAATAGTGGCTGCACAAAGGTACTAGTGGCGGCACCCCCGCCGACGGGCGTAGCGCTCAGCTTGGTCGGCCGGAGGGCTGCCCCGCGTGGAGCGTTGCGCAAGACGACAAAGTGCTCGAAGGCCTCGAAGGCCTCCCGCAACGCTTCCTGGTATTTCTTCACGTCATAGCCGTGCCATCCTTCCCAGAGCGTCCAGGCGCGGACACGGTCATCCGGCAACTCGGCCTGCGCGTCCGTGATGATGTATTGCAGGGTTTCTCCGGGACGCAACTTGACGCCCGCCCGCTCGAGCTGTTTGGCCGCGATGGCCGTCGCGCTCGCCTGCTTGTAATCGTGCGGCGAGCGCGTCAGGCGTCGGTTGATGACGAGTTCCTCCAGGTTGATGCTTCCTGCCTCCAGCCGCGCCAGATATCGCGCCAGCACTTCGCGGGCTTCTTCGAGCTTGCGGCCATAGCTCTGGAAGTCGTGCGCCTCAGCCAGGACGCCCAGTGCTTCACGCTGCATCCGCGCCACCAGGGGCGGAGTATCGTGCTTACGGCATTCCAGGCCGCGCACCTTCAATTCGCCCTCCTCCGGCACGCAGAAGAAACGGTTGGGCACAGGAATCTCCGGCGACTGTTTGGAGGGCAGGAAAACGACGTAGCGATAAACCGCCTCCAGCGCCATGGGCAGGCCCGTGCGCTGTTCGATCTCCCGCGACAGGTTCTCGTAGTCCTCCCGCGTCGCATCCTCCTTCTGGGCGTAGAGTGAATCCACCAGAGCGTGCAGGACGCGGTAGCCACGGGCCTCGGCCGTCTCCTTCGCCACCAGCAGCTTCTCCCGCGCCAGGGCGTTGATGGCTTCGTGCGCTTCGATCTTGCCGAACCGGGCGTTCTTATAGCCGGTGTAGCCGAAGCAGCACACCAGCAGCCACTTCAGTGCGGCGCGGCGCTGCTTCGCGGCTTGGCGACGCTCGAGGAGCGCGGCGGGGGAATCTGCCGCGTAAGTTGGGCAGTTCAAACTTTCGGCTTTTCCGGCTGCTTCAGATTGGAAAACCGCAACTTCAGAAAGCGGAAGTGGCGCTAACCTGGATTCCTCACCACGAATTGGGAAGGGCGGGGTTAAAACCCCGCCCTTCCGGTCGGCCGCCATCTCGCGCTTGTATTCCTGCCGCTTCTGGATCAGCCGCTCTACCACGCGACTGTTGATTCCACGTCGCCGCTGGCAGATGCGATAGCCGAGTTCCGGGATGCGGGGCGCTTCCGGGCAACAGCCGCAATTGACGGTTTCCGGCGAAATATTGAACCGCGCCATGATACTCGGGAACTCACTGATGAAGTCGAGTTCGCCCACGTTGGTAAAAAATCCCAGACGCGGCAGGAAAACCAATCCACCGCGGTCCGCCCTCAGGAGTTCGTCCGGATGCTTGGGGCTTTCGGGTTCAGCTTTCTGCTCTGGGATCAGCACGCCGTCGCCGTAAGCCAGCTCCATCTGCATGTAGGAGATGCCGGTGCCCGTCGTGGTGCGGGCGCAATACTGCACGGGCAGCTTGGTGACGCGCGTGAGCTCCCACAAACCCTCCAGGTCGCACTGATCGGCGACGAAGGAGTTCTGCGTGTCCACGTGCAGGCGCCCGAACAGCGTGGTAGTGCTCCCCTTGAAGAGGATGCGCCCGTAGCTCATGTAACTGCGCGCGCGGCGGCGCTCCACGGGATGCGCGTCGCGGTTGAGCGAGAGCGTAAGGCCCAGCTTCCGGGCCTGCCGGAGCAGCGCTGGAAACAGCGTCGAATCACCCCACTCGCTCAAGATCATGTCCGGGTCGTGGGCGCGCAGCAGGCGCTCGAACCCCACCGCTACCGGCTCCTCGGAATCGTCCAGCACCTGCCACTCGCCGTCAATTTCCACTTCCAGCGCGCCCCGCCGGCCATGCTGCGGGTCAACATTGGAGAGACCTTCCAACCGCACCCGCATGATCTGAAGCGGAGGCAGCTCATAGTCGGTCGCCCATTCGTCATCACAACTCTTGAGGGCGCGAACTTTAGGGGCGGGCCTCGTGCCCGCCCGGTTTTGGTAGGGGCGCTCTCTGGGCTCCCCCCGGCCCTGCGTCCGATCTGCCACGGTGGATGAGGGCGGGAGGGCCGAGCCCTCCCCTACCTCGACTTCCACCTTCGCCAGCGGAAACACGCCCTTCTCCCAGCAATACATTGGCGCCAGCATCAAGTCGGAGTTGTAAAGCCGCAAGCTGGAATCGTATTGGTGCACGAAGCGCACCAGGGCCGCAAACTGTGTGGGGTGGTGCACCGCGACCTCGAGCACGCGAAGCTCGCCGCCGTCCCAGATATTTGTCTTCTCGGTCAATGCACACCTCACCGCCGCGCGCGCCGCAAGGACCTGCGCCAGAGGCGTGAGCCGCAACTCCGGGCCGTGCACGTAAAAACACGGCGTGAACGACCGGTCAATCAGCCGGCGGCGTTTCCGGTCCGGCTCCACCAGCCACAGCACCATTCCCTCGGGGCAGGGGTAGAGGTCGAGAATCCATCCACTGAGCATCGAGGTTAATCCCCAAGCGCGCTTCGAGGGCGCGCAAACGAATCTCGTGGTCAAGCCCTACTGCCACGTTGATCGCATCCATGGCGTGCACGGGAAACTCGTAGGTGCAGGCCTGGATGTAAAGGCGCACGCGGTTGAACATCGCCTCGAAGTACACCCGCTCCTCCTGCCGCAGCGCCCGGCCAAACACCCGCTCCCAGTTCTGGAGTTCCTGCTCGATCAAATCCCTAAACGTTGAAACCGTCCGACCCATAAATCACCTGCAATTGAATCATTGGATCATTGAGTCATTGAGTCATTGCTTCATTGAATGATTGGCCCGCCATCCCAACGTGCCCCCGTTCAGATTCCTGCCGCGTGAAAAATGTAGAAACTCCAGGCCCTCTCCCAAGGGGAGAGGGTGGACCGCGACGGCGCTTTCACCAGCCGTCGCGGGCCGGGTGAGGGGTCACTTCCTCAGGATGACAGCGAATTCCGAGGGACTATGCGTTTGCTGCACACCAGCCCAAGTTTTCCCTCTGCGTTCGAATTGAACTGCCAGACCTCCGATCCTGCCGCGCAGACCTTTTCAAAAAACCGTCTACGTGCTGGAGAGGGCATGAACGTGGTGGCCGAGGAAAACACCGCCACGGTAGGGGCACGCCATGGCGTGCCCCTACGGGTAAAATCACCGCTACGCGCCAAACGCTGTAAATCCGCCAGCGCCTGTTCGAACGCTACCCGCGCGTTCCAGTCGCGCACATCTTCGTCGTAGTAGAGCTCGGGAAATGCCGTGACGATCAGCAGCTCAGCGGGAAAGTCCGTTAAAAGCCGCGGTACGCGCGCAATCAGTTCGGTAAGCTGGAAACAGGTGAAGGCGCGGGCAATCTGGATTTGCCGGCTGAATTGCTCGAAGGGCACGCGGCGCTGGCGAGCCAGGCGCTCCAGCAGGCGCGGATCGGCACAGTTGGCGCCGTCCAGCATCAGAACTCGTTTCCCCTGAAGCAGCAGGCGCGGCAAAAAATAGTGGCTGAGCCGCGCCGTGTCCTTATCGCCATGGAAGACCGCCAGACCTTGCGGCGGCAGCGTCCACGGCCTATGGGGTGGCGATTTCGCCTCGCCCTGTAGCGGCGATTTCACATCGCCACGTAGAGGCGGATTTACTCCGCCATGCGTCGCCCTCGTATCTGCAGCCGGCTGTAAAGCAGATCCGATTTTCGACTCTGCGGCTTTTCGCGCCAGCGCCAGGTTTGCCCTGCCCTCGCTGTTGATGAATTTGACGGGCTCGTAATGAAGAGCTCGAGTGCCGGTGCTTACAGGTTTCGCCAGCGCCCCTGTCGCAGCGGGCTCTTGCCCCGAGCGGAACAGGTCGCCCTGCGATTCCGAAGATAACAATCCTTCCTCTGCCATCGGCAAACTCCAGGTCCAATCCTTTCCCCAATCTCCAGAGGCCACGGAGCGCCGCGCCTGAGCACGGCGCCGGGTCTTTTCGAGCGCTTCAATGATAGGCGAACAAAAAGCGAAAGTCAAGAGCAATCTTCCGGAAGTATGTACTTTACGCAAACAGGCTAAGAGCTGACGCAAACTTGCTGCGAAGCTGTATTTAATTCAATTGTCGTGATGGTACAATTCGTGCTTTGGGTCAAGCCACACAATGAAGAAGGTGTCGTCAATTAAAATTCCGTGTACTCTCCAGCGATTCTCGGGACGGCCCGGCAAGACACCGAATTGCCAAGCCTCGTGAAATCCAAATTGCTCAGGATCGCTATTCGGTACGTTTAGGAAACCGTCAGGTTCAGTTGTAACTGGGAACCATATTTTGTGTCGGTGTTCGTTATTGTTCTCCTCATTAAACAGCCCAACAGTCCAGGCATTACTTACGTGAAATAGGGGATTTTGCTGCCCACACAATGGAAAACGATCAAGCCCAGATCATCAACGTAGGGCGGGAAGAAGCAGATTGGACGCTAAAGGTAGTAACAGACCTTTTCGATTACTTCATTGTCGCTCCTGAAAGAGATAAAGTCTTGCGGGAAGCGATTGACAAAAAACTCGCGCAAGCTGGCCGCAAGCCAGTTAACAAACCTTAGCACACCTCCTGCGTCAAGTAAACAATCGCCCAATCTTCCGCTCGCGCCCCACCCCCACCGGCAGGAAAAATTGTTCCGCCAGGGTTTCCACCTGCGGCCATCCTGATGTAAATTGGTCAGACAGGTCAACGCTGGTCTGCTAGGGATCGGAAGGAGACGCGGAGATGAAGATTGCAATTTCTGTTTCCGACAAGGAAAAAACCAAAGGCTCCGAATCCCCATACTACAAGGCGCTCCTCGCCGTTGGGGTGAAGCCGGAGGAGGTTGAGGTGGTCTCGCCCTCCCACCCTTCCATCCCCAACATCAAAGGCTACGATGGGGTGCTATTTACCGGCGGGAAGGACATCAACCCCAAGTATTATGAGGAAGCGGTCAAATATCCAGGCCTCTTTCAGATTGACGCGAAACGGGATGCCTTTGAATTTGAGCTGTTTGATCGGGCGCACCGTCACCGGCTGCCGATCCTGGGCATCTGCCGCGGCATCCAGATGATCAACGTGAAGTTCGGCGGAACGCTCTACCAGGACTTGAACTCGGAAGCTCCGGTCGAGCGTGAACACATGCAGTCCGCACCACGCCCCGAGCCGACTCACGTCGTCACCCTGACTGATCCCGAATCGCGGCTGGCGGAGACGTTCAAGGGTAGTTGCCGTGTGAACAGCCTGCACCGCCAGGCCATCAAGCGTCTGGGGCGGGGACTCAAAGTGACGGCTCATTCCGAGGATGGACTGGTGGAGGCGGTGGAATCCGCCGATGCCTATCCGTTCCTGATAGCCGTTCAGTGGCATCCGGAAGAGATGGTTGACCAACCCGAGCCGCGCAAGCTATTTGAGAAGTTCGTTGCCAAGTGCCGCGAGCTGGCCGCGCAACCCAGGTAGGGGCGGCCGCGTACGGCCTGAGGCCGCGACAGCGGAAGGGTAGAGCCTCCCTACAAGACTTACACCGTGAATTACCCGATTACCTTCAGCCGGGGCTCAACGTGCCGCATTTGCCGCTAGCCAAGCGCCCAGCCGTCAGCTATCCTTACGCTTGATGTCACGCCGCGACAGACGGTGCGCTATCTTTGTTCCGGAGTCTCACGGAACTGAAGGTCCAAAATGCCAACGAAAATCTACATCTCTAAAGCCGACATCACTGACATGGCGGTTGAGGCGATCGTCAACCCAGCGAATACGGATCTGGCCATGGGATCCGGGGTCGCGGGAGCCGTACGGCGCAAGGGCGGGGAGCGGATCCAGGAAGAGTGCGAACGCCTCGCCCCCATCCGCTTGGGCGCCACCGCAGTTACGACGGCCGGCAACCTCAGGGCGCTTTATGTGATTCACGCCGCAACTATGCGACCCGGTGAGAAGGCGACAGCGGAATCAATACGGCTTGCGACGAGACAGACTCTCTTTCGCACCGAAGAGAAGACGATCAAAAGCCTGGCGCTGCCGGCGCTGGGAACCGGCGCAGCAGGGTTCCCAGCCGAACAGTGCGCGCAGATTATGCTGAAGGTGGTCCTGGAGCACATCAAGATGCGCACCAGTCTGGAAAAAATCCACTTCGTCCTTTACGATGATACGACGCTCAAAGTGTTTGAGGAAACGTACCAGCAGCTAACCGGTCGGCCGGTAGCGAAGACCCCATGAAATCGGAGGGAGTCCGTTGAAGGGAGCTTTCATCCTGGCAGTCCTCAGCGCGGGGATCGTTGCCGCCGCGCCCGCTGCGAAGCCCACCGTCGATGCGGAGCGTGCCGCACGGTATTTCGAGGAGGCCCAGGCCATCTCACGCCAGGATGATGGCCGTCTTTGGGGTGTGCCAATCTACGGCGCGATGATCCTGGTTGATCCGGAGAGCCACGAGGCGGTCGCGAACCAGGCCGACACCGCGGGGCGGCTGGCGAGAAGCGGAAAAGTCTTTGTGGGGAAGTTACCCCCGGACGTGATCGTTGCGAACACGGCAATGGATTGGGGGGGAGTGCACTGGACGATGATAGCCTGGCCCCTGCCGGAAGACCCAGACCGCCGAGCGCGGCTGATGATGCACGAGTGCTTTCATCGCATCCAGGATGACCCGGGCATGAAGGCTAGCAGCCCTGCCAACGCGCACCTCGAATCGCGGGACGGGCGCGTCTGGCTGCTGTTAGAGTGGAGAGCGCTCGAAGTCGCCTTGGAAGAAAACGGGGCGCAGCGAAAGCAGTCTCTGGATGATGCCCTGGCCTTCCGTGCTTACCGCCAGTCGCTCTTCCCAAAGGCCGCCGAGGAAGAACGCGGGTTGGAAATGAATGAAGGGCTTGCCGAATACACGGGAGTGAGGCTCAGCACGCGATCGATCTCCGAAATGGTCGTGGTAGCGGCATGCGGTCTGCGGCAGGCGCGTGGGCAGTTGACCCTGGCGCGGAGCTTTGCTTACGTTTCCGGTCCTGCCTACGGCGCGCTGCTCGATTCCTCCGGTATGGAGTGGCGCTCTCGGGTGAAGACGGACCCCGACTTTGCGGCGCTGATCCGGGCCGCCTACAAACTTGGGCCTGTGGCCGTCTCGGCCGACCAGGCGCTCGAAAGGGCTCACGCCTATCACGGTGACTTCGTGATCGCAACAGAGACGGAGCGCGAAAATGCTTTCCGTGAGCGCCTGGCGAAATTTCGCGCCAATTTCCTTGCAGGTCCCCTGCTCATTCTCCCGCTGGGAAAAACCTTCAACTATGGGTTTGATCCAAACGAAGTTGTGCCTCTCGATGATTCGAACACCATCTACTTGTCTTCGCGCGTTACCGACGATTGGGGAACACTCGACGCCCCGGGCGGAGTCCTGATGGTACGGAAAGCTGGGCTGATTGTGCGGCTGCAGGTGCCCGCACCCCATAACTTGAGTGCTCAGCCCCTCCGAGGCGAGGGCTGGACGCTGGTTCCGCAAAAGGGCTGGGTGCTCGTTCCAGGCGACCGCGCAGGTGATTACGTGTTGAAGCCGGAAAACCGGCCGCACTGATGCAACTTCTCCTTGAGTGACACACCTCTGAAAGGGCTGCTTCTCGATACCCTGCGGCGCACGGGCGCTATTACCTTTGAGCGCTTCATGGCGTTGTGCCTTTATCATCCGCAGTACGGGTATTACACACAAGGGCGAGACCGCACCGGCGTCGGGGGTGATTACTTCACCAGCCCGGACCTCCACCCCATTTTCGCTCGCTTGGTCGCCCGCCAAGCAGCCGAGATGTGGGAAATGCTTGTTCGTCCCTCGCGGTTCTCGTGGGTTGAGATGGGCGCAGGGCGCGGGCTCTTTGCGCGGGATTTCCTCGACTGGGTGAAGTGCGTCCTGCCGGATTTCGCTTCGGCGCTCGACTACGCGGCGATCGAGCCCGGCCCAAGGCAATGTGCTCGCGTCAGGGAGCGGCTGGCGGAAGAAGGTCTTGAAGGAACGGTCCGCCTCCTCGAGAACCTCGAGCAGCTTGCGCCCATCACCGGATGCTTTTTTTCAAACGAGCTGGTTGATGCCTTTCCGGTTGCCGTGGTCACCAGGGCAGGCGGGCATCTGAGGGAAGTTTACGTTGCCGCCCAAGGCGACGAACTCTGTGAGAAGCTCGGCCCCATCCGCAACCCGGCTATTGCCGCTGCGGTGGCGGGTTACCCCAACCCGCTTGAAGAAGGCTGTCGCGTGGAGGTGAACCTGATAGCCACCCAATGGATGCGGTCGGTTGCCGAGAAACTCATCCGGGGCTTTGTTATCACGGTTGATTACGGCGACTTGGCCAAATACCTCTACGTAGAGGACCGGCCTCAGGGGACCTTGCTTGCCTACCGCGGTCACTTGCCATCGGAGGACTTCTTCAGCGCCCCCGGAGAATTCGACTTGACCGCGCATGTGAACTTCAGCGCCTTGATCGACACAGGAAAGGATGCGGGACTGGAACTCACGGGCTTCACCAGCCAACAGAGATTCCTCCTGGCGTTGGGTGAAGGGAACGAATTCGCGGACCTTTACGAACCGGGCGCGAGCGAGGTGGAAAACCTCAAAGCCAGGCTGAAACTAAAACGGCTGATTCATCCTGAAGGGATGGGGAACATCTTCAAGGTTCTTGTCCAACATCGGGGGATCACTTCACCCAGGCTCACGGGATTGAAACACGGAAGTATTAGCCTCTGACAGTCGATATCGGAATCTTATGCCTGCCAAACGCTTCCACCTTCAACTGGCCTATTTTGTTTCTTGGGTGTAAGGCTTCTTGACGTACCGGTTGGCCTCGTCCAGGGCGCCCTGCGTGTTGTCGTTGGTCTGCAAGGCGCGCTGGTATTCATTAAGTGCCCGGTCGCGCTGTCCTGTTACGTCGAAGATTTCTCCCAGCTTCAGGTGACTCCACACTTCGAGCCACTTCGGGTCCATATCCCCATCCAGGGCGCGCCGAAACTCCTCCATCGACGCGGTGTAGTTCCGCAACTTGAAGAAGATCTCACCTATTCGGTAGTGAGCGAGCGAGCTGTTTTTGTTGAGTTCAAGGACCGCCTGATACTGTTTGACAGCCTCCAGGTAAGCTTGCTCCTGGGAAAGTTGGTCGCCGCGCGCCATTTCGACCTGGGTCTTGATATTTTCGTCGTATTTAAGTATCCGGCTGGCCGGATCGACCAGGACGCGCAGCGGCCTGGTACGCGTGTTCACCGTGAAATCCGCAGTAGTGCCCACCATATCCACGCGGTCGTTCACAGGCTTTGTGCCTTCGGTAATGACGCGGACCTCGACGGGCATGCGGAACAGGTCCAGGTCCTGCGTGATCTTGCCCATCACCTGATAGCCTTTCGCAGTTCTGTAAACAGCCCATGTCCGCTTGAATTGCGGGACGCCGGTCGAGCTCACCCATTGCGCGAAAAAGTACGTCAGGTTCTGCTTGGAAGCGTTCTCCGCCAACTTTTGAAACTCGTCCGTGGAAATTGACTTCCAGGCATACTGCTGGCTCATGGCCTGCAACGTCTTGAAAAACGCCTCGTCACCCACAATCCAGCGCAACATGTGGAACACCATCGCGCCTTTCTGGAAAACAATCGACTGGTATTCCGGCGTGAACTCGTGCAAGCGCGCTGATTGGGCGATGGGGACAACCTCCTCGTGGGTGAGCGCTCCCACCTCCACTTCCCGCATGAGGTCTTCAAACGCTGTGTCACCGGCGGCCTGCTGCACGTAGAGCGCGGCGGAATAGGTCGCCAGCCCTTCGTCCAGAAACATGTCGTCGAGTGAAGCAGGACTGACCAGACACCGCCACCATTGGTGGGAAATCTCGTGCGCCAGCAACCGGTAGTTCACTTGAGTGGAAAAGCCGCGTGAGGCCAGCACCAACAGGCCAGGCGCCGTATATCCGCCCACGGTCCCCTCTTCGATTTCCGCAATGGCCAAGTGGCCGCTGGGTAAAGGCCCAAACTTGTCGGAATAGAAAGCCATAATCTTGGCAGCCGTTTCTCCGTAACTGGCGGCGAAGCTTTCATGGCCGGGCTTCATGTAGAGAGTGATGTCTGCGCCCACGGCCGTCGCCGGTTGGACCACGTAGTGCCCTGCAATGACCGTCCCCGGAAACGATGGCTGATCATATTGGTAGGTGTACGTAACCTTGCCGGCCTCGCGCGCCGGTGTGGAAGCTCGACCGGAGGCAATCACCGTTTCGTCTGAAGGCACCGTGATCTGCATGGTGGCAGCAAAGCGGCCCACCCCGTATTCACTTACGGGGAACCACCGTCCCGTATAGAGGAGATAACTACCCTCCGGCCCGATGTACGCTAACTTCAGGTTCTCAACCGGACTGCCGTCGGCGGAAGCCAGGAGGCCACCATACTTGACCGTGATCGAAGAAGCTTTCCCCTGTGGAACGGGGTTCAGGAAATCGACAGAGAGGTTGAGACCCTCTTGCCGAAAATTGAGATCCTTGCCGGAGGCATCCTTTACGCTGTCAACTCGCAAGCCGCTGTGGAGATCGAAGCTCATCGTGGTGAAGTCGGCACGAGGGAGGAAATCAATGCGGACATTCGCCGAGATGAGGTGTTGCGAAGGGAAGAGTTCCGCCGCGATGGTGTACTTCGTCACCTCGAACCGAGGCGCAGATGACTGTGCAAAACTGGCCGGCTGGATTAGCTCGAGCGTCAAGAGCAAAGGTACTGCAGTGACCAGCAGTTTTTGGAAACCGCAGAACCTACTGAGAAATTTGGCCCCACTTCCGGCCCCAAGATATTTCATAAATTGCTCCCCTCGACCCGGCGAGTATCTCCAGTCTCTTCGCCCCTAATTCCGGCGTCGGGTGAAGTCTTTCAAATAACCGTTGACGTTGCGGCGCTCGAAGAGTTTCAAACGTTGAAACAGGATTCAGGATTCAGGATTCGGGATTCAGGGCTCGCTAGGCAAGACTGTAAGTTGGTCCTCCTGAATCCCGAATCCTAGCCTCGCAAGCCCGACAATTAGGTTGGATTATCCGCCAAGCCAACAAGTTGCATATCGTGGAATACTTACCCAGCGGGCGGCGGACGCCTTAGGAGGTTTGACCGGCTGACACGCCAGACTGAAACATTCCTGCCACCGCATCGGCTGCCCGCTCGATAGCCCCTCCCGGCCCCAAATGGCACTTGAGGGTCCGAAACTCCTTCCTCATCTCCTCGCAGGCTTGGGGATGATCAAGTAAGTATTCTACCCGACTGGCGACGTTCGCAGCAGTGAAATCACTCTGAATGAGTTCGGGAACCACCGGCTTTCCGGCAAGAATATTGACCATACTGTAAAAGGGGACATCGACAAGTAACTTGCCGAGCAGCCACGTGAGCGGAGAGACTTGGTAAACCACCACCATGGGCCGCTCGCACAGGGCCGCTTCGATCGTGGCTGTGCCGCTGGCGACGATGGCCACCTCGCAATGCTGGAGGGCATCATAGGTGGCGTGGGTGGCGGCGCGGACTGTTGCCTTGCCAGCGGAGCATTCGAGCACAGCCTTTTCCAACCATGGGGTGTCCAGCGTCGGCGCAACGGCAACTACAAACTGGACCTTGTGGGTCAGGGAAAGCCGATTAGCGGCCTCCAGCATCGTCGGCAAGATATTGCTCACTTCCTTCTCACGGCTTCCGGGCAACAACGTCACCGTCGCCGTTGCTGGCTCCAGCCCTACCGCGGAAAAGAACTGTTCCCGCGTCATGTGCGGCCGCACCAGATCGACCAGAGGATGCCCGACATATTCCACCGGAATCCCGGCTGCGCGATAGATGGCCTCCTCAAAGTCAAAAATACAAAGCATCTTGTCGATACGAGCTTTGAGCTGCTTCAGCCGGCTCTTCCGCCATGCCCAGATCTGTGGACTTACGAAGTAGATGACACGAATTTTTCTTTTCTTGAGCTGTTTGGCCAGGCGCAAGTTGAAATCGGGAAAATCAATCAGCACGGCAAGCTGAGGCCGGCGTCTATCCACTTCCTCGAGCAAAGCGTGGAAGGCGCGGTAAGCTCGCGGCAGTCCGCCGACTATCTCCGTTATGCCGATCATGGTGAGTTGGTGGGCGTCCACGACGGTGTCCACCCCGGCCAGGCGCATCGCTTCGCCGCCGCAGCCAAAAATCTCCGCGTTGTTCAGGCGGGCCCGCAAGGCGGAGGCGAGTTCAGCTCCATAAATATCGCCGGAGCGTTCGCCAGCTACCATCATCAGGCAAAATCTCGACATGGGTGAGCTGCCAAGCCGTCCGTGGTCCGTGGTCAGTTGTCCGCGGCCCGAAACCGCCGAATATGATGCCGCACGGCTGCCAACTGACAACGGGCAACGGACTACGGACTATGAGCAACGGACACTTCCTGGTCCTTATACTGAAGCTGATAAAGCTTGAAGTAAATCCCTTGTCTCTGGAGTAACTCCTGGTGCGTCCCCACTTCACGGACGTGCCCTTTATGCATGACCACGATCTTGCTGGCGTTCTGAATGGTGGATAATCGGTGCGCGATGACCAGCGAAGTGCGGTTTTCGATCAGACAGCGCAGACCTTCCCGCAGCCAATGTTCCGTCTCGGGATCCACGCTCGAGGTGGCTTCGTCCAGGATCAGGATTCTTGGGTTGTGAGCGAGCGCTCGAGCAAAGGAGAGCAATTGCTTCTGACCCACTGAAAGCGTAGCGCCGCGCTCTTTGACGGGTTCCTGAAAACCTCCTGGCAGACTCTCGATGAATCCCAGGAGGCCCACCTGGCGTGCAGCTTCGCGGATTTGCCGGTCTTCCATCCACTCGCTGCCCAGACGAATATTGCTGGCGATGGTTCCCGAAAACAAGAAGGGGTCCTGGAGGACGATGCCGAAATTGCTTCGCAATTCTCGCAGCCGCAGATGGCGGATGTCCAGGCCGTCAAACAGCACCTGACCTTCTTGCACGTCGTAGAAACGAAGCAGCAAATTGGTAAGCGTGGTCTTGCCGGCGCCGGTGTGACCCACCACCGCGACCGTCTCCCCGGCTTCGATCGAGAACGAGACATTTTCCAGCACGCGGTGCTCATCCCTGTACGCGAAGCCCACGTGACGAAATTCCACAAGCGAACTTGGTAGGGGAGCAGTCTGCGTTTCCGCTCTTGCCCCGTCCGCAACATAATGGCTGCCAACAGGTAGAAGAGCCCCCTGCGCTCCCGCTTCCGCATCCCGAACAGGGTGATCACAGCCGACGGGTAGGGGAGCGCTCTGCGCTCCCGCTTTTGCCCCGTCCGCAACATAATGGCTGCCAACAGGTAGAAGAGCCCCCTGCGCTCCCGCGCCCTCACCCCGCAATCTCTGCGGCAAGCCTGAGGCCTCCCCTACCTGATCCGCAATCGTCACCGGCGTGTCGAGCAGCTTGAAAATGCGCTCTGAACTCGCCATGGCTGCTTGGAGAAGGTTGTACTTATCACTCAAGTCCTGAATGGGCCGGAAAAAGCGCTGCGAGTATTGGATGAAGGCGATGGCTGTCCCCACCGTAACCAGACCGCTCAATGCCATACCACCTCCCAGATAGAGGATGATGGCCACCGCTATCATGCCCAAAAGCTCGACCGCCGGATAAAACAGCCCGTAAGCCAGAATGGAGTCCTTGTAGGCTTCCATGTGGGCGCGGTTGATCTTCTCGAATTCCCGGAAACTGCGCTCCTCGCGGTTGAAGAGCTGTAGCACGGGCATGCCGGTGATGTGTTCCTGCAAGTAGGCATTGATGCGCGCGATGGCCACGCGAATGCGCCGGTAGGATTCGCGCACTGCCTTTCGGAAAGCAGCGGTGACCAGCACGATGATGGGAAGCACCGAGAAGGTGAGGAGCGCGAGTTTATAATCCATCTCCAGCATCACCACCACGATGCTGAACAGCGAGAAAATATCGCCGAAGATGGCTACCACCCCGGAAGCAAACAGGTCGTTCAACACATCCACGTCAGTGGTCACCCGCGTCACCAGGCGTCCAACCGGGTTGCGGTCGAAGAAGCTCATCTGCAAGCGCTGGAGGTGCCCAAAGAGCTGCTTCCGCATGTCGTACATGACGCGCTGCCCCACCACTTGCATCGCGAAAGACTGCGCAAACTCCAGGCCGAAGGTCAGGACAACAGTGGGGAGGAAAAGAATCAGCGCGATTTGGGTGATGCCCACCAACGGGTTGGGACTAAGGAAGCTCGAAAGGAATTTCGGGAGCTCCGCACGCGCCGTCGGGTCGAGATAGCGGTCCACCTCGACCTTTAACAGATAGGGCGGCACGGCCTGCAAGATCCCGAACAGGAGGATGGCCACCAGGGCAAACAGCGTCATGCGCCAGTACGGCCGCAAGTACACGAGCAGGCGCCGCATCAGGCGCGAGTCGTACGCTTTGCCCAGAATTTCTTCGTCGTGGAAGCTGTCGGCCATTTGAAAAACAGGATTCGGGATTCAGGATTCAGGGCTGGCAAGGCGAGATTGCAAGCTGCGCCTTAGACCGGCTAACATCCGTCCCACTTCACCGGCTTGACTGATCACTGATTCGTTCTCCGGAGTGAGATACCCGAGCCGCCGGGCAATTTCCAGTTGGGTTTCCAACTCCGTCAACGATCCGTTTGCTATCGCCAAATGCCTCGCATAGGCCTGCGTTTGCTTCAGGCCGTGACCCTCAGCAATGTTTGACGGAACTGAAACGGCCGCTCTCTGCATCTGACTCCCCAACCCATAGACCTCCGTCTTTGGGAATGATTTAGTAAGCTTGTAAATCGCTACAACCAAGTCCATAGCCTTCTGCCAAACAATCAAGTCTTTGTGCCCTTGCATGACGTCCCCCTGAATCCCGAATCCTGAATCCTGAATCCTAGCCTTCCCGCTCCAACTCTTCCTCAATCAACTGCTTGTTATAAAGGTCCGTGTAGTGGCCGTTGAGGGCCAACAATTGTTCGTGAGTGCCGCGCTCGACAATTTCACCGTCGTGCAGCACCACGATCTCATCCGCGTTCTGGATCGTCGAAACCCGGTGCGAGATCAGGATGGTGGTCCGCCCGGCCATCACGCCGGTGAGATGCCGCAGGATTTTCTCCTCCGTATAAGTATCAACGCTCGAGAGCGCGTCATCGAGGATCAGGATGCGCGGATCGCGGATGACCGCCCGCGAAATCGCCGTGCGTTGTTTCTGCCCCCCGGAAAGTGTAAGCCCGCGCTCGCCCACCATGGTGGCAAAGCCCTTGGGGAAACCCTGAATTTCCGGCAGGATGTTGGATATTTCCGCCGCGTGCTCGACCTCTGCGTCCGACGCCTCCGGCGCGCCAAACTTGACGTTCTCCCGGATGGTTTCGCTGAACAGGAAAGTTTCCTGCGGCACAAATCCAATGTGCTCGCGCAGGGTGTTGAGTGGAATCTGCCGGATCGGGACACCATCAATGAGCAGCGATCCCATCGGAGCATCGTAAAGCCGTGGAATCAGCCCCACGAGCGTGGACTTGCCTGAACCCGTCGCGCCCACGATGGCCACGGTCTTCCCGGCAGGTATTTGCAGGTTCAGGTCCTTCAATACCGGCGTGCCGTTGTAACTGAAGGTCAGGTTTCGAAATTCGATTTCACCTCGCAGCGAGGTGAGCGGGTGCGCGGGGACGGCGCTTTCATCAATGTCAGGCTTGGACCCGAAGATGGTCATCAGGCGCCCGAGTGAGGCTAAGCCGCGCTGCACAAGGTTCGTTACCCAACCTAGCGCCACCATGGGCCAGAACAGGTAAGTGAGGTAGATATTGAAAGCCGCAAAAGTTCCCACCGTGATCCTGCCTGCAAGCACGTGATGGCCGCCCACCACCATCACCAGCAGGAAGGCAATGGCAAAGAGCAGCCCCATGCTGGGCCAGAGGAAACTGGTGATCCAGATCAGCCCCTTGTTTTTCGCCACGAAGTCCAGGTTCATCCCGTCGAACTCCGCCATTTCGGCTTCCTCCTGGCAGAAGGCACGGACCACGCGGACTCCCGAAAGGTTCTCGCGCACCCGTTCCGTGAGGTCCGAATAGAGCGCCTGGATCTTCTCGAAGCGTTCGTGAATCTGCTGGCCGAAGAACTTGACCCCAATCGACACCAGGGGCATGGGAATCAGAGAGTACAGGGTGAGACGCCAGTCGAGATGGAGCATCAAAGCAGCGGTTGCGACGCCCACCACAACCGTGTTCGCCGAATACATAATGCCCGGGCCCACCATGTTGCGCACCGCATTCAAGTCGTTGGTGAGCTTCGACATCAAGTCGCCGGTGCGGTTTTCCGTGTAGTAACGCGGTGAGAGGCGCATCAGGTGCGCGAAAAGATCATTGCGTAAATCGTATTCGACATCCCGCGATATCCCGATGAGGATCCAGCGCATCCAGAATTGCAGCACGGCTTTACACACGCCCACAGCCAGGAGTAGCCCGGCCACGCCAAGCAGTTTTCGGGCCGTGCCCCCGTGCATCAAGTCATCAATGCCTGCTCTGATGATGAGTGGAACTATAACGCCCACCAACTGGGAAACCAGTAAACAGAGAAAGCCCGCCGCAAAACGAGCTTTGTAGCGAGCCAGATAAGGTCGGAGTGGGCGGAAAGGACGCAGCATCAAATGTCTCTTGCGGCGCAGACGAACCCGCCGGGCCGGCAGCGTGAAAAACTCCCGTAAAAAGCCGCAGAATTCGTCGTCAACCCTGCGCTGATCGCTTCAAGGGGGGAACCACGTGAGCCCGAACTTTCATTATACGAGAGGCAGAAAGAGCGCGGCAAGAGCAGGATTCGGAAGACCAGGATTCAGGAGTCAGGATTCAGGATTCAGGGGCCGCGCTTGTCGTTTTTCCCTGGATCCTGAATGCTGTTGTTTAGGCTTGCAGTTCTTAGCAAGCGTCGCAGCCTGAGCTCTTCTCCGGCACGCCGCGGATGTTCAAGCGGCTCTTCAAAGACAGAAGGCATTGTGGAGAAGGCAGAAGGCAATTCAGAATTCATAATTCAGAATTCCCCCACCTACCACATACGACATACCGCCTACGAGACACTAACTACTTGTTTTTTCAACAACATTACCGCTTTCTACGCGTAACTACCTTTGTTTTCTATAACATTCCCGCTTCGTTCCGGGCTGCTGAATGACGGTCCTTTGTTTTCATAGACATTCCCGCTTCGTTCCCTCGCTTTTGAACAATCCTTTTTCTCTCTTTCGTACAAGACGCGACGTTTTGTCTGAGCAGAAGCACAGACTTCCCTGTGCTTTTCTTGCCGGCTGGCACGTTCCCAGAGTTGTTCCTGAATCCTGACTCCTGAATCCTGATCCTGAATCCTGATCCAAGCGTTGCCCGAAGGCCATAAACACCTGCCCGGCGCAAGCTAGAACAATAGCCTATCCTTTTCCTCTTGTCAAGAGACATAGTGCCCGCAGGTAAGCGCAGAATTCAGGATTCGGTGCCGCAGAGCGGGAAGGATTCAGGAAAGCTTGCTGCTGGTCTTGCTTGTCGTTGTCCCGAATCCTTCCTGGGCTTTTCCGCCGACCAACAGCAGGGCAATCCCGCTGTGGCGGGACCGCAGGGCGGGCTCAGCATGACAGACCCGAAAGTAGTATCAGTTAGTCCACTTTCGACCTTCGACTCTCGACTCTCGACTTGTGCCGGGCAGCACTGCGGAGCTGAAAAATGCTGGCTAGATTTCGCGGCGACCTTCGATGGCCTTGAGCATCGTGATCTCATCGGCGAATTCGAGTTCGGAGCCGACGGGAATGCCCATGCCGATTCGCGTCACCTTCACGCCCAGGGGCTTGAGGAGTTTGGAAAGGTAAACGGCAGTGGCTTCGCCTTCCACCGTGGGGCTGGTGGCAATAATGAGTTCCTTGACCTTGCCGGATTTCAGCCGCTCGATCAGGTTCTTGAGCTTCAACTGCTCGGGACCGATGCCCTGCAAAGGCGAGAGGAGGCCATGGAGGACGTGATACAGCCCGTGAAATTCTCGCGTTTTCTCAACCGAAAGCACATTGTAAGGTGTCTCCACCACGCAAATGACTCCGGGATCGCGGCGGGAATCGGAGCAATATTCGCAGGGATCAGCTTCGGTGAGGTTATTGCAAACACTGCAGAGCTTGATCTTGTCTTTGACGTCGAGTATGGCGCCCGCCAGGCGCTCGGCCTCCTCGCGCGGCACGCGCTCCAGGTGAAAAGCAAGGCGCTGCGCCGACTTCGGCCCGATGCCAGGAAGGCGTTTCAGCTCGTCAATCAGGCGAGCCAAAGGCTCGGCGTAGTCTCTCATGGGAATCGAAACTGGAAACTAGAAAATGGAAACTGGAAAATGGAAACTGGCGCTCGATGGGATGAGGTCAGACCAGTTTCTAGTTTCTATTTTCCAATTTCCAGGTTCCCGAACCCAAAATAGAAACTGGAAACTGGAAAAGCGCTACTTGGAAACTGGCGCTTGGTGGGACGGCGTCAGACCAGTTTCCATTTTCCATTTTCCAGTTTCTTCCCCCGTCAGGTCAGGCCGGGGATGTTGAGCCCACCCGCCAGGTTTCCCATTTGGCTGGCGAGTTGTTCATCCACCTTCCGGGTTGCGTCATTCACGGCAACCAGGATGAGGTCCTGCAACATTTCGAGGTCATGGGATGCAAAAAGCTCCGATTCGATGTGGACTTCGCTGAGTTGCTTCTGGCCATTCATTTTGACGCTCACCATGCCGCCACCCGCCGAGCCTTGCACTTCGAGTTCGTCCAATTGCTTCTGGAGCTGCTCCTGAAACTGCTGGACTTGCTTCAGCATTTGTTGCATCTGTTGCAGATTTTTCATCGCTCACTCCCGGCTGAGGTCTTGGACGTCCACCAAGGCGCCATCAAACTTCTTCCTGAAAGCTTCAACCCCTGGGTCGCGCTCTGCCCGCTCGCGTGCGCTGAGCCGAGGGACCTGAGCCTCGGCTCCCTGCTCTTCAAGTGTAACATAAATCCTGACGGGCTGGCCGAGCACCTGGGCGCACACCGCCCGCAACGTCTCCTGTTGTTCGCGGGCCTTCAAAAGATCCGCGTACAAGGAGTCCTTGCGCGCGAAAGTAAAACGGACCTCGCCGTTTTCGAACCGCCAGCCGGACAAATGATCCAGGCAACTGCTCAGAAACCGCTTGGATTGGTCGAATAGAGCGGCTTTGATGGAGGAGAGCCGAGCATCTTCCGCCGGCGTCGAAACGGCGGCTGGGGGGTGAACCGTTTCTACTGCGGCCATAGGCGCGGCCACCGCTGTGCTCGGCGGCGCAGGAGCCACCGGCGACTTAACGCTTTCCTGTGGCGGTGCAGCCGCCTGGGTCTTGAGCGGGACGGAACGAACGGGACCTGGGCCCAGGTTTTTGGGCGCTGCTCCCATCGTCTTCTCCACCAAGCCAGGCTGGCCAAGCTGCGCCAGCAACACCTCGAGTGAGGCAAGACGCCGGGCGTGCACCAGCTTCATCAACCCGAGTTCCAGGTGAAAGCGCGGTTGGAGCGAGTAGCGCATTTCGCTTTCGGTGCGCAAGAGGAGGTTGAAGAAGCGAGCCAGGTCTTCCTCGCCGAAAAGGTTGGCCAGCTCCGCCAGCCGCGCCCGCTCCTCGCTCGCCACCTGCACCAGCGGGCTTTCCGCCCCGCAACTCTTGGCCACCATCAAGTTGCGCACGGCGCGGATGAGTTCTGCGCAGAAATGCGCGAGTTCATAACCTTCCGTCGCAAGCTGCCCCAACAGCTCGAGAACTCGCCGCGAGTCCCCCGCGTGGATGGCCTCCACCATGTTATTCAGCAACTGGGTGGGGACCACGCCCAGCACCTGGCGGACGCGCGTTTCCTCGAGCTGGTTTCCGCAGGAGGCGATGACTTGGTCGAGCAGAGAAAGGCCATCGCGCATGCTTCCTTCGGCAGCCTGGGTGACGGCGCTGAGGGCGCCTTCGTCCGCCTTGATGTTTTCCTGCGCGCAGACCCATTGCAAGCGCGAGAAGATCTCCTGGTATTCGAGCAGCCGGAAGGAGAAGTGCTGGCAGCGCGACTGGATGGTGGAGGGGAGTTTATGTGGCTCTGTGGTGGCGAGGATGAACAGCGAACGGGGCGGAGGCTCCTCCAGGGTTTTCAGCAGCGCATTGAACGCTTCAGTAGTCAGCATGTGCGCTTCGTCGATGATGAAGATCTTGTAGCGGTCGCGCGCCGGAAGATAGCGCACGTTTTCGCGCAGTTCGCGGATTTCATCGATTCCGCGGTTTGAGGCCGCGTCGATTTCCAGGACGTCAATGGAATTGCCCGCCGTGATTTCTTGGCAGGAAGGACACTCCCCGCAGGGTGTGACCGTCGGGCCTTGGGCGCAGTTGAGGGCCTTGGCAAGAACGCGGGCGGTGGTGGTTTTGCCTACGCCTCGCGCGCCCGAGAAAATATACCCGTGTGCGACGCGCTCGGTGAGGATGGCGTTTTTCAGGGTGTCGGTGATCAGACGCTGGCCCACCACATCCTCAAAGACCTGAGGCCGGTACTTGCGGGCTATGACTTGGTAGGACATGGGAGAGGACGATTTTGGATTTTAGATTTTGGATTTGCGCTCAAGGCTCAGGCTGGACCCATGTATCATGCTCGAATCCAAAATCTAAAATCCAAAATAGGTTGGGTCAGACTTCGGGTTGATCTGCGGCACTCGGAGAGGCTCGTTACCGTTGCTTCCTTCCGGACCTGGCGGGGTTCGCGAACATCCGTCGCACAGAGCCCGAAGTCTGACAGGTTCGATGCTCTGGTTCCTTCCCGAACAGACTCACCGAACCATGAAATGGTAGCATGCGTAGCGACGGGCCGTCGATTTATTTGCATGGCCGGTAGTGGGGTCAAGTTACTTAATGGAAACGCATTGAATGATTCCTGCGCGGTCTGGATCTGACCGGATACGCCTACCGTGATCAAAACTCCAAGCCGACCAGCGCATTCATCGCGGTTCCAGAATGAAGGAGGTCAGCTTGATCCCTGCGCCCCATACCGATCCAAGGTTGATTGTTAACGGACTTACGTTGAATGTGGCGCGGTCGAAAAACTCCGAGGTGATCTCAATTGCCTTTTCAAGCGCATCAGGCTCCTTGGCCCACCTGCGGAAACTGTCCATAAATTTGACGGCGCGGCCATACTGGATGAGCCGCTCGACATCTTCGATGTGGACCATCAACATCACGCCGAATCGTGGAACACGGGAGAGGCGACGAAGTTTTTCCAGGTCGCCTACCAAGGACACCATCAACGGATGCTCCTGATTGCTTAACGGGTCGGGCGCGATCATGGCCTTGAACTCCACGAGCGCGACCTTCCGGAGTGCAGCGTCGTTGAGTTCTAGGAGAGCCAGGTCTACCCTCTTTGAGCCATCGGGGTTTCGCTCAGAGTTAACCGTGTACTCGCGGGCGGCGATTAAGGATGGAAAATTCTGGTGAAAGTGCCAAGCCACCCTGTCGCGGATGGGATTTTCGGGCTTGGCTGTTACGGCAAGGTAACCCAGTGACGGGTCAGCGGACAAAGCCGACAAAGCGGCCCCGATCTCTTCTTTAGTTTTATCCGGCGCCATTCGCACACATTCTGCCACAACAACGACGATAAGCCAAGCGAGCGTTGAGGGCGCCGAGATTGAGGTCACGAACAAGCTAAAAGACCCCACTACCGCATGGCCGGTTGTCCGTGGTCCGTTGCAACAAAGCGCCCAGCGGTGGGGTTGTGTTCCACAACTGACGACGGACCCGCCGCGGCGGGACTATGCACAACCTCGCCCGCCTTCTGCTGCTTACGGCCTTCTGCCTACTGCTTTCTGCCTTCTGCCTACTGGTTACTGCCTACCGCCGCTCCTTGACGCACGGGCTGGGTGGGGGCTTGCCAGTTGAGGGCCAGCTTGTTGAGGTTGACTTCGACTTGCAGCATGGGTATGGCCCCTCCAGTGGGAGGCGGGGCGGTCATCCGGCTGAGGTCGGTTGAACCATCTTTCGTGACCACGCGCACGGTCAGGTCTTGAGCGCTAGTAGGGATCTGGATACTCCTTGCGAAGGTCCCGGCGAAGCCACCCTTAATACCCAGAAAGCCGCCTTTCTTCTTCCCTTTCAGAGTTCCCTCAAAGATCACTTGGCCACCGCTTGAGACGGTCAGGGTTCCCTCCTTCAGATCGTGCTTGCAGACCAGTTGAACAATTCTGTCTCGCGAGGCGGCTTTCGTCGCGGACGCAGGGGTTAGGGACGAGCGCCCAGACTTCCCCGCTGGAGACTCGGCGCCTGTTGGAGTTGATGCCGCGACCGCGCTTGCGGTGCTGATTTCCTGAGGAGCGGCCTTGGCTGAAGTTGCGGAACCGCGCTTCGAAGTCACTTTTCTACCGCCCGGTGCGATCTCCCTGGCCTCCGTCCCACCTTGCATAGCGGCGCTTGATTCTCCCCCAGGCGCAGCAGGTGGCAGACCCGGCGCCGCGTGTCCCTGACCGGGTGGGGGCTGAGGAAGGGCTGGCGAAGTTCCACTTGTGGAAGCCGCCGACGGCGGAGATGGCCCTCGCCGGCCTAACCTCCACGCACCCGCGCCGATCAAACCTCCCAAAACCATGAGAGTCGCGACCAGGGTCGCAAGGCGCGCCCTGCTTTTTTGCCGGGCAGGCAGAGTTGCCGCCGGAGGTGGAATGCTGAGCGGCTTTCCTGCAATGATAGTGGGCTCAGCAGTCTTCAAATCCATTTGCGAAAAACCGGCCTGTGAACGCGGAGGGCGACCGTTTTGAATGTCGTCAAGGTCGCCGAGCAGTTCTCGGGCCGAGCCATATCGCTTGTTGCGGTCTTTGACGAGGCAACGCAGGATAAGGTAATCGAGCGCGGGCGTCAGTTTGGGGTTCAGGGTACTTGGCAAGACCGGATCCGCGTAGGCAATCTTGAACATCACCGCGGCTGAATCACCCATGAAAGGCTTCTGCCCGGTCAGCATCAGGTAAAGGATGATGCCGAATGAGAACAGGTCGCTGCGGGCGTCCAGGTCCGCGCCGGTGACCTGCTCCGGCGACATGAAGGAGGGCGTGCCCGACACCCCCAGGGTCCGGACGGCGCCTTCACGCGCCGTGATTGTGGCAATGCCGAAATCCGTGATCTTGGCGCGCCCGTCTTCGGTCACAAGGATATTCGCCGGCTTCAGGTCACGGTGGATCACCTGTTGCTGGTGGGCGTATTCGAGTCCTTCCGCAACCTGCCGGGTAATATCCAGGGCTTTCTCGCTTTCGAGGGGCGCGCCGTCCAGGAGCATTTTCTCCAGCGTGCGGCCTGCGACCAGTTCCATCACGATGCAGCTCAACTGGCCCTCCGGTTCTTCAAAAGCATCGTGAATGGTAACGATGGCAGGATGCGTCAGACGGCCGGCAGCCCGCACCTCGCGCATGAAGACCTCTTGCGCGCCGGCAGTGGCTTCGCCCTCCGCCGAGTGGAGTGAAAGGACCTTTAAGGCAACGAGGCGGCCGATGGTCGGGTCGGAGGCTTTATACACTACCGCCATGGCTCCTCGGCCTATTTCTTCGACAATTTCGTAACGCCCAATTCTCTTCATGCCCCTTTGGAAGTGATCAGCAGTTGAAAGATGTGCGTCCCTACACGGAACGTCGAGCCGCTGGTCAGGGTCGCGGTCTCAACAAGCTGACTGCCCACAATCGTGCCGTTGGTGCTGCCGAGATCGCGAAGAAGCACCGAATCCTCGCTGATCTCGAGCGCACAATGCAGGCGCGAGACCACGCGGTCGTTGATAGTGATGTCGGCATGGGAACGCCCGATCGTGATGCGCGGCTTGGCCACGGAATAAACTGTGCCTGCCTCGTTCCCTTCCAGGACTTTTAGGCTGATCCTCTTGTCCTTCGGCAGCGCCAGCAGGCGGCCGTCCTCAGTGTATTCGAAATTGACGGTAGGGACGCTCTTGCGCGTGGTCTCGATACTCAAGGTGGCGACCTTGGGGTTGACAACCCGGAAAGGCTTCCCACAGGCCTGGCAGGCCACATCCGCATTCTCGTGAATGCCGAACACGTCCTCCGAGACTGACTGCACGCTGGCGCAGTGCGGACATCGAACTTCCATTCTCGCCTCCCACCTTCAAGGTCGTTCAGCCTGGCCAGTCAGCTTGACCGGGAAGGCTTTCGTGGCTTCAATTGGTTCAAGTAGCGAGCTATTAGTAACTGAATTGGAAAAACCACATATACCATAAGTTTTGAGGAGGGGCTAGCATCCGCTCGAGAGTGTGTTTGTGAGAACTTTGTTGAGGCCGCAATCTCGTGGCGGGAGACTTCCCCCTACTATCCCGATTAAACCCGAATTCGGAAGTTGGCGTGGGTGCGACGTGCATCTTGTAGGGGCACAGCGTCCGCCGCGGCGGATGCCCCTACGCCCGACCCGCACCATTTTGTTCCTCCGGTATCTGCGTCAAACGGGCCTCTAATCAACTGATTCGGCTCGACCGGCGGCTCCCAACTTTCGAATTCGGGTTAAAGACATCGGGACGGGTCAGGCAGGCATTGCGTTTTCAAAGATTTATCCCCCCGGCCGGGGCCTCGACGCGCCTTCGCCTGTTTTCACGCACACTCATTAGCCCCCGGCAGGCCCGGCCTGAAGATGGGGCATTTCCTTCCCGGCATGCCTGCACGAATGACTGGTGGCACGCAGCCGGTGGTCAAGAGGGTCGCGAATCGGAAGGGCGGCCTCTCCCCGCTTTGTTCTTAAGTTCCTCGAGCTCTTTCTCCAGGCGAGCCTGCCGCCGCGAGAGACTCCAGGCATAAAGGAAGATGATCACCCAGAGGGCAGAGAAAGCCAGAAGTAAGTATTTGTTGACCACGTTAGTCCTCAGACGGCCGAATCGCCAGCGCTCGCCGAATCGCGCTCAATTCACGCCGCGCTCTGGCCAGCCGAAGGCGTTGGATAAGAAGATAGCTAAACAAGCAATGAAAGGCGCCCACGCAAACCATGAAAGTCAGAAACATACGAGGGTCCAGGCCGGAACCCTCCCCGCCCGCAATCACGGGTTGAGGATGCTGCGTCCGCCACCAGCGGATCGCCATATAATCGATCGGAACGTCCACAAATCCGATGATACCCACAACGGCAGCAAGTGTTGCAGCGCGCCCTGGACTCGACACGTAGCTGCGCAACATCAAGTAGGAGACAAAGAGCAGCCAAAGAACGAAGGTCAGAGTCAGCCGGGCATCCCACGTCCACCAGATGCCCCACACCGGCTTCGCCCACAAAGGGCCCGTGACGAGGAGACACGAACAGAAGATGAATCCTACCTCTCCCGCGGCATGGGCGAGGTCATCGGCGAGCGGGGAGCGTTTCCAGAGATAGACCACACTGCCGAGGAAAACGATGCAATATGCCGTCCCTGCCACCCATCCCGAGGGCGCATGGATGTAGAAAATCCGTTGCACCTCGCCCATGGTGAGCTCCTGTGGCGCATAGAGAAAAATCATCCAGTACGCCACGATCATCCAGGCCAGCGTTACGAAAAGGTGGACTGCGGGAGAAAGGATTTTGCCCATAAGACGTCAGTTGTCAGTAGTCAGTTGTCAGTAGTCAGTAGTAGTTGTCAGTGGTCAGTGGTCGTCAGTTCCCAGTGGCCAATGTGACATAACACTAGCAACGGACAACGGACGACTGACAACGGACGACTGACAACGGACTATTCCTCCAAAACATATTCAAACAACAGGTACGACAGCACGGTGAAAACCACGGCGAAGCCTGCCTCGAGCTTAATCCAGCCAATGTAATGCGAGGGCGGATCGCCCTTGAGCGCTCCCGTGGAAGCTTCGATACCGGCGATGAAAACCGGGACGGCAATGGGAAACTGCAACACCGGCAACATCACCTCCCGCATGCGGGTGTTGGCGGCGATGGCCCCGAACGTTGTGCCCACCGCGACGTAGCCCACAGTACCCAAGAATGTAATCAGAGCGAACCACCTGAGCGAAGGCACAAAGGAGAAGTTGTACCAGAGGCCGGCTGCGAACACGATGACGGACTCGGCGATGCCCAGGAACACCAAATTGGCAAGCATCTTCCCCAGATAAATCAAACCGGGATCGACCGGCGCAAGCGTCATCCCTTCCAGGCAGGCATTCTCACGTTCGGCTGCGAAGCACCGGTTGAAACAGAGCACGCCGGCAAATGCAAACGAAATCCACAATAGGCCGGGAAGCAGTCGCAGCGACTCTTCACGAGCAGGTTCGAAAGCGAAGTTAAACAGGAACACGACCAGGATGCCAAAGACGCACATCGAGGCCAACGTCTCCCGATTGCGCCATTCGACCCGGAGGTCCTTCGCGAAAATGGCCGAGATGATCCTGAGGCTTTGCACGTGCTTAGGATTCAGGAGTCAGAAGTCAGGAGTCAGGAGCCAGGTGAGGGGTTACTTCGTCATGTTCGCCCATCTGCTCCCTCCTCAGCGTGGAACCGACCCCTCACCCGGCCCGCTCCGGCTGGTGAAAGCGCCGGTAGCGGGACACCCTCTCCCCAGGGGAGAGGGCAAAGACCCAATTCCCTGGCGACGACCTCCTGCCTCCTGTCTTCTGACTTCTGCCTCCTGTCTTCTGACTCCTGTCTTCTGACTCCTGTCTTCTGACCTCTGACTCCTGTCTTCTGCTTTCTGATTTCTGACTTCTGCTTACTGCCTACTGCCTTCTGCTCTGCGCCTTCTCCGGCGTCACTCGCAATAGATTCCGGGGCAGGAGGGCCAATGGCCCGTCGTACCGAATCCTTCCGGCTTCCAGGGCTACGAGTCTTCGCGACAGTGCGGCGCCGCGTTCGAAATCGTGGGTGGAGAATATCACAGCTTTCCCCTGCGCCGGAAGTTCACGCATCAGGCTCTCCAGGTTACTGACCGTGGCGGCATCGAGGCCTGTGAAGGGTTCATCCAACAACAAAAACTGCGGGTCATGAAGGAACGCGCGCGCGAGGGCGACGCGCTGTTGCAATCCTCGGGAGAGCTCCCGGACCGGGGTGCGCGCCCGGTCACCCAGATCGAAAAACTCCAGCGCGGCATCGATCTTCTTTTCCAGCCAAGGAAGGGCGAACAGGGTGCCGAAAAACCTCAGGTTCTCACGCACCGTCAGATCGCCATAGAGGAAGGTCGTGTGGGAGACAAATCCGATTGCAGCCTTCGCCGCCGGGTCGCGGTGAACATGCTTGCCGCCGAACAGCACCTCGCCCTCACTCGGCCGGGCCAGTGTCGCCAGAAGGCGAAGCAGGGTGGTTTTGCCAGCGCCGTTCGGACCGTAAAGCAGAATTGCGTCTCCTGCCTCAACGCGTAATTGAACGCCTGCAAGCGCGGTGCGGTCGCCAAAATACTTGGAAACGTTCCGCAGTTCGAGAGCGGCGCTAACAGGAGGAGGTGTGTCGGGTGACATAAGACTCCAGCAGCGAGGGCGAAGCTTTCTTCAGGGTCGCCAGCAATCGCGCTTTCAGGTCCAGTCGCTCTTTCCAATACTGCTTTTCCGCTACCTTGCCGGCAGCAAAGAGCTCATCGAGATCGGCAAGGGAATTAAACAACGCGTCAACCTTGGATTCAAGCTCTTTTTGCACCGGACTCGCCTTGAGCTGCTCCTGAAATCGCGGCCATTCCTTGGCCAGGCGGATGCCGAGCGCCCACAGGAGCGCCAACAGGAAGCAGGCCAACAAGGGAACTTCAAGCCGCGTGATGGGGTTGGGAAGAATCTTGACTTGCGCGTCGCCCTGGCCCAACTCTGCCTGTTCGCCGCGCGTGGCTTCACCGCTCAAGCGAGCTTCGAGTTTGGTTCCGTTCTGCAAGCCGGCCGCAACATACTTCTGACTGCCTGTATCGGCGTCGGCTCCTGCGGCTTTGAAGAGGGCGGAATCCACGGTGAGACTTGCGGGCGAGACCAACAATTCCGCGTTATCGATCGGATAAGGATACGAGTCGCCCAACGCGAGATGCTTCGAGCTGTAATCCACATCGTAGGCAATCATCACGATGGTCAGCCCGGGCTTGAGAGGATAGCGGAGGAAATATTCTCCTGGGCCTTTCCCGGGGTTCACCGGCTGTGGCAGCGGCATGTTCATCAACCCTGCCACCGCCGCGTTGGGCTCCCCCCTGCCCGGCGACAGCCGGAAATGGAATGTGCCGTCCGGGTTGGCGTAGCTGCGTGGAGGGTTGCTCGGATTCCTGACTGCAAACATTTCCTGCACGTGCGCTTTGTTACCTTGGGCTTGAATGACCACGCGCGCCGACTGGATGCGGAGCGGCGGTGCAGACGAGTTGGCATCGTACACAGTGATGCTGACGGTAGCTGTTCCCTCTGGATCGAATTGCGCCGCCGCGTTGTAATCCACTCCCTGATAAGCAGTTTGCACCAAATAAAACGACGATGGATCGATATTGGCGGAGGGGAATACAAAGCGGCCGCGCACGTCGGTGGTAGTCGTCGCCACCCGCTGCATTCCCCCCCGCGGAAGCAACAACTGCACGGCCTGGTTCGAAGCCTGCTTGCCGGTAGTGCCGTTCCAAACCTGACCTTGAATCCTCCCCTGCGCTTGCAAAGCGGCCGGGAGAGAAACGAGTAACAAATGTGACGCCAGGAAGATCAGACCACCACGCACTGTGCCTAAGCCCTTCATGTTATTCGCGGTTCCTCGGCGGAACCTGTGGATGAAAAAGATCCCTGGAGGGGAAAGAAAGCGATTGCGCCTGCTGTCCGAATCCTGAACGAGGCAATTGTGGACCAGCACATATCCCCACGCAGGACAGGGCAGGGTGCAATTACAAAGTATTCTGAATCACGCGCAAAAATACAAGTCTTTTGTCGGGGGAGCGACTTGACCGGTTATTTGCCCGTCCGACATGTGGCCAACCGAGAGTCAGGCGGAGAAATCTGCGCGGCGGGGTGTGGGGCGGCGAACCCGAAGGCCGAAACAGGCCTGGTGGCGCAGCACCCCGAACGCTTTTTCCCGCATAACGTGTCAAGGGTGTACAATCCCCGTGTGCCGGGTCAGCAACGCTATGATGGCCTGAATTGGATGGTGCAGGCGCGGAGGAGGCCCGCGGGTTCGAGGCGCTCTGGAAGACGCTCCAGGGACGAGTCGACGAGGAGCGCTACCAGGCCG
Source organism: Terriglobia bacterium (assembly GCA_050012175.1). Taxonomy (GTDB): domain Bacteria; phylum Acidobacteriota; class Terriglobia; order UBA7540; family UBA7540; genus CAVROP01. The sequence goes on along the minus strand of JBEKHR010000002.1, from coordinate 121,303 downwards.
TGCTCGGCAAGCTGCACCAGCAGGCCGAGGACGCCGCTGCCTGGCGCGACAAGTGCGTGCACTACTTTCGATCGTTTCAACAACCGGTCGCTCCTGGGCCCACAGGGTCAACCCCGGCAGCGACCACTGCGTTTAATCAAAGGAGCCGGAGATGACGAGCGGGACTCAGAAGCTTTCAGTGGTGGAGAAGGTTGGATACAGCCTCGGTGACGGCGCTGCAAACTTCGTCTTCATGACGATGATCCTCTTTCAGTTGAGCTTCTACACCGACACCATGGGCATCGCTGCCGGCATCGCCGGCACGCTGCTCTTGGTGGGCCGGTTCTGGGACGCCTTCTTCGATCCGATGATGGGAGTCATGGCCGACCGCACCAACACGCGCTGGGGCAAGTTCCGGCCGTGGGTGCTCTGGACGGCGCTGCCTTGGGCGGTGATCATGGTTCTCGCCTACACCGTGCCCGGCTGGGGCCACGGGCCCACTCTGGCCTACGCCGCCTTGACCAACATCCTGTTGATGACGCTCTACTCGGCCAACAACACACCCTACTCAGCCATGACTGCGGTGATGACCGGCGACGTCAACGAGCGCACGAGCTTGTCCGCGTACCGCTTTGTGGCAGCCATGATCGCCCAGCTGATCGTGGGAGGCTTCACGCTGCCGCTGGTCGCCAAGTTTGGACATGGCAACAACGCCAAGGGCTGGTCCAAGACAATCGGGCTGTGGGCGACCATCTGCGTCGCCTGCTTCGTGATCACCTTCCTGACCACCCGCGAGCGCGTCCAGCCTGTTGCGCAGAAGCAGCCGTCCATCAGGGAGTCCTTCGGCACTCTGGCCAAGATCGGGCCCTGGATCGCCATGTTCACAGTCACCCTGGCCCACTTCACGGCCAACTCCATGAGGGACGGCACGGTCTTCTACTTCTTCCAGTACTACGTGAACAAGGCCAAGCTCTTCGGTTTCCTGCGGAGCGCGGGCCTGCCCTACGCCGCCGACGGGACCAGCGCCAGCGGGCTGTGGTACTCGCTGCTGAACGTCTTCGGCCTGGTCATCAACGCGACCAAGTCGAACGTCTCTACGGTAGGATTCGGCCTGTGGAACATGTCGGGCCAGTTCGTGCTCGTGATCGGCGTGCTCTTCTCGACCTACCTGTCCATCAAGTTCGGCAAGAAGGTCGTCGCGCTCACCGGTTTCGCGCTGACCACGGTCTTCATGGCCGGCTTCATTTTTCTACCGCCTGACAACATCTGGGCGATCTTCGTGATGGTCTGGTTGCGCTCCCTGGTCTATGCGCCGACGATCCCGCTGCTGTGGGCCATGTTTGCCGACGTCGTGGACTACGCGGAATGGAAGACCGGCCGCCGTACCACGGGCGTGATCTACGCGACCATCCTGTTCGGCCTTAAGCTAGGCCTGAGTCTGGGCGGCTTCCTGGCAGGCTGGCTGCTCTCGGGCTACGGCTACCGGGCCAACGTGGCCCAGACGGACCACGCATTGTACGGCATCCGCATGACGATCAGCATCTACCCAGCGATCCTGTACTGCGTCATCGTCGGGGCCCTGTGTTTCTACTCGATCACCAAGCAGCTGAACCTGCAGATCCAGGACGAGCTGGCCGAGCGCCGCAAGCGCTTTGGAGGGCAAGCCGCCATTGTGTGACTTCTCGCGGGCAGACGTTCTCGTCTTCGCTCTCTCCGCTTGTTCAGCGCGGCAGGTACACCCATGACGGGCCGGCGTGCGGACTCAGAGACCACACTACGGGAGGTGCTGAGAGAGCGTTTTCTCCTCGGTGCCGCGCTCAACGACGCTCAGATCACGGGGCAAGACCCCTCCGCACTCGAACTCGTCCGGCGCCATTTCAGCACGATCAGTCCCGAGAACGTCCTCAAGTGGGAGGTCGTCCATCCGCAGCCTGATCGTTTCGAATTCGCCGCTGCGGACCAGTATGTTGCCCTCGGAGCGAAGTACGGTCTGTTCGTGGTCGGCCACGTGCTGGTCTGGCATCAGCAGACGCCCAGCTGGGTCTTCGAAGGTGCGCCAGGCACGGTGGCCGACCGCAAGGCACTTCTGTCGCGATTGCGGGTGCACATCCAAACCGTCGTCGGGCGTTACCGGGGACGCGTGCGCGCTTGGGACGTCGTCAACGAGGCCTTCGAAGACGACGGCACTTGGCGGAAGACGCCTTGGTACGTGACGCTGGGCGAGGACTACGTCTCGATGGCGTTCAAGTTCGCCCACGAGGCCGACCCCGACGCGCAGCTCTACTACAACGACTACAACCTCTGGAAGCCGGCCAAGCGCGAGGCGGCCATTCGGCTGGTGAGGTCGCTCAGCGAGCGCGGGATCCGGATCGACGGCATCGGCGAGCAGGGCCACTGGCTGCTGGACGGTCCCGCTCTCGAGGAAATCGAAGTGGCCATCGTGGACCTCGCCAAGGTCGGCAGGCAGATCATCATCACGGAGTTGGACATCGACCCACTGCCTCGACCCGAGGAGTTGGTGGGAGCCGACGTGTCGAAGCGAATCGAGCTAACCCCGGATCTCGACCCCTACGCGGACGGTCTGCCCGAAGGCATGCAGGAGCGGCTAGCGCAGCGCTACCGAGACATCTTCGACGTGTTCGTGAAGCACCGCGCTGTCAGCCGTGTCACCTTCTGGGGCGTTACCGATGCCGACACCTGGCTCAACAACTGGCCAGTTCAGGGACGTACCAATCACCCCCTGCTGTGGGATCGGCGGGGACGACCCAAGCCTGCATTCGCCGCGGTGGTCGAGGCCCTCAGGCGCGCGTCGCCAGCCCAACCTTAGATGCAACCCAGCCTAGCCCGGTTCTTCAGCTGCGGCTGTAGTCACCGCAAGGCCGAGCATCGAGGGCCTTCGAGAGACGAGAACTTGCGATGACAGGAAGCGACTGCGTTGCAGTTGGCAAGCGCGCTTCCCGGGCTCTCGGCGCGGCCCGAGGCAGTCGTGGAAACGGAGCGGGAGGACTGGCGGCGTGACCAGCCTGACGCGCACCAGCCACCCGACTATTCAGTGAGTTGCACGGTGGCGGTCGGCGCGGATTTCGTCAGGCGGACTTCCTGCACGATTTCGCGGCCGCCCGCCGCCCGGACCCCCAGCGCGTAGCTGCCGTAGAAGCCGCGAAAAGCGAGGCGGCCGTCGGCGCCGGTCACGCCGTTTCCCCGCGTCGACCATTCGTCGCGCAGAAGACGGCTGATGCGGCTGCCAGCAGGAGTCAACGTGCCATCCGCGTTCATGAGCGCTGCATCGGGCCCCATCCAATGCGTCCTTGCGCCAAAGCCCCAAAGCAGGATCGCCTGAACCGCCTCGTGGCTGAACCCGAGTCGGAAGAGCATCTCCAGGAGGTCCGCGCGCCGGGCGGCGTCGGGCATCTTGGCGCTGATTTCTGTGAGATGGATCGGCAGCCCGGTCTCAGCGTGCAGCCGGTCGAGCGTCGCGAGAAAGGCCTCCGGCATGAGCGGGGCGCTGAGCAGCCACTCAGGCCGTTCCCCCGGCGCGAGCACCGCATGACCATCGACAGTGAGGCGATCGCAGTCGTGCGACTGGATACCGATTCCGCCAACTTGAGCGCCACGCGTGCGGAGATCGCGGATCAACTCCAGGTACCGCTCGGTCTTCTCCCGCTCGCCGAGGATCCCGTACTCGTTCACGAAGAGCGGCGTCTTGGGATCGAGCCGCGCCGCCTCTCTGAACATCCACGCGGTCGCGTCCGGCCCCATCCGCTCGCCATAGAACGAGCCGTCGAGGACCTCATTGTTCACGTCCCAGGCCACCAGCCGGCCGGCATAGCGGTTTACTGTGGCTGTGAGGCGGCGCTCCATCGCGGCGCGCAGCTCGCTCTGGTCGAGTGCGGCGAGCCAGGGTTGGACCCACTCCTTGTTGTCCCAGAACAGGCAGTGACCACGCATCGCCAGGCCGTTCTGGTCGGCAAAGGCGAGCAACGCGTCAGCGGGCGCATAGTCCTCGCGGCCGCGCTCGACCTCGGTGGCGTACCACTTCATCTCGTTCTCGCAGACCAGGGCGCTCGAATGGTCGAGGATGAACTGCCGGTAGTGCCGGCCGTCGTCGCCACTGTCGGCAAAGGGAGCGTACGCGATGGCCGTGCCGAACAGGAAACTGTGGCACTTGAGCCGGTACTCGAGGCGAACATCCTTCAAGGGCGCCCCGTTGTGACCGCGGACTTCGACCACCAGGTCACCCTTGCGGAGACGCTCGATCCGGCTGTCGGCCTCGCTACGCCATTCGGCGCCGCGATGGGGCACAAACCGTGACGCGAGGGGGGGGAATAGCCGTTTCATAGTCGGCACCTCAGGCTCCGGGGATGCTACCTCTTCACGCAGCAAGCTGTCAACTTACTGTCGTTCGGGTGGACGGCGGCCGTAAGCGGGCGCACGGGCGCAAGGCTGTTGACAGCCACTCGTGTCCCGGGTTATAGTCTGCGTTCTTTATGGCGAGGCAGAGCCCAGCCAAAACGGAAAGGACACCCACGGTGCGACGGCGAGGTCCTCGGCGGAGGTGGTCCGCCGTGTGCGTGCTCGCCACACCCGCGTGCCCCGTTCTCAGGGTCAGTCCGAGCGCCCCTGCCGTGCGCCGTGCGTTTCCAGTGTCCTCAGATGTTAGGTCTTTCGAGTAACGAGAACGTTCTGGGATGATAGACGCGCCCTCAACAGAGCGAAGGCGTCCTGTACCCTCGCGCGGACTCGTCTCACACGCAGACTGGGTTGACTAGCAGCTTAGAGTGGCCACCAAACGGGATCTTGAAATCGTTGCCGCGGGGCACACTTGCCTTGACCTTATCCCCGCTTTCACGATTGACGGCAAGGTCGACAAGATGACCGACGTCCTCGTGCCAGGCAAGATGATCAACATGGGCGAGTGCGTCGTCGTCGGAGGCGGGCCGGTCACGAACGCGGGCGTGTGCATAAGGCGACTGGGCGTGAAGACCGAGCTCATCGGCAAGATCGGCAACGACGCCTTCGGCAAGCAGATACTCCGTTGGTACGAGGAGCACGAAGGCCATTTCCAGGGCATCAAGACAGTCGACGGGGAGTCGACCTCGTACACTATCGCGATCTGCATACCGGGGATCGATCGCTTCTATCTCCATCATTGCGGCGCGAACGACACGTTCGGCTACGAGGACATGAACTTCGACCTCGTGCAGCGTGCCAAGCTGATGCTCTTCGGTTACCCACCCTGGATGGCCAAGCTCTACGAGAACACGGGGCGCGAGCTGACGAAGATCCTTAAGAAGACCAAAGAGCTAGGCACTACGACGGCTCTGGACCTCTCGCTGCCGGACGTGAACAGCCGGGCCGGCCAGGTCGACTGGCGCGCGATCCTAAAGGACTGGGTCCCGCTATCGGACTTCATGATGCCCAGCGCGGAGGAGATCTTCTACTTCCTCTACAAGGACAAGTTCCTGGAGAAAAAGGCCAAGCTCGGTCCCAAAGAGAGCGTGCTGGACCACCTGACCGTGAAAGAGATCTCTACCCTGGGAAGCGATCTTCTGAGACTGGGCGCGGCGATCGCGATGGTCAAGTGCGGCCACCGGGGACTCTACGTTCGCACCGCCGACAAGGCACGCCTCGAGAAGATGGGCGCGGCCGGCTGTTCCGACCTGGAGAACTGGGCCAACCGCGAACTGTGGTTCCCCGTCTACCAGGAGGAGCGTTTCGTGGGTGCTCTGGGCTCCGGCGACTCGGCGATCGCAGGATTCCTCTCCGCCTTCGTCTGGAACCACAGCATCGAGTCTTGCCTGCGGTATGCGAACGCGGCCGGCAGCATGAACGTCACTGTTCCGGACGGTCTGACGTGGAACAAGGGGTTCAACGACTTGACGCGCCGCATCCAGGCGGGCTGGAAGACAAAGGACCTGCGCATCGACGAGGCCGGCTGGAAGAAGGAGCGCGAGTTCTGGGTCGGGCCTGACAACCGCGGCAAGTGGGAATCCTAGGCGAGCCAAGGAACGGGAGATTGAACATGGTCAAGAAGAGCAATCCGAAGCGAGACGCATTCATCGCCAAGAAACTGGCGAAGATGAGCTTGGCGGAAAAGATCGGCCAGCTCCTGACGTTTACCCGGCGCGGCGCGATGCTCACCCCCAGCGGGATCGAGCAGATCACCAAGCTGCATTGCGGCGGCCTGTGTCTCGAGCCCTACGCGGTCGAGACCTGCAAGAACCTCTACTGGGGCAACTCCCAGATCGACAAGACCTATCAGAGGCCGGCCGACTACTTCACGATCTCGAACACCTATTTCGCCGGCAAGTCCTTTGGCATCAGCATAACGCCCGAGGACTACACGAAGGATCTGAACCGACTTCAGAAGATCGCCATGAGCAGGCCCTCGCGAATCCCTCTCCACATGACCATCGATTTCGAGGGCGATTTCAAGAACGACTACATGGCCGGCGGTATTCGGCAGTTCCCGCCTCCGATGGGCATGGCGGCGATCGGGGACGTGAAACTCACGTACCAGATCGGTCTGACTATCGCCAAGCAACTCAGCGCGATCGGCGTCACGCAAATGTACTCGCCGGTCTGTGACGTCAACATCAATCCCAAGAACCCGGAGATCGGAGTCCGGTCCTTCAGCGACGACCCTGAGACCTGCGCCAAGTACGCTGTCGCGCTGCTCAAGGGTTTCCAGGACGGTGGCATCGCTGCCACAGCGAAGCACTTCCCCGGCCGTGGCGACTCGGCGACTGACGCCCACGACGTGCTCGACGTCATCTGGGCCGACAAGAAAAGGATGCACGAGGTTGAGCTGTATCCTTTCAAGGCCGCGATCGCCGCAGGCGTGCAGGCGATCATGACCGGGCATTCGGTCTACCCGGCGTATGACGACAAGTACCCCACGACTCTGTCAGAGAGGCTACTCACGGGGCTGCTGCGAGAGGAACTCGGGTTCGAGGGCGTCATCGTGTCCGACGCCATCGGCATGGCCGCGATCCTCAAGCAGTGGCCGCTTCCCAAGGCCTGCACGCTGGCGATAAAGGCGGGATGTGACACAATCCTCTTGAAAGCCGACGACGAATCACGATCGCAGTGCTTCTTTGGAATCAAGCAGGCCGTCGAGTCGGGAGAGCTCTCCGAGAAGCGCATCGACGAGGCGGTGACCCGTCTGCTGCGGATGAAGTACGACCAGGGTCTGTTCGAGACCGCGGGGAAGAAGGATCCGAAGAAGGCTCAGGCCTATGCCATGAGCAAGCCGGTCATCGACCTCTCCTGGGAAGTTGCCAGGAAGGCGCTGCTGGTGATGCGTGACGACAAGAAGATGCTGCCGCTGAAGACCGACAAGCGCATCCTCGTCATCGAGCAGCGGATTCCCTACGAGTTCGTCGGCAAGGATCCGTACATGCACCAGCACATGTTCTGCGAGGCGATGGTCAACCATTCCACGAACCTCATCCTGGTCGACACGGACTTCGCTGCAACCGAGGACGAGGTCGCGGAGTGCCTGGAGCTGGCCAAGCAGGCCGACTTGGTCGTCATGACCAACTACTACGCCCGCATCGTCAAGACCGGCAACAACCGGCTGCTCGTCAAGAAGCTCAAGGAGGCCGGGAAGAAGATCGTCGTCGTGACTAACTCCCCGTACATCGAGGGCACCACAAACGAGGCGGACGCCGTGGTCTGCAACTTCAGCGGTACGCCGGACTCCATCAAGGCTGCGGTAGACGTGCTGTGGGGCAAGCTCAAGCCTTCGGCAAAGACGAAGCTGCCGATCAAGCTGGGCGTGCAGCAGGAGTCCGCTGTGAAGAAGCCGGCGCCGAAGAGCACCTTGGACCTGTCGTACTGCTAGCGCATCCGTAGAGCGAAGAGAAGGGTCTACCTGAAAGCCGTGGCGGTGGCCTGGTGTGCCGCTCCCGAGCGGCCCCGGCTGCCGCCATCCGAAATGGAAAGGCAGATGCCGAAATCCTATAGTGTGAAAACAACCGACATCTACACGATCACAGGGCCGCAGATCAGAAAGAGGTACGTCGACAACAAGATGTCGGTGCATTTCCAGGGGATGTCCAAGACCCTTCAGTTCCCTCTCACGATCGCGCTGATGGGCGCTCCCACCTGCTCGATCGGCATCTCTCCCGAGGGTCTCTACAACCGCCTGAACGACGCCGGCAGAATCATTCTCCTGAATCACAACGGGATTCAACTCGGCTCCGCGCCGTTCGTGCGCGTCGCTGGCAAGACCTTCATGCTCACGACCAGGGACCCGCGGGCGGCCGAAGGGCCTGACGACGTGCCGGCTCTCAAGAACTACTACCATCCGCCAGTCACTGAGAAGCAGACGAGCCTGTCTCTGGCCACGCCGTTGGCGGAGCTAGCCTACAGGCTCGGGACGGTGAACGTCGTGCGGCGGCTGGTCTCTCCGTTCTTGTCGGGCACCGAGCACACCGTGATGCCGATCAGCGTGGAGGAGTTCGAGGTCACCAACACGTCGAACGAGGAGCAACAGGTCATCCTCGTGATCCCGCGACCGTCTCTGGTCAACCTGCAGGAGAAGGAGATGAAGCCGACGGACCAGGACACCGTCTACGTCTGCTCAACGCCTGTGAAGGGCCACGTGCACAAGGCGTTTGCCTCGTCGGGCATGAAGGGCGTCGTCATGGGCAGCCAGGAGTGCGGAGACCGGATGGTCCTGGCCGCGCCGGAGATGGAGGGCGTCAGCGTCGACACGCATCCGTCCTTCTGCCTCAACAGGCTCAAGCAGGATCTGCTGCTGAACGACGATGGCACCTTCTACGAGAAGCGCGCGCCCATCCTCAAGCAGGACTACGGAGCGGCGATCAGTCTCACGTTCACACTCAAGCCCAAGGCCACGAGGAAGCTGCCGGTGGCCATCGCCCTGGATTTCCCGCAGCAGAGCTACATCGACGGCAAGACCTTCGAGCGCAAGTACGTCCAGCGCTTCCAGGACAAGGAGACGCGGGCCGTCGAGCTCGCCAAGATCGCGCTGGACAACTACCCCGCGTGGCTTGACCGCACCGCGTCGATCCAGAACAAGATCTTCGACCACATCAGCAAGAGCCCCTCCTACAAGAAGGACCGGGCGGGCGCGCTGAGACTCACGCGCCTGATCCTGAACGAGTTCAGCTTCCCGCTGTCGAACGCCTGCATCTGGATCGAGGGCCAGGACGGCAAGGACGTGGCGCGCTTCCTGGAGTGCTTCGACTACGCCTACATCGACCCGTCGGACGTCGACTGGTACTCGATGGTGCTGCTCGTGCTCTTCCCGGACGTCGAGCAGGAGCTGTGCCAGCGATTCATCGACTCGATCCTGGCAGAGGACCTCAAGCCGCGCTTCTATCACTTGCACGGGTCGTTCGTGGAGGCGCGCAAGCACTTCCAGGAGCACCCGGAGGAGTACGAAGGCCGATCGCTCACTCAGATCTGGGATGCCGTCAAGATCAAGGGCAGCGTCGCGCACGACGTCGGCGCCATGCCCAAGGGCCATCCGCTGCGCAGCGTCAGCGACTACACCTGGTATAACAACAACTACTGGGTCGATCTCTTCCCCAAGCTCGCCACGCGAGTGTTGCGCAACGTCAAGTTCGTCGGCGACGTCGACTTCTTGAGGAGGAACTGGACGACACTCAAGTTCGGTTTCGACTTCCTGAAGACGTATGACATCGACGGCGACGGCATCCCCGAAGGCAATCCCCACGAGGTCAAGAACACCTTCGACAACCTGACGCTGTTCGGCGTCGATGCCTACGGTGCGACGACCTACATGGCCGGCTGTCAGGCCATGAAGGTCATGGCGCAGATGATGGGCGACGAGCCGGCGCGCAGGCAGTACGAGGTGGCCTTCGCGACCGCGGCCGCGGTCTTTGAGAAGTTGTGGCGCGAGAAGAAGAATCGCAAGGGCACCAAGCTGCAGTACTACGTAACCTGCTACGACGCGAAGACCAAGAAGATGAACACGGATGTCTGGACGAATCAGCTCGATGCCTTGTGGGCGTTGATCGCCATGGGCGAAGAGCCATTCATTCCTGCCGCGAGGGCCAGGCAAATCCTCAAGACGATCTACAAGACGAACCGAACCACGATGGGCTGGGCCATGACTCGGACGGAAAATGCCGAGGCGGTCGAATCGGAACAGGGCCAGGACGTCTATACGACATCCAACTACGTGTTCGCTCAACTGCTCGACTATTACGGCCTCGTAAAGGAGAGCAAGGAAGTCTACAAGGCCATGGACCGGGTCATCTTCGAGCACGGCAACTCCCTGATCAGCCCGGACAACCTCAGGGCCGAGCTGGAGAAGGAACAGGGAGAAGCCACCAAGTGTCCGCACTATATCGTGGCGGCCTATCCCAGGCCAGGCGCAGTGCTGACGCACTTGGTCATGCAGTTCATCAAAGAGCTTCAAGAGCAAACCGGGGCCACCAAAGTAGACTCCCCACAACTGCGCTCTTTCGTGGCCACAATGTTTGGGAAGCCTCACTGAGCGAGACTCCGGAATCGCCCGCGCCATTGCAAGCTGGATTCTGTCGCTGTTCGGTTACGTGCCCAACGCCATCCAGACCGCCGATTCCATACTTGGCATCAAATTGATCGCCAGCGTGTTTGCCGCGCTGGTGTTCTTCCTGGGGGTGGCTTGCCTGTTTCTCTACAGGATTGACACTGATACCAACGTCCAGATGACCACGGAATTGACAGAACGGCGAAAGGAGTACGCGTCATGAAATGCCTCGTTCGATGCTCCGTAAGGAAACATCCGGGAACAATGTTTAGCGCGGCGACCGCCTCGAGCCTTCTGCTTCTGACTTTCAGCTTGTTGGCGGCTGAGCAAGCGCCGCCGGCGCTGAAAGACGCGCTCCAGGGCTCTTTCCTGATCGGGGCCGCGCTCAACCCAGCCCAGTTCACCGAACGCGATGCTCGCGCTGCCGCCCTCGTCAAGGCGCAATTCGACTCCATCTCGCCGGAGAACGTTTTGAAATGGGCGAGTGTTCATCCTGAGCCGGACCGCTATGACTTCGATCTGGCCGACAAGTACGTCGCGTTCGGCGAGAAGAACCACATGTTCATCGTCGGCCACACGCTCGTGTGGCAACACCAGACGCCCAAGTGGGTCTTCGAGGATGCGAAGGGAAATCCCGTCGATCGCGAAACGCTCCTGAGGCGGATGCGGGAACACATCCAAACGGTGGTCGGCCGCTACAAGGGCCGCGTCAACGGCTGGGATGTGGTCAACGAGGCGCTCAATGATGATGGCACTCTTGGCCAAACGCCTTGGCTGAAGATCATTGGCGAGGACTACATTGCCAAGGCATTTGTGTTCGCGCATGAAGCCGATCCCAAAGCGGAACTACAGTACAACGATTACTCGCTTGAGAACGAAGCAAAGCGCAACGGTGCTATCGAGTTGATCAGGAAGCTCAGGGCTCAGGGCGTGCCGGTCACTGGCGTCGGTCTCCAAGGACACTACAGAATTGACTGGCCCTCGGTTGATCAGGTGGACGCGGCCATCGCCGCCTTCGCGAAACTCGGTGTCAAGGTGATGATTACGGAACTCGACGTTGACGTGTTGCCTCCGGCAATGCAGTACCGTGGCGCGGACATCTCGGCTAATGTTGAGCTACAACCCAAACTGAATCCGTACACGAACGGGTTGCCGGATTCGCTCCAACAGACGCTCGCGAAGCGGTATGCCGATTTGTTTGGGGTGTTTCTCAAACACCGCGGAGAGCTCACGCGCGTAACTTTTTGGGGTGTCACTGATGCCAGTTCCTGGCTGAATAACTGGCCGGTGCCAGGAAGAACCAACTACCCACTCCTGTTTGATCGCGATGGCCGGCCCAAACCGGCCTTCGATGCAGTAATTAAGGCTGCGCGGGGAGTATCTGCGGCGAAGTAGGGTCCCGCTTTATCGAGTGACCTGGAATCCTAGGAGGTGAGTTATATGAACGTAGCGAAATACAGATCGCTAAGGCAGTCGATCATTCTTGCGCTCTTCGCGTTTGCTCTTGCCTGCGGAGTGATGGCGACGGCTTTTGCCCAGGGAAAGGCCGAGAAACCTTCCCCCGCGTACAAGAATCCTTCTTTGCCGATTGAGCGGCGTGTCGAGGATCTTGTTTCGCGCATGACTCTGGAAGAGAAAGTCTTGCAGATGCGGGACCATGCAGTCGCCATCCCGCGCCTCAGCGTTCCGAAGTACGACTGGTGGAACGAGGGCCTGCATGGTGTCGCCTTTGCCGGCTACGCGACCAATTTCCCTCAGGTGATCGGGATGGCTGCCACCTGGGACACCGACCTTGTCCACCAGATGGGCGAGACGGTCTCGACCGAGGCGCGCGCCAAGTACAACGAAGCCATGCGCCATGACCAGCACGAATCGTTCTTCGGGCTTACGTTCTGGGCGCCCAACATCAACATCTTTCGCGACCCCCGTTGGGGGCGGGGCCAGGAGACCTATGGCGAAGACCCGTTCCTGACCAGCCGCATGGGCGTGGCCTTCGTCAGCGGCATGCAGGGAAGCGATCCGAAGTATTTCCGGGTGGTCTCAACTCCGAAGCACTACGCTGTGCACAGCGGCCCGGAGTCGCTGCGGCACGGCTTCAATGTAAACGTCTCGCCGCGCGATCTCGAGGACACCTACCTGCCCGCCTTTCGGGCTACTGTGACCGAGGCGCACGCCCAGTCTGTGATGTGCGCCTACAACGCCATTGATGGCGCGCCGGCCTGCGCCAGCACGATGCTGCTGCACGACCATCTGCGCGAGGCGTGGAAGTTCGACGGCTACGTCGTCAGCGACTGCGCCGCCGTGGCTGACATAGACGATGGGCATCACTACTCTGCGGACATGCCACACGCGGCAGCCGCGGCCGTGAAAGCCGGCACCGACCTGGAATGCGGGTATAAGGCGGGGCAGGCGTTCCCATCGCTCATTGACGCGGTTCATCAGGGCCTGATCAAGGAAGCCGATCTTGACAACGCATTGCGCCGCCTTTTCCGGGCGCGATTCAAGCTCGGCATGTTCGACCCGCTTCCCAGTTTCCCCTACGGGCAGATTCCCGCAAGCGAGGTCAACTCGCCCGAGCATCGGCAACTCTCGCTGCGCGCGGCACGGGAATCCATCGTGCTGCTGAAGAACCAGGGCCACACGCTTCCACTGGAAGCCGGCATCGCGCGCATCGCCGTGGTCGGCCCCACCGCGGAGGTCGTCCAGTCCCTGCAGGGCAACTACAACGGACCACCGCCTTTGCCGGTCTATCCACTTGAAGGAATTGAAAAGCGGTTCTCTTCCGCCAGGGTGGCTTATGCGCAGGGCTCGACGCTGGTGGAGGGTTTCGCGATGCCGATCGAGCATACCGCGCTTCATCCTGCCAGTGGTTCCGGCGACGGACTTACCGGCGAGTACTTCAGCTCGCCGGATCTGAGCGGCACGCCTGTCCTCACGCGCACCGACCTTAACGTCAATTTCAATTGGGACAAGGTTGTTCCCGTAAACGGCCTGCAGCGCAACAACTACTCGGTGCGTTGGAGCGGCAGCTTCACCCCGCCGGCGCCTGGCGAATACAAGCTGGGTGTGCGCGTGAACTACTGCTATTCCTGCGACAACGCGGAAGGTTTCCGCCTTTACTTGGACGGGAAGCTGCTGGTGGAAAGCGGTGGCCAGACTACGGGCGATCGAGACGTCGCTATCGAGGCGCCTGTGACGTTCAGCGAGGCCAAACCACACCCGATCCGTCTGGAGTACTTTCACACGACGGGAACTGCCGGCATTGATCTTACCTGGCAGGCTCCGGCGGCTGCGCTGCGCGACGAGGCGGTCGAGGCAGCAAAGGAGTCGGAGGTGACGATCGCCTTCGTCGGGCTTTCTCCCTCGCTGGAGGGCGAGGAGATGTCCGTGAAGCTGGCGGGGTTCAGCGGCGGCGATCGCACTTCGATCGATTTGCCAGCGGCCCAGGAAGATCTGCTGAAGGCGCTCGCTGCCACCGGAAAGCCGTTGGTTGTTGTGCTGCAGAACGGCAGCGCGCTGGCAGTGAACTGGGCTGAGCAGCATGCGGCCGCGATCCTCGAAGCCTGGTACCCGGGTGAAGAAGGCGGCACGGCCATTGCCGAGACTTTGTCGGGAACCAACAACCCCGCCGGAAGGCTGCCCGTTACTTTCTACACTTCGCTCGAGCAGCTTCCGCCCTTCGACGATTACTCGATGCAGAGCCGGACGTACCGGTATTTCCAGGGCACGCCGCTCTACGCTTTCGGCTACGGTCTAAGCTACGCGAGCTTCGTCTACAGTAATCTCCGGCTCTCATCCGAGAAGCTGCAAGCCGGCCAGCCACTCACCGTGGAGGCGGACGTCCGTAATACGGCGGGGATCAGTGCCGATGAGGTCGCGGAGCTTTACCTCGAGTACCCGCAGTCGCCAGGCGTTCCCCTGCGCGCGCTCAAAGGATTCGAGCGCGTCCATCTCGCTCCGGGTGAGACCCGGCACGTCGCCTTCAAGCTCAATCCGCGGGACTTGAGCCAGGTCACAGAAAAAGGCGAACACAGGATTATGCCCGGCAGCTACACCGTCTTCGTCGGCGGTAGCCAGCCCACGGAGGGCGCCCATGGCCTCGAGGCAAAGTTGCAGATCACTGGCGAGGTAAAGCTGCCACGCTAGCGTTCTAACTTGGAAGCGGAGGGCTTCGATCGTCTGCCGGAGGGCACAACTGTTCTTATACTGCCTCAGCCTTCCCTGCCGTTGATCGCTTACGAAGTGAAAAAGCGTCAGCTATGCGTTCCATCTCGTAAGCCGTTGAGACTTGCTCCGGATAGTTAACCACTTGCATATCAAATGTAAAGCGGTTGCTAGCGCCGGAGGCGTCGGCGAGGCCTTCCGTAACTCGGCTCGCGACTTGGTTCATATCAGCTCCACAGGTGTTTGGCAGGACCATAGCGAACGCAGCCGAGGACAAATGGTAGAGTGAGTCATCCGTGCGCAGCTTGCGGAGGAGCACCCTGGCTGCGTCCCCCAGCGCTACAGAGACCTCCGCTGGGCTGTCGAACATGGGGGAGGGTTTCAGACGCACAAGTACAAGAGAGAGTGGCTCGTCGGTCTGGGTGGCACGGCGAAAACCCATGATCAGCCGATCCTGAAAATGACTGAAACCTGGCACGGTGCCCAGCAAATCTGCGCTCGCCTCTTGGCGGAGGTGCGCCATTTCCGTTTTCTGCTCGACCAAGTTCTTGCGCAGTTGGCGAACGACATATTGCCGGTTCAACAAGTAGGCGACCACGAGCACACACAACGCACAGAAGCCAAAGAACAGAGTCCGTGTAGTGGGCCCGGTAGGGGCTGCGTTACTTCCAAAGACGGCAGGATACATAAGCAAGGCCAACCCCGCTCCCAGGACGAGAATCATCCCGAGCGAAAGCATCGACAACTGCCAGTGACGGCGATCGAGCGTCTTCGGGTCGACCTTGTCAAACAAATCCATTGAAGGCCTCCTGTGGAGGAGAAGCGGACGCACTCTCTGTCTTTAGCAATTCGATAGCATCAGAACTAGCATGCGTTGACCACGCTTTGTATAACACCTGTCCCCCGCAGTGTCAATCCAGTCGTTCAAAGTCAGAACCAGGTGCTCGCTTTGTATTGCCGGTATTCTTTCCCAAACGCTTTTTCCAGGACGGCCTCCTCTTTTCTTGATCGAACGATTTGCGTTGGACAAATCAGAACCGAGTAGGCAAGTGCCGGGATCAGTTCGCCCCAAGCGAGGAACAGGCCTGCAAAAGCCAGTCCGCCGAAGAGATAGATGGGATGACGAAATTTCGAGTAAAGGCCCTTGGTCACCAGCGCCTTGGCCTGGGCCCGGACGCTGAAAGACTTTCCGAGCTGAACCCGGGCCACCATCCACACCACGAAACTCACCACAGCTATGCCGATCCCAACGAGGTATCTAACGTTCCACTGCCATTGGGAAAAGACGTACCCCCCGAAACCCAGGAAGAGAACTGGATCGATCCAATAAATGGCCCTCAATAGCCACCTCAACTACGGAATTTTGCTTCGTGCGGGGTTCCGCTCCCTCGCTGGGGCGCACTACGATGAACGTGGCTTCTGCGCCCGCACGAAGGCGCTCATGAACTTGCCATCCACTGCAACGCGCTCGCGATAGACGCCCCTCATGATGACTACGCGCTGGCCCGCCTGCAGCACCTGCGCCGCCTTGTTGATGGTGAGAAAGGGTAGTTCTTTTGTGCCCTGATTCGAATCCGCGGCGCGCGGATTCCGGTTGTCCACGTAGCAGGTCTTGGTGAAGCCGCAAAGTCTCTTTACACTTGCAATATCCCATTTAATTATAATATCTCAAAGGTGATTCTGACTCTTTGAGATGACAACGGAAATGCAGACTCAACTTACGATTTCGGATTTAAAGGCGGAGGGCTGATAGCTGATGGCTGAAAGCTGGTAACCGACCCGCCGTGGCGGGACCACGGACAAAGGACGGTGAATTACTGCTTACTGCCTTCTGCTTGTTGCCTACTGAAATAAGTGGTGCGGAAGGGGGGACTCGAACCCCCACGGTCTTGCGACCGTCAGCCCCTCAAGCTGGTGCGTCTGCCAATTCCGCCACTTCCGCAGGAGAGGGAGTTCTCAGTCATCAGTGCTCAGTCTTCAGTTGTCGTTCGTCAGCCGTCGGTCCCCAACCGTGCGCTGGAAGGGTCCTTACTGATAACTGATTACTGACAACTGACGGCTGCTCTTCCTACTTCTTCGCCGGAGCGGGCGTCAGAGGCGCCGACACGGGCGCTGACTTGACCGGCGCGTGCTCCAGCACCGAACCCGAGGAGGACTTTGACGCATGAATTGCCAGGGTTATGGAGGTGAATATAAAAATCACTGCCAGGCCCCAGGTGATCTTTGCCAGCAGGGTCACAGAGCCGCGAGGCCCGAAGGCCGCCTGGCTTACGCCGCCGAAAGCCGCGGTGATATCGACGTTTTCGCCGCCCTGGAGAAGCACCGAGCCAATGAGCAGGATGCTCGATAGAATATGAATCGCCTGCAATGCAGCAAACATGCTATGGAATCTCTCTCTCGGCGCCTCAGCCGCGCGGGTAATTTACCAGGGCAGTAAAGGAATCGACCTTCAAACTCGCCCCGCCCACCAGCGCCCCGTCAATTTCTTCCTGCGCCATCAACGCACCGACGTTGTCAGGTTTGACGCTGCCGCCGTACAGAATCCTGATGCCCCCCGCCGCGCTCTCGCCGAACTGCTGGCGAGCAAGCCGGCGAAGGAAACGGTGCGCCTCCGCAGCCATTTCCGGTGTGGCGGTGCGTCCGGTGCCGATGGCCCACACAGGTTCGTAGGCAATTATGATACGGGAAAAGTCCGCCACCGTCAACCCGGCCAGGCCGGCCATGAACTGACGCTCGAGGACTTTTTCGGTTTCACCCTTTTCGCGTTCTGCCAGCGTTTCCCCCACGCAAACGATCGGCGTGAGTCCAGCCGCGAGCGCCGCTTTCACTTTCTTGTTTACCTGCTCGTCGGTTTCGCCACAGTCATGCCGCCGCTCGGAATGCCCGATGATCACGTGGGTGCATCCGGCGTCCCGGAGCATCACCGTCGAGATGTCTCCGGTGTGCGCGCCTTCCTTGTCCCAGTGGCAGTCCTGAGCAGCCACCGACACCTTGCTGCCCTTGGCTGCGGCGGCGGCGGCCAGCGCCGTGAAGGGTGGCGCCACGATCACTTCGCAATACCCGGCCTGTGCCGCCACCGGCTTGATCTTCTCGATGAAATCCACCGCTTCCGCGATGGTCTTGTACATTTTCCAGTTACCGGCGATGACAGGTGTGCGCATGTTTTCCGTCCTTCGTTAAAAGTAGGCAGTAGGCAGTCGGCAGTAAGCAGTCCGCGGAACGGAGTTGGCAGCCAGTAGCCGGCAGTTAGCGCTCCGACCCGAAACCGATGTCCCGAAGGCAAGGCTTTGTCCAGACGCAGAACCGTCTTCGATGCACAAACTTCCGGGCTGGCTGCGCAAGAGCTCACGAAGGATAACGACAGCCTTCGCGAAGCCAAGCCACCGATTTTCCCAGCAAACATCAAGGTCTACGTCCTCAGTCCGCTTGTCTCGCCCCGCCTTCGACAAATGATATTTCAGTTCAACTCCACTTTCTCGATTCGACCTGGGAAGGTGACCTACGGTTTCCGCAGCTCTCCTTAGCCTTGCGAAGTAGGGGTCTCGATGATTCGGGTGGCGGCGACGGGGCCAAGCCAGCATTTAAGGCGAGCTAGTGCTTTGTCGCTTCGTCCTCGATTCTGAGATATGACCACCATGCTGACCGCGCCGGAATCGTATGCGAATATGTCACATCCTCTGAGACCCTCCGTAGACCGAAGTAAATTCAACTTCTCCCTAAGTCCATCCTTCTCACGAGAAGCATGTTGGTAGATCAGAAGCATCCTTGATCTCGACTCTGAAAGGAGGCGAGCAATCTCGGAAAAGCTGACGTGCTCCTTCTGGGCTTTCTTATCAGACGCGATGCCAGTATCCGGGTCTAGGAATAAGTCATGTTCTTCGAGATCACAAAAGTAGCCGTGGCGGGTCCTTTTGGAAAAAAGGGCGCCTTTCTCTTTCTTGAGAACATCCTCGGGTTTCCGGTGCAACAGTCGTGCATAGGTTTCGAAGTGTTGTTGAGTCCATCGGTCTCGATCGGTAAGCATGGGCACCACTCGCAGTCTTTTGTCACCGATCAGCTCGATGAGCGATCCCTTCCAATGATCCAAAGCGTCTCCAAGGCGGGCGAGTTTCATTTTTGGCTTCTCCGCTTGCAAATGACGCGTGGATCCAACGTCATGTTATAGTGCGACGACCGTCCGCCACGCTGCCCGCAGTCCGCTGCCTTGCTCCTTAGCACCAGTCACCGCGGCGCGAACTCCTCAGGATCGCTCATTACGGAGTGTAGCATTCTGCTGACCTCTTCGTAGGCTGCGGTTAACTCCCCGTGGAGTTCCGGGGTTAGGTAGCCACAATCCCGGGCAAAGTCGAGCCAAACCCTTGTTTCTGTTGCTTCGCCGTCCGCATCTGCTAGTTTGCTCGAAAACATGGCAGGATACTGTCTCTTCCGATATCCCTCGGCAATATGGGCGGCGACGGAGCGCGAAGACCTGCGAATCTGGCTGACCAGAGAGTAGCGTTCCTCCACTGGGAATGACCGTGAGTGGCGAAAGACCTCCATCGCTGCCCTATAGGCCATCTGGTAGACCCGCAGGCCTTTTACCCCGCCGACTGATGGACCTCTTGCCTCGTCCACTGGCAACCGCCTAGTGCTGTCTGCCGACTGCCAACTGCCTACTGCTTTTCCGTGAGTGCTGCCACACCGGGCAACGTCAATCCCGACAAGAACTCGAGCGACGCGCCGCCGCCGGTTGAGATGTGGCTGATCTTATCCGCCACGCCCATCTTTTTCACCGCCGCCACGGAGTCGCCGCCGCCGACAATGGAAAGCGCTGAAGAAGCGGCAACCGCCCTGGCGATGGCCAGGGTGCCTTCCGCGAACTGGCTCATCTCGAAGACACCCATGGGGCCGTTCCAGACGATTGTCTTGGCACCGGCAATTTCCCGGGCATATTCGGCGCGCGTGGCGGGTCCGATGTCCAATCCGATCCAGCCGACGGGAATGTTCTGCGTGTTGACCACTTCCGCCGGTGCGCTGGCGTCGAATTTCTCGGCTACCACGTGGTCCTTGGGCAGCAGGAACTTCTTGCCGCTGCTCTTGGCGAAGTTCAGCAGCGCCTTGGCGCTTTCCAGCTTGTCATCTTCAACTTTGGATTGGCCGACTTCCACGCCCTCTGCCTTCAGGAAGGTGTAAGCCATGGCCCCGCCCACCAGCACAGTGTCCGCGAGTTTCGCGAAATTCTCGAGCAGTTCGATCTTGTCGGAGACCTTGGCGCCGCCCACAATCGCTACGTACGGACGGGCGGGGTTCTGTACCGCCTTCCCCAGATATTCGAGCTCCTTCTCCATCAACATGCCCGCCGCGCAGGGCGAAAGGAAATGGGTGATGCCCTCGGTTGAAGCGTGCGCGCGGTGAGCGGTGCCGAAAGCGTCGTTCACGTAAACCTCGGCCAGGGCCGCCAGTCGCCGGGCGAATTCCGGCACGTTCTTTTCCTCTTCAGGATGGAAGCGCAGATTTTCGAGCAGCAGCACCTCCCCGTCCTTGAGCGCCTGGGCCTGCTTTTCGACTTCCGGGCCCACGCAGTCGGCGGCGAAGGCCACGGGCTTGCCGAGCAGCTCCGAAAGCCGCGTGGCTGCCGGCTTCAGGCTCATTTTCGGATTGGGCTTCCCTTTGGGTCTTCCCAGGTGCGAAGCCAGAATGAGCCGCGCACCCTGTCCCAGGGCGTACTGGATGGTGGGAAGCGAGGCGCGAATGCGGGTGTCATCGGTGATCTCGGAGGCGTCGTTCAGCGGGACATTATAATCCACGCGCATGAAGACACGCTTACCCGAAACGTTAATATCCGTTATAGATAGTTTTGACATGGATATTTCCTTTCTGAGATGTCAGTGGTCCGTCGTCCGTGGTCAGTCGTCAGTGGTCCGTCGTCCGTTGCCAATCCTCCGTTGTCCCGACGGCTTGCTTTTGGAAGGGGTCCGGTCGAGCGGAGATAAGCATTGAGTTTGTTTGCAAGCTTATCGACCAGTTGCAACGGACTACGGACCCGCCGCGGCGGGACCACGGACAGTTGGCTATTGTGTCCCGTGTCCGTTGTCAGCCGTCCGCTGACAAATGCGAGATGGCTTGCAACGGACTACGACAACGGACCACGGACCACGGGCAGTTTGCTTCAGAGGCTCTTCCCCACGAAGCCGATCAGGTCCCTGACGCGGCAGGAGTAACCCCACTCGTTGTCGTACCAAGCGATCACCTTCACCAGATTGCCATCGATGACCTTGGTGAAGCCGGCGTCCACCATGGACGAGTGCGGATTGCCGGTGAAGTCTTTGGAGACCAACTCCTCTTCGACGTACTGGAGAATGCCCTTCATGGGGCCTTCCGCAGCCTTCTTGAGAGCGGCGTTCACTTCTTCGGCCGTGGTGGGCTTCTCGACGAGCGATACCAGGTCAACCACCGAAACGTCCGGGGTGGGGACGCGCATGGCGTAACCATCCAGCTTGCCCTTGAGTTCGGGTATCACAAGTCCAATGGCCTTGGCGGCGCCGGTCGTGGTGGGAATCATGGACAGGGCGGCAGCGCGAGCCCGGCGCAGATCCTTGTGGGGCAGGTCCAGGATGCGCTGGTCGTTCGTATAGGCATGAATGGTGGTCATCGAACCCTTGAGAATCTTAAAGTTCTCGTGAACCACTTTGGCCGCCGGGGCTAGGCAGTTGGTGGTGCAGGAAGCGTTCGAGATGATGTGGTGCTTGGCCGGGTCGTAGGCTCGCTCATTCACCCCCAGCACGATGGTGATGTCTTCACCTTTGGCCGGCGCCGTGATGATGACTTTCTTCACGGTGCCCTTCAGGTGCTTCTTTGCGTCCTCCGCCTTGGTGAAAAGGCCGGTGGATTCAACCACAACCTCTGCGCCCAAGGAAGACCAATCAAGGTCCGCGGGGTCCTTGGTCTTAAAAACCCGGATCGACTTGCCATTTACCGTGATGCAGTCTCCACCGTGAGCCACTTCGGCGGCCAGGATTCCGAATACCGAGTCGTACTTCAGCAAATGAGCCAGGGTTTTCGGGTCAGTGATGTCGTTGACCGCTACGAATTCAATTCCTGGATCGTTGAGCGCCGCACGCAACAAGTTCCGTCCAATGCGCCCAAACCCATTGATTCCAACCTTAACAGGCATAAATAATCCTCCGTTGTTCATAATTACTGGATTGATTCAAAGCATGAATCTTACGCGGGTTGCCAGGTGTTGTCAAAGCCAGCAGCTTGCCAATGCAGACAGTTCGTCGTATTTCTGGCTTGCGTCAAAAAACTCAGACTGGAAGACTCGCATGACCTCTGCCGCACCCAAGATTCCAAAAGGCAGTAGGCAGTAGGTGGCACGTCCCTGGGCGTGGCGATCTGAAATCGAAAATTTAAAACCGAAAATTGCCCCAGCCTCTGGCATGTGTGCCTCGGTCTTGTCCGTCCTGAATCCCGAATCCTGAATCCTGCTCTTCCCCCTTTCTTTTCAACAACATTCCCGCTTTGGGACCGAATCTCCTTTGTTTTCAAACACATTCCCGCTTCGGCCCCACTTTTTCCACAGCGCTCCTTTGTTTTCAATAACATTCCCGCGTCGTTCGTGCAAAAAAAGAATTCCTTTGTTCAAGCATGCCGGCGAACTCACCCATCCTGCCCTGTCGAGCCGCTTAGCATGTGTGCCCTGGTCTTGTCTGTCCTGAATCCCGAATCCTGAATCCTGAATCCTGCTCTTCCCCCTTTCTTTTCAACAACATTCCCGCTTTGGGACCGAATCTCCTTTGTTTTCATATACATTCCCGCCTCGTTCCGGCTTTTTCCACAGCGCCCCTTTGTTTTCAACAACATTCCCGCGTCGTTCGTGCAAAAAAAGAATTCCTTTGTTCAAGCATGCCGGCGAACTCACCCATCCTGCCCTGTCGAGCCGCTTAGCATGTGTGCCTTGGTCTTGTCTGTCCTGAATCCCGAATCCTGAATCCTCCTCTTCCCCGCCCCATGGTGTTCACCCTTCAGCGCTAACATAACACTGATAGGCTACAGCAAGTTGTGTGGCATGTCAAGAAAAGCTTTCAGCGGTCACCTATCCCGCCGCGGCGGGTCAGCTTTCAGCCTTTAGCCTTCATACGATTTGAATCCTACCCTGTTTAGTGTCTTCTGCTTTTGGAGGGCCGCAGGTCCGGAGGGCGGGACGTCCGCTACGACATCGCCGGGCTGAGGCCCGCCGCTACGAGCATTTTTCAGCGTCCTGCTAAGCTTGGCCAGATGTGCTATGGTTGGGGATGATGTTGCTACAGATACCCATCAAGTGGCTCACCATTCTCCTGGCGATAGAGATTCTCGGGGTGCAAACGCCCGAAGTGATGAGCGCCGAGCTGAGGCCGAAAACAGTTGAAGCCTTCGACAGGTACGTTCAGTTGACTGAGGCACGAATCAATGGGGAAGTTTCACAAACTGAAAAGTTCTTGTATCTGGATGAACTTCCTGCGCCGCGCCGGTCCGAAGTCCTGGCCGCACTCCAGCGCGGTGAGATTTTTATGGAGCAGCTTCAGACGCTCGATGCTTCCGGTCACACGCTGGAGGCGCCGGAGGCAATCATCCATCATTGGCTGGGAACAGTTTTCGTTCCGGGCGCAAATCTTCCACAGACGATCGCTCTGGCACAGGACTACAATCACCACCAGGATATCTATCAGCCGGAGGTGGTTCGCTCGCGTCTGGTCGCCCACACAGGGAATGACTTCCAGATCTATTATCGCCTGCGGAAAGAGAGAGTCATCACCGTCACGCTCAACACCTATCACGACGTCCATTATTTCCCCATTGATTCCACGCGCTGGTACAGCCGCTCTTATTCAACCAGAATCGCCGAAGTGGCCAATGCCGACACACCGAATGAGCGCGAAAAGCCCGTCGGCCAGGACGAGGGATTCCTCTGGCGACTCAATTCCTATTGGAAGTTTGAGGAGAAAGACGGCGGCGTCTACGTCGAATGCGAGTCAATTTCCCTCACCCGCGACATTCCCACAGGATTGGGCTGGCTGATCAAGCCCTTCGTAACCAGCATTCCCAAAGAATCCCTCGAGATGACCATGGGCTCAACGCGGGCAGCCCTCACCGCGGGCAAGAAATGAAACTGGAAAATGGAAATTGGAAACTAGCGAGGCTTCGCCATGGACCCACGAGCATGTTCTCACCGCGAAGCGGTGGACCGTGGATAGCCGTGGGCGCAAGCCCACGGTCGGTGTTCCCCTGAAAGGCCGTCCAACCCCGCAAGGGGTTGTCCAAGGTGGTTCGGCCCTTTCAGGGCCGGATGTTGCTTGATCCGTTCCTATCCGTGGGTTTCACCCCGCGCCTGCGGGACTACTCAAAGTGCTCCCCTGACGGGGAGCAAAGCCAGAAATGGAAAACTTGACCCATAAGCACCGAGTTTGCAGAATCAAGATTTCAAGGCAGTAAGCAGTAGGCAGTAGGCAGAAGGCAACAAGTCGTCGGCGCAAGCGAGAGGGCAATCCAAAATCTAAAATCCCAAATCCGAAATCGCCCCAGCACCAAGCACCCAGCCCCCAGCACCTAGCCCCTTTTCCCCAACGGACCACGGACTACGGACAACGGACTCACGCGCGCTTCTGCTCGAGCAAGGAATAGAGCACCGGCATCACCAGCAAAGTAATGAAAGTCGAGACGGAGAGGCCGCCGATGACGGCCAGGGCCAAGGGTTTTTGCAATTCCGCTCCCGCCCCCAGACCCAGCGCCAGCGGAAGCAAGCCAAAAAGGGTACACAGAGTCGTCATCAAAATGGGACGCACACGGATTTTGCCGGCCTGCACCAGGGCTTCGCTAAGCGGCATCCCTTGCTCTTCCCAGAGCTTGTGAACGTAGTCAAAAAGAATGATGCCGTTCTTTACGACCAACCCCACCATCAAGATGATCCCCATAAATGACGAGACATTGAGCGCCGTCCCGGTGGCGAGCAGCATCACGAAGACGCCGAGGAGTGAAAGCGGGGCAGCCGACATGATAATCAAGGCGGGGGCGAAGGCGCGGAACTGGATCACCAGCACGATGAAAACCGCCGCCAGCGCCAGGCCGAGGACGGAGAGGAGGTCGCGGAAGGAGCTTTGCTGGCTTTCATAGAGGCCGCCGATTTCATAGGTGGTCCCCACTGGAAATTGGATAGTGCTCAGGAGGTTCTTCACGTCGCGTACGGCGCTTCCCAGGCCGCGGTTCTCGAGTCGCGCCGAGAGGGCCACCATCAAGCGCTGATTCTCGCGCGTCAATTCGCTCTCGCCCTGGACGGTCTCGATCCGGGCCAGAGCGGAAACCGGCACAATTTGCTTGCTCGGCGTGAGGATGGGGAACTGCTGCACGTCCGGGTAGTTATATCGGAACGAATCCGGAAAGCGCACGCGGATGCCGATAGTGCGGTCGGTCTGGCGAAGATCGGTCTCCGTCAACCCCAGCAGCCCCGCCCCCACCTGCTGCGAGACTTGGTCCACGGTGAGGCCGAGATGGCCTGCCTGGACAGGATCAACGTGAACCACGATTTCCGGGTTGCCCTTGAGGATACCCTGGAAATCCACGATGCCGGGGATCTGCTGCATTTTCGGCCCGATCTCGTCCGCAAGCCTCTCCAGTTCAGGCATGTTACTGCCGAAAATTTTCACCTCAATGGGGTTGGGGTTTCCTTCCATATCGCCAATCATGTCCTGGAGCACTTGAGTGAACTCCACCCGCACCCCGGGAATCTTGGTGAGGATGGTTTGGCGGAGCTCATCCATGGTCTCGTAGATGCTGCGGTCGCGCCGGGAGCGGGGTTTCAGCTTGACCACAATCTCGCCCGTGTTTTGAGTGGTGGCGAAAGGCCCCATCTCCGCGCCGGTGCGGCGCAAGAAGGCCTCGGTTTCAGGTGTCTTTTGGACCTGGTCCCCCACCAGTTGGTCGATACGGTCAGTCTCCGCCAGGGAAGTTCCCGGCGGTGTCCACATGTCGAGGACAAAACCACCTTCGTCCATGTCAGGAAGAAAGCCGGTTTCGGCGCGCGTGTAAAGAAACACGGCGATGGCGATGGAAGCCAGGGTAGCTGCTGCCACCACCCAACGCTTGCGAAGCGACCACCGAACGGCTTTTTCATAGGCACGATTGATGGGCCCGATGAAACTCTCCGCCGTCACACGGTGACGCTCCGGGGAGAGAAACCTTTGGGAGAGGAGGGGAATGAGGGTTAGCGCGAATACGAGCGAGAGAAGCACCGACACGGCAAGGGTGAGGCAAAGCGCCGAGAAGAAATCGCCCACCACGCCTTTCAGCAGGCTCAAGGGAGAGAACACAACCACGGTAGTTGCCGTAGAGCCGATGACGGCGCCCAGCAACTCCTGCGTTCCTTTTTCCGCCGCTTCTGCGGGCGGCTCGCCAAGTCCGAGATGGCGGTAGATGTTTTCAATGATGACCACCGCGTCGTCGATGATCAGTCCGATGGCAATGGCCAACCCACCCAGCGACATCAGGTTGAGCGTGCTCCCGAACAAATTCATGAAGAAAAAGGTGCTAACGACGGTGATGGGAAGTGTAGTTGCCGCAATCAGGGTGGTGCGGCTTTCGCGCAGAAAGACGAAGAGAATAACAACCGCGAGCAAACATCCGATCAGGACTGCATCGCGGATACTGGCCACCGCCTCGCGCACGAATTCCGCCAAGTCGTAAACGGCCGAGAGGTGCAGCGTCCTGGGAATTGCCGAGCCCAGGTCTTTCGCCAGCGCCTTGGCCTGATCGGCGACTTGCAGGATGTTCCCACCAATCTGGCGTGAGATGCTGAGCAAGGCTCCCGGCCTGCCGTTCCCGTAAACCAGGATGCGGGGATCCTCGACTCCGTCCCGGACTTCACCGAGGTCGCAAACCCGGATGGGCGTCTGGCCCTCCACCGCCACGACGGAATTTCGAATATCGTCCAGGTCGGTAAACTGGCCGGTGGCCAAGACGAGATAGCGTGAATAGTCTTTGTCCAATCGGCCGACGGAGGTCACCCCGTTGGTGGCGCGCAGGCGGTCGGCGATGTCCGGCAAGGAAAGGCGGTGGGCGAGCATCTTCTGCGGATCGACGATTACAGAAACCTCGCGCGTTTGGCTGGCCTGGACTTCGACAAGCGCCACGCCCGGCACCCGGCTGAAGAGCGGACGCAGGTTGTAGTAGGCATAATCGCGCAGGTCCGAGTCCGGGACGTTGCCGTTCAGGACAAACATGAGGATGGGCCACGCCGTGGGTGTAATGCGCTCGACCGAGATGTCGGTGGACGCGGGCAGGTCCGTTCTGACGTCGCTGACGCGCGCCTGCAGGAGCTGAAGCGCATACTGCATATCCATGTCGGGATTGAACAGAACGGAAATCTCGGTGGCCCCCCGGATGGTCCTGGAGCGCACGCGGCGTGCACCCAGCACTGTCCGCGCCTCCTCTTCGAGAGGTCGCGTCACCGTGAGGAGCATGTTTCGAGGCGAAAGATCACCCGCGTGCGCGAGGATGACGATGCGCGGGAAGGAAAGCTCGGGATAGATGTTGCTGGGCAAGCGGAAAACCGAAACCAGGCCCGCAACCACCAGCAAGCCCGTCAGCAGGTAAACGGCGCGACTGTTCCGGCGACAGAAGCGGACGACGTTCATGATTTGACCTTGATTTTGGCCTGTGCGGGAAGACCGTAGCCTCCGCCGAGGATTATGGTCTCACCCTCTTGCGCCCCGGAGAGCAGCTCGACGCGGTCCTTTGTTTCGAGCCCCAGTTTTACCGGGACCGCCTCCGCTTTTTCGCCCTGCACACGGTAAATCTCCGGGTTTCCATCCTGGTCGCGGTAAACTGCCTCGAGGGGGGCTACCAGCGCGTTGCGATGCGTTTCGAGCGGCACCTGAGCGGTGAGAAACATTCCCAGCCGCAGCAGTCCTGCGCCATTAGCCATTCGGATTCGGACTAGCCCCACGTTGGTGGCGGGATCAACGGCGGGAGAGATTGCCACCACGTGACTCTGAAATGTCTTGCCCGGAAAAGCCTCGGTGGAAATTTGGAGCGCCTGCCCCACGCGGATCTTGTTGAGGTAAAGGGCGGGCACATTGCCGAACAGCTCCACCTCTGACGTGCTCGCCACTTCAAACACCGGCTGGGCAGCCGTGCCGTCCACCTGCTCGCCCACACTCAGCAAGCGCTTGACTATCATTCCCGTGAGGGGGGAGCGCACTTCCGTCCGCGAGAGGTTCAGCCGGGCTAGTGATAGTGCGGCTTCTGCCTGGCTCAGGGCAGCCTTGTTGACGCTGGCCTGCGTGCGGGCATCCTCGAGGTCTTTCCGTGCGGCAATGCCCCGCTCGAGCAGCCTCTCATTGCGTTGCAGGTTCAGACGTGAATTTTCCAGGTTCGCCTTGGCCTGATCCACCGCCGCCTGGGCCTGCTGAACCTGGTCGCGGAAAGGCCGATCATCGATTTTCGCCAGCACTTGGCCCTCGCGGACGTGATCACCTTCTGCCACCATCATCAGGGCGACACGGCCGGGAACGAGCGAGCTGACGCGAACGTCTTGATTCGGCAGCGCGGAAACGGTCCCACTGACCGAAAGAGTTGATTGAATGTCAGCACGCCCCACGCGCGTGACAGTCACTTCCGCCACGATGTTCGCTGTACCCTCTTCGGTGTCCTCACCCTTGGACGATTTCTTGGAGCATGAAGGCAAGAGCAATAGAGCGAGCGCCAAGGACAGGAAACACACTACTGGTGTCATTCCGAGCGCAGCGAGGAATCTTGCTCTGCGCTTAGGCGGATCGGGAGCTCGAGGCGGACTAGAGGTTATGCGGAAGAAAGAATCAGAGCGAGATTCCTCGCTCCGCTCGGAATGACATCGTTGCGTGAAGTTTTTGGAGAGGAGGGCGGCAGGGCCGCACTGCGCGCTCGCATGAGTCGCTAATTTGGACAGCCGCGGGGCAAGCCCCGGCCCTACATTCGCAGTCTCTTCGAAACGCATTTATTCCACCGGTCCTCCCACCGTTTCTTCCAAGCCGGCGTAAAAGCCCTGTAATTGCTCGAGGCTCTGGAGATAACTACTCTCCACGCTCTGCACGGCCTGCTGGGCCTGGATTGCCGTCAAGATGCTGGTTTTTCCGGCCCGGTAGCTTTCCTCGGCCATGCTCTCGAGTTGACGGGCCACGGGGAGCAGCCTGTCGCGGTAGAGTTGAACTTGCGTGCGTTGGGCTTCGAGGTCGTAGAAGCCGGCTTCCACGCGGGCGGAAACGGAGCGCTCGGTGGCTGCGCTTTCGGCCTCCAAGACGCGCTCATTCGCCAATGATTGCGCGATTTCCCCTTGGTTGCGAGTGAAGAGCGGAAGACCAATGGAAATCTGGCCGCGTGGCCCATAACGGAAATCGTGTGGCGCGTTAAAATCGACCCCGGCTTCCAAGTCAAGGTTGGGAATCCTCTCGGCCTTGAGCAGGGAGCGACGGCTCTCCTCAACCTTTTTTTCGCCGCCCAGGTGTTGCAAGTCGGGGTTTGATTGGTAGGCGCGGCTGATGAGGTCTTGCAAGTGCGCCGTGGGGGTATTGTCCTCGAGAGTCCCTGCCAGATCCCAGGCTTTTGAGGCGGGTTCATTCAGGAGCGCGTTGAACCGGCTCATCGAAACCTTCTCGCGCTGCCGGGCGACCTGGAGGTCTGCTTCGGCGCGGGAGACTTCCAGGCTGGTTTGGATCACCTCGAGCTGCGCAACGTCTCCGGTCTTGAAGCGGTCCTCAGCAATTTGCGCCAGGCGCTTTGCAACTTCCACCACGCGCGCCAGCCTTTCGGACTCCGCGCGCGCGTGGGCTGCGGCGTAGTAGGCTTCGCGAGTGCTTCGTCGCACCTGGCGGGCCAGGGCGGCGATTTCGAGCTCGGTCAGCGCCCCTTCCTGCCGGGCAACGTCAATCCTTCGTCCACGTTTTCCGCCGATTTCCACTGGCTGGTCGAAAAAAAGGCCTTCGTGTGGCTCATCGCGCAAAGCAGTGACGTTTGCAGAGGGATTGGGCCTTTGCCCGGCAATCCGGATTCCTGCCAGCGCCACAGCCCGCCGTCTGCGTGCCGCAGCGAGGTCGAGGTTTTGCTTGTCCGCAAGGTCGAGAGCTTCCTGGATCGGGAGCCGGGATGGCTGCTGGGGATACGCCGTTCCAATCCCCAAAAGCAGGGCGAAGAGCATTCCTGGAAGTTTTTTCGGAATCATTTCTGCATCACGACTCCACCCTAATCTGGCGGGAGTAAGCGGCCATCCCCGCTAACCTTGACCTCTGACCTCTTTCCGTCTTTGCGCAGGTGTGCCTCGTATGCTAATTGGTTTCCTTCAGTGACCGTCTCAACTTTTGTTATCTGACCGCTCCCTGCAGCTTCCTTTATGGCCGCCCGGGCAGCGCCGGGGATGCTTTCCAGCGCCACTTCTTCCTCCACCTCAATGGCAGCTCCCGAGGCGTCTATTGTAACGTCTTTGCCGTGACCCTTCACTTTCATCTCGACTTCGTAGACTGTTTTGCCGCCTTCGACTTCCCTGGAAAGATGCAGGATGGCAGCGCCCTTGCTCTGTTCCTGAACCGTTCGTTGCACAGCCGCCGGCAAATCCTTCATTGTGATTGCCTTTTCCGAGGCATGGCCAACGGTGAAACCTAGGGTGACCACGAAGATGCTCAGGGTAATCTCAGAACAAAGGTTCATTGCTCTGCTCCTTCTGCAAGGTATTTGTACAGCTTCACACGCGCGTAATAGTGCGGGATTGTTTCGTCGTCGAACTGCTACTTGCCAACAACCAGGATGACGAAGGAGCCGGGTTTCACCCTGGGCCTCCGCTCGCCCTGGGCCGGGGGCTCGAAGTCGGCCGCCGCCAGGAAGATGTTGTGCGTTTTCATGTCGAGCGCCAAAGTGCGCGCGCTGCGTTTCGTCGGAACGTTTTCCACCACCGAGAACTTATCCGGCGAATCTTCATGCACGACGGTGAGAATCCCCTCGCCGGTGGAGGCAAAGGCATAGTTCGTTTCTGGATCGAAACGGTTGGCGTCCACGCCCTGGCCGATGGCCGGTGTAGCGATGACCTTCCCGGTATCCGCATCCACGACAGCCATCATTTTATTGCCGCATCCGGCAAAGAGGCGGCGGCCCTTCAAATCCATAGCCAAACCGGAGGGCTCCTCGCATGGGGCCAGCGGCCAGCGGTTCAGCACGGTCAACTTCTGCGCGTCGAACTGGACGAGCTCGGACTTGTCCTCGATGTTCACGTAGATGCTGCCCTTGCCGTCCCCAACCGCAAATTCCGGCTTGCCGGCCAGCTCGAGCGTGCCGGCGACGGTACCATCGGCGGCATTGATGGCGGTGGCGTCGTGGCTACGCCCGTTCATCGTAAAGACGCGCTTCGTGACGCCGTCGTAAACGATAGCATCGGGGTTGGTCCCGGCGTTCACTGTGCCGATGGCCTTCAGCGTCTTCAGGTCGAAGATCGTCACGGTATTGGCGCGGCCGTTGCTGGTGAAGCCGCGGCCCAACTCGGGAGCCAGCGCGATGCCGTGTACGCCTTGAGTGTCAGGAATATCACCCACGATGGCATAGCTGTCAATGTCCATGACCTGGACGTGAGTCCCGTGTGAAATGTAGAGGCGGCGCGCCTCGCTATCGACAGTGAGATAGTCCCAAAAGCCCTCACCGCCCACGGGAACGGATTTAATGACGTGATAGCCGGACGGGCCTGGTGCTTGGCCAGCCGCGCCTGAGAATGTTCCTGTAAAGAGGACTGCTGCCAGTGCAAGCACGCCGGTGCTTGCGAGAAGCGTGATCGTCTTGCGCATGATGATAGACCTCCCTTTCTTGTTTAGCAGGATGCTGAAAAACCCGCTAGCCTGTCATTCCGAGCGAAGCGAGAAATCTCTCAGGTCCTTTGTTTCCAGAGCGAGATTCCTCCCCTTCGCTCCGCTCAGGGTCGGAATGACAGCGATCAAAAGGGTACGCCAAGATTCTGAAAATAACCTGAAAGCCGAACCTCTAATGTTTCGCGTTAGTTTACCGACTCACCGCAGACATGCAAACTACAGCATGTCTGCGCCACACGGCAGCCTAGCCGGCTAACTTTACTTCACTAGACGGATGCAAAGCGGATCCGGCTTCCTGTACAATACCTGGAGAGGTATGTGGCCATGATCAAAACAGTTGAGGCTGTGGTTGACGATCAAGGAAAGGTTAGGCTGCTTCAGCCTGTGCATCTTGGGTCGAGCCGTCGGGCTCTGGTCGTGATTCTCGACGAGCCGGAAGCTATCGGTGACGAAGCGGCGCTACTTAGTGAGGCGGCACTCACAGACTGGAACCGCCCTGAGGAGGATGCGGCATGGTCTCACCTGCAGTCGGCAAGGTAATCTCCAGTGTTGAGGCGAACCCAATGGCGTTTTTTTGACCAGAATGGCAGGATAAGGAGGATGGTCATGCCCAGGTGTCATCTGAGTTGCGGGGGCTCAACACGCGGACCCGTTGGGTTGTGCGGCACTGTGCTCGCTCCCAACAAGAGGCGAGCGCTCGTTCTTTTCCGCCGTGCGCTCCAGAATGGCAAGAGGCGCGGCGTATGCGCCACCCGCGCTTACGGGGTGAGGGATAAACCATGATCCTCAAGTTGATCCGACCGCTCGCCGTGATTGACCTCGAAACCACCGGCTTGGACACGGACGCGGACCGAATTGTGGAGTTGGCGATCCTTGAGGTGGACGCGCGCGGGAAGCGGATGCCGCATCGGTGGTTGGTGAACCCCGGAGTTCCGATCCCGCGCGAAGCAACGCAAACCCACGGGATTAGCGACCGTGATGTGAAGGGGCAGCCCAAGTTTCGCGTCATCGCTCAGAAGGTGGCCTGTATTCTGAGGGGCCGCGACGTGATGGGATTCAATATCGAGAGATTCGACCTGCCACTTCTACTGCGGGAATTCGAGCGCGCCCGACACCCGTTCTCTCTAAGGGGAAGGAAAGTAATTGACGCGCTAGCCATCTGCTTGGTTGAGCGGTCCCGGAAGTTGGAGGAGGCGGTTGAGTTTTATTGTGGCAGAGTACATGAGGGCGCTCATGGTGCCGTTGCGGATACGGTGGCCTGTTGGGATCTACTCCAGGCACAGTTGCGCCGATACCCTCACTTGCCGCGCACTGTAGGCGACCTCCATGAAGTCCTGAGACCTGGGGGCCCACTGTTCCTCGACTCGGGAAGACGCTTCCGCTGGGAGGCTGAACGAGCGGTCTTCACGTTCGGAAAGTATGTAGGCGTGGCGGTCAGCAAGGTAGCGGAACGTCACTCCTCTTACCTGGAATGGATGGTGGACCACGACTTTGCGTATGACACGCTGGCCATAGTTAAGGCGGCGCTTCGGGGCAAGTATCCGAAGCGCAAACGCATGAGGTAGTTCGTGTGGCCCCGGCGAATCGCGGGTGGCGCATGCCGCTGTTTGGCATGTGTGCGATCAGTGAACGCCCAGCCGGAGCCGGGCCCAGTGACCGGAATGGCCAAAGCCGCTGGCCTTTGAACGGCGCGCGAAGCCGAGGCCATTATTGTCATGCTGTGCTGCCACCCCCGCATTTTGCGTCGCACATGTCGCAAGAAGCACGCTGGATGCGCCACCCGCCGGACTGTGAAATAAAGGGGGTGTTGGGCCGCGTGCCATCTAACTTGATGCATCGCACCGATTTCGGAGAGAGGAGGACACGATATGCAATCCGCCGACTCGCAGCTCGCTCGTAAGTTCGCACACGACATCAGTCAAGCGTTCAAGTCGAGGCCGTTTCGGAAAAAGTTGCGCCCATTTGAAGAACACAAGGCCACGGCTCCCTTGATTCGCCGACACCTTAAGCGGTTCTTAGAGACCGAGTCAAGAGATGAAGCTCCTCAGGACATTCTCTTCGACTGGGAAGGGAGGGACCGACGGGGCAGAAAACAAGAACGCAGTTATCCAATCCTCGGGACGTCGACATGGCCGGACGCCGCGGTGCTACGTCCTTTCAAGTGTGCCTTCGAGTTTGACCGAGAGAAAAAACAGGGCACAAGCGGTTTCAAGGATGCGCTAATGAAGGCGTCAGTTCACGTGCTTTCTGGCGCTTACGAAGCATGTGTACTCGTGTTCATTTTATTGCCAGGGCTTAATCCGTACGAATACCTCAATGAGAAGAGTCCATACACACGAAAGCTCGTCAAAACGCTCGAAGCTAATGGGCTCTACGTGTCATTCCCCAGTGCCGTAAGTTAGGAATGGAACGCTTCGCTGCTTGTGGAGGTATCCATATGCTGGCGCGGCCTCTTACGGGTCGGTGCATGTCACTTCTTCTATTCCGAACCCAGAAGGGGCTTTTGCGGCCGTTGGGGCCCTTGCCATCGGGGACAGCGAGAGCCCTTCACTTTGCCACCAGTCTTTGCCAGTAGTCCCCGAATTCTTTCACCCTAAGCAGCTTCGCGAGGACCGCGATCAGAACCAAACCTACTGAGCTAACGCTCACCAGGACGACAAGGGCTTGTTGAGTTGTTTGCCAGCCAAGATGAGATGCGAACCAATTACTCAGCCCGAAGCAAGCGACGCCTGCGAGCGCAGAGGCCACGCACATCTTTAGAAAGAAGATCACGAGCGCGTGAGCCTCGGCATTGCGGATGCGGCGATTCCAGAGCAGAAACAGAATCACCGTGTAGGCGACGATGCCGAGGGAACTCGCCAAGGCGAGCCCGAGGTGCTGAAAGTGGCGGACCAACAACGAGTAAAAGGGAAGACTGAGAAAAGTGAGCCCGGTTCCCACCACGGCAGGGGTAATCGTGTCGCGAGCGGCGTAGAAAGCGCGGGCGAGAATATTCTGAAGCGCCCAGGCAAACATGCCGATGGAGAAGACCCGGAGAGTTGCGGAGGTGGCTTGGAAATCCGGTGCGTGCAGACGAGTGTGCGAGAAGATGAAGTAGACGAGGGGAGTGCTCTGTGCGATGGTCAAGGCTGAAATTGGAACCAACAGGACAATCAACCCTTTCATGGTGGCGTTAAGGGTGCGGTTGAGTTCCTCGAGTTTCCCCTCCGAATAGAGCTGTGCCATGAACGG
The DNA here is from genome assembly GCA_050012175.1 of Terriglobia bacterium. Classification (GTDB taxonomy): domain Bacteria; phylum Acidobacteriota; class Terriglobia; order UBA7540; family UBA7540; genus CAVROP01. Next base: position 86,590 of record JBEKHR010000002.1, on the reverse strand, counting down.
AAACGATGCCACCCCTACCGACATGCCGACAACGCCCAGGGGAACCCGCATCAGGGTTTTTGCGTAGGTCAGCCAGGTGATGGACGCCGGGACCAGATAAGAGCCGAACCAGCGGATAATCCAGTCATCCGTTGCGCTGAGCGAGAGCGCGAGCATAATAGGGATGGAGAGCTTGATGAACCAGCGGAATCCAGGGTGCCGGATGTCCAGGTTGGGCGTGAAACGTGCTCCGGCCCGGTGCGCTCCGTAAATCTGCAAGAGGAAGTTCCCACACAACGCGCCACCCAGCACCCCCACCGCAAAACCTGTGATGCCGATACGCGAAGAAAGCAACACTCCCCCAGAAATGACCCCGAGGTTGTAGACCACCCCGGAAAGCGACGGGATGATGAATTGCGCCTTGGCGTACTGGACTGCGGTCAGAATACTTCCCAGGTAGAAAAAAACCTGTGCGGGCAGCATAAGCCGGGTCAAGAAAATGGCCCGCGCCTTGGCCGCGGGGGCGAACCCCGGGGCGATTGCCCCAACGAGCTGCGGAGCATAGACCTCACCGATCCCGACTAAGGCCACGAGCGCCAGGCCCATCACCGTGACGACGGTTGAGAATGCGTACCAGCCCTCGTCCTCCTGCTTTTCTGCCAGGTAGTGTGAGAAGACGGGAATGAAGGTTACACTCAGAGCGCCAGCGGCAACCAGATAATTCAGAAAGTCCGGCAAGGTGAAGGCGGCGTAGTAGGTGTCCGTGGTGGAGTTCGAACCAATCTGGTGGGCCACCGTCCAATCACGAAGAAAACCCAACAGGCGGCTCAGCAACACTCCCGCCATCACGATTCCGGAGGCTTTGGCAATTCGGCCCGTGACATTCGAAGAGGGCATTTGGAAAGGTGTCCCACCCTTTTTGAGAGCTTGAAATCGGCAAATCCAGCCATGGCGCCGACTCGCAGGCCTGCGAGTCCCAAGACCGCTAGCTCTTGGGATAGGGGAAGCGGTTGCGGCACTTCCTACAGCGGGCCATCCTTGGGCGCAACAGGATTCGTTCCAGGATGGTGCGCCGAGAACGGCGGTACTCCGTGCTGCCGCAAACCGGACAGGGGCGCAATCCATGGTTCGAGTAATCTACGACAGCTACTTGCTGGGCAACTTTGGGCTGGGAGCTCTCTTCGGCCATCTTTGGAGCCCTCCTCTCCTCCACAGGGCGGGGTACAGTTGCCCCGGGCTCCACCACTTTCAATGGGTCAGGATGTTTCTCACGATGCCCAGGATAGGGGAAGCGCAACCCGCACTTCTCGCAGCGGGCCATCCGTGGGCGCAACAGGAGGTGTTCCAGGGTGGTGCGCCGGGTTCGGTGGTATGCCGTGCTGCCGCAAGTCGGACAGCGGTGCAATCCACGGTTTGACGAATCCGCGCCGGGGACTTGCTGGGTAACTTTCGGCTGGGTGTTCTCTTCGGCCATTCTTGTAGCCCTTTTCTCCTCCGCAGAGCGGGGTACAGTTGCCACCGGCTCCCTCAATTTTATCAAGCCAGATGACCTATCACGATGCCCGGGATACGGGAAGCGCACCCCGCACTTCTCGCAGCGAGCCATCCGTGGGCGCGACAGGATCCGTTCCAGGGTGGTGCGGTGGGTACGGTGGTATGCCGTGCTGCCGCAAACCGGACAACGACGCAAACCTCGCTCCGAGGAATCTGCCGCGGTAACCTGCCTGGTAACTTTCGGCTCGAGGTTCTCTTCGACCGTTCTTAAAGCCCCTCTTTCCTCCGCGAAGGGGGGTGGGCTTACCGGCCCCTTCCCCATTTGTGATGAGTAAGGCGATATTCCATCATGTCTGGGTATAAAGCGTGGCGCGCGACACCGCGCGCACTCGTGCAGTCGATACCCAAAAGCCCACACGAGTTTGTACATGAGCCCGTGCCTGACCGGATCTATTTTCGCGTCGCCGCATCTTGGGCATGGTGAAGTCATGACGAACGGTCGCGATTCATAACATTAACAGACCTCAACGGACCCCGCAACCCTTCCGACTGGGGACATGATCGAGTCTTCCTAGCGCCGCCGTCTCGGGTGATTCTGCGATGTGAGCAAGATGCCGGCGTTACCCCCTGAGCCGTCATTATATTTTGGAATCCTCTATAAGACTCGAACTCGCGTCTGGTACCCCCTTCATGATGGCGCGCCCGCCCGAGAGGGTTTGCGGTCACCGAGCCAGCATGGCATGCCAAGTCGAAATTATTTTTTCCGAAACTTACGCGTTGCTAAGGGCAGCCGCTGCGAAGAACGATAAGCAGTTTACAGCGACTATTGGAGTTAACTCCTGTCAACGGTGTTTCTTGCATCTGTCAACACGAACCAGGGTTGGGGACTTTGCGCCTTTTCACCCCCCGGTGGGTTTGTCAACCGTCATTTTCCGCACTTCCTAATCTCATGATTTGTGAAGCAATTCCAGCCCTTGTCCAATTCAAAAATCGCTAAGCTGTTTTGTTCCTTCGGCTTGAATCCAACCTTGTGGAGTTCTTTGATCTTCTTGAGTTTGGCATGAGGCGTGCCCGTTTCAAGGGTGCGAGGGACTTCGGGTCCTAGGAGCCCGTCATCTGACGGGTTGGGGGTTGGGGATACCGGAAATCGGACGAACCGGAATCTCTAACCCCCGTTAAATCTCAAGATCAAACACAAGCCACCGAGTGTTCCCTTCGCGACCAGGGCTAACCCAACAGAGGCATATAATGGTGGATATCGCAAGTCTCTCTTGCCCGCTGTCTGAATGAAAGAGATATCCCCGGCCCTGCGTCTCAATTCCTTGAGGCGATGGAAAAAGACGTGCTCGTGGAAAAGCTAGCTGGGTGAAACTGCCAGCCTTCAAGATCGAGTCGTGAAGCTTTAATGAACAATGTAGACTACAAACCGCGGCTCGTTTTTTGGGAGGTGACCAAGGGATGTAACCTGCGTTGCATTCACTGTCGTGCCACCGCTACAGAGCTCTCATCACCATATGACCTACCTACAACCAAAGCCCTGAACTTAATAAAGCAAGTCTCTCAGTCATTCCTACCAATCCTAGTTCTGAGCGGTGGCGAACCTCTTTTCCGGCACGACATCTTCGATCTTGCCAGCTATGCCGCATGCCTGGGGATTCGTGTGGCGCTGGCCACTAATGGCACCTTGGTAACAAAGCAGATGGCCCGCAAGATTTTGGATTCCGGTGTACGGCGTGTTTCCATCAGTTTGGACGGCGCCGACGCTTCCACCCATGACGCGTTTCGCGGCATGCCCGGCGCCTTTGATGCCGCGCTACGCGGTTTCCAAAACCTGCGCGAGTTGGGGATGTCACTCCAGATAAACATGACGATTGCCCGGCATAATGCGCATCAGCTCCCCGCCGTCCTGGAGCTGGCTAAGGAAATCGGAGCGGACGCGTTGCACACCTTCCTCCTGGTTCCGGTGGGGTGCGGCGTAGACATCGCCACCGAGCAGATGGTGCCGGCAGAGGAATACGAAGAGATTTTGAATTGGTTCTATGATCGCTCGCTCGAAGGCGGAATCGAGCTGAAAGCCACCTGCGCCCCTCATTATTTCCGGGTGATGCGGCAACGGCGTGCCGCAGAGCGGAGGGTGGCCTCGAATGTTTCCAGGGAGGCTGGCGCGCAGGTCACGGGCGGAAAGAGAGATTCGATCGGCCCAACCGAGATGACGATGCCCGGCTCAACCGGCATCGCACTTCATCCGCACGCCGCCAAGCCCGGCCCTAGCCACCCCGAGGCAATGAATGCAATGACCAAGGGGTGCCTCGCCGGCACGGGGGTCTGCTTCATTTCGCACCAAGGGGAGGTTTATCCCTGCGGATATCTGCCGGTTCTGGCAGGAGACCTGAACAAGCAGTCTTTTGCCGAGATTTGGGAGAATGCCAGCGTTTTCCAGGAGCTGCGAAACACGGATAATTTGAAAGGGAAGTGCGGCTACTGCGAATTTCGCAGCCTCTGCATGGGTTGCCGCGCTCGGGCCTTTGCTGCTACCGGCGACTACCTGGATGAAGAACCCTTCTGCGTTTACCAGCCGCGTAGCAAAAACTCCGAGTCGAACCTGCGGGAGGAAGTGAGCCATGTTTCAGTTCACTGATCTCGTGCGGGGCGGCGAAATGGTCCGCGAAGTAGAGCAAAAGTTCCCTGAGACCGAAGCGGTGTTCGAGAAATTCGGCCTTCGTCCCTCCTGCTATGACTGCTCGATTGAGATGGCCGCGCGCAAAGTCGGCGCATCCTTCGATGACTTGATGGTTGAAGTGAACAAGGTTATATACAAGAGTCGCGGCGTTACGGGCTGAAACGGGCTTCCTTCCTCTGCAATGTCCAGTCCAACTTCCATCCTTCATACTCCTGGCGCCTCGCGCCTGCGTGCGTTTATTTGGCCCAGGGAGCAATGTCTTCGCTCTTCTAAATCATATTTTCGAGCCGGCTCGCGGGCGCTCACACCCGGACGCTTGGCCTTCAACACGAACCACCCCTCCAGGGGAATCCACTTTTCTTCTGCGATGTCCTCTCCTCCTTATCTTCAGGGTTGGATTTCACCGTGGCTTCGTGACGGAGGAGAACAAATCTCGGGGAGTGGCACCGTTGCTCACCGGAGCGAGCCGGGGGATGGTCTCGTCTTTCGGCGCCTTCCATCAAAAGAACGGCGACCCGACACCTATGAAGCCTTGGGGGAAACAATGGACGGCTTCGGGGTTGCGGTCAGCAGGAAGGGGGAATATCATTTCAGGCTTCTCCTTGGCAGTTCGAAGCCAAGGGGGTGGTTACAATGCTTCCACGAAGGAGCACGCTGATGAATTCGATACGCTTGCGCCTGTCAATACTGGTTTTTGAAATTGTTGCTTTGGGCGTGGCTGCTTTGCCGGCGCAGTCTCGGCCGACCATCACCCTTACAGTCGATGCAACCCAAGCCCCGGAGAAGATGCTCCACACGCGCATGGTCATGCCGGTGAAGCCTGGGCCGCTCACGCTTTATTACCCCAAATGGATTCCCGGCGAGCACGGGCCGGCGGGGCCCGTCGGCAGCGTGGCCGGACTGAAGTTCATGGCGAACGGCAAAGCGATTGCCTGGCGACGCGATCTGCTTGACGCGTTCACCTTCCACCTGGAAGTGCCCCAGGGCGCGCAAAGCCTCGAGGCGACATTCGACTACATCGAGCCCGGGGGAGGCGGTCCTGGCTTCGGTGGTTCCGCCACCGACAAGCTGGTGATTGTCAGTTGGAACCAAAACGTGCTATATCCCGCAGGAGTCCTCGCCCAGGAGATCACGTACAGGCCGACGTTGCGCCTTCCGCAAGGGTGGAAGTTCGGGACCGCGTTGCCGCAAGAGAGCATTACGGGTAACGAGGTCACATTCGTGCCAGTTTCTCTGGATCGCCTGGTAGACTCGCCGGTGATTGTCGGCGAATACTTTCGCGCCGTGGACGTGACGCCGCCCGGCGAGCCGATCCGGCACGAGATCGACATGGTGGCCGACAGCGAGGCGGCGCTCGAAATGAGCCCGGAGGTGCAAAAGGACTTCACGAATCTGGTGACGGAGACCGGCAAACTCTTTGGCGCACGGCATTACCGCGACTACCACTTCCTGCTGACCTTGAGCAATCACGTGGCGCATTTCGGCCTCGAGCACCATGAGTCCAATGACAGCCGCACCGATGAGCGCGTCCTGCTCATGCCGCAGGGGAAGCGCCGGCTGGGAGGCCTCCTCTCGCACGAATTCGTCCACTCCTGGAACGGCAAGTTTCGCCGCCCGGCCGACCTGAGTACTCCCGATTTCGAGGCGCCGATGAAGACCGATCTGCTGTGGGTCTACGAGGGTCTCACCGACTTCCTGGGCAATCTGCTGGCAGCCCGCAGTGGACTGTCGACCCCTGAGCAGTACCGCGAAAGTCTTGCCAGCACCGCGGCAGATATGGGTCCGGGCCGCCCTGGACGGACTTGGCGGCCTCTCCAAGACACCGCAGACGCGGCGCCCGGCCTGGCCTTTGGCCGGGGCGGTTGGACCGACTGGCGGCGCGGCGCCGACTATTACCCCGAAGGCGAACTGCTGTGGCTCGAGGTTGACACCCTCATCCACGACCAGAGCCACGGCCAGAAATCCTTCGAGGATTTCTGCCGTCTCTTCTACGCCGGTCCGAACAACGGCCCCGAGCTGAAACCCTACACCTTCCAGGAACTGGTTCGCTCCCTCAACCAAGTCGTGCCGTACGACTGGGCAAGCTTCTTCCATGAGCGGTTGACTTCAACCTCGCCCGAAGCCCCGGTGGGCGGAATTCAAGCCGGCGGATGGAAGGTGGAGTACTCTGAAAAGCCGCCGGAAGGCGCCGGTCGCGGTCCCTTCGGCGAAGGGGTGGCCGCTGTCTACTCCATCGGCTTGCGCCTCGGCAATGACGGCGCCGTGCAGGACTCGATTGTCGGCGGCCTCGCCTATAAGGCAGGGATCACGTCGGGCATGCGCGTGGTGGCAGTGAACGATCGCGCCTTCACGCCCGATCTGCTCCGCGACGCCTTGAAGGCCGGCAAGAACAGCTCGCAGCCTATTCGCTTGCTCGTGCTGAACGACGATTACTACAAGACGTGTACCATTGACTATCACGGCGGCGAACGCTATCCGCACCTTGTCCGCGAGGAGAGCAAGGCGGACCTGCTCGACGAGCTCGCCAAGCCGCTTGCAGAGCATAAATAGCCGGGTTATTCCTTCACGCTTTGCACCGCCTCGGCATAGTTCAATACCCGCCCGCCATGTTCCTTCTGATAAGTCTCTGCCTCCGCGCGCGTCTTAAACGCTACCAGCGTGGGCAGGCAGCGGTCGTAGTCGCGTACAGAAACGCCCTGGGGTTGCCGCTGGACGGCTGCGCCGTGCATCGCACAGTATTCGATGTTCCCGCCCTCGTCGTAGTAGGCGGAGTCCGCGGGGATTGACTTGCCGGAATTCAAATCCGTGGCCCAGACGTTCCGAACTTTGCCGGGATGATTTATCGCGTAGTGCATCCCGCAACGAGGGCAGCAAGCGTGTTCTGTGTGACCATTCGTCTCGACGAGAAAAGACATTCCGCCATGAATCGAGCGGCCGCAGATGTTGCAGAAGTTCGGGTTGGGCCTTGTCTCATAGCGATAGGCGAAGTAGCTTGCAAGGCCGATAGCCGCCAGAGCCAGAAAGGTGACCAGCGTCTCCCTCAGTTTCATGGTTTCTTCCCCTCCGAGGAGAAAGGGAGGAAATTGGGTCTTCGCCCTCTCCCCCGGGGCTGATCTTTACCCACATCTTCGGCTGGACACGGGCAGCCGATGTAGGAAATACAGCCCTCTCCCTTGGGGAGAGGGTGGCGAGCGGAGCGAGCCAGGTGAGGGGTTACTTCGTCATGTTCGCCCATTTGATCCCTCCTCAGCGTGCAACCGACCCCTCACCCGTCCCGCTCCGGCTGGTGAAAGCGCCGGTAGCGGGACACCCTCTCCCCAAGAGGGCTACGATTCTGACGCTTCGCATGTGACTTCGGAGACATTCTTATCTCAGGCTCGGTTTCACTTCAAAGTTCCATTTCCACACGGCATAAATGGCCGGGTAAACGACCAGCTCCAGGATGAATGACGTAAAGATGCCGCCGATCATGGGGGCGGCGATGCGCTTCATGACGTCCGAGCCCGTCCCCGTGGACCACATGATGGGAAGAAGCCCCAGAAACATGCACGCCACGGTCATCACTTTAGGCCGCACGCGCTTCACAGCCCCATGCAGAATGGCCTCCTTCAGGTCTTGCCAGCTTTTGAGCCGCCCCTCCCTCTGCCATTCATCATAAGCCAAATCGAGGTAGAGCAGCATGAAAACCCCGGTCTCCGCATCCACTCCCATCAAGGCGATCAGCCCCACCCATACCGCAATACTCATGTTGTAACCCAACCAATGCAACAGCCAGATAGCCCCGACGGCGGAAAAGGGGACGGCCAGGAATACGATCATGGTTTTTACAACAGACTTGGTGTTGAGATAAAGCAGCAGGAACACGATGAAGATCGTGATGGGGACAACCAAGGTCAGGCGTTGGCGGACGCGTTGGAGGTACTCATACTGGCCGCTCCAGCTCAGGCTGTAACCAGCGGGCAAATGCGATTCCACTTTCTCATGAACGACGTGGCGGGCCTCGTCCACGTAGCTGCCCAGGTCGCGCCCCGCCACATCCACGTACACGTAGCCGCTGAGCAGCCCGTTTTCGTCGCGAATCATTCCAGGGCCTTCAACCATGCGGATGTCCGCGAGCTGGGCCATCGGAATCTGCGCTCCCGAGGGAGTTGAAACCAACACGCGTTCGAGGGCCTCGACGTTGCTGCGGAAATCGCGGAAATAGCGAACGTTTACGCCGTAGCGCTCACGACCTTCGACGGTGGTGGTGACATCCTCCCCACCCACGGCCGACATGATGTATCCCTGTACGTCATCGACGGTGAGCCCGTAACGCGCCAATTCTTCGCGTTTCAGATCGAAGTCCAGGAAATACCCTCCGCTTGTCCGCTCGGCGTACACGCTGCGCGTGCCCTGGATTGGGGCAAGAACGCGCTCGATCTCCTCACCTAAGGTTTGGATCTTGTTCAAGTCGGAGCCGAAGACCTTCACGCCCACCGGAGTTCGCACTCCGGTGGTAAGCATGTCAATGCGATTGCGGATGGGCATGGTCCAGGCATTGGTGGTTCCCGGGATTCTGAGCGCCTGATCCATCTCGTCGACCAGTTCCTCCTGGCTGATGTGGTCCGGCCAAGTGTGGCGTAAGATTCTCTTCAACCATTGCGGGGCCCAAGGGGAATACCAGCGCTGTTCCGGCCGCCACCGGTCTTCTGGTTTCAGGACAACGGTGGTCTCCATCATCGATAACGGAGCGGGGTCGGTGGAGGTTTCCGCTCGACCTGCCTTGCCGAAAACCCGCTCGACTTCCGGAAAGCTTCTCAGCACACGGTCCTGAATCTGCAAGAGGCGCTGTGCTTCGGTCACAGAGATTCCGGGCAGGGTGGTTGGCATGTAGAGGAGCGTGCCTTCGTTCAAGGGCGGCATGAATTCGGACCCCAGGCGATTGAAGACCGGCACGGTCACAACCACGATGGCGACTGCGGCCGGGATCACAGCCCACCTGAAGCGCAGCGCCATCTCGGCAACGGGGTGATACACCTTCATCAAGAGGTGGCTGATGGGATGCTTCTCCTCCCTGTGAATCTTTCCCACCAGAACGGCGTTGACCATCCGGGCAAGGAAGCGCGGGCGGAAATTAAAGCTGTTGGCGTGCGTGAAAAGCAGGCGCATGGCCGGGTCGAGGGTGATGGCGAGGACGGCGGCGATGGCCATGCAGAAGTTCTTGGTGAATGCCAAGGGCTTGAACAGCCGGCCCTCCTGCGCCTCCAAGGTAAAAATCGGCATGAACGAGACCGCGATCACGAGTAACGAGAAGAAACTCGCTCCTCCGACTTCCTTCACAGCTTCCACAACTACTTCGTGATAGTCTCGTTTCCTCCCTTGTGCGTCCCACTCTTCCAGCTTCTTGTGGGTCTGCTCGACCACTACGACTGCCGCATCCACCATGGCGCCGATGGCAATGGCGATCCCGCCCAGGGACATGATGTTGGACGTGACGCCGACCAGCTTCATGGGAATAAACGAAATCAGCACGGTGATGGGGATGGTGAGGATCGGAATCAGGGCGCTGGGGATGTGCCACAGAAAGATCAGGATTACGATGCTGACAATGGAGATTTCCTCGATCAGCGTGTGCTTGAGCGTATCGATTGACCGGAGGATCAGGTCGGAGCGGTCATAAGTGGTTACGAGTTTGACGCCGGGAGGAAGCGCAGGACGAATCTCGTCCAGCTTCGCTTTTACGCGCTCGATCACCTTGAGCGCATTCTCCCCGGAGCGCATGATGACCACGCCGCCCACCACGTCGCCTTTGCCGTCCAGGTCGGCGACCCCGCGCCGAATGTCGGGGCCTAACGTGACTTGTCCGATGTCCTTCACCGTTACGGGCGTGCCCGTCATGGGATTGACTCCCACCACAATCCGGTCCAGATCCGCGAGCGAACGCGCGTAGCCGCGGCCGCGCACCATGAACTCACGACCGGAAAACTCGACGAGCCGCCCACCCACATCATTGTTGCCGTGCCGTACTGCCTCTGAGACTTTCTCCAGTGGGATTCGGTAGGCGGCGAGCGCATTCGGGTCAACCTGAATCTGGTACTGGCGGACCAAACCGCCAATCGGAGCCACTTCCGCGACGCCCGGAACGCTTTGCAGGTAGTAGCGCAGATACCAATCCTGGAACGACCGCAACGCTTCAGTACTGTATCGGCCGGTATTGTCCACCAGCGCGTACTGGAAAACCCAGCCGATGGAGGTGGCGTCCGGACCCAACTCCACCTGCACACCCGAGGGCAAACGAGGCGTGATCTTGGAGAGGTATTCCAGAGTGCGAGACCGCGCCCAGTAGATATCCGTGCCTTCGTCGAAGATGATGTAAACGTAGGAGTATCCAAAGTCTGAAAAACCTCTGATGTCCTTTACTTTCGGGGCGCCGAGCATGGCAGTGGTAATCGGATAGGTAACCTGGTCTTCCATGATGTCCGGGCTACGATCCCAGCGCGAATAAATAATTACCTGCGTGTCCGAAAGGTCCGGAATGGCATCGAGCGGAACGTTATGGAGTGACCACCAACCCACCAGGACGGCAACTCCCACAAACAGGAACACCACAAACTTGTTTTTCGCGCAGAACTCAATAATGCGGTTGATCATGGCTTTTTCCCTTGTGACTGCATCCCCGGCATGCCCGCCATTCCTTCTATGGACTGGCGGAGATTACTTTCGGAGTCGATCAAGAAGTTCGCGCGTGTGACCACGCGTTCGCCGGCTCGAAGACCGCTCAGAATGGCGAGGTAATCCTGCGTGCGTTCACCGACCTTCACTTCACGCGGCGCAAACGCGCCGTTGCCGAGGTCCACGAAAACCACCTGACGCGTGCCCGAGTTAAGGACGGCATCAACGGGCACGGTCAGTTGCCGGCCAAAAGACTTGTGCAGTTCAACGTTTACAAACATTCCGGGCTTTAGCTTCAATTCGGGATTAGGAAATTCCATGCGTACTGTCCCGGTTCGCGTATCTGTCTTGACTTCGGGATTGACAAAAACAAGCCGGCCCTTCCAGGAGACTCCGGGCAGGGATTCTGTCGTCAAAGTTGCTTCCTGGCCCAGACTGACCGCGGGCATCTCAAATTCGTAAACATCTGCCTGCACCCAGACCCTGCTGAGGTCCACCAGCTTGTAGAGTTCTGTGTCTGGAGTCACATATTGATTGGGGTATGCCTTGCGTTCCATGACGTAGCCGGAGGCGGGCGCATAAAACGTGATCTCGTGTTGAGCCTTGCCCGTTTCTTCCAATTGTCCGATTTGTGCATCGGTCAAATCCCAAAGCGCAAGCCGGTGGCGCGCAGCCTCCAGCAAGGATTCAGAGCCTGACGAAACTTCCAGGTAGGAGCTGGTCCCAAGTGCCTTGCGGGCTCGAAGCGCCAGCAGATACTCCTGCTCGGTGGCGAGCAGGTCGGGGCTGTAAATTGTGAACAGCGGTTCTCCCTTTTTGACGGACTGCCACGTGTAATCCACGAAGACTTCCTGGATCCAGCCGTTGACCTTCACGTGCACGTCGGCCAACCGCGTTTCGTCAATGGCAACCTGGCCCACTGTCCGGATCGTCTTTTCCACCGGGCGATAATCCGCCACGGCTGTGGTGACTCCCATGAGCTGCTGGCGGGCTGGGCTAATTTGAACCGCGCCGGGCGGCAACGTCCCCACGGCAGTAGTCTGCTGCTCGTCGGCGTAGACCGCGACCAGCTTCATCCCGCAATCCGGCGCAATGCCCGGTTTGTTGGACTTGTACCAGGGATGCATGGGATCTTCGTAATAGAGGATCTTCCGGCCGCTGGAATCCGTGGTTGGCGCCAGCGAGGCTGGAGAACTCGGTCGCGGGTTCAGAAGACTGGCCAGCTTTGCACGCGCGGGTCGCCAGACAAAGCTCAGGGTCACAATCAAACTGACCAGGCCCGCGCCGGCCAGGAATGCGGTAATTCTGCTTCCAGTCTCTCTTGTTTTTTCCATAGTTCACCTCTTCCTTGTGAAGGCCGTCAGCTATCAGCCGTCAGCTTTCAGCAAACCGTCGTGGGTTGGGAGTTCGCTGAAGGCTGAGAGCTGATAGCTGACAGCCGTTCCTACTGAATCAGATTCAGGGCTGTAAGCTCTTCCAAACGAGCCAGCGCCTTCTCGTGATTGGCGATTTGTTGCTTGTAGCTCAGTTCATAATCGAGGACCGTCGTGAAGTTGCTGAGCACGTTCAGGAAATCCACGGCCCCGGTTTCATAGCCGGAAATTGAGGATTCCAGGGCCAGCGAAGACTGAGGGACAATCCCTTGCGAGTAGAGCTTCAGAAGCTGTTCGGAAGCTTGCACGTCCAAGAACTCCTGTTTGACGCGGTAGCGGAGCATCGTCAGGGCATTGGCTTCCATCTGCCGGGAAGACTCCAGATTCGCTGCCGCTTCCGCGATGGCCATGGCCTGCTTTCTGTGGCGGAAAATCGGCAGCGAAGTGGAGAGGGTAATGCCATACATGTCCGGCAGGCGGTCGCGTTGCATGTAGGCGTAACCGACGCTGAAGTCCGGACGGACCTCTCTCTTCGCCAGGTCCACCAACAGGCGGTTTTCTTCCACCATCGTCTGTTGCTGTTTCAGGACCGGATAATTCGCCTGGGCAGCGGCCTGCAGTTCATCGAGCGAAGAGCTGAGGTTGCTGGGGCTGACCTCCCCGCGCGTATCTATGGGCGTTTCCACCGGGAGGTTCCGGAGGCTGTTAAGCTGCGCCTGGAAGGTCTGCCGCGCTTGCTCGAGCACGGTCTGCCGCTCGATGAGCCGCGTCAGTTCCACCTGCGCCTTTAGAACATCCTGTTGTACTGCTTTGCCAACCGAGTAACGGATTTCGGCAATCTTCTCGAACTTTTCCAGAAGCTCGCGGTCCTTGCGAAGGGTGGCAAGACTCTGGTCGGTGAACCAGAGGTCGAAATAGGCCTGCTTCACTTCCGCCCCGATGCGCCGCCACACAGCTTCGTAGGCCAGAGTTTCCGCGTCCGCATCGCGTGAGGCGATTCCGGTCCGAAGGCGCGTCTTGCCCGGATAGGGAATCTCCTGCTCGGCCATGATCTGGCGGGCGCTGGAAGGGTCGCCGGCCATGACCGTAAACGGTGGAAGGACATTGCCGCCGTAGCTCACGGAAAGCTTGGGGTCAGGCCAGGCGCCAGCCTGCGGAACTCGCGCACGCTTGGCTTGAACAGCGCGCTTGGCTGCCTGAATTTCCGGGTTGCGGTCCATTGCTTCCTGAGCCAACGCCGTAAGGCTGGCAGCTCCTTTGGGCTCGGCAGGCACGCTACTTGGTCCTTGCGACTGTGAAAAGATGCGCGGTGGCGCACAGAGAAAGATCAGAAAGATGATCCAGGGACGCATGCTCGAATCTCCTTACTAGCTTCTTAACAGGATGCTGAAAAACCCGCCTAGCCTGTCATTCCGAGGAATCCGCCATTCTTATTGGCGGACGACGAGGAATCTCGCCCCGATCAGATCGGGGTTTCCAGAGCGAGATTCCTCGCTTCGCTCGGCTCAGGGTCGGAATGACAGCGCTCACAAACGCTTTTCAGCATCCTATTAGGCAAGTTGGCAACAGCGAGTTTTCGTTTTGGTTCCTCGCCCATCTCATGCGGGCAAGAGAATCAAACCAAAACAAATGGGGTGGGTGATTTGGAATGTTTCAGATCAGGAGCAGACAACTCTGGAGCAGCGGGGTGAGAGGAGGCAACGTGAGGCCGGAAGACGTAAGCCTTTCGGGCCGCCTCTCGACGAGTGGTGGAATTGAGTCAGTCGCGCGCTTCGTTTCAATCAGCAGGATGGTTACGGAATGGTCAGTCCCGCTCGTGACTTCCGCCACGGAACTTTGGAGGGTCAAGGCCATTGCCAGACAGCATTCAGGGACGGCAGAACGGCCTGGAACCGACTTACCCTTTGGGGCGGGGCAGCAGTCGTGGCTCGCGCATGGCCGAGAGAAACAGACTTCACGTAGACCCGAGAACTGCAGTAACAACACACCGAGCAAAATGTACGTCAAGTACCTCAAGATTAATCCTCAACTGCTATTCTACTCCGACAACGACCTGCAAGCAAGAGGGATTCCAACGGCCGCCCTCCCTGTCACATTGGCTTATTGCTACCGATCGTGGGCGGAGCGGCAGCAATTCTTGGTCACGTGAAAGACGGCAATTGGTGGTCGTTTATGCCCCTTTGGACCGAGATCTGAGCAGGCTAGAGACAGCGCCCGGATCGGACCGGGGTTGCCACCTCTTGCCATGACTCGCACTCCTCGGCGAACAAGAAATGTTGCCGCTTGCCCGGTTGGGTGTTAAGCTACAGCCCTTTGATCCAATCAGGAAAAATTCTCACGGGCTCTCTCCCTGTTACGAGGAATAGCGCAATAATCACCATTGAGAGCGGGGACTATTTGCCCCTGTTGCGTTAATCCACACGGCCCTGTAGGAGATTTCAACAACCCGGCTCTGACACTGCCTGTAACACCTTCAAGGGAAGTGATCCACGGGTACAGGTGTCAGCGGCGAGGCAGGCGGGAGGAGGGAAAAAGTCAGCCAAACTGCGAAACGAGCCGCGATGGGACCCGAGGGCGGCTATGTCGATCTGAACTTGACGCGCGAGGGGTAGCAGGCGCATGGTTTTGCGCAGGGATAGAGTTGAAATCAGAAATTCCGGTCTATCTCAATTTCAGAAGTGACCATCCCCAGTAAGGGGAGGGCGGTCAAGTTGCGCAAATTCACCGAGTTAATCGCGACAAATAGACTGGTGTTGCGTAATTCCACGCCGTGTCGAGAAAGCGTGTACACATAGACCCTTTTCAGAAAACCCGTAATACCACGTTGGCTTTGGTTGAGAGAGATTTCATGTCGACTGGCATCCTTTTTGCTAAGTATTCCAGCCCTGTCTCCTAATCTGGGGACGCAATGGGTATCTTCGTTGAGAAACTCAACACCTATGTGCTGTTTATGAAATCAACAGTGAAATGCTAAAGTAAGAGACCAATTCAACTGATTTCATGTCCGTATTCTTACAAAAGATCATTTAGGGAGAACCCGAGGTCTACGTGGAGCCTTGGCGATTTTTCCTGCCCTTTTGGAAGTGCCATTAAGCCAGGAATGTTGGCACATGGTTTGTGGTCGCAACGACCGTAATTTGATCCTCCGAGGGTCAAGTCTCAGAAGTGGAGAAATAGTCCTATGACAGAACCTAGCCTTGCGCGCAGAGGATGGACTTGGCTCGGCATCTTATCCATGGTATCTGTTTTCGGAATAAGTCCTGCCGTAGGCCAAAAGCAGCCAGTCGCACATGAAACCTCGCCTGTCTCTTGGAGGGCGTCAACCCAGGGGAACGCTGGCGATGCGGCCATACTGGAGCCAGCCTGGAAGCCCGTTTCTGCTGTTCTGGCTCCCTCCGGGCTTTTCCTGCTGAGCGCGACCCTGCGGACTGATGATCAGGATAAAAACGCGGCCGCGGCACAGAGCGCGAAAGCGCAACCACCGGCGAAGGGGGACGGAGACTACGTCGGGACAGAAACTTGCGTGGGCTGTCACAAGGATCAGGAGAGGCGTTTCAAGAACACGGTCATGGGGAAGATCTACGCCCATCCCCAGACTGGATTAGAAAGGCTTGGTTGCGAATCCTGTCACGGGCCCGGCAAAGCTCACGTCGAAGCTGGCGGCGGCAAGGACACCATCCCCCTCCGCTTCGGCAAGGATTCCAACAACTCGATCGAAGAGCAAAACGCCGCTTGCTTAGCGTGCCATTCACGCGGCAACCGGCTGTTCTGGAAGGCCAGCCCGCACGAATCGCGCGGGATGGCCTGCGCGGACTGCCACCAGGTGAAGCAGGAGCTGCAGGTCTCGCTCTCGTCCGACACCCGCTACAGCGCCCCGCCGACCGAGAACAGGGGGGTCAAGAAGTCGCAGCCGGAACTCTGTCTGCAGTGTCACCAGATGCGCCGCGCGCAGTTGCAGCGCTCCTCGCACATGCCGTATCGCGAAGGCAAGGTGACTTGCACGAGCTGTCACAACCCGCACGGCACTCCCAACCCGAAGCAGCTCATTCAGAGCACGATCAACGAGAACTGCCTCTCCTGCCATACCGAGCGCCGTGGTCCTTTCCTGTGGGAGCACCCGCCGGTGATGGAAAACTGCGCCAATTGCCATGAGGCGCACGGCACCAACAACCCGCAGTTGCTGAAGGTGCGCATGCCTCGCGTTTGCGATAGCTGCCACGACAGCAGTCGTCACCCAACTACCCCGACACTCCTCAACGCCATCCGGGATTTCAACCGGGGTTGCACGAACTGCCATTCAAGGATCCACGGATCGAACCATCCCTCCGGGAACACGTTCCTGCGCTAGGTAAGGAGAGAGCAATGAAATTGGTGAGACAGCCTACGACACTGGTACTGCTCGCGTTCCTGCTCGTCCCGAGTCTGCTGTACAGCCAGGAACAGCCCGCACCGCCCGCACCGCCATTGCAGGGGAGCGTCGAGTTTGGAGTCCGGCATGTCTGGGGCGATGTGTATGGGCGCCCGGATCTTCCGTTTAGCCCTGACGTGATCACTTCGAAATTCAACGAATATGGCGACACCAGGAGCGGCTTTTTCATCCGCAGGTTCTACATGAATTCTGACGACATCCTCGGCTCGAAGAACTATGTGAACCTGCAGTCGCAGAGCACCTTCTACAAGGACCAAAGCTATCTGGCCACCTTCGGCCAATACGGCAAGTTCAAGGTCCAGTTCCGCTACGACGAGATACCGCACATTTACACCAATACCGCTCGCACGCTCTACACCCAAACCAGCCCGGGCGTGTTTACCCTGCCTTTTGCGCTGAAGACCACCTTGCAAGCCCAATCGTCAAGCGCCACGCCTGCCAAGACTCTGCCGTATTTCATGGTTACTCAGGTGCTGTGTGGTTCAGCAATACCCCCGGCAACACAGCCACCGTCCTGTAGCGAGCAGTTCATTACTCCGTCGATCTTGCGCAAGGCCGGAACCGGAACGGTCAGCTATTACGTCACCCCGGACTGGAATATCTCGGGCATGTTCTCGCGGGAGAACGAGGTCGGCAGCCGGCCGATCGGGGCGCTCCTTAACTCCAGCCCGAGCGCAAGTGCTACCGCCGGCGCTGGCGCCGAGCTGCCGGAACCCATCGACTACTTCAACAACACGGTCAAGGTGGGCACCGAGTACGGCAAGAACGACTGGGGCGTGCAACTCGGCTATCTGGGATCGTTCTTCGAAAGTAACATCAGTCAGTTGGTGTTTGACAACCCGTTCCGCGCCACTTCCGAGGACGCAAACGACCCCCTTACCGGGCGCATGGCCCTGTATCCCAATAACCACGCGAACTACTTGAACTTTGCGGGTGCGTTCGACCTGAGCAAGTACCTGCGCCTGATGGCCAGCGTTAACCCGGGCTGGCTAGGCCAAAACGACCCCTTCCTACCCTATACCACTAACAGTGCGATCAATACCTGCGGCACCGGTTCGCAGCCCTGCTCTTCGCTTGGGGTACTGCCAGCTCCGAGTCTGGACGGCAGCAAGCAAACTCTGGCCATGAACTACACGCTCACCACCTTACCCTGGAAGAAATTCCAGTTGAAGGCGGCCTACCGCCACTACGACTATAACAACAACACGCCAGTGCACGACTTCACGCCTTCGGCGGGTGACGTCGGTGTCCCCGACGTAACCAGCCCCACGGAAAACAAACCTTTCGGCTACAACAAGAAAAACCTCGAACTGACCGCCAACTGGTTCTTCGGCAAGAAGAGCTCCCTGAAGGCCGGTTACGAAGGTGAATTCTTTGACCGTTCGTATCGCGACGTGGAGCACTCGGTCGAGCACTCGTTCATCTCTGCTCTCGACCTGAGCGTACACAAGGACCTGCTCTTCCGGCTTGCCTACCGTCACCAAGATCGGACGCCGAGCGCGTACCAGGACGTGGACGCCAGCGACCCCACGACGAGTCTCCCGGTAAGCTGCACCTCCGTTAGCGTGGTTTTCACTGCCGACCAGCGTTGTCATCGCAGATTCGACGAGGCTGCCAGGCTGCTGGACCGTGCCGATGCGTCGGTGGAGTACGACGTGCAGAAGTTCAGCTTCGACGGGGGCTTCCAGACTATCCAAACCAACAGCAACCGGCCCGGTGGCACCAATAGCCCCACGCCACTTAACTTCCTCACGGGCGCCGCGGCGACCACGGCACCCTACTACCTCTATGGGGCGTTGAAGGACCTCTCGTACATCTTCACCTTCGATGCGAGCTACGCGCTTTCGACGGAGGTGTCACTGTTTGCCGAATATACGCACGAGAGGTACTACAAGAGAATGATCTCGCGGAACCGCACGCCGACTTCGGGTGAACAGACAATTCTGACTTGCTTGGGCTGCGACACCGCCAATAATGACTGGGAAAGTACGTACCACGACATATTTGACACCTACGCTGCGGGCGTGGATCTGTATCTTGGGAAGAAGGTCTACCTGACGACCTACTACTCTCTGGCGGCAGGGAAGGGCAATGTCTTTTCGAGCGCGCTTGGCGATCCGACCATCACTACCGGCCCCGACAAGTTCGTCCTTACCGGCACCAGCGCACCCCAGGACTACCCGGAGACGACCACCCGAATTCACGAACTCGGGATCGTCTTGAAGTACAAGCTCACGAAGAATATCATGCCGAAGCTGGAGTACCGTTTCCAGCAGTTCGACAACAGGGACTACCAGACTTCCGCCATGACTCCCTACATGGGTTGCATAGGCACAACGGCGGCACCGGTCACGGGCTGTCCCAGTGCGACTGCGAACGTTGGAATACCGCAGCCCAGCTCCTTCTATCCGGGTTTCGTCGTCGGCGATCCCTCGGCGGCCAGGTACATCTTCATGGGCGTGGATCAGCCTTCATACCGGGTCAACGTCATGTCGGCCACAATCGAATACCAGTTCTAGACTGTTGGTCTCCGGGCAGGGGATCGACCATTCCCTCCCCGGATCCCGCGCTCCCGAATCTGTCAGGATCGGCGCGAGGGTGGCAGGTGGCCCTTGCGGAAATGCCCGTTGAAACCAAGTTGGACAGGCTGCTCATTCCGGTGATCTTTGTTACGAAGCGAGACACATGGACGCAGACCAACGTGACCACGCACATTACTTTTGTGTCTGGCAGTAGTCGCACTAATGAGTGTTGGAGCCAGGTTTGCTGAACAAGGAAGTGATCGGGGGCGATTTCATTCTGCTTAAGACAAGTAAAGAGGCGAGGCCTTACCTTAATGCTCGTAACAAGTTCGTTCACATTAACTTACCTCTAGAGTCGCAGGTTGGAAGAAACTAACAATGGAGACATCTTTGCTGTCCAATAGGAGGTCGGAGGCTCTTGACCCTCGTGGCAACATCATTAGCATCGGCAAAACGGTCAGTAAACCCTCAGAAGGTCAACCTGACCCTCCATTTGTTGCTCTTAGCTATCTTTCTCCTACCACCTTTTCAAGTCTGTGCTGAAGAACCTATCGAGCATCCCTTCATTGAACCAAAGGACATCAAGTCTCAGACATGCTTAACCTGCCATCCTGAGAAGAAAGAAGGCAAGTTCGTCCACTCGGCGGTTGGGATGGGTTGTGAGAACTGCCATCAAGCCATCTCTGAAAAGAACAAAACAACGATCACCTTGGTCGCTACCGGAGGCGCCCTGTGTGCCAAGTGTCATGAGACCAGGAAAGACCCCGTGCTTCACGGTCCCTATAAGAACGGCCAATGCCTTACCTGCCATGATCCACATTCCTCGGAATTCAAGGCACAGACACGGGCTGCGGGGAATTCGCTCTGCCTTGAGTGCCACGCGCCTAAACGCGGCACGGCGGATGCGGTAACCCTCTTCAGCTTACAAAAAATCTCAAAGGCCGATTTCGAAGCAATTCCGAAGATTAAGCTTGATCCCACCCTGCGTTTCGGACACCCCCGGGCGACTCATCCAGTTGCCGAAGCAGCGGATCCGCTGCACAGGGGAGAAAGGATGTCGTGCCTGAGTTGCCACGCCCCTCATGCGTCGACGCTACAGAACCTCCTCGTTTCGGCAAAAGGGGGCGGGGACGTCTGCGACGCGTGCCACCGGGCTATTGAAGAGCAAAAGGGAACAAAGATCAAAAGCCAACTACAGCCGCCGGCGGAGCCGCTATCCCAGCGCACGCCGAATCTCCCGATACAATCTGGATTGATGGTGAAACCATGAGACCCAGGTTGCGGAAGTCAAATGCAATTGGCCTTAAATATGTAGCCATCCTCACAACCCTGTGGACAACGCCGCTCCTTGCCGTAGGGGGAAACAAGCGAAAGGCGGCGCCGGTCTTCTGCTATCGACCCGGCCACCCTGGATTGGCCTCCGCCTCCTGACAAGCCGCCGCTAAGGTTGCTGGAAATGTTCTATGATACCCATGAAGTCCACTCACCGGGAGGTGACCAATGCGCAGAGAAACGTGCGCTTTGCTCGTGTTTTTCTGCACGACAGCCATGGCCGCTGATCTGAAACCGCCAAGCAGCGCAGAGCTGTGCGGCGACTGCCACCGCGCCATCTATGACGGTTGGAAGAGATCGGCCCATGCAACCGCGATGGAGAGTCGGCTCTTTCAGGATGCTCTGAAGCTAGCCGAGGCGGATTTCGGTGTCCAGGCCCGCAAGAACTGCCTCGCCTGTCACGCCCCAGTAGCTGTTCTGACGGGAGATCTTGAACTGAGCAGAAAGGTGAGCTGGGAAGGAGTCACCTGCGACTACTGTCATTCCATCCAGGAGGTTACGACAACTGGCGGCAACCCGAAGGCCAAAGTAGAGTTCACGCTGGTGAAAAGCGGGCCCTCCAAAGACTTGTCTTCGCCCGCTCACGGGACGCGCTTCTCGCCGCTGCATACCTCTTCGCTGGCCTGCATCACCTGCCACGAATACTCGAACTCGCAAGGCTTTCCGGTCCTGGCGACGTACTCCGAGTGGAAGAACAGCACCTACGGAAAAAGCGAAATAGGGTGCCAAACATGCCATATGTACCGCATCGCGGGAGATGTGGTCGATCCCCGGGTTAAACGATCGGCAATGCTGACGCTCAATCTCCACGAGATTCCTGGCGGCCATTCCATCCAGCAATTGAACAAGGCCATCAAAGCTGACCTCTCCACCACCAGAGAAGGTGACCAGCTACGGGTTGTCGTCAAGCTGACCAATCGTGGTGCGGGACACTACGTGCCCACGGGGTCATCATTGCGTCAACTGATACTGGAACTCGACGCCGATTCCTTGGCCGGTCGTCATTTCAGCGAGCAACGGATCTACCGCCGCACTGTGGCAGACCGAAGTGGCGCCATCCTGAATCGTGAGGATCTAGTATTCATCAAGGGCGCCCGGGTCGTGACGGACACGCGCCTGGCGCCCAGCGAGACCAAGACCGAGACGTTCTCCTTCCCAATACCGCGGGGAACTCAGACGCGAGTGAAGGCCAGCCTCTACTATTATTACTCCCCTCTAGCCACCACCGAGGCGCAGCAGAAGGTTACGTTCCTGGAGCTCACGCGCCTGGTCCAATAGAAGAATGGAGGGTTCCCTCATGGCTTGGACTTTGACACGCAGGAGCTTTCTTTCCCTATCGGCGCTGCTCGGGTCAGGTTTTGAACTGATGTTTACCCCCGTGGGACGGGCGAAAGAATTATTCACATCCAAACTCGGCATCATCACGGACGAGCTGACGGAGGACTTCAAGAAGGCTCTGGACTTCATTTCAAGCCAATCTCTGGCCTATTGCGAGCTGCGAGACCTCTGGCAGAAGAACGTGGTAAAGCTTTCCCAGGAGGAGTTGGACCGCGCCAAACAGTTGATCGAACGGCATCGCTTGAAGGTCTCGGAGATTGCTTCGCCGATTTTCAAATATCACTTGCCCGGGATGCCTTCTCCGCACCCCAATTTAAGTGACACTTTCATGGTCGCTGACCTGACGGATAAGGACACAGAGAGTCTGCTGCGCGGGGTGTTCAAGCTCGCCCGATTCTTCGGCACTTCAAAGGTGAGAGTCTTCAGTTATTGGAGAGTGGAGGAACCGGATAAGGCTTTCCCCTACGTCCGCGAGCGCCTGGCCAAAGCAGCCGCGCTTGCAGCTCAAAACAAGATCACTTTGCTCCTTGAAAATGAGCACGAATGCAACATTGGGACTGGGAAAGAGCTGGGCCGGATGCTTCGGGAAATCAATTCGCCCTACTTGCGAGGCATGTGGGACCCTTGCAACGCAGTCAGCCTCGGCGAGGTTCCCTACCCCGATGGGTATCGCCAAGTCCGCGGACTTTTCCTCCATATGCACATCAAGGATGTAAAGAAAGACCCCGCCACAGGAAAGCTTCAGTACGTTCCTGTGGGTGAAGGTTTGATCGATTTCCGCGGGCAGTTCGCAGCCTTGCGCAACGACGGTTATGATGGGACGATGTCTTTGGAGACCGCCTACTCGCGCCCCGATGGGAATAAGGTGGAAAGCACGCGCGAGTGCCTGGAGGGATTGTTCAGGGTATTGAAATCGGTCAATGTCTGAAGCGAGGGGGTAGCGCAGACCTGTTTTTTAGGTCTGCGGCTTTTGGCCTGTCGACGTTCGGTCCTGCCCACGGGCGCAGGGCCAGAGAAATTGCCGGCATGTCGCGGTTCTGGCCGCTGTTTCTATACGATCTGAAAAGCCGCAGACCTAAAAAGCAGGTCTGCGCTACGTGCGGACAACTGACCACTGTCCTTAATGCCATGTTTGCATCCCGTACCAATTGGCCACTCACTCTGAATCGGCTCTCGAGAGCGATTGAAGAACTGCGGCATAGGGGGCTTCCTCTTCTTGACCTGACCGAATCGAACCCCACGCGCTGCGGGTTTGCTTTCGATACGCAGGCAATCCTCGAGGCACTCGCAAATCCCCAGGCCCTTTCTTACGAGCCCGACCCCCGCGGTTTGCTCCCCGCGCGCCAGGCGGTGGCAAGCTATTACGCCGAGCGCGGGATCGCGCTTGATCCGGGGCAGATCTTCCTGACCACAAGCACCAGCGAAGCTTATTCCTACGTTTTCCGCCTTCTCGCCGACTCGGCTGACACCGTTCTGGTGCCGCAGCCCAGCTACCCCCTTTTTGACTTCCTGGCCGGATTGAATGATGTTGGGGTTGTCGCTTATCCCCTGATTTACGACCAAGGCTGGCAGATTGATTTGCCCACGATCGAAAAGCGCCTGGACGCTCGCACTCGCGCCATCCTGGTGGTCCATCCCAACAATCCCACCGGGTCATTTATTCGGCGGCGCGAACTTGCTGAGCTTCTCACCTTCTGCCAGTGGCACGACATGGCTCTGGTTGCCGACGAGGTCTTTGCCGACTATCCCTTTGGAGCGGATCCGCAGCGCGTCGTAAGCCACGCCGCCGTCACGGAAGCGCTCACTTGCACGCTGAGCGGCCTCTCGAAAATCTCCGCCTTGCCGCAGATGAAGCTTGCTTGGCTGGTCCTGAACGGACCTCCGGAACTTTTGCGAAGCGCTCTGGCCCGCATGGAGATCATCGCCGACACGTACCTCTCCGTGAGTGCGCCCCTGGCGCTGGCATTACCAGGCTTGCTCGAGACACGCCGAACGCTTCAGCCACAGATACTGGAACGAGTGACGTCCAATCTTAAGTTGCTCGACGCGCGACTCGCCTCGGGCCAGCCTGTAAGCCGGCTGGTGGTGGAAGGGGGATGGTATGCCATCTTGCGGCTTCCCTCGATTCGAACGGACGAGGAGTGGGCGATGGAACTTGCCAGCAAAGACGGCGTGCTCGTTCATCCCGGCCATTTCTTCGATTTCAGCTCGGAGGGGAATTTGGTGATAAGCCTGTTGACCAAACCGGAGGTCTTTGAAGAAGGGATAGCGAGAATCCTCACACGCGTGGCCAGCTCCGCCTGAGGTTCCTCAATGATGAAACGATCCAGCGCGCGAAACGAATTCTCGTCTCCTTGCATTCCCCGACTCCTCGCGGTCGTACTGGTTTGTTTCGCGGTGTTTTCAAGCGGGTGCCGCCGGCGGCCCGCCCCACCCAAGGCCTACGCCGCCTTCGTCGTCAACAAGCAGAGTTCGACTCTCGCCGAAGTTAATCTGGCGAAATTCCGCGTGCTGGCAACGGTGGCTTTCGCGGCCCGTCCTGAACGGGTGTTGGTGAGGCCGCAGCGCGAGGAATTATGGGTAATATCGGCCTCCGGCGAAATCAGCGTAGTGGAGTTCCCCGGGCTGCGGGTTGTGAGGAAGCTCCGCATTGGGGAAGGCGCACGTGACCTTGTCTTTTCACCGCAGGGGCGCCGGGCTTTTATCCTCGAGCCGGCAAAAGGACAAATCGTTTTCATCGACTCGGAAAACTACAAGGAGACAACACGCCTCAATCTGGGCACGCCACTCACCGACCTTGCTCTGACGCCCGACGGCAATACGCTGGTGGCCTCTTCCAGCGCTACGAACCGGCTCTTTTTTGTGAACGCGGACGATCAGAAGGTGCTGGGCTCCGTCGAAGTTGGCAAAGCTCCTGGTCCAATGGTCATCCTCCCCAATAGCTCCAAGGTCTTCGTTTCTGACACGGAAGAAGGAGCCATATCCGCCGCAGACTTGACCACGAAGCAACTCCTTTCCAACATCGAAATCGGCATTCGGCCCGGCGCCCTGGTCCTCAAGCCGGATGGCGGAGAGCTTTTTATCTTCGAGTATGAAGGGACCAGCATGGTAATCGTGGACACTGACCAGGACAACGTGGAACAGAACTATCCCACTGGTCATAAGCCGGTGGCGGGAGTGTTTCAGCAGAACCCGCTTGTCCTTTACATCGCCAACGCCGGTGACGGGTCCGTGATGGCCCTGGACGTTCAGAACCGCACCCTGTTGGCGGCGATACACCTCGGAATCGAGCCCCGCGCCATGGCGCTCACCCCCGACCAACGGTTTCTGGTGGTGGCGGACACCGCCGCCTCGACGCTGGCTGTGCTTCAGACCAACCCCGCCACGCTGCTCACTACGTTCCCCGTTGGGGCCGACCCCGTGGACGTGGTGGTTCCCGGCTGGCTCCTGGAAGGGCAGTGAGGGGTGATGAGTGACGAGCGAGAAGAGGCTGTCAGCTATCAGCCGTCAGCTCTCAGCTCCTGGAATCGCTCCGTTCGCTCTTTGCTGATTGCTGAAGGCTGAAAGCTGAGAGCTGAAGAGCAGTGACGAGCAGAAGTCAGGAGACAGGAGTCAGGAGGAGAGTAAGGAGCAGAATTATGAATAGTGAATGGTGAATTGGGGATGCAGAGCTTGCTTTGCGCGCCGCGCCCAGGGCCTCTGACCGCTGAACTTCTTCAATTCACAATTCAGAATTCATATTCATAATTTAAAATTGCCCCGCCCTCAGCAACAACGGTAGTACGGAAAACCCTGGCGAATAAACAGTCCTTGCCAGGTAATGAGTTCATCGGAGAGCGGAAATATCCCCTATTCCCTATTCCCTGTTCCCTATTCGCGTCCTTACCAGTTAATGAGTTCATCCGTGGGTCTGAGAGATATCCAGCCCTCTTGAGGAATCACCTGGAGCGGTAGCTCGTTGGCCCAGATTGAAGCCTGCAAGCGGATTTGCTGGTGTTGCTCATATCCCAGCAGGCTGTAATCCAAGCGCAGCTCGAAGATCCGGTGGAAGGCTACCTGAAGTCGGTCGCCCGTCGCCAGCGGGACGAGCAGCGGCTCCTCGTCTTTCCACAAATTCACTCCGGCCAAGCCGGTCGGGCCAATCGAGGCATGGATACGAGCGTGGCTGTTGTCCACAACATTCACTCGAACTTGAAATTCAGGGTGGTCTGTCAGAAATGCCGCTGTTAGATCCAGGCGAAGGAAAAGGGCCTCTGGACTGAACCCGTAGTAAAGCGCATCCCAAACCCTTGCGGCCCCGTGCATGGAGCCGGAGCGTGGATCAGGCAGATAGAGGCCGGCGCCTAACCACTCGAAGTAGTTGGTGACCACGCCATCGATGCGCGGCTGGATAAGCCCCGTAGGCGGAACGCGCAATGCTGTGGTGTGGGGGCGCTTGATAGGTTCCGCCAACTCGTCTGCGGGAACACCTCCCAGCATCCTGTAAAGGTTACTGAGGTGTGTGCGGAAAAGCAGATCAAAATCTTCGTCGTTCGCGGTGGAGTGTTCCGGGCCGTACCACCAGCACCAATCACTGCCCTCGGCAACCCACAACTCCTGTTGTGCGAGCGTGGCATTATTTTTCTCGGCTTTGCTGCTGTTTTGAGCGTAGAAATCGCGCGCCTCCGAAAGCAGGTCCCAGGCGCGATTGTCTTCATCCGCTCCAATCCAAACGTCAAAATTGGCGCTGATCCAAGACCCGGGATGCACATGAGTCAGAAGCCCGGGGTCTGTAACCCGCAAGGCCTCTGTGGCGGTCACAGCCTTCAGTTCAGGGTCAGAAGCCAGCCGGCCGTAGAAGCTCTTAAGGAATTCCCTGCCGTTTTCGGGGTAGTACTCCCAAGCGTTTTCACCGTCCAGAATAACCGATACCACAGCGGGTTTACTCGAGGTGCTGCGGCCTGCCGCTTTGATACGCTGGTGAAGATCAGCCGCCGCGGCGTGCGGATCCATACGTGAGTAGACGAAGCCCACCAAGTCAGAAAGCTGGCGGTCGCGAAAAAAGATGGAGATATTGCGTCCTTCGGAGGAGAAAACATGTGGCCGGTAGAGCTCAGAACCTCCATCCACGGTCCCGTCGCTTCTCCGGCCGAAATCCATCTGACGTGAGCGCCCCAGCACACCCTCGTCTGTTGCCGCCCACTCGAAGCCCTCCTCGGCGGCCAGACGCAGGACCTCGTCCGAGACACCTCCCTCGCTGGGCCAGAGCCCGCGCGGCTTGCTGCCGAAAACTTCCTGGTGGAGCCTGATCGCAGCGCGGAGTTGGTCGCGGGCATCCTCAGGGTGCTGAAAGTGGCGGCGCGGCAAACGCACTTCAGGGTGAGATTCCACCGCGATGTTGGTGTCGCAAAGGAGGGGAAGGATCGGATGGTAGAAAGGCGAGGTTGAAATCTCAATCTGCCCGCGCTCACTGGCGACCCTGTAGTCGTCAAGAACTCGCTTGAGTATCTCCACTTCCTTCAGGTGAAGCAAAGACTTATCGTCTTCGTTATAACCCCGTTCTTGCGCTACAAGCTTTCTGATTTGGGGGTCAGCGTCAAGGTAGATTTCGTCAAACCAAGCGAGCTGTGAAAGCACTTGCAAGTCGAGCAGGTCGTACGTCGAGAAGAGCCGTCCAGCCGTGGCGGGGTCGGTAGTTCGTGACTTGTCCCACAACTCGCGATAACGCGGATAACGGTTGAGCAGGTTTTCATGGTTGAGCTGGAAAGCGCTTTCCAGGAGAAACCGGCGGTCATCCTCCGTAAGCTTTTGAACAGGCTTGAAGGCAACTTCGTATGCCTGCTCCACTGCCGCCTCCTGCGCGTAGTCCTGTATTTGCACCACCAGCGAAGGAACCAGGTTGAAGGTCATGTGGAGGGTCGGGAAATCCCGGAGGATCGCCACCATCCCGAAGTAATCCTTCAACGCGTGCAGGCGCACCCAAGGCATGGTGTACCGGCCCTGCGCCAAATCCTTGTAAAAGGGCTGGTGCATGTGCCAAAGCAGCATCAAATAGGTTTGCGGCATGGAATTAAGGAACAGTTCCTTTGCGGCGCTGAAATCGGTGTGTTAGCATGAACGCAGGGCGGCATCCCGGATTCCATTTCATGCCAAGGTTGCGCCCCGGCAAGGACCTATGCGGATACTTACCCGCTATATTCTCAAAGAAATCTCTTCTCACTCGCTGCTGGGACTGCTGGTCTTCACCTTCGTAATTTTCATTCGACACCTGGGACATCTACTCGAGCTGGTGGTGCGCCACAATCTGCCGCTCCCCGATATGATGACGCTGTTCCTGCTGCCGGTTCCAGGCATCCTCGTGCTCACGGTTCCCATGGCCGTACTGGTGGGAACGCTCATTGGCCTCAGCCGCATGGCGGCGGACGGCGAGGTTATCGCGGCCCGAGCCTCGGGGATCGGGCTTTCCCGGTTCGTCCGGCCCGTGCTGCTCTTCGCTTGTGCGGGGTGGGCACTCACCATGTGGATGAGCCTGTACCTCTCGCCACAGGCAGCCCGGAAACTCAATCGCATGGAAGCAGGGCTAAAGGCCAGCCAAGTGCCGTATGAGATCCAACCGCGCGTGTTTATCGAGCAATTCCCCAATTTGCTTCTTTACTTGCAGGATGTAACCGGCTCTCGTTCCAGGTGGCGGGGCGTCTTCATTGCGGACACCACGCAGCGTGACCAAGTCAAGGTAACCTTAGCGGAAAGCGGGGTGCTTGTCAACGAAGCCGCCAACGACCGGCTGGTGATTCACCTTGCCCAGGGGATGACGCACGAAATCGACCCGCAGAATTCCGCCCAGTATTCGGTGGTGTCCTTCACGGATACGGACATCCCCGTTCCGCTTGAACAGGGGTCTGCCGTAGGGAGCGAAAGCCAGTCCCCTCCCCTGCTTTCAGTACGCCAATTGATGAAGCAGACGCGCAGTCCCCGCCAACGCCAAGCCGCGCTTGTGGAACTCCATTATCGCTTCGCTCTGCCTGTCGCAAGCTTGGTTCTGGCGCTGGTGGGAATATCAGTGGGCCTCTCTACCCGCAAGGGCGGCAAGGCGGTGGGGCTGATACTGACTATTCTGCTGGTCTTCCTCTACTACATCATCATGGCCTTCGGCCTCAGTTTCGCCAAGCAAGGCCGCCTCCCTCCGGTCATCGGGCTCTGGCTTGCCAACGTCATCTTCGCTGCCGCCGGGGTTTTGATGCTGGCGCAACTTCAAAGCCTCCGCTCGCGGCTCCAGTTCCTGCAGGACTGGATGGACGATTTGGAACACCGGTGGCAGGCCCGGCAAGTCCGCAAGCGGCACGGACGATTCTCCGAGCCGCCCTTGAAGCCCCGAGCACCCGGGAGCCGGATCTTTCAGATTCTCGACGTCTACATTATCCAGGGCTGGGTTTTCTACTTCTTCATCCTGCTGGCTACCTTTACGGGCATTTACATTATTTTCGACTTCTTCCAGCTTCTGGGTGATATGGTCCGCAACCACGCTTCGGCAGGCGTGGTCCTCGATTATTACCGCTTCCTTCTCCCCCAAGTGATCTACTTGATGCTTCCGCTCAGCATCCTTGTAGCCACCCTCGTCAACTTCGGCCTGCTCACCAAATCCAACCAGATTACCGCCATTAAAGCCGCGGGTGTGAGCCTTTACAGGATTTCCGTCCCCGTGCTGCTGGCAGCCATTGTTCTGAGCATCGGTATGTTTTTCCTTTCCGATGATTTCTTGCCGGGGACCAACCAGCGGCAGGACGCGTTGCGCAATCAGATCAAGGGGAAACCCCCACAAACCTTCTATCGCCCTCAAAGACAGTGGATTTTTGGGCAATCGGATCGTATCTACAACTACAGGTTCTTTGACCCTGACAAGAACGTTTTCGCCGACCTCGCTTGCTTCGAATTCGACCCTCAGTCTTTTCATCTTACCCGCCGTATTTACGCCGCCCGGGCATTCTGGGAACCGCCCATCCGGGGGTGGGTGCTGGAAAACGGGTGGGTGCGGGACCTCCAGGGAGACCGGGTTGAAAAATACCTGCCCTTTTCGGTCGCCACCTTCACCGAGATGACGGAGGGGCCCGCCTATTTTAAGAAGGAAGTGAGACCTTCCCAACAGATGAGTGCTCTCGAATTGGGGCGTTACATCAGCGATTTAAGCCAGAGCGGCTTTGACGTAGTCCGCCTCTCCGTCCAGTTCTATCGGAAGTTTTCCTATCCCCTCATTGCCTTCGTCGTGACCCTGATTGGTATTCCTTTCTCCTTCACTACCGGCAGCAAGGGCGCACTCTCCGGCGTCGCCCTCAGCATCGGCATCGCTATTCTCTATTGGTCGATCTCCAGCCTGTTCGAAGCCATGGGAGACCTCAGCCAATTACCTCCCGTGGTCGCCGCCTGGTCCCCAGACGTTCTCTTTGGGCTGGCGGGGTCGTACTTGCTGCTGCGGGTGAAAACCTAAGAGGACTTCTGCCCACATGAAATTCTCTGACCAACCAGTAAGAATCGTAGCGGCATCCGGTGGCCTCATCTGGCGGCCGGCGGCCGGGGGACGCGAGCTGATAGTTATTCATAGAAGACGCTATGGGGATTGGACACTGCCCAAGGGTAAAGTGCAGCCGGGTGAATCATGGCTGCAATGCGCGATCAGAGAGGTTCGGGAAGAGACGGGTTTCGATGTGGAAGTTGAGAGCCATGCTGGTTGGGTGTGTTATGACGCGGGAGAAATCACCAAGGTAGTTCGCTTCTGGAATATGAGACCCATCGCCGAGTCTCAGTTTCAAAGTTCGGAAGAAGTGATGTCAGTCCACTGGCTGACACCTCAGGAGGCGGTCAAACGATTGGATCACGAAGGCGAGCGACTTCTGATCAGGCAGGTCAGCGCCCAACACAACGCTGTGGCGAGGGGCTCGTAGAATCTTATTTCTTGCTCTTGACACGAGCCTAGACATGTATTATGCTGATTTCGTGGACTTGGGGATAACGCCGGAGCAGGGCACGGGCAGAGGCCTCGGAATCGGCCCGCCGGTGGCAGAAAAGGCAGAAAAGATACTAAATAGACGGAACGAACCTAAGGATCTACTGAAAAGAAAGGGGTTATCGTTTTCAGGAGCCCAAAACGAACTGGTTTTTGACTGCCAGAAGCGCCAATCAAAGCTAAGAAATGGCCGGAAATTGCGTCATTTCTTGCCCAGTGTTATCAAAACACCAGCTCATTTCTGGTAGGTTTGCGACAGAAGAGTGACGGCTAGGCGCCGTGCGCTTCTAGCCGGGGCGGCTTGGAGATTCGGAGGCCCGCTTGAACACTCGAGAGTCGAAGGCCGAAAGCAGAGCGCCGAGGTGAGGTCGCGTCTGAACGGTTTGTTCATGAAATGCGCCCGACTTTGTGTCTCTCGACAACGAGGCAGGTGGGTGCCACAATGGCGAAACTTCCAAGCTCCGCCTAGTCCGCCGGGGCTTGCAAGTGCGGAAAACGTTCCTGCTCGGGGCCCATCTTTGGAGTGCGGTTCTGCTTCCGGGCGTGGGTTGGAAGCTCGAAGGAGCACATGAAGCATGCAGCAAATAAGTCATGATGTCTTGATCCTGGGCACCGGACTCGCCGGGCTGCGCGCCGCGGTCGAGCTCTGCATCAAAACGCGGGGCAGCGCCGACATTGCTATCGTGTCGAAAGTGCAGGTCATGCGCTCGCATTCCGTGTGTGCGGAAGGAGGCACGGCCGCGGTGATGCGCCCCGAGGAAGGTGACAGCCTCGAGTTGCACGCCTGGGACACCGTGAAAGGGTCCGATTTCCTTGCGGACCAGGACACAGTGGAGCGATTTGTGCGAACCTCCCCGGATGAGGTCCGCCTCCTCGAGCACTGGGGCGTCCCCTGGTCACGCCGCGAGGACGGGCGAATCATGCAGAGGCCGTTCGGAGGGCATTCTTTTCCTCGGGCGTGCATGGCGGCGGACAAGACCGGCTTCTTCGAGATGCAGGCCCTCTACGACACCCTCGTCAAATACAACAACTTCAAGCGCTACGACGAATGTTTCGTCACTGCGCTGCTCCTCGATGGCGGACGCTTCGCCGGGCTTACGCTCTACGATCTACCGAGCGGCGAGTTTCATGTCCTGCGCGGCAAGGCTCTGCTGATTGCTTCCGGAGGGTTGGGGAACCTTTATGGATTCACCACCTACTCTCAAACCGTTACGGGCGATGGACAGGCCATTGCCTACCGCGCAGGTCTGGCCTTAGAGGATCCGGAGTTTCTCCAGTTTCACCCGACGGGGCTCGTGCCTTCGGGCATCCTGATGACCGAGGGCTGCCGCGGTGAAGGCGGCTACCTGCGCAACAATAAAGGCGAGCGCTTCATGGAGAAGTATGCGCCCAAGATGATGGAGCTGGCGCCGCGCGATATCGTTTCCCGTTCGGAGATGACCGAAATCCTCGAGGGACGCGGCTTCCCGGGAGCCGACGGGCTCGATTACATCCAGCTCGATTTGACTCACCTGGGAGCCGAGCGAATCAACAAGCGCCTGCCCTTGATTCGGGAAGTGTGCATGAAGTTTCTGGGCATCGACCCGATCACGCAGCCCATTCCCATCCGGCCCGTGGCTCACTACTCGATGGGCGGAATCGAGGCCGACATCGACGGCCAGACAAAAGTGGAAAACATCTGGGCCGCCGGCGAGGTGGCGTGCCACTCCATGCACGGCGCCAACCGCCTCGGGTGCAACTCCACCGCCGAATGCCTGGTGTGGGGCGGCATCACGGGCGGCGAGATCGCGAAGTACCTGGCCCAAGGCGCCAAGCTGAACGCGATGCCGGAAGCCATGGCGCGGGAAGAAGAGAAACGTGTTTTCGACGGGCTGCTCAAGCAGAGTGGAACTGAGAACCCCGCCCGCATCCGCCGCGAGCTGCGGACCCTGATGGACAAGCACGCCGGCGTCTATCGCAGCGGGGAGTCCATGCAGGAGGGGCTGGCCAAGATTGCCGATCTCAAGCAGCGCTTCCGCAAGATCATCATTCAGGACAAGAGCCGCATCTACAACTCCAACCTCATTCAGGCGCTCGAGACCGAAAATATGCTCGAGTTGGCCGAGGTGCTGCTCTTCGCGGGTCTGGCGCGCGAGGAATCGCGCGGGGCTCATGCCCGGAGGGATTTCTCCCAACGCGACGACGAGAAGTTCTTAGCCCACTCCATGGTTTACTCGACCGACGGCAAGCCGCGGCTGGAATACAAGCCCGTGACCGTCACTAACTGGAAGGCGGTGGAGCGAAAGTACTGACACGTTGGATCGATGCTGTTTTACGAATAGTGACTAGTAAATTGTGAATTATAAAGTCTAAAGGGTAAAGGATAAAGTCTAAAGGGTAAGGCCAGAATGCGATTCTGTGCCCTATGTGCTTTTCAAGTCTCTAAGATGAGTACTGCCCTCTCCCGTGGGGAGAGGGTGTCCCGCTCCGGCGCCTTCACCAGCCCGAGCGGGACGGGTGAGGGGTCGGTTGGGAGCGACGCCAAGCGGATAGGTAGCGCACGCTCCGCGCTTTTCGGAGAACCGTAAAGCCTCGCGGTGACCTCCGGTATTGAGCGCGTTTCCCATGGAGCTCACGGAGGCGGTAGTGCCAGAGGGACAAGAAAGGAGCCGCGATGCTTTTCCTTTATGACAAGCAGAAGAAGGTCTTACAACCGTGCAAGGAAACTCGATTTAGTGACCATGGCCTACTCGAACGGCAAAATATCGAGCAATGGGTTGAGCAGTTCCCGGAAATCCTTGCCGAAGAGTTGCTAGTGATCACGAAGGAGTATGATCGATTCGACAAAACAGCAGAGCGTGTTGACCTTCTGGCGTTGGATAAAGAAGGCAATCTTGTTGTGGTGGAACTCAAGCGGGATGACAGCGGAAAGAACGTTGACCTTCAAGCCATAAAATACGCCGCATATTGTTCTACTCTGAGCCTCCAGGAAATTGTTGAGATTTATCACAAAGCACAGGAGGGTAAGGGGTGCAGCCTGTCGCTGGAAGAAGCGAAAGACACGATTCTCCAATTCATTGAGAGCGACGACTTCGAGGAGCTGAATGAGAAGCCGCGCATTATTCTTGTGGCAAGGGAGTTTCGACCGGAGGTAACGGCATCAGTCTTGTGGCTAAACAAATGCGGTTTGGATATTACCTGTATCAAGCTCTCGCCCTACGGATTGACCGACAGCGGCATTGCCATCGAGAGTAGCGTCTTGATCCCGTTGCCGGAGGTTGACAATCTCCTGATCAACAGGAAAACCCAAGTTCCCGGCGAGAGCGCGAGGACTGTTACACAGATAGAGTACATAAACTTCTTCAAAAATGTTGTCGACCTCCTGAAGCAAAAATTGCCAGGCGAGTATGCCCAGCCTGATGGTAGGTCCTTCTACAAAATACCAACAGGAATGAGCGGAGTCCATTTTGAATGGGCCTTCCACGGACGCCCACGGTCGAGTTTCGGTGTGGAACTGCATTTCGAAACCGCAAATCGTGATGTGAATCGCTCCCTGATTGACCAACTCTCGAAGTTCGCGGGCCGGATCGAAGCGAAGCTTCAGCTTAAGCCCGTATTTCAGAGAGAATGGGGCCAGAAGAGGAAATGCTGGTCACGGCTTTATGTTGAAAAGCCTGAGGGCAAGATATCAGAAGAATTGAAGCTCTGGGCGGCGGAGAAGATGTTCGACCTCATAGGACTACTTCAGCCAGAACTCGACAGAATAAGAATCACCGAACAATGAAATGGAGCCTACTCGGAACTCGCTTGGAGAATTCCGAGCCGCTCGTTTCTGGCGTCAGGCTTCCGATCGATGATAGAAGGTGGCACCATGGCAAAAGTTCCGCCACGGGGTACCGTTGGAACGCGTTAGCGTAGCGGCTGGGGTCACTCATGAAGGGTCACTCGATGATAGAATCTGAGGGCGGGAGGTCCAATGATCGTTAAGGTGGTAGTGCAACGGGGGGAGGATGGCTATTTTGTAGCCAACTGTCCATCACTGAAAAGCTGTTGGTCCCAGGGAAAAACCCGAGAAGAAGCGCTGGAGAGTATTCGAGAAGCTATTGCTCTTTTTCTGGAGCCCCAGCCCCAGGAACTTACCCAAGATGGGACCAAAGAAGTCGTAGAACTCTCCCTATGAGGTTACCTCTGCTCTCCGGCAGGGAAATGCTGGCCGCGTTGCAGCGGCTCGGCTTTGTTGAGATTCATCGCAAGGGCAGTCACGTCAAGATGGAACATCCGGACGGAAGAAGGATTGTGTTCCCCTTTCATGATGAAATCGATCGCTACACGCTTAAAGGCGCGCTTGGCGACGCGGATATCAACATCGCGGAATTCCTCAAGAACGTCAGATGAGAATATAGCAGCCACGGCGATCAAAGATGGCCGATTTGCGGCGCGACGTTAGAAGTTGGTAAATAGTGAATGGTGAATTCTGAATTATGAAGTCGGAATGGGGAGCCGTGACGCGGCTGTGGCCATCGACGTTTAGTAATTCATAATTCAGAATTGGATCTCTTCTTGGCTGATAGCTGACGGCTGATAGCTGAGAGCTTCTCCAGTCGCCAATCGGCAATCGTTGAAGGAGGCCGGCATGGCCGAGATCATAAGGCGTGACAATCGGCTCGGGCTGTGGGGCTGGCTCGGGGGCGGGCGCTGGGGCATTGAGCGCTACGCTTACATACTGCATCGCCTCACCGGCCTGGGCATTCTTTGCTACTTTTTGATGCACGTTGTGGTTACGAGCCTGCGCGCCAAGGGCATCTACTTGTGGGTCGAGGGGCGAATCTTGCACCAGCCTCTCTTCAAGTTCGGGGAGTTTCTCGTTTTCTCGGCTTTCGCCTACCACGCCTTCAACGGCATCCGCTTGGTGCTCGTGGAACTCGGCTTCGCGGTCGGCAAGCCCATCGAGCCTGTCTATCCCTACAAGACTTCGCTGAACGTTCAGCGGCCCCTGCTCATCTCCATGATGATCCTGGCAGCGATTTTGCTCGCGGCGGGGGGGTATGAATTCTTGGGTTTGGCCAAATAGCAGGGGCGCGTCAAAGTCGCCTTGGCTCGAAAAGCACCCCTCACCCGGCCCGCGCCGGCTGGTGAAAGCGCCGATCGCGGTCCACCCTCTCCCTTGGGGAGAGGGTGCCCGAGGAACGAGGGCAGGTGAGGGGTTATTTGGTAAGCGGGGACCTTGACGCGACCCTGGGTCAAGCAGGAGGAGGAGAAATGCGCGAAACGAAATACTGGACCTGGCACATGGCGGCGGGAGTGGTGATCCTCTTCCTGCTCGGCCTCCACATGCTCATCATGCACGTGGGCGGGATCACTCACCTGTTTGTCCCTTACGGGGGCGAAGCCGTTTCCAAGAGCAACAGCCTGTTTCGGGATGGCAAGCTGTTCTTCACCGTTACTTACATCCTTCTCCTCGGCATCGCGCTCTACCACGGCCTCTATGGCCTGCGCACCATTCTGTTCGAGCTGACGCTCAAGCCTGTCGTCGAAAAGGCCATCACCTTCGTCTTTCTGGTTGTAGGACTGGGGCTGTTTGGCCTGGGCACGTGGGCGGCCGTCGCAGTGCATGCCATCGCCATAGCAGGAGGAAGGGAGTAGCCATGCGGGAGAGCAGCAAAACCGTACGACAGATCAGTTTTCACATCTCGCGCTACAATCCTGAAAGCGACCGCGCGCCGTACGTGAAGACTTATACGATACCGGTGCGCGAAGGCATGACGGTGCTCGACGGCCTGCACTACATCAAGGACAACGTGGATGCTTCGCTGGCATGGCGCTATTCCTGCCGCATGGGCGTCTGCGGCTCGTGTGGCATGATGCTGAACGGGCAGCCGACGCTCGCCTGCAACACCCAGATTCTGCACATCGCGACTACGGATCTCACCGTGGGGCCGCTGCCTAATTTCGACATCATCCGTGACTTGGTCCCCGATCTCCTGACCATGTTTGAGAAACATCGTTCGCTCAAGCCTTACATCGTGCGCGCGGATGAGGACGAGATTAATGACCCGGCAGGGGAGTTCTACCAGTCTCCAAAGGAACTCGAAGCCTATCTCCAGTTCACCTATTGCATCAAGTGCGGCTGTTGCATGGCCGCCTGCCCTACCTTGGCCACCGACGCGCGGTACTTGGGGCCCATGCCTTTGGCGGCGGCGCAGCGCTATAACCAGGACACGCGCGACGCCGGGCGGCGCGACCGCAACCGGGTGACGGGCGCCTCGTTTGGGGCTTTCCGCTGCCACTACGCCGGCGAGTGCTCGCGTGCCTGTCCCAAAGGCGTCGATCCTGCCAAGGCGATTCAGCATCTCAAGCGCCGGTTAGTGCTGGATTATCTCCACTTGGCTCGCCGGAAAAAGCCCTGCCAGAAGCTGCACGGGCCGGGTGGAGGCAAGCCGCTTCCCAACATCCCCGCCGCGCCGGCAAAGACGGTCTAAGGAAATTGGAGCACTACCCTGAAGCCTCCGTGCCGAACGACGGCGACGCTTTCGGGATGGCCTTCGAGGCGCGTGGCTGGCGCTACGCCTGCTTGCAGGGCTGAAAAATCCTCGCGCCTGTGATATTGTGAAAGCAGTAGAGGCTGGAAATGGCTACTAAGACCTTGCTTACCGTCGAAGAATATGCCGCGCTCCAGGAACCCGAGGGCGTGCGGTACGAGTTAAGTGGGGGGGAATTGATCGTGACACCTTCACCGAGCTACTTCCACAATGAAATCCGTGACGAGCTCAATGCCCGGCTGAGGGCATTCGTCAAGAGCCAGAAGCTAGGCGGGGTGACCAGTGAGACCGATATGAAGCTCGCCCACGATGTAGTCCGCCGTCCGGACGTGGCCTTTATTAGTGCTGAGCGCCTGCGGGGCATTGATCGCCATGAAATCCCTGTGCCGCTTTCTCCCGATCTCGTGATCGAAATCGTCTCCGAAAACGACCGCGCCGACGACTTGATCCTGAAGGTGACGCAATACCTCGCCGCCGGAACCAGGGCCGTTTGGCTCCTCTACCCGAACACACGCCTCGCCTACCGTTACGTTCCCGGCAAGCTCGAACCGGAAGTCGGGAGCGCAGATGCGGGCCATACGTTTGAGGAACCTGAGTTGCTGCCCGGATTCTCCATCCCGCTCGCGGAGATTCTCCAGTACGGTTACTCGTAGAAGTCGCTCCACGGCAACTCTTCCCGCTGTTTCGGAAACTCGCCGCTATTTAAGCATGCGGTTTAAGAAGTCGAGCGTGCGGGCCCAGGCATCGTTGGCGGCGGCTTCACGATATCCCAGCTTGTTGTTGGGGTTCTCGAAGGCGTGGCCTGCGCCATCATAGATCTTCACGTCGATTGACTTATGCGCGGCTTTCATCGCATCTTCAAATGCCGCGACGGCGCTGGGAGGGATGCCCCGGTCCTCAGCTCCAAAATTCCCCAGCACGGGCGCCTGGATTCGTTGAATCTCGTCTTTGTCCGTAGGCAGGGAGCCATAATTTACGACGCAGGCGGCGAGCTTGGATTCATTGACGGCCAGCAGGAGAGAGAATCCGCCCCCCATGCACCAGCCCACCGAGCCGATCTTATCTTTCCGGACATCGGGCCGGGAGGCCAGGTAGTTGAAGGCGGCTTTCAAGTCGCGAATGGCCTGGTCCTGGGGGAGGCCGCGCGAGAGTTCGTGAGCGAGGTTGGGATCGTAGGCCACCTTGCCCCGGTAGAGGTCTACGGCAAGCGTCATATATCCTCGTTCTGCGAATTTCTGTGCCTGTTCCTTGACCCAGTCGTTCAGGCCCCACCATTCATGAATCACCACCAGGGCTGGGTGGGGCCCGCCGGAATCGGGGACCGCGAGATAGGCGGAGACGGTCTCGTCACCACTCCGCAAGGCAATGGTCTCTGTCTTTGCCGGGAGTGCCAGGGCGGCGGACGTAAGAGCCACAAACCACCCGCCCATCCAAACCACCAGGCATGTATGGCGCACCGCACACCTCCGTAAGCGATTTGACATGAGTAATGATCCCGGTTCAGGGGACTTGCACCTCGCACTCCTGTCATCACCATTCCCCGGGCTGTCCAGTCCGGAAGGCAGGAGGCCCTGCCCCTGTAGTATAATGGCTGACTGATTTTTGTGGGCTGGAATTTTATGCTGCGCAGGTTCGGCTTTGCACCCTGTGGCGGCCGAACGGAACGCGAAGCAACAACAGCAAAGATGAAGTTTTCTCGTCGCCAAATCCTGGGTTCCTCCGCTGTCCTGCTGGGGTCAAAGCTCCTTGACGCTCTTACAACTCCTCTCTGGCGGTGGACCCGCGCGCCCGCCCTGCACGCGGCCACTGTTCCCAACCCGGAGGAATCTTCACCCGTCATCTTCGTGGATGTTGCCGAAGAGGCAGGGCTGACCGTTCCCAACGTTTGGGGTGGAGTGACGAGCAAGAAGTACATTGTCGAGGCCAAAGGCAGCGGTCTGGCCTTTTTCGATTACGACCAGGATGGCTGGTTGGATATCTACCTGACGAACGGAGTGCGCTTCGAGGAAACCTACGAACCCGGGAAAGCTCCGATTCAACACCTGCTCAAGAACAATCGCGACGGAACATTCACCGATGTGACGGAGAAGGCCGGCCTGGGCCGTACCGGCTGGGGGACGGGCGTTTGCGTCGGCGACTATGACAATGACGGATGGGACGACCTGTTCTGCTGCTTCTGGGGCCACAACATCCTCTGGCACAACAACGGCGACGGGACTTTTACGGATGTGACGAAGAAAGCGGGACTTTGGGAAGACCGTGTCCGCTGGGGCTCCGGTTGCACTTGGCTCGACTATGACCGCAACGGATTGCTGGATCTCTTCGTCTGCAATTACATCGAGCTGGATATCACGAAAGTGCCGGTACCTGGCGCGACCGGCTATTGCCAGTGGAAAGGTATCCCCACCATGTGTGGGCCGCGCGGCCTTCCCGGCGGGATGAACATCCTTTACCACAATAACGGTGATGGGACCTTCACGGACGTTTCGGAAAAGGCCGGCATCCTGAAACCCGGGCCGCGTTATTCCATCACCGGCGTGTCGTATGATTTTGACAACGACGGCTGGCCGGATATCTACGTGGCGGTGGATTCGGAGCCCAGCATCCTGTTTCACAATAACAAGGATGGGACGTTCACGGATGTCTCCGTTATGGCGGGTTGCGCCTATAACGAGGACGGACAGGAACAGGCCGGAATGGGCGTAGGCGTCGGAGACTACGACTGCGATGGGTGGCTGGATATCTTCAAAACTAATTTCACCGACGATACGCCCGATCTTTTCCATAACAATGGGGACGGGACTTTTACCGACGTCACCTTCGTCGCAGGCCTGGGGGTGAACACGCAGTACGTCTGCTGGGGCGCGGGATTCATGGATTACGACAACGATGGGTGGACGGATATTTTTCACGTCACGGGCCATGTTTATCCTGAAATCGAAAACTATCATCTCGATGCTGCGTTCAAGGGTCCACGCATCGTTTACAGAAACCTTGGGAATGGCAAGTTTAAGGACGTCTCAGCTCAGATGGGACCGGGGGTAGCGGAACACTTCTCCAGCCGCGGCTGCGCATTTGGGGACTACGACAACGACGGAGACCTCGACGTCCTGGTGCTCAATATGAATGACAGGTTCTCCCTCCTGCGGAATGATGGAGGAAACAAGAACAACTGGATCAAGCTCAAGTTAATTGGGACACATTGTAACCGCACTGCAGTCGGCGCTCGCGCGCGCGTCGTGACGGGAAAACACGCCCAGATAGACGAGGTCCACTGCGGAACCAGCGTAATGTCCCAGAGCGAATTGCGCCTTCACTTCGGCCTCGGGGATGCGAAAGAAATCGATTCGATCGAAATCAAGTGGCCCACGACGCAGAAGACCGAGAAATTCACCAAAATCGAAGCCAATCAGATCCTGACCATAAAGGAAGGATCCGGGATCATAAAGGCCGAAAGACTGGAAAAGCCGGGGAAACTCGCGCGCCTGAAATAATCCCAAAACATTCCGAGGGAACCCGATGAGAGGAAGCGATCTCCAGACCAGAAGGACTTTCCGGAGAGACATAATCCTTGCCGCCGCCATAGCGTTACTGTGGGCTGGGGGTGGCCTTGCGGTAGTTGCTTTGCCGCCGCAGGAGATTCCAGCGGACGCTACGCCTCAGGTCCAGCAGCTCAACCCAAGCCAGGCGGCTCCCGGGGATGAGGTTACCATCGCCGTCGAAGGGCAGAATTTCTCTCCCGGTGCCTACGTTTCTTTTACCAATCCGTCAATTCACGTTGTCTCTACTCGACGCGTTAGTGGGACAGAGCTCGAGGTCAAGCTGGCGATCAGCAAGAAAGCCCGACCCGGTGCAATCAGCCTCTATGTCAGCAATCCGGCCAGTATCGCGGCTGAGGCTGAATTTACGATTGCGCCGGCCGCTGTCCCTGCGCCGGCAGCCCCTGCGGCGCCATCAACGCCTGCGGAGGAAGTTCATCCTTCCGAATCCAGCACGCCGGAGGTCACAAGCGTCGCTCCCCCCCGCGCTGCTCCCAGAACTCAAGCGAGTCTGAAGATCACGGGGAAGAACTTTGCTCAAGGGGCCAAGGTCAGCTTCTTGAACCCAGGAATACGGGTCCTGGAGACCACCGCGACGGCCACCACTGAGCTTACAGTGCGCATTCAAATCACCGCGGATGCGCCCACAGGTAAGACCAGCTTGTTTGTGGTGAATCCCGACGACAAAGAGGCCGAAGCACCCTTCGAGGTGGCAGGCGGGACCACCGAGGCTGCCGCGGTTTCTGAACCGGCCAGCTCGGCGGGCCAGCGCTTCGACGTCTACAACCTCGGGGACGTCGCCAGCCTTCTCCAGAGCCACAACAAGACCAAAGGCACGCTGATGGTAACGGCCCGGAAGCTCACTTACGAGGAGTCGGGCAAGGAGGTGTTTTCAACGCCTCTCTCGGATATTAAAGAGGTTGACGCAAATATCATTCCAGGCCTCAACCTCAACACGGGCACTTTTCACATCATCCTGACCTCCGGAAAAACCTACAACTTCATTGCCGGGTCACTCCGCCCTGCGGATAGTCAGTCCATTGTCGACTCCCTGCGCAAGGCCATTCACTAGCCTCCATTATCTCGGCGGTTCGAATAGCCCTTTCGGATTGCCACCCTTTTCGCTGAGGCGGGGGCTGTGATAGACTTTGCATGTAGCTCATCGCAACGCATAGCACGGGGTATTGCTGAATGAAACGATACGGCGAGCATCGTTTCCCCGGAAAGCTCTTTGTGGTCGAGGGAATCGACGGCTCGGGCAAGTCCACCCAATTAATGCTCCTGCACCAGTGGCTTCAGTCTGAAGGCTACGGGGTTGTCTTCAGCGAATGGAATTCCTCGCCGCTGGTCCGGGACACGACGAGGCGCGGGAAGAAGAAGCAGATGCTTACTCCCGCTACCTTCTCTTTGATCCACGCCACTGACTTCGCGGATCGGATGGAGCACAACATCATCCCCCTGCTGAAAGCGGGAGCGGTGGTGCTTTGCGATCGCTACATCTACACCGCCTTTGCCCGCGATGTGGTGCGGGGCATGGAGCGCAAGTGGGTGCGGGAGCTTTACAGCTTTGCGGTCAAGCCCACCGCGGCCTTCTATTTCCGCGTTCCCCTTGATGTTGCCATGAAACGCATCCTGGAAGGGCGCAGCGGAGTGAAGTTCTATGAAGCCGGCATGGACCTTGGGTTGAACGAAGACCCAGAGGAGAGCTTTCATCTCTTTCAAGGGAAGATCCTCGAAGAGTACGAGAGCATGATCCCGGAATTCGACCTCATGACGGTGGATGCCACGCTTCCCATTGAAGACCAGCAGGTCCAGATGCGCCAAATTGTTAAGGCCAAGCTGACCCAGGCCAAACGATTGAGGGTGGCCCCATGAGAGAAACTTATTCGGTGATTCTGCCCAAAATGAATCTGGCGGAACTCACCGGGAGACTGATTGTAATTGAGGGCACGGACGGCGTTGGCCGTTCCACTCAGATCAAGCTGCTCAGACCCTGGCTCGAGCAGCAGGGACACGCCGTGCTGGATACCGCCCTCAAGCGTTCCCAACTGGCGGCGAGGGGAATTCAGCAAGCCAAAGAGGGACATACCCTGGGGCGCATTACCTTGAGCCTCTTTTACGCCACGGATTTTGCGGATCGACTCGAAAACGAGATCGTCCCTGCGCTACGTGCCGGTTTTGTCGTTCTTACCGATCGTTACATCTATTCTCTGATGGCTCGAGCTATTGTGCGGGGCCTCGATCCAGCCTGGCTCCATAATGTGCACAGCTTCGCGCTGAAGCCCGATGCCACTTTCTATTTGCGAATCGGCGTAGACGACCTGATTCCCCGCGTGGTCTTCTCGAGCGGGTTTGACTATTGGGAATCCGGCATGGATCTCTACCCCAG
This sequence comes from Terriglobia bacterium, assembly GCA_050012175.1. Taxonomy (GTDB): domain Bacteria; phylum Acidobacteriota; class Terriglobia; order UBA7540; family UBA7540; genus CAVROP01. The sequence continues at coordinate 43,369 of JBEKHR010000002.1, read as the reverse complement.
CGAGGATATGTACGAAAGTTTCCGCAAGTACCAGACGGCCCTGCTCGCGCAGTTCGATAAGATGGCGCAAGAATACGACTTCACGGTAATTGATGCTTCGCCGGATATCCGCACGGTTTTTGAGCGGCTTCGCGTAGGCATTTCCCGTGCTCTCAAGGGTGAACCTCGGGAGCCGCTGTTTGCAGCGCCTGTGCCAGAGGTGGGCGCGGAGGATTCGGGCAGTACTGAGGTTGCCAGCGCGGGAAAAGCCGATCGCCCGGGAGCAGAAAGCTAGGCCAGTAGCCCTCAAGCACTGCCGATGGTAGAGGCAGGCGCCGCCAGGAGACCCTCCGCCCAATTCTTGATCCCCTCATAGCTGGGTGAGTCCAGCGTCATCTGGAAGTATTTTTCCCTGAATCCCCGCTTCCTGGTGCGATTCCGCAAAATCAGTTTCCCGGTTGCCATGGCGAGCGGCAGTTGATCGCGCAAGAACTCCGGCTTGGCCATCATTTCTATGATCATTTCCTCCAGCACTTCCATATCGTGCCAATCACCGAGATGCTGTTGGATTTTTTTTAGCCAGGTGAGCGCACCCGAGCTGCCCGGGATCCCGAACTGATTCGCAACTTCGAGAAGGTAACGGAGCCGCTTGGCGCAGATGCGCGCGGCGTGGATGGAGGGCGCGGTCGTTTCGCGGTGCGAAGATGCAACCTGCTTTTCAAATTCTCTCCAGGCGCCTACCAGCGCTTGCGTAAGGCGCGCCGGGAAGGGTCCAAGAGCGGGCCGGTCAGGTTGGACCAAGGAATGCGAACCATGGTCCTGGTCGGGCGAGGGCTTGAGCCGATCCAGAATCCCCTTGGTGCGCGTGTAAAAGACGGCCAAGTTCACCTTGCTCAGCTTACGAATGGCCCTCGAGAAGCTTTCGGACCGGCGCTCCTGAAGATGCTGCTTCACAGCCGTCCAGGCTTCCCGGTCCGAGCAGCGCTTTCTTGCCAGGCGCCCCTGCACCTGCTGGAGCAGGACGTCACAGTTCCGGAGGTCCCCCAGCGCCCGGCGACATCGTCTGATTTTGCGCCTCAAGCGGCGGGCCTCCCGGGGAAGGGGCTTGGGAAAAATCAGGTCAAGCACTTGCTGCAAGCGCCGGCTTGCAACACGCATGTCGTGGATGGCGTCTGGGTCATCCCCCTTCAGAACCTTTGCCTCCAGGGATACAAACCGATTGAGGTGTCGAAGGGCTAGCTTCCGGACTTTGCTCCATTCGTTTGTCGGCGGCGCGGTTCCGGGACTCTTTGCCAGTTCATTGACTGGGTGAGCGGGATTATGAAGGATATTCTCTTTCCGCTCTTCCATGGAAAAGGGCTCGAACGGGCCGCAGGTCGAGGGGTTCTAACCTCCCGACCTCCAGTTAAAGCCGCCCCCTTGTGCTGAAATAAAGCCAAGTGACTTGGCTTCTGCTGCAACAGTCTAAACCGAGTGCGTCCAACTTACAACGTATTACCCTGCAAGTCCTGCCGGTTGACGGCTCCTGGCCGGGTCGATACCGAGGCGCGGCCTTGAAACCGCGCTCCGGCAGTTGACTAGGACAGATTTGCCACTGTCGCGACTTCGAGTGCGGCGAGGGCGGGTCAGATTGCTGGACGTTCAGGAGAGGCCTAAAGCCGCTGCAACTACCTGAGCTTGCGAAGCAGGCGAGGTGTCAACCACCACACGAGTTGGCCGGGGCTCTTCGGCGGAAACTCATCGAAGCTAATCATACAGCACCCGCCCTTCTTAAACGCCAGGTTGGCATGGCCACCGGCGCCGATAAGCCGGGCGGCCAACTCGCTGAGGTCGGGTTCATGGCCGACCACAAGTACCCTTCGGCAGTTGGGGCGTTTGGCCAGAAAAGCGAGCAGAGCCTCGGGTGATCCGCCGGGCCGCATCGCATCGCAGACGTCCACGGGCACACTTGATGCTAGCGATTCGGCAATAATTCCCCCCGTTTCAACCGCCCGCACCAGCGGGCTGGTAACAATCCAGTCCACTTCGAACCCCATCCGTTTCAGACCCCCGGCGATCTCCCGCATCTTTTCTTTGCCTTCCGGCACAAGCGGACGTTGCGCATCGTCCGAAAATCTCACGCTGCCACGCGTGACGGCGAGGCCGTGCCGCATGACGTAAAGCTCATACCCTACCTGAACTTTTCCCTCAGGGGCTAACGTAGTGTTTTTTGGCATGGTCTTCAACTCGTTTTCGTTAACCATTGTAGCATCGAAAGGGGAGGGTTTTACCGTGGCGCATCGACCGGCATCACGTTGAACGCCCGGTGCGGGCGCGGCTCAGAACATAGAAAGCTCGTCTGTCGCCGCCCGTCCCGGTAGTGACAAAGTCCAGAACTCGGCAACCGGATTCAAAAGCGTGCTGGAACATGCGCCGCGTTTCCAGCCGCCACTGCCGTGCCAGCTTCAAAGCCCGAACCCGCATTTCATCGGTATTGGTCGGAATCTCCAGGAGAAGCCGGGGCTCTGCGAAAGAAAAACTGATGCCCCGATTCACTATGAATCCCTCTTCATTGCGGCGAGTTTCATTGATTCTGTCCAGGTTGAGGTTGATGGGCCGCAACGGAGGTCCCTGCAGGCAACGTGCCACACGAGCGCTGCTGACTTGCCAATTCACAACGAAGCGGTCGCTCGGCAGGCCCTTCTCGATCACGCTGGGGAAACGGCCGTAGCAGTCTGGAAGATATTCCTCCACTCGGACACCCAGCCGCGCGATGTTCAAGGCTGCATTGCGGCTTTGCAAGGGGTCATACGTCCAGCAGATGGACTTGATCCCCTCTTGCAGGGCTAATTTCCTGTGCGCGAGCTTCATCCTGAATCCCAGGCCCTTGTCCCGATGGCGTTCTTCCACCGCCATCATGTGCGACCAGTGAACCACCCGTCCGTGATAGCGCCCCAGGAACGCATAAAGGAACCCCAGGAGCTTTCCTTTCGCGATGGCGCCCAACACTACGCCTCCGTACTTCTGCGTGACGCTAAGGACCTCACTGCCCACCCCCACGCTTCCCCAGACTTCCATCTGGAGCCTCTCACATTCCCGGTATTCGTAAAGGCTTCTCAGCCGTCTTATTTCGATTCGAGGCAAGATTGATCCGCCACCATCAGCCGCTTTCGACGCCAATTAAAATACCACTGCGGACATGTAAGCTGGAAGAGCGCCGCTAGGCAAAAGACCTTTCATGGCGGGGGCGAAGGGACAAGGGGTGTGCCTCCTCTGAAACCTTACTCCTCCGTAGCTCCCATCCGCTCCCATACTTCGTAGAAAAGCTTGATGGAGCCAGGCGCAAACCCGGCATAATGATTGTTGAAGAACCCCAGGATGCGAATGCCTCGCTTGAGCAGCTTGCGGATGATGGGAATCCAGGTCTCCATCTCGTGCGTCCGGTCGATGATGACCCTGTCCCAGTGCTTGGTCTTATCCTCGATGCCTTTTCGGTCGCCCAGCCACCTGAGGTAGGCAAAATCCGCGGTCACAACATCCTGCTTTGCAACCAACCGATCGACGGGCGCCATCCAGGGATGATCAATAAGCGCCAAGGAAATGTTCCTCAGTCTAAGTAGATCGAGGAGGCGGTCGTTTATCCAGTATTTGTTCCGGAGCTCAACCGAGTAGGCAGGGCCGCGGGGAAGCTGATCCAGGAACTTTGACAGCCGGGCAAGGAAATCCTGGGCCTGGGGAAAAGCCTGTTTATTGAAGTAAGGGAACTGGAGCAACAGGGGCCCGAGCTTGTCGCCAAGGAGGTCCATCGTCTTCAGGAACTCTGAGAGCTCATGGGCGCAATCAACAAGCACTTTCTCATGCGTGATTACCTGGGGGAATTTGGCTGCAATGACGAAACCCGCCGGGGTGCGCGCGCGCCAATTCCTTACCACCGCAGCGGGGGGAGTTCGATAGAACGTCGAGTCTACCTCAACGGTGTCAAAGTGCTTCGCATATTCAGAGATGAATTCAGCAGAAGTGGTGCCCGGAGGATAGAAAACCCCTACCCAATCCTGACTGGACCAGCTCGAGGTGCCAAGGCGCAGGTTTTGAATTTGAGGGTAATCCAACGCCGTCAAATCTCGTATCGCAAAAAACTACTCTCCGCACATGCCTCGCTCGCGCGCGCCACATGTACGGCACGGGCCAGCCTCGAAAGAAGCAGCGGAGTGCGAGCCCTTCACCACCGCGAATACAGAGAGTAACTTGTCCACATTGGGGCTTTCACACTTCCCACAAAGTACGCTGCTGGACGAGGAAGTAATGATTTTTTCGAACTGGGCTCCGCAGTCCTGGCACTTGTATTCGAAGATCGGCATATCATTCTCCCTCCTGCAATATAGCGGATGACACCCGACATTTCAACGTGGTTGCCGGGAGGGTTGCGGCGAATTCGCTTTTGGGCCAGACTGCAGGCGCATTTTTCAGGCTGGGTTCGAGGTCGAGGGCCGACGACAGAGGGCCGAAAATCGCTTGACAGGCTCCAGTTTATTGCTTACAGTGTCCCCCAGCCACCATGATACGGAACCTAGGAATCTTTCACTAGAGGAGAGGAGCAGCAAATGGCGAAGGTGTTGACTAAGTCACAAGTGGTAACCCATCTGGCAGAAAAGGTGGGGATTCAAAAGAAGGCTGCCGCGGCAGTCCTGGAGCACCTCGCTGCTCTGGCGACGAAAGAAGTCAAGGGCGGCGGACAATTCGTGGTTCCTGGACTCGGCAAGGCTGTTAAGGCACACCGAAAGGCTCGCGTGGGCCGTAATCCTCAGACCGGTGAGCCGATCAACATTCCGGCAAAGACGGTCGTCAAGTTTCGCTTGGCCAAGGCATTTAAGGATGCCGTGGTGCCTCCCAAGAAGAAATAGCGATTCAGCCGCGAGTCGCCGTTCTGGCTCGCGGCTCCTCGCACAGGCACTCGGAAAGTTGAACTCCGCACTCCGTGAATGAACTTGCGCCGGGTCGATCCGTGTCCGTGGCGAGTGGGCTTCACCAAGAGGAGCAAGGGGGGTAGTGTCGCCCCATGTTGAAAGCTCGGCGGCGTTTCCGCAGAGGGGACTGGGCGACGCTTCCTCCGGGCGGCGCGAGAGTGCCTATCGAAGGCGCTCCCCATGGGTCAGCCATCGGACCCCCATAAATCAGTGTCGTGTACCTGAAGTGCTTTGGGCAGGTCAATCCGGTCCCGGAGCGTCGGACCGCTCGCAAAGGGTTTGCGTTCTTTGGGGCTTCGCGTTTTGCGTGCTGCCGCTTTTCAAACGTACTTCCCAGGCAGGACACTAGCGCGCATATCGCGTGGGGCGGGGGCCCTCTTCCAGGGCCTGTCGGTCCCAGATCATTCCTTCCCGCGAATAGTGGGCTATCTCAAAGTCCTGGGTCAGTTCCAGCGCGTCCACGGGGCAAGCGTCCTCGCATAAGCCGCAGAACATGCAGCGCGAAAGGTCATAGGTGAAGGTCGTCAATCGCTTCTTGCGGTCCTCGGTCCGCGCCCATCCCACCACAATCAGGTTCTCCGGGCAGGCCAGCGAGCAGAGGTTGCAGGCGATGCAGAGTGTCTCGCCGGTTTCCGGGTGGTTGTTCAGGCGCGGGGCGCCCCGGTAGCGTTCCGCGACCACGGGGCGCTCCAGCGGATACTGTTCGGTGTAGGTGGCGCTGGGGCGCTGATAGGAAAACGTCAGCCTCAGGCCCTTGATGAGGTCAACCAGGAATATCCGCCGAACCAGTTCCCTAACGCTCATTCTTCAAACCCTGCCTTTGTTTGATTTCATGCCAATTAGAAATTGAAGCCCCGCACTCGCCGCCCCGCCACGCTGGCAATTCCCCGTCAGAATGATAGATTAGATCGGTCGGGGAGAAGATGACTTAAGTCGCCAGGGCGAAGCGCCGCGCGGGCGCGTCTACCCTGAAAAGGCAAAAATGAGCCTGCACTTTATAATTGCCACAGGCTCAGTTCCCGCGCGCTTGCCCACCTGACACGGGGGGCGCCTCGTCGAGATGCCGGCCACCGCTGCCCGGCACATGCCTGTCATTGGAGGTAAAATAGCCTGTAGCGAGTGGGTCGTCCACCCATTACGAAAAAACGGGTTTGCTCCTTTTCACCCTGAACTGGGTAAGGGTCGCGGTTTTCCCAGCTCCGGCGAGCATCCGAAAGCTCAGGGGTGTGAACAAATGAAACGCATACTCTTAATCATAGGGCTGTCGTTGTTCATTCTGTACCTCGGTGACTATCTCTCAGTTCGCTACAGGATCCCGAAGAGCCGTAGCCAATTCGGAGTGGTGAAAATCCAGCGCTATTATGCGGTGGGCCTGAAGAGCCACAAAACCGAGTTTATGTTCCTCGCGCCGGAAAACCAGGTATGCGTCCACTCCCTGTTTCCTCACTTCGGCTACAGTCCATGCTGGTACCTCAGTCGGAGAAATGTGAAACGGATCGATATATGATTCCGGAGGCGCCAGTGATTCGCCATTCGAGCTGCTCTTACCGCCAACATCAACATGATTCTGTGATGCGCCCCTCGGCGCGCAGACTTCAGAGGGTCTGCACACCAACCGCTGAGATCGAAACTTCACTCGTCAAAAGATCGGGATGTGGTATCATCGCCCGCGGGAAGTGTACCTGCATTGTTAACTCATCCTGGGAATAGCGATGCATTGGATAGGTGATGCATGAAACAAGAATGTTCATTACAGCCCGAGGCTGTTCCCGCTTTTCCTGCTCTTGGCAAACGAATCAAGACCCTGATGGTCTGGCCCAAAATCCCCGATTCCTTTTGGACATTCACGGGCATGATGCGGCTCCTCCGTGAAAAGGTCGTCATCCCGCCCTTGGGGCTCATCACGATAGCTGCGTTATGTCCTAAGGGATGGGACATTCGCCTGATTGACCAGGGTGTGGAAGACTTAAATGATGCCGACATCCTCTGGGCGGACCTCGTCATGGTAAGCGGCATGCGAGTCCAGAGAAAAGGGCTCGAGGAGGTCCTCGCCCGCGCCCGCAGCCTGGGCCGGCGTACGATCGTGGGCGGACCCTATCCGAGCAGCGAACCGGACGAAGTGCTGAAGTTGGCGGACCATGTGGTGGTGGGCGAGCCGGATGAGGTGTTTGACGCGATCGCTAAAGACCTTGAAGAAGGGTCGGCCAGAAGGCTCTATACGATCGAAGACAAGCCCGACCTTACTAAGACGCCGGTGGCGCGCTTTGACCTTCTGAAAACTGGCTTCTACGCCTCGATGGCAATTCAGTTTTCCCGCGGTTGTCCATTTCAATGTGAGTTCTGTGACATCATCGTGCTTTACGGACGAAAGCCTCGAACCAAGCGCCCTCAGCAAATCCTGGCGGAACTGGACGCGCTCCTGAAACTGGGATGGAAAAAGCAGGTTTTTATTGTTGATGACAATTTCATAGGCAATCACCGGCTTGCTCTCGAGCTGGCTCGAGAGTTGGAAAAGTGGCAGCAAGCTCATGGCTATCCGCTGGCTTTCTATACCGAAGCGTCTATGGACCTCGCGCGCCATCCCGCACTGATCGAGGCCATGGTCAAGGCGAACTTCTTGCATGTCTTTGTGGGGATTGAAAGTGCTTCGAAGGAGTCTCTGGTGGAGGCGAAAAAGCTCCAGAACCTGTCACAAGATCCAATTGAGTCCATCAAGATTCTGCAACGGGGCGGCCTGTGGGTTACGGGTGGATTCATCCTCGGATTCGACTCCGACACCGAAGACATCTTCGAGCAGCAGATTCTCTTCATTGAGCGCGCAGCGGTCCCCTGGGCTATGATAAATTTTTTGCACGCGGTGCCGCGAACCGCGCTTTACGACCGAATGAAGAAAGAGGGACGCTTGACCGAATTGAGCGTGCACAATAGTGACTCCACGCCGCCGAACTTCCAGACCGTTCTCCCGCCCCTCGTTCTGTTGAAGGGTTTTCAAAAAACACTTACCTCAATTTATGATCCCACAAAATTCTTCGAACGTGCGTGGCGTTCTCTCCAGTTCTGGCAGACCAGGAATTGCCAGCGGCCTGCCCAGCAGCCGGGTTGGGTCGACATAGCCAAAATAATGCTCCGTTCGATCTGGCATCAAGGCCTGAGGTCTTCCTACCGCCGGCCATATTGGAAATACTTGCTTCGACTCGTTACCCGGTGTTTGACAGACCCCGCGAAGATCTGGATAGGCTGTACCATCCTGATCGCCGGGCATCACTTTATTCCCTATGCCAAAGAGGTGGTGCAGCGGGTGGAAGGGGATATTGCCGAAATCGACAATGAGGAACTGGACCAAGTGAAGGGCGAGGTTGCCGAAATCGGAAACAGACCAATGCCCGTTGCATCCGAGTTCTGAACGCGGGTGGCGCGCAACCTGTTCCGATACAATCCCGACCCGTCGTGGAGCGTAACAGGCACGCCTTGCAACGTACGTCAAGCTACTTTCGAGTCTGCGGAAGACTCACCATTGCCGTCCGGAGGAACCCCACAATGAAAACCGCATGGAAACTGGTTAGCGCGCTCATTCTTCTCGCGTCGCTGAACACCGCAGAGCCTGCCCTGAGCGGAGCGAAGGCTCCGGAGAGCGGGACTTGCGCTACTAACGGCGGGCAAGCCCAGATGAGGGCCGGCACAGGAAGTTACGGTTGTTCCGCGAAAGACATTGCGCACTATGTCTGCCGCAGAGCGGCAGGGCGGATAACAATTGACGGCCGGCTGGACGAGCCCTCCTGGCAGAAGGCCGAAAAGTCCCCGCGTTTTGTTGACATGGTTACGGGAGAGCCCGGCTTCTACGACACGCGAGCCGCCGCATTGTGGGATGACGAATATCTTTACGTTGGCTTGTGGGTTGAAGAGCCCTACGTCGAAGCCCACCTGACCAAGAGAGGTTCGCTGATTTTCCAGGAAAATGATGCCGAGGTGTTCATCGACGGCGGTGATGCCTATTCGGAGTTCGAGATCAACGCGCTGGGCACGACTTACCAGGTCTTCTTCATCTGGCAGGATGCTTACAAGAAAGGCGGTCCGTCAGGTGACGGATTCGACGTCCCCGAATTTGACATCTTCAAGAATAAGGCCCTTACCTTCGGGGGTGACTACGATCGCCAGGACCGGTCTTTCTGGGTGGGAACTCATCCCCGAGGAACCCGCTGGGCATTCCTGAACTGGGAGTTTCCGGGCCTCCTCAAAGCCGTCCATGTGGACGGCAAAATCAACGACAACTCCGTGGCCGATAAAGGTTGGACCGTTGAACTGGCTTTCCCCTGGAAGGGAATGAAGTGGCTGGCCGCCGGGCGTTCTCTGCCTCCCAAAGACGGAGACGTATGGAGGATCTTCTTTGGACGTTTCGAGCTGCTAAAACCCGGCGGCGTTGAACTCAACCCTCATCCCGCCTGGGTCTGGAGCCGCCACGCCGTCTACGACACCCACATCCCTGAGTGCTTCCCTTACATTCATATGTCGAATCGAATCGTCGGGGAGAGGTAGCGCGTTTCCAAGCCGTCATTCTGAGTCCTTCGCTGTCATCCTGATCCCGCCCTGCGGGAGAAGGATCTCGCTCTGAGTATTTTCAAGACAATGCGGGATTCCTCGCTTCGCTCGGAATGACAACGTCAAAAGCGGAGGTCCGCGCTACTCGCTAGTCGCTCGTGTAAAGTGATAGACTCGAATGGCTGTCGAACAGCCTCAACAACCCTCAAGGGAGCCACCAGATGGCCGTAACAGGTGACAGCCTCTTCCCGCACTTGATGACGGAGCAAGTCTCGCCACGGACGACTGGAATCCTGCCAGCTCAGACAATTCGGGAGTTAATCGCCTGCGGGCGGGTTGAGGCCATCGAAAAGATCACGGAAGAGCAGATTCAACCCGCCAGCATTGACCTGCGGCTGGGTGATGTTGCATATCGCGTCCGCGCGAGCTTCCTGCCTGGCCAAGACTGCACTGTCCAAGATAAGGTCTCTGATCTGCTTATCACCAAGGTTGATTTGACTGAGGGGGTCGTGTTCGAGCCAGGCTGTGTTTATATAGCGCCGCTGAGGGAGGAGTTGAGCCTGCCGAAAAACGTTGAGGCAAGGGCCAATCCCAAAAGTACGACCGGAAGGCTCGACATTTTCACCAGGCTGATAACCGACTACGGAACCGAGTTCGAACGTGTTCGCCCCGGTTATCGTGGAAGGCTTTTTGCTGAAATCGTGTCACGCACATTTACCATCAAGGTGCGTACTGGAATGAAACTGAATCAACTGCGCTTCATCCGGGGTAACCCGCCTTCCCACGACGGCCCATTGGCTGCGTTGGACGAAAGGGAAAATCTCGTGTACGAGGACGCGGAAGGTCCCATACGGGCCAAGATTGACAAGGGGCTGCGCATTTCCGTGAGACTTAGCGCGGAGGGGGAAACGGACCTTGTCGCTTACCGAGCCAAGAAGCATGCACCCGTGATCGACCTTGGCGAAAGGGACTTTTACGACCCAAGAGAGTACTGGGACACCGTTTACTCAGTGCCACGACGAGGCATAATCCTGGACCCGGGTGATTTTTATTTGTTGGCGTCCAAAGAAAAGATTCGTGTGCCGCCTGACTACGCAGCAGAAATGGTCCCCTACGATCCGTCCATCGGAGAGTTCCGTGTCCACTACGCAGGCTTCTTCGATCCGGGATTCGGATACGGACTGAGCGACGTCCTCGGAACGTTGGCCGTACTGGAAGTAAGGGCGCATGAGGTGCCCATTCTGATCGAGCATGGGCAAATAGTGGGGAGGCTAGTCTATGGTCCCATGCTCGCGCGGCCCGATAAAATATACGGTGTTCAAATAGGCTCCTCATACCAAATGCAAGGGCTGGCGCTCAGCAAGCAGTTCAAGAGATGGCCGTGAAGTAATTGCCGATTTTCGATTGATCCCGCCGAGGCGGGACTGATTGACAGCAAAGCAGTTCGCCATACCGCTTCTTCAACCCGAATTCGTAAGTTGAACGACGTTCCTAACTTCATGGAATGGAGAAACCCCTCACCCGTCCGTCAGCTGACGGACACCCTCTCCCCGGGGAGAGGGCTGTCATCTCTCGGGCGCGTGGAAGTTAGGAAAACCGCCCTCTCCCGAGGGGAGAGGGTGGCCCGCTGCCGGCGCTTTCACCAGCCGGAGCGGGCCGGGTGAGGGGTTAGTTGGGAGGGGCTCGGAGCCTAGAGTGAAGCAATTGTCAGGCGCACTCTCCTGTTGCTGCGCAGGTTTGGTGGAAGCGACTTCAATCTAACGTGCTGGAACGGAACAGGGCCCCTCAATTTGCGAATTCGGGATCAACCGGCAATCATGCGGCTACATGGACGACAGCTTTGACCACACCGTCGCGGTAGTCGGCGACCAGGTCGAAAGCCTTCCTGGTTTCGGCAAGGGAGAAATGGTGTGTCACAAGTCGAGCAAGGTTGATGGCGCCGTTTGAAACCAGTTCGATAGCAGGGGCCATGCACTGGTTCTGCCTGCGGACGCTCTGCAATCGTATTTCTTGGCGCCTTAGGGTGTGAATGCTGAAGCTGACCCGGTCAACCTCAGGAATGCCGATCATCAGCACCGTTCCGCCGGGCTTGAGCAGCTCAATCGACTGGTCGAGGGTTTCCTGCTGGCCCGCGCACTCGAAAACGAAATCCACTCCCAGCGGCTCGAGCTCGCGGATCGCCCGGACCACGTCGGTGTGTTTCGGGTTCCCGGTCCACCTTGCCCCGCAGCGCCGGGCCAGCGCGAGGCGCTCGTCGAGCAGGTCGGTGGCGTAGACCGTGCAATCACAGGCCGCAAGGCTCGAGAGCAGGACACACAGTCCAATGGGGCCGGAGCCCAGGATGGCGATCTTCGCTCCCGGCTGCATCTGCGCCAGGCGTTGAGCGTAGAGCCCAATGGAGAGCGGCTCGACCACCGCGGCTTGCACCATGGTCATGCCATCCGGAATCGCATAACAGGACCTCTCCGGCATCACCAGGTATTCAGCCAGCGCCCCCGTCGCCTGCCCGGGGCAGGCCAGGAAGCCCTGATTCCGGCAAGTGTGTTCCCGGCCTGACAGGCATTGGTCGCAATGCCCGCAGGGAATCAGCGGGTCCACTGCGACGCGCTGGCCAACCTTGAGCCGTTTCACTTGCTCCCCAACTCCTACGATGGTTCCCGCACACTCGTGACCCGTCCATTCCGGATACTTGACGACCAGGGAGCCGATCCGCCCCGCCGTGTAGTAATGCACATCCGATCCGCAAACGCCTACCACCCCGATGCGCAAGAGGACACTGTGCGGGTCGCTGATCTCCGGTTGCGACGTCTCGCGAATCTCCATTTGTCGAATGCCGGTTAAGAAAGCCGCTCTCATCAAGACTCCTCTACAGATGTAATAGGACATTGTATCAGGTGAGTAGAGGGAGCAACAGGCACCTAATCAGCCGACAGGTCGGGACGCTACGCTTGCTTCTGTCGCCGGACTTCTGACTGCTGACTTCTCTTAGGGCCGCGTTCCGCCGTCAAATTGTTTCCACATACGTCAGGCGGGATGCGATAGCCTGAACCTCTTCCAGTGAGCGGGAGTTCTCCAACGCGGAGATCTGCACCGCCACATTGCCGACCAGGGTTGCTTCGCTCGGTCCTTTGATGATTTCAAGTCCGGTGGCTATACCGGCCAACCGATTAAGCGCTTCATTCCTTACGCCGCCGCCCACAATACACAGGCGGGCGATATGTTTCCCGGTGCAGATGCGGATTGCGTTGATAACCTCCGCATACCGTCTGGCCAGACTGCGAAAGATAATGCCTGACAATGCCGCGGGGCGGTTCTCCTCGGCGAAGCCCTGGGCTCTTAACTGGGCTTTGATTCGCGCCACCATGTTTCCAGGGGCCAGGAAGGTCTTATCTTCACTTACATCGAACCAAGGCCCCTCCATTGCCGTGTCCATGCACTGTTCCGCCAATCCCGCCGGGCTCACTTGCAATCCTTGTTCTTTCCATTCTCGGAGGGCTTCCTGGAGCAACCACAAGCCAATCACATTGCGCAGAAACCGTATGGTGTTTCCCACCCCGCCCTCGTTCGTGATATTGAACTTATACCCCTGCTCAGAGATGAGGGGCTCTCGAAGCACTGTCCCGACCAGTGACCATGTTCCTGAACTTATGAATGCAAGGTCATCGTGAGGATACGGAATGGCAGCAACGGCCGAGCCTGTGTCGTGGCAAGCCGGAGCGATAACCTTGACGTTCGAGAGGCCGACTTCGCTGGCAATCGCCGCCCGGAGGCTCCCCAGGATTGTCCCGGGAGGTACAATCGGTGGAAACCGATCAAGGCTGAGACCGAAGGCCTCACAAATTTCGTGTGACCAGGATTTTGAAGCGGCGTCCACCAGTTGGGAGTTGGGCGCGTTGGTGTATTCTGCAACCGCTACCCCCGTCATCCGAAACAGAAAGTATTCTGGTGTGCCCAGCCAAAACCTTGTCTTTTTCCATTCCTCCGGCGACTCTTCAAGATGCGCGAGCAGCCCGTAGAGCGCGTTGATGGGCATGACCTGGATTCCCGTAATCTTATAAATCCTTTTGCGTGGGAGGATGGTGAAGGCACGCTCCATCGCCCGGACCTGACGCGGATCGCGCAAGGTGTAAGCCGGGCCGATAAGGTTTCCAGCATCGTCCACCAGCAGATACTCGGCGCCCCAACAATCGAGTCCGACGCTCTCGACCCGCCCGCCGGTCTCGGCGGCGGCGATTCGAAGGCCTTTCAGAACCTCCTGCCAGATTCGCTCAATGTCCCATACAACGTGGCCGCCTTCTTCCTTCGCTTCGTTCGGAAAACGATAGATTTCACGCAAGGCGCCAGTGCTGCCATTCCACTGCCCGAGGACCACTCTTCCGCTGGAATTGCCCAGGTCGATGGCGATGATATTCTGGAAATCAGACATCCTAGTTGCCCCTCTGTCCCATGCAGCCCAGGTTGCTAAAATGAGAGCTTTTGACTTTCCGCATCCAGGGCGGCGATTTCGGTCTCGGCCAGCCGCCAGCCTAAAGCGGCGGCATTCTCCTGAGCCTGCTTGGCATTCTTGGCCCCGGGGATGGGGACAGCTCCCTTGCTCATCACCCAGTTCAACGCCACCTGGGCCGGGGACTTACCGTCGTGAGCTTGTCCAATCTCGCGCAGGAGCTGAATCAGCGGCTGGATTTTGCCAAGTCGCGCCCGCCTGAAGATGTAGCTGCGTAGCCCCGGCGGGCGTGTCTGCGGGGTGTATTTGCCCGTCAACATCCCCTTGGCGAGAGGACTGTAAGCAATCAGGGTGACACCCAACTCGCGGCAGAGTTTTAACAAACCCTCACGCTCGACGCGCCGATTGAGCAGGTGAAACTCCACCTGGTTGGACGCCAGCGGGATGCCGCGTTTCGACAGAGCGGAGTGGGCGCGCAACATCTGGGCCGAGTTGTAATTCGAGACGCCCACCGCGCGCGTCAATCCCGCCTCGACCGCGTCCGCAAGGGCATTGGCCCATGTCTCGATCGGTACGGGCCGGAAAGGCCAGTGGATCTGGTAAAGGTCGACCCGTTCCAACCCCAAGCGGGCGAGGCTGGCACGCAGTTTCGAGAGCAAGGCGCCTTTCCACAGCCGCCAGGGGTAGGGCATGAACTTCGTCGCCACCACCAGCGGCGCAATCAGTGGGGACTGCCTGGCTTCCTCGAGGCGCGCCCCCAACAACCGCTCCGAGCGCCCTTTGCCATAAACTTCGGCGGTATCGAAGAAGTTGATGCCGGATTGCAGGCTGATATGGAATGCGTCGTGAATGTCGCTATCCGTGTAGGTCTTACCGTAACCCCACATCATGCGGTCACCCCACTGCCAGGTGCCCAGGCCCAGACGGGAAATGCGAATGTCGGTCTTACCGAGGGGAATGAGATCTGCCATGCCGCTCTCCATTTCTTGCGCTGGGATTCTAACTCCCATGACTGGCCGTGGAAAACTTCGGATCTCGTCAATCAGGTTTTAACACGGAGCACACGGAGCGTCTCAGTGATCGCGCGCCTGCGGGACTCTTCCGGCCACGGAGGCGCTAATGACAGGACGAGAAACCCTGTGCGGATATAGGCGCTAGAATAAGGAATCAGGACACAATTTCAAGCCCCGATAGGGGCGATATATTGTAGCCCACGGCGAAAGCCGTGGGAATGCGCAGGTCAAGTAATCTGAGCCGCGGCAGCGGCGACATCAGGGTCACGACTAATCCTCACGCGGTTATGTCGCCCCTATCGGGGCTTCTCCCCGAACCAGGGAGATTACGCGCACCCATAGCTTTCGCTATGGGCCACATTATTCCGCCCCTGCCGGGGCTCACAGACCTCGAGGACTACCTTGATTCAACGCCTATGCCCGCTGCGGGTTTATGCCTCCGCAGCCTTGTTGCCGTACAACTTCTTAACCAAATTGGCTACATTGACCGCGAAGTGCCGTGCAGTCTCTATTCCTTCTTTGTCCTGCCAGACCTCGCCCGGAAGCCGGCCAAACACCATGTTCCAATATGTAGATCCCGGCACAATCATGTCGTTAATCAGGAAGAACATGAGCATTTCCTGGAGCGTGAAGGTGTGGCCGCCGCGCCGCGCCACCGCCACAGGGCCGCCAACCATGCCGGTGAGGAACTGGTCCGACTTTCTCGAAACCTGGCCGATTCGCTGCAGCGCTGCCATCACGTCCCCTCGCGCCGTGCCGAAGTAGACGGGCGAGCCCACAATGAAGCCCTGCGATGCTCGGAGCTTCTTGATAATGTCGTTCAAGCCGTCTTGCAAACTGCACTCATTGGATTCACCGCACTTGCCACAGGCCGTACACGATTCGATCTTCATTTCGGAAAACGAGATGACTTCCGCCTCTACACCTTGCTCGCGAATCACGCGCGCGCATTCGTTCATGAGTTGCGCGGTGTTGCCATCCGCCTTGGGACTTCCACTTATTAAGAGTACCTTTGCCATGGTTCATCTCCTACCCTTCACCAAAGCTACCGGGGGACAGCAGGATCTGGTTCTCCGGGTTTCTGGTTTCGCCAACGCTTGTAACGCGCACTGCCGCCTGCCCTTTGACCGGGCATTTGGTTTCGCAGATTCCACAGCCGATACAAAGGTCAGGGTCCACACGTGGCTGCTTGATCGTCAACTTCTCGCCCTGAATGTTCAGGACTTCAACCTCTTCAAACCAGATGGCCTTCTTGGGTGTCGGACAATGCTCCTCGCAGACGATACACGTCTTCGAGTAGGCCCAGGGCAGGCAGCGATTCTTGTCAATGTATGCTAAGCCGATCTTGATCTTTTTCTTTTCCGGGACATCAACCTGGCGAATCGCGTGAGTCGGGCAAACCTGCGAACACAGATTGCACTCGTAGTCGCAGTAACCGACCGGCATGTTCAGGACGGGCGTCCAAACGCCCTCCACTCCACCCTCCAAGGAAGCAGGATGAATGGCGTTCGTGGGACATACCTTCATGCACTCACCACAACGAATACACCTGGCGAGGAATTCGTCTTCCGGGAGCGCCCCCGGGGGACGAATCAGGGCGGGATTGAAAGACCGTTTCGATGCTTGCGGGTCGATGCCAAAGAGCAGCTTTGCGCCTAAACCGGCTAACCCCGCCGCTAATACCGCTCTCCGCCCCAGGTCAAGTCTGGCCTCTTTGGGGGGATGAACGAAATCACCGATCCACTTGTGCAAGGGGTTCATCGTGCTTTTTCTCCAGTTTCAGTTCGCAAGGCCGTGTCATTCTGAGCCCCGACTTGTCGGGGCGAAGAATCTCTGCAGTTCCTGCCTTCGGCGATCCGCAGGGATGGTTCGCGGAGTTTACCCTGACTGAACTGCGGAGATCCTTCGCGGAGTTTACCCTGAGCCAACTGCGGAGATTCTTCGCTTCGCTCAGAATGACAGGCGAAGGGCTCAGGATGACAGTAAACGGTAAAGGAGATCGCTTGGGCGGGGCAATCCGACTCGCAATTCCAGCAATAGAAGCACTCGGAAGGCTTCCACTCCAAGGGGTTGTCCGGAGTGGCCCCTCCCTGGCAGTCAACCAGACACAGCCGGCAACTGTCGCACTTCTCCTCATTCTTCTTCAGGCGAACTAGGGGGTTCTTGCCTACCACTCCCAGCAGCGCACCTAAAGGACAAACGTAACGGCACCAGAAGCGCGCACGGAAGAAGTTGAGTACAACGGTGCTAATAAACAAGACCCCGATCAGCATGCTGCCCCAGTAGTAGGGCTGTTCCACGGCGAGGAAATACTTGCGCAAAACCCCGTAGATGGGCTCCGTCACTGCCGTAAGCCGAACGGGTCCGACTCCGGGATTGGCGTCGTAAATCCAGGTGAACAACGCGACGAGGCCCTTGTTAATTGCCGGGTAGATTGAAGTGGAAAGCGAACGGAAGAAGAAGGAAAAGGGGTCCAGCCAGCCGACGACGTCAGCCCCCACTAGGGCCGCAACCAGAAATGCAACCAGCCCATAGTACTTCGCTTTCTGCCATTGATTGTAGCCGCCGACCGCAAGTTTCTGCTTGGCGCGCCCGCCCCGGAGGCTGGTGAAGAAGTTGTGCAAAGTCCCGAAGGGACAAACCCAACCGCAAAACCACCGCCCGCAGATAAAGGTCACCGCCAGGGTAACCAGCGAAAACAGCATCGCCTCGACGAGGGCGTGTGAGGCCAGCAAGGAATTGAGAGCAACCAGCGGGTCCAAGTTGAAAAAGAATGTGACTCCCCGGCCAGCCTTGTTGATGGGGTGATAAACCGTCTGCAAGAAAAGATAGCAGAACAGGAGAAAGAAACCCGTTTGGGTAAGCCTGCGCAGCCAGACGATCCACGATGTTTTCTTCTTCTGGGCCATGGGATTTACACTTCTATTTGTTTGGGTGAAAGCGAATTGAAATTGATGGTGCCGAGACCCCGGGCATTCCCCTGCACAATGTAGCCAATCGAATCGGGCTTGTAACCAAGTAATGTCGCGCCCAAGGCGTCCACGGCGACCTGGTCAACCCCGGCCACAATGGTGTCTTTGCGCTTTACATCGGCAAGATTTCCGCCCACGGGCCCATTGGCCGTCAGCACGCGAATGGCATCGAGCACCACCAGCCGGGGCTTCAAAAAGGCCGCCAGATCCACCAGAGCTCCACCCAGGTCCTGGTGAAGCCGGTTACGAGGCCCACCAATAACGCCCATCAGGTTCTTCATGCCCAGTGTCGCCAGGCACAAGTTGTGGTTCTTCACGATGGGGACGTTGATCAGCCGGTCCGCTTCGACAGTGTCCTGGTACACCTCCCACTCTTTTAAGACTTTGCCGTTAATGGACATCTTCTTGAATTTTCTTTCATCGAGAAATATCACTTCCGCCCCCGCCTTTTCGGCAGCCTGCTGAATCCCGCTGCGAGGAAAAGAAAGCCGGGCGGGATTGCAAGGGTTGTCGCTGACCAGCACCTTCTTCGCTCCCGCTTGGTAGCACATCTCCACGATAGTGGCGACGACGTCGGGGTTGGTTGTTGCGGCCTGTTCGGGGCGGCGATCCCAACCTATGTCGGGCTTTACCCATACAATGTTCGCTTTTGAAACAAAGCGGTTCATCCCACCGAGTGCCTCGATGGCCTGGCGAGTGAGTCGCCTTGCCTCCTCAGCGATGCCGTCGGGCTCCGCCGGGGAGCTCTTGTAATGCGCAACACTCATGGACGGCGCGGGCACTGCCCGGAGGGAATCCGAACCGAACAAACCCATCCCCAACCCTGCTCCTGCCAGTAGGCCTGCCGTCAAGAAATCTCGTCGATCCATCTGTGCCATGTATTAACTCCCTAAAAGGATATGCTGGCGCCTTTTTCTGCGATACGCTGAATAACCGATTTCAAGAATGATTCGGGGTTGGGTGGAGGGTTTAGGCAGAGGATCACATAGGAGCCCGAAGCGAAAAACACGGCTTCGCCCTCAAACTGGCTTGACCCCAAGAAGGCCCCGGACGCCAGTCCCGGCTGAGGAACCACCTTACCCGAGCGGCCAAAGTAGCTCCGTAGCTGCTCAACCTTCTGCACCGCGCCTTTTGCGTCCGGCGCCCTGGAGATGACCAGGGATGTCTGTTCTTCACCCCATGTATAGGCCGCCATGATTGCGGGCGCGAGAAAATCGTGTCCCAGCGGCGACTTCTTCACAAACTTGCAGGAATGACTCACCAGATTCTGCGGCGGGAAAAGAGACAGAAACTCAGGCATCGGTTCGGATGGACCGATCTTTCGCGATACCGCCCGGGCAAAGCGCTCCAGCACCGGCCCGGTTTTCTCCTTATCGCTGAAGGCGGACAACTTCACGTAGAACTCATCCTGGAAGAAGTTCAGGATTTCGTTGGTGCCATAGCCTTCCGACCCGATAGGCAGGAAGTGGTAATCCGGCGAGCTTTCGGCGGCATAAATCCCGAAGGCGTTCGACTGCGCTCCCATGTTGTAGATGTCGAGTGTGAGGTCTGTGCTCGAGGCCTTGTATTCCTGGTGAACCATCACCACAAGGCCGTAATCCAGGTAAACATCAGCCCCGCCATCGATGTATTCGTAAAGGTCTGAGCTGAAGAACTTCTGCTCTCCGGACCGTGAAACCCCAACTTCTGAAGGCTCCGGCAACAGCCGCGCAAGCCTCTCCTTGACGGCGGCAGGAATCACCGCGGGCACCAAACCTTGCCCGCCCTCCTCCTGCCCAATTAACAGCCCAGGCAAGGCCAGGATTAGCAGCAGATAAATTGCAACGCTTCGCATCTTCCCGAGACCACCTTCTCCCTCCTGCGTGGTGTAGGGGCGAGCGGCGCTCGCCCGACGGCCGAACGCCGTTCGGCCCTACGAGACGACTTTGCTTGCGGCCGGCAGCCGTGCTGTTAAACCATTTTGGAAAACAGCTCGCGCGCTGCCATGAGCCGCTCGACGATCGGAATCCCATTGGGGCACGCCGACTCGCACTTCTTGCAGAGGCGGCATGCTTCATTGCCGACCTTCTCGAGCGGAATATCGCGATAAGTGCTGAGCGCGGTCTGCACATCCTTCATTTGTTCGTAGTAGTAGTCCTTGCAACGCAATACGGTGGAGACTTCGACCCCGAGGGGACAGACCTGCTTGCAGTCGTCGCATAGCATGCAATTGCTGGACCGGTTCACCTGCGCATACCGGTAAAGGGCTCGATCCTCGGCGCTGGTGAGCGGCTCATTCAGCGCCTGTACGTAGGCCTCGAACATATCGAATGAACCAATGCCTTTGGTAACCGTAGTGACTGCCGGATTGCTCAGGATTTTCTTCAAATAGGCGACCTGCGAATCGAGGCCCTTGAGCCCCTTCATCGATTTCATCGCCATCACGCCGACTCCCCTCTGCCGCGCCAAGCGAAGCTCCTCATCCAGGGCTTCAAGGTTGGGCTGGTTCAGAACCGGCATGACGACGTTGTAAAAGCCGGAACGGATGCCCGCCGCCGTCGTATCCTTGACCATTCCATGCGTAGTCAAACCGGCGAACCTGACTTTCCCCTGGTTCTTTAGTTTCTCAAAGGTCTCAGCAATCCTCGCATCAGTAGCCGAAAAGGCCCAGTGCCGGTTGAACATCAAGAAATCCACGTGGTCGGTGTTGAGGACTCTGAGAGCCTCGTCGATGCTTGGGTAATCATCCTTTAAGGCAATGTAAATCTTATCGCGCACTGACTTTAGCCCTGCGCCCAGCGTCTTGATCGACTGTCCGCCCAGGTAGTCCCACGCGACATGGACAAGGTTGACCCCATGCTCGATGGCGTAGCGGTGCACCGACTCCGCCATGACCAGTCCACCCAAGCTGATCTCCGACACAAGAACGCCCGTATTGCCCATGGGGCGATACTTCATTGCAGGGTTGTA
The DNA here is from genome assembly GCA_050012175.1 of Terriglobia bacterium. Classification (GTDB taxonomy): domain Bacteria; phylum Acidobacteriota; class Terriglobia; order UBA7540; family UBA7540; genus CAVROP01. The sequence goes on along the minus strand of JBEKHR010000002.1, from coordinate 22,533 downwards.
GTTCAGGATCTTCGGCTGTGCGGATGACGAAATGTCCTCCTTCCTCCCCAACACGTGTATTGGAGACGCCCCGACAGCAACAGCACTTAAGATTCCACTCGAAAAAAAGGTTCGGCGATTCATCACAGGCACCTTGCTCTCCTTGTTTCAATCCACGCTCCCGCGCCAGGAGCGGCTACCTCGTCACTGTCGCCCGGATGACGCCCGGACTATTCAGCGAGGCCAATGGGTAATCTCACGCTTCACCAGGAGTACTTGCTTTTTTGAGGCCAAGTTGAAATCCCGGGCGGTTAGACAATCAAACCATGGCCGACTCGGGTCTCTGGCGGGAGGCTGAAAAACCCGTCTTGCCTGTCATTCCGAGGAGTCCCGCGTCCGCGGGACGACGAGGAATCTCGCAAGTCCTTTGTTTCCATAGCGAGATTCCTCTCCGTCAGCCGACGGGTCGGAATGACAACGTTCACAAACGTGTTTCAGGATCCTGCTAGTGATCAACGCGCGGCATGCGTAACACATGCCCAGTTGCGAGGGATACTAAGGACATAGATGCGCCGAGAGGGCGAAGCGTTATCGGCAGAGCGAAATGCAGGATTCTTCAACCCGAATTCGGAAGTTAGCGTGGGTGCGATGTGTATCTTGTAGGGGCACAGCGCGCTGTGCCCCTACGCCCGGCCCCGCACCATGTTGTTCTTCCGAAGTGAGCACGCTTGCATCCGTCATGCCGCCAACAGATGCCGGGGGCGTCTTGGTTTGCTTATGCTTGCCAAACATTTGCGCGCTTTTCCCGCGACCATGCGGGTGAAACGAACACCACCCCCAATCCTATGTGGATGGCAACCCTGCGAGAGTTTGATGGATCGTCTGGTGCCGAAGAGAGGACTCGAACCTCCACGCCCTGACGGGCACTACACCCTGAATGTAGCGCGTCTGCCAATTCCGCCACTTCGGCACGCCTGGTATTAGGAGAACTACCCGGGCCAGCACCTCCAGGTCGCAGCACGCGCAGCCTGCCGCGGCCCGTCGGGATCCCGTCCATGTGCTTGCGCCTTGGCTTCCCCATTCACGGGCAAGACCCCAACCAGCACGGGGCAGGCGCCCGTGTTACAAGGCGAAAACAGCCCAGCCGCAAGCACTCATGGTGCCATCCGCGTAAAGCTATGTCAAGTTTTCAGCAACCTGTCAGATCTGGGCGAAGCTGAGGCTCTTGGAATCCCAGGGCGGGGCGGAGTAGATGGCAGGCAGCACCTCCGTCGGCTCATTCACGACCGACCACATAGATTTGTGCCGAGGGTCCATGAAGCGCTCGGTAATGCAACTCTCGAGCACCAGGAGCAGATTCTCGAAATACGACTGGGTATTCAGAACAACGATAGGGCCGAGGAAAAGGGCAAGGCGCTTGAGCGAGACGGCCTCCAAAAGCTCGTCAAGAGTTCCTGAGCCGCCGGGCAAAGCGACCACCGCATTCGCATCCTGGATCATGAGCCGCTTGCGCTCGTGTATATCGCGCACGACGCGCAATTCGGTAATGCCCTTGTGCCCCCAATTCAGCTCATTCATGAAACCGGGAATGATGCCGATGACTTTGCCGCCCTCGGCGAGCGCACCTTCGGCGAGCGCACCCATTGACCCAACCGCCCCACCGCCGTAGATGATGGTGGCGCCGTTTCTCGCCAGCTCACGCCCCAGGCGCGCAGCAGCATCGAGATAAACGGGATCACAGTTGCGGCTTGAACCGCAGTAAACGCAGACTCGAAAGTTCGACATCAGTTAATGACAACTTCGCTTAGACCTTAAGGAATATCTTCCGACGATATAGAAACCACAGGAACAGCCACCCGACAGCCAGAACGCTGAGGTCCCAGAAGACAGGCTTGTAAGGCCCGAGGTAGTCGATGAAGCCCCGGACGAATATATTTGCGACTGTTCCAAAATTAAACTGGCTGCGAAGCACGTAAATGGTAATGGGGTTCAGGCCAATGACGGTGAAAAAGAAAGCCCAGCGCCGGTAACCGCGAACATCGATGATCCAGTAGAAGAGGGCGAGCAGCAGCAGGCTCCACCCACCGGCGAACAGGACATACGAGCTGGTCCAGATGTTCTTGATGATGGGAAACCAATGACCCCAGACCAGACCCAGGACCAGACTGGCAACGCCCGCCAAGGCCAGCCCGAGCGCCTTACGGGCTGCAGGCCGACTGGAGCGCAGCCAGTGGCCGGCCAGCGCGCCCATCAGGCATGTGGAAACAGCCGGAATCGTGGAGAGAATTCCTTCGTTGTCACCGAAGACATAGCAGCAGAAAGGTCGCGGCAAAAGGTGCTGGTCGATAAACGCCGAAAGGTTGCCAGATGGGGTTATAACGCCGGCCCCGATGCCCGGAACCGGCACCAGCTTCATCACCAGCCAGTAAACCACCAGCAGGCCGCCCGCCACCGCGGCCTGGCCACGCACGCGGGTGTTCATCATCACCAGCGCCGCAATGAAATAGCACACCGCGATACGTTGAAGAACCCCAGGAATGCGAAGCTCGTGAAACCTGAAATCCAAGAGGCCATTGCAAACCAGGCCCAAAAAGAACAGCAGGACCAGCCGGCGGACCAGATGCTTATAGATCTCGGCCCGGTTCGCTCCGGCTTCGAGACGCCGCGTGAGAGAGAAGGGCAGCACAACGCCGACGATAAAGAGAAAAAGCGGGAAGATCAAATCATAGAAACGGAAGCCCTGCCATGCCGCGTGTTGGAATTGCCGGTCCAGCGCGTCCATCAAAGGATGGTGAATCAATTTATGCAAGCTGTGGATCACTTCGTCGCCGCCGGTAATCCACAGCATGTCGAAGCCGCGAAGCGCGTCGATGGAGGCAATGCGGCCGGAAACTGGTGCGTGGGTAGTTGATGCGTCTGTCATGGTCCTACCTTGGCCCGGGAATGCGGATCAAAACGTCCGCGCGCGCAAGCACGAGATTATGCATAATTACTAGGGAATAGGGAATAGGGAAAGGTGCCAGGTGTCGGGTGTCGGGTGTCGGGTGTCAGGTTTCAGGCGTCGGGGGCCACGTTTCAGGGCCCATTTCAGGTACCGGGTTCCAGGTGCGAGGTTTCAGGTGCCAGTCGCCGAGGGAGTGCGGCTGTTCTGTTCCCTGTTCCCTATTCCCTGTTCCCTATTCCCTACCTGGTGGCTTTCGGAAAACGACGCAATAATCCTCGCCATGCCAGTAGGTGGGTATTGTCAGCGCCTGAAATCCTGCGGCACTAAGTTCATCGACCAGCAACTGCTTTGGCATGCCGTGCCCGCCCCGGTTCTTCGGCACGCCCTTTGGCGGCTTGGTTCCCTCCCGAGGCAGAGAATCGATGACGGCAAGGAGGCCGCCTGGCTTGAGCGATTGGAAAAGGCTGGCGTCCTCCTTCGCCGGCTGCGTGAGGTGATGGTAAACACTCCGCATGAAGATGGAATCACAGCACTCGCGCGGAAGGTTTGTCGCGGCTTCGCCCCCTTTGACCACCGTGATGTTTTGGACCTTCTGCTTGGCGGCGAGGGTCTCCAGAGCTGCCAGTTTCTTAGGGTCCAGTTCCGTCGTGTAAACTCGGCCCGTTGGCCCCACGCGCTCGGCGGCAGCCAGCGTCAGCCCGCCATCGCCCGCTCCGATTTCAGCCACCACGCTCCCCGGCTTCCAATTCAGCAGCGTCGCTAACTTGTCGGCGTCTTTCCAGTCCTGCGCCTGTCCGTGACAAGCGGCAAGGACGAGCGCTCCGAGCGCCAGCGCTAAAACAACATGCCGCCTCCCTATGCGAAACCACCCTTGACTAATCATCACACCCTCTCGCAGGCCATGGTAACACCGACCTCGAAGTAAAGCTATCAGCGGTCAGTTGTCAGCCGTCAGTTGTCTGTTCAAGAAGACGCGGCTTAGAGCTGGGCTTCATCTCGTAAGCACTTATGCCACTCCCTCCGCCATCTACCATCCACTGCTTTCTGCCTGCTGCTTACTGCCTACCGTAACCTCGTCGCGCGCACGCCTCCCGAAATGACCTGTAGATTTCATCAAAGGCTGGGACCAAGTCTCCTGACGGATCATGGCTTTCCAAGATGCTGGTCATGGATTGTATAGCGTCAAAAATGTTCCCAGAGAATACGGCGCCGGTGGCCGCCAGAATCGCTGCCCCGAAGGCCGCGGTGGGATATCGAGACCGGACAACGGTCCTGCCCAGAACGTTCGCGCGCAACTGCGAAAGGACAGGGCTCTTCGCAGCAGCCCCCGTTGAAAAGACCCTGTCCCCGATTTTCACGCCGCATGCCTCGAGAATTTCGTAGCCCCAGCGCTCCACGAAACCGATGGACTGTAATTGCGCCGCGTAAGACTCGCCAGCGTCACGCGGATTCCCTTCCACAAACGACCTGGCTTTCGGGTTTGCAAAGGGAAACCTCTCGCCTTGACCCGACAGCATGTAGCAGACCACAGAGGTTGGAAAATAGTTGGCAGCCAGCCGGTCCATTTCCCCAAGAGAGGCTGCGTCGCCGGCCGTTCTGATGCTTCCCAGCCCGGTGTTGCTTGCCGCTCCGGGGACCCACAACCCCCCAGGATGCAGGTGAAAGTAAATGCCGCTGCGCGCCGTGGGCTTCCCGTCGTGGAGCACTTTCCAGACAAGTGTGGTTCCCAGGGTTGTGTTGGCATCGCCGCGCCGGCTGGCTCCTGAGGCGATCACACTCGCCATCCCGTCGGTTGCGCCTGCCAGGACGGGCGTTCGCACCGGCAAGCCTGTCGCGGCAGCGGCCACGCTGCTCACCTGTCCGATTTGCTCTGCGGGGCGGCGAACTACAGGCAGGCGGTCGTTGGGCAAGCCCGCGGCACGAACCGTTCCAATCCACGAACGGCTCTCTGGGTCGTAGCCGAGTTTCAAGGCGTTGGTGAAATCCGAAATCCCAAACTCGCCGGTGAGCTTTCCTGACAGCCAATCCGCCGGATGCAGGATGTAGCGAGTGCGCTCCCACAACTCGGGCTCCTGCTGCCGGACCCAGGCAGCTTTCACAAGCGAAAAGGATGGACCCAGACGGATGCTCTGGGCGCCGCCTTGTTTGTTCAGTTCCTCCGCAATCTCCACTCCCCGGCCATCGTCGTAAAGAATGGCCGGGCGCAAGACTCGACCTTCCGCATCCGCCACGACAAGAGACCCCGAAGTGGACGTGACCGCCACTCCTCGAAGCTCCACATCGCCGGATTTCTCCTTCAGGCTTTTGACAATGTCCTGCCCAACGGAGCACAGAACTTCCCACCATTGACCAGGGTCTTGCTCGTGGATTCCCCCGGCGGCGCGGCGGTCCTGCCGAATCTTCTCATCCGCTTCCGCTAAAAGCTCGCCAGCGGGACTCACTGCAACACCGCGCACTCCACTTGTTCCCACATCAATTCCAACCAGGGCGCACTTCTTATCGCTCTTCATAGACGCGTTCGACCTTCGCAGAATAGGGGCAGTAGCGTGGACCTGATTTGTACGTCCGCAGTTTGTTGAATGAAAAGCCGCAGACCTAAAAAACACGTCTGCGCTACCCTGCTTTCTGCCCCACCTACCACATACCACCTACCATCTGCCACCTGCCCCTTTGTTTTCAACGACATTCCCGCTCTTAACGGCTAAGTACCTGTGTTTTCATACACATTCCCGCGTCGTTCCGGGATTTGGAAAACCGACCCTTTGTTTTCATGGACATTCCCGCGTCGTTCCTCGAGTTTTGAAGAATCTCTCTCTTTCATTTCCACACCGGAGCCGACATCTTGTCCAAAGCAAGTCTGGGAATTCTCCCTCTTTTTGTGCTGCTCGGAGCACTCTCGAAGCTGGATTTGGGCGTGGGCTGTCGCATCGAAAGAAACGTGCTCCCCTCCTATTTCGAGTACGTGGCAAGCCACGATTTACTATCCTAGCCTACTCTCTCAGGCGTGTCAAGGGACATGGAGTCCGCTCCGGTCCGCCGCAGGAAGCCTCTCCTCGTAGCACGGGCAGCTTTGCGCGACCTGCCGGGGTCTCGCCCCATAAGCATTAACCTAACGGCTAGACGCGCCCGAAAGCCCGCCTGGGCGGGCGGTCCCGCGAAGCGGGATAGCCCACGGTCCCGCATGGCGGGATGGGAAAAAAGGGAGCTGCAATGACTTCTTAAGCCCCGGCAGGGGCGACATAATCACGGGGGACCGAGCGGGATTCTTATATCGCCCGCCGCGAATCTGCGCAAGCACAAGGTTTCATTCATTGAGGCCGCCACGGTCAATTCGTTTTTGGAATTACCCGTGGGTTCGTCATCGAAGGAAAAGGCCACGGTCACGAGAGCACTGACCGTGACCCGCTCGGGAAATCGCAGACCCCAAAGAACAGGGGTCTGCGCCAGGCAGCCCATGACCAAGCAGCAAATTTGCATGTGAACTGCGGAGATCCTTCATCGCCCCGATCAGATCGGGACTCCTCCGGATGACAAGCACGGGCTACGTGCATTGTTCCCGCGACGCACCCCGGCTCCAACTTGTGATTTCAGGATCATACCTTGGAGTGAATGGCGCGGAGGGCGGGCATGCCGTCGGACTCAGCGACGACTTCAATGTCATGGAAGATATTGGGACTTTCTTGCTTGAGGACGCGGCAAACTTCCACGGCCAACAGGCGGATTTCAGTGTCGGCGTGCGGGCTACCGCGAAGTTCCAAAAAGTGCCGCCAGGAGCGGCTGTTGCCGGTGACGAAGATTTTGGTTTCACAGGCGTTGGGAAGGATAGAACGTGCCGCCTGACGAGCCCACTTGCGGCGGTCGCGCGGGGCCATCTCCGGGTGCTTCTGCTGAACGTATTGCGCGGTAGCGTCCGCTAGCTCGATGTAGACCTTGCGGAGCGTCTCGATGGTCTGCTGCCATTTCTGGCGCAACTCTTCGCTTTCCTGGTAAAGCGGGGGAACCACGTAGCGGGCGTCGCTCTCGTCCACGTACCGCTGTGAGAGCTGTGAGTAGCTGAAACCTGCCCGGTGGCGGACCAACTCATGGGTCAGAGCGCGGCTAACGCCGGTAATCAGAAGGCACCAGACGGCGTGTTCGAGCACGCTGCCGTGTTTTGAACTCAGGATGTTCTCAACGTATTCCTGGTTGGATTTCCGCCCTTTGCCGAAAGACATGTAGCAGGTGCGCCCGGCGATTTCAGTCAGCACCTCGGCAGCGGCTTGCGCGTCGGTGGTGAACACCAAGCCCTCGTCCTGGAGAAAACGCGCCAACTCCTCGCGCACCACGGTCTGGCGGCCCACGACGTAAACTTTTGGTTTGGTGATATAAGGATCAGGCATCAGGTGTCAGGTTTCAGATGCCCCAAAAAATCCATCGCCGTGACTGGAACCAGGTGTTACGCCATCTGAAACCTGACGCCTGGCGCCTCGCTTCCTACTTGCTCGGCGCCGGCGATTTCCCCTCACTGAGCGCAGCAGCGGCCTTCCTGAAGTCCGCATACTTGCGCTGGAACCGCTCAACGCGGCCCGCACTGTCCATTATCTTCTGTTTCCCGGTGAAGAACGGGTGGCAATGGGAACAGATTTCCAGGTGCAACACGTCGCTCTTATAGGTGGAGCGCGTCTTGAAGGTGTATCCGCACGCGCAGGTTACGGTCACTGCATGATAATTGGGGTGAATAGCGTTCTTCATGGAACTCCTTGAGTGCTAACGCACAAGCACTCATTATAGCTGCCTCAGCCCCAAGTTTCAATCCGAAATCGGAGCCCCTGATTCGCCGATAACAGACAGGGTCCGGTGGGGAAGGTAGTGTCGGATGGGCTGTTGATAGTAATCTGTGTCATCTGTGGAATCTGCGGACTATAACAACCGGAAAGCGGAGGCGCTGGCGGGCAAAAACAAATCCGCAGATTGCGCAGATGACGCAGATGAGTGAAGAAAGACGCGACTGGTCAAGTACCTCAAGGCCGCGGGCTTTGAAGTCGGCCTGCTGCTGAACTTCGGCGCACCGTCGCTTGAATACAAGCGATTTGTCCGCAGTAAGTGATCCACAGAATTAGCAGATTGCGCAGACCACAAAGACCCCGACCGCTGATGGTAATCTGTGTCATCTGCGGAATCTGCGGATTATAAGGAGCAGGGCGGGACGGAACCTGCGCTACGCTTGCCTCTGTCTCCTGAATCCCGGATCCTGACTCCCGACTCCTTTACCCGAGCACGGGCACAACGGCGGAGCGCACGGCACGGGAGTCGTCGCTGAGGAAAAAGTGGACAAGGCGCGCCACCTCGTCGGTCTTCACCCACTTGGAGAAGTCCGCCTTGGGCATGGCGAGGCGATTGGCCTCAGTATCCATTGTTCCCGGCAGGATGCAGTGAACGTGGATGTCGTACGCCTTGAGTTCGTCTGCAAGGATTTCGCTGAGCTGGCGAACCGCCCCTTTGGAAACGGCATAGGCGGCTATGCTGGCCCCGCCTCCGCGCAGGATTGACCCGCTCGAGACGGTCACGATTCTGCCAAAGTTTTGACGAATCATGACCGGGACGATGGAACGTAAACAGAAAATGAGGGAGCGGAGGTTCAGGTTGAACATGTGGTCCCAGGTCTTGTCATCGGTCTCGAAGCTCTTGCCGGCCGCGAAGCCACCCGCCACGGCGACGAGGTGATCGATGCGCTGCCACTTCGACAAGACATCTGCCACCAAGCGTTCGACTTCAGGGGCCTGCATCAGATCCACTTTCGCACCCATGAGATTTCCCTGGTGTTCGCCGGCCCTGCCCTCCAGCGCGGCCCATTCCTTCTCGGAACGGTACGTAACCGCGACGCCGGCGCCAGACCGTAACAGGTCCAAAGCCACGGAACTTCCTAATGCGCCAGTGCCACCCGTTACAATCACGACGCGATGCTCAAATTCCATGGCACCTCCTCATGTTGTTCCGAATCCCCAGGGGGAAATGATGATAGCAGATTAGAGGTTGCTGGAAAAAGCTATTGGCATGCCGTTCCGCGCAAGGTTCGTATGCGCTGATCCTTCCTAAACCAGAACTCACCTTCGAGAGGCCAGTGGTTAAGAGGTGTTTTCCCCACCTACCGTCTACCACCTACCACATACCGGTCGCCACGACAGACCATCATGGCTGAGCCTGCTGCTTCTTGTGAAGTTTGCGACGAATATCGGGCCAGAATTCTTTCAATTCAAAGGACGCCGCATCTCCCCATATCTGCGTCACCCAGATGTTGGCGCTGTTTAGGGCATTCCGGTCCGCAGGCGGATGGTAGGTGTTGGAAAGCGCTGCCGCAACTGCACTGCCTGCCAACTCGGAGTAGTTGAATTGGTTTTTCCCGGAGTCGCTGCGAATGATAAAGACCCGCAATGCAGCGTAACCAGCACGGCGAAAGAACCCCCCTTTACCCGACTGGTAGTATCGAGGATCTTGGTGGAGCAGTGATGGGAAGACGGCGCCCACCATGAAGTTCTCGATTGTGGTGTCGGCGAAGGCGGCCCCGTAACGCTTTGCATAGCCAGCAAAACCCTGTCGGAAGCTGGGATCAGTATTTTCAGCCTGATCGATGAGGGCGATAACGCCTACGTACGGGAACTCGACGGGGTCGAACGTTCCCAGGGCCACCAGCTTGAATTTCTGCCCCGTTGTAAGCGGCGGGATCTTTTTGGCATTCTCCACCGTCAGATAGTTTGGCAAGACAAAGAAAAGGCGGTCATCCTTTGGGCTCTTCTGTTCCTGCATTCCGGGGTCCTTATCGTCCCCACTTTTCGCTCCCGTCTTGGACTGGCCTTGTGAAGACGTGTCCGCAGACGCCGGGTTTTGCTGCTGTGCCAGCAACGGGAAAGCTAACAATAGCGTGCCGATTACCATCGCACCAAGGGCAAAGGTCACCGTCCACCGATTTCGGCTGATCATCGCTGCTTATCGTCTCCCAGCTCGGGACCTGTGCCAGGAACTTACCTGCTGAGTCTCCGGGTTTATTCCCCCTTTAGTTGGACGTGCAAATGGCAAAGAGGGTTACTTGTACATCTCCCCCGCCTCTGCCGAAGAGGCTCCACTCCCGGCCAGCGTGTGCCGCCTGAGGAGTGATATCGCAGGCTGTTTGGGCGCGTAGCTTTGTCATTGTATCGGACTGTACGGATTTTTCTTGCGACGATCGCAGATTCAGCGGACTGTCGACTGTTGACTGTCTTTTCGACTGTGAACTGCCTTTGTTAGTTGCTCTCGTTCTTGCCGAAAGATACCCGGACCAATTTGATTAGCGTCCGACTCCCCCCGCCTTCTAAGGCCACGACCTTTTCCAGGTTGTGGGTCCTGATCTCGAATGTAGTTTTTCCTTCCGAACCCTGATCGGTGAATTTAGTGACTTCACTTCCCAGGTGCTCCTTGTAAAAGGCCTTGACTCTCTCCAATGAGTCCGAAGTTTCGAATTTCGCGGCCAGTACTTGCACGCTCGCCTCGCCTCCAAAACCGAGGTTTACTGCTGCTGAGTCCTTGTCTTTCACCCGCGTTGCGCCGGGGTAGAGGGGCAAACCCAAGCTGTCCTCTGTGACATCATGATGAACTTCAATTGATCCGACCGGCGTATGGATGGAAACTTCCTTGTTGCGGCCCCCCCTCTCCTCAACTTGCATTCGGAGATTGTGGGAAAGAAACCTTAAGCCGGTCCAAACAGCGATTCCACTGACCAGGACAATCAGTGCCAGGACCAACAGGGCAATCGCAACAATGTTGCTGCCCGACCGTGGGGGTTGCGGCGGAACGGGGGGACGCGGGGGTTGGGGGCTTGTACTCATAAGACTCTCCTTGACTCGTCTCTACCAGAGCATACGCAATCGCGGCCTTGCAAGTTCCCGAAGCTTACGTCCGGCGCGGTGCAGATGCAAGAACTTCGTTGGTCCAGCCTAAGGCGGCAACTCCCCTCCTGGCTCAGGAGGGGTTGGGGGTGGTCGAGCCACCACCCCTTAATCCCGTGCTCGGAGAGGAGGGGAATTTGCTCCTAAACTCCCCTCCTGCTGCCAACACCCTCGGTCAGGGAAGGGTTGAGCGAGACCCGCCCTGGATGACATTCTCAGTTTGTGCGGCCAATCTGAACGCTCTCCGGGAGAGGATCTGAATGCGTTATAGGAAACTGGATAACAGTTCTTTCACCGTCTCTGCCATCGGCCTTGGATGCATGGGCATGTCGGAGTTCTACGGGCCACGAAACGAAGAGGAGTCTGTTGCAACCATTCATCTCGCGGTTGACCTGGGTGTGAATTTCCTGGATACCGCCGACATGTACGGCACGGGTCACAACGAGGAACTGGTCGGCAAAGCCATCAAGGGTCGGCGGAATGATATTGTTCTTGCCACCAAGTTCGGCAACGTGCGGGGGCCAGAGGGTAGCTTCCTGGGAATCAACGGCCGGCCCGAGTACGTGCGCAGCGCCTGCGAAGCCAGCTTGAGGCGCCTCGACATTGAGACCATTGACCTCTATTATCAGCACCGTGTTGACGGCAGTGTGCCCATCGAGGAAACCGTAGGGGCCATGGCGCGGCTGGTCGAAGAGGGCAAGATAAGGTGCTTGGGGCTTTCCGAGGCCGCTCCGGCAACCATTCGCCGCGCGCACCGCACCCACCCCATCACCGCTTTGCAAACGGAGTATTCACTCTGGAGCCGTGACCCCGAGGACGAGGTTCTTTCCACCTGCCGGGAACTTGGAATCGCCTTTGTTGCTTACAGCCCGCTCGGTCGTGGGTTTTTGACGGGCCGTTTCAAGAGCGTAGAAGACTTGGCGGCGGAGGATTGGCGTCGCAAATCTCCGCGCTTCCAGGGCGAGAACTTCAAACGCAATCTGGACCTTGTCTGCCGGGTCGAGCAAATCGCTTCGGAAAAAGGTTGCAAAGCGTCGCAGTTGGCTTTGGCCTGGGTGCTGGCCCAGGGCGAGGATATTGTGCCCATCCCCGGCACCACGCGGAGGGCGCATTTGGAGGAAAACATTGCGGCGTTGAAGTTAAAGCTCTCACCCCAAGACCTGGCGCGGATCAACGAGGTTGCGCCCAAGGGAGTAACGGCCGGGGAACGCTACGCGGAGCAGGCAATGAAAGTCGTCAATCTGTGATGGTTCGAGCTTCGGTTCGTCTGACTACAAGGCAGCGCAAGGGGAACCGGGCGTGGTTGGCCCACCACCCCTTAATCCCCTCCCGCCGCGGCGGGAGGGGAATTCGTTTCTAGACTCCCCTCCCGGCCGGAGAGCCGTTTAAGCCGTGGCAGGATGCGCCTCCAATTCGAAGGTGACGAGAATACTGGGTGAGCGTGCCAAACCCAGCTCTGCCAGGTCTTCTCCCTCCAGGTGCAGTTCCACAGCCTCGCGCAGATTGCGCGTGACTTCGTCGAGAGTTCGACCTTGCGTCACCACCGGAATCTCCAGACACTCGGCAATGTAACCCGACTGTTCACCTTGACGAACAACGGCCTTAATCGTGTGCTGTAACGTCATCGCTTTCGCCTTCACCACCTTCTTTCTGAAACTCTCTGTCGGCTCAGATACCTGAAAAGAAGATCAGCAGAGTCCTGCCTGAGCCTCAAGCGCGCGGGACAAGCCCCGCTCCTATTTATAGGCAGGCACCCCCGTCACCCGCTCGCCGATGATGAGCGTGTGGATGTTGTGCGTGCCCTCATAGGTGAAGACCGATTCCAGGTTGCACATGTGGCGGAAGATGGGATATTCATCGGCGACGCCATTGGCGCCCAGGATGTCGCGCCCCGCTCGGGCCACCTCCAGCGCCATCTTCACGTTATTCCGCTTGAGCATGGAGACATGCGCGAAATCGGCGTGCCCCTGATCTTTCAGGCGCCCCACCTGTAAGGCCAGCAACTGCGCCTTGGTGATTTCGGTGATCATATCGGCGAACTTCGCCTGAATGAGCTGGTGAGAAGCAATGGGCTTGTCGTCAAACTGCTTTCGTATCTTCGCGTACTCCAAGGCCTCGTTGTAACAGGCCATCGCTGCCCCGATCGCCCCCCATCCGATGCCGTAGCGCGCTTGGGTCAAGCAGCTCAGCGCCGCTTTCAACCCCTGCGCTTTGGGAAGCATGTTAGAGACGGGCACACGAACGTCCTGGAGTGACAGGCTGGAAGTCACTGAAGCGCGGAGCGACCATTTCCCTTTAATGTCTTTCGCGGTGTAGCCCGGCGTGCCTTTCTCCACCAGGAAGCCGCGGACACCTTCGTCCGTGCGCGCCCACACCACCGCCACGTCTGCAATTGTACCGGAGGTAATCCAGGCCTTCTCGCCATTCAGGATGTAGCGGTCACCATCCTTTACGGCGCGTGTCCTCATGCCGGCGGGGTTCGAGCCGAAGTCGGGTTCCGTCAGGCCGAAGCATCCGATGGCCCTGCCCTCCTGGAGCGCCGGCAGCCAGCGCTGCTTTTGCTCCTCGGAGCCGTATTCCTTGATGGGATACATCACCAGCGCGCCCTGCACGGAGACGAAGCTCCGCAAGCCGCTGTCTCCCCGCTCGAGTTCCTGCATGATCAGCCCGTACTCCACGTTGGACATCCCCGCGCAGCCGTAACCTTCCAAGTTTGCGCCGTAAAACCCCAGCCCCGCCATTAAGGGTACGAGGTGCTGGGGAAATTTCCCCTCCCGGTTCCACTCCTCGATGTTAGGTATGATTTCATTGTCCACAAACTCGCGCACCGTCTGCCGCACCAGCTTTTCCTGGTCGTTGAAGAGCGCGTCAATCTCCATGTAATCCACGCCGTGAAATGCAAACATAAGGCCCCCATTAGATCATTGAGTTCTCAGGATATCAGGTCAAGGCTTCATTCTAGCAGTGAATGCAAGGTCTGTGGGTTGCGGGTAGTGGGTCAATTTGATGTAGAGGCGGCTTTACGCCGCCATTTGGCGAGATAAACTCGCCGCTACAGCATCAAATTGACCCAGTACCGGATTGCGGGGTCGGTAGCTGGTAGGTAGTAAGTGATCGGTAAGGAAACAAATCCGCTCGCCCAATCCGGCGTCAACTCTTCCGAGAAAAGCCCAGAGGCCAGAAAAACAAGAAGCTCGCGCCTCGCTCCGGCCAAGCGCGAGCTTGAGAGGCAATCAGTGTTGGAGGTCGAAGGTCAGCCCTCGTTCGCGACGGCTCATGCTCCGGGGCGCGCAGCCAGTACGTTTGTCGCACTGGGGAAGAACGCCTTTGGCGTGCTGACATAACCGGCGATGGAATCCTTGCCCAGCTTATTCACCACCAGCTCGAGGGCGCTCGAAGCCCCCTGCACGTAGAAGTACACCGGCTCGTCCATGGCTTTGTCCCTATACACATGAGGCTTGTCGTCAAACTGAAGGTTGACGGTGAAGACGTTGCGCTTGGTGTCCGTCCTGGTCAATTGCACTGTCACGGTCCCGACTTTCTGTTGGGAGTGTCGCTTAGCAAGATTAAACTCGAAATAGTCCCTGTCAGTCCTGTGGGCCAGTGCGACCAGCTCATCATGCGTGCGCGCGATAGCGCCGCTCAGTTCGCCCTTGGTTCCCGAAAGCGCATTGGCGAATTCGGACTTGGTACTCTCCAAATCCTTCCTCGTGCCTGCCAAGTCGGTGGAAAGCCCGCCGATCTTGGAATTAGCATCCGCCTGGACCTTATTCACTTCTTCCGCGCTGGCCTTTTTGGAAATGGCGTCGTTCAGTTGCTGAACAGCCTGTTGCTGCTTCTTTTGGATATCTGACGCCAGGGCGTGCGCGCGCGCGAGTTCCTGCTCGGTCAGGCCCAGTTTTTCCGACGTCACCTGGAACTGGCCGCGCAACTGAGCGTAACGCTCGTCGCTGGTGTCCATGCGCCGGGTGAGCAGATCCAACTGGTCAGACTGCTTCGAGACGATGGTCTTAAGATCGCTCCGGGAATAGAGCACCAAAATGAGATTAATCACCGAAAGCGCCAGCAGCGCGCCTACCAGCCAGCGCATCGTGCTGCCGCCGGTCGAAGGCGCTGGCACGGGGGGCGACGCCTGCACATACACAACTTGGGGGGCGCCGGGTGCGGCAGCCGGTGCGGCACTTTGGGCCGGCTCGTTCAAACCGAACATCGCGTGCCCGGGGTCTGGGGTCTTATCTGCCATACAAGCTCCTGTCTCGCTTAGGAATCAAGCCGCTCACCCAAGCGGTGAACCTGCCCTTCCTAAGACGCTAAATCTGAAGATTAGGTTTCAATCCCACCATAGTTCACCCAAAGGTGAACGAGGCTAGTATCGCATTCTTGGATAAATAGTTCAAGCGGTTTGGGTTACACTCGCCGAACCCTTCCGGCGGCGTGGGCAAACAAAAAGCCCACTACACGCGGCAAACTGCATTTGTCTTTCTGCGTTCAATTCAAGTAAGCTAGACCGCTCCGAGGAGATTATTGAGATGCCAAAGTACGTCTTAGCCCTCGACCAGGGCACAACGAGTTCGCGCGCCATGTTGTTTGACCGCAACGGCGCGGTGCGCGCCTCAGCCAGTCGGGAATTCAAGCAGTATTATCCCCGCGCCGGCTGGGTCGAGCACGATGCCGAGGAAATCTGGCAATCGCAGTTGGAGGTCGCGAAAGCTGCTCTGGCGGAGGCTCAAGCAAATGCGGAGGACCTTGCCGCAATCGGCATTACGAACCAGCGCGAAACCGTGGTCCTCTGGGACCGGGCCACCGGCAAGCCTGTCCATCCTGCCATCGTCTGGCAGTGCCGCCGCACTGCCGCTTTGTGCGACCGCATCCGGCAAGAGGGCTTCGATAAGGTCATTCGAGAAAGAACCGGCCTGGTGACCGACGCTTATTTTTCCGGGACCAAGATTGCCTGGCTGCTGGAAAATGTTCCCGGTGCTCGTGAAGGCGCGGAGCGAGGCGACCTCGCCTGCGGGACCATTGATACCTGGCTGATCTGGCGCCTCACGGGCGGCAAGATCCACTCCACGGATGTCTCTAACGCCTCGCGCACACTGCTTTTCAACATTGCCACGCTGGCCTGGGACAAGGAGATCCTCAGCTACTTTCGCATTCCGCAGTCATTGCTTCCCACGGTGAAGTCTTCAAGTGAAATCTTCGGAGAGACCGATTGGTTCGGATCCAGGGTTCCGATTGCCGGCGTGGCCGGCGACCAGCAGGCATCGCTGTTTGGCCACCAGTGCTTCACGCCCGGCGCCGTCAAGAATACTTACGGCACAGGCTGCTTCCTGCTGATGAACACCGGCCCCACCATTCCCCGCTCCCAGGCGGGGCTGCTTGCAACTATCGGCTGGGGAAGGAATGGCGAGATAATATACGCGCTGGAGGGCAGCGTCTTCATTGCCGGCGCCGCCATCCAATGGCTTCGTGACGAAATGGGACTGATTCGAGAGGCCTCCGAGACGGAGGAAATCGCCCGCTCGGTGCCGGACACTCATGGCGTTTATTTTGTCCCCGCATTCGTAGGGCTGGGGGCGCCCCACTGGGATGCGTATGCACGGGGCACCATCGTGGGACTGACTCGTGGTGCCAACCGAAAGCACCTGATTCGCGCGGCGCTTGAATCCATCGCCTATCAGACGCGCGAGGTGGTTGATGCCATGACGCGGGATTCCGGAATCAAGCCGGAAATGTTACGCGTGGACGGTGGAGCCGCGCGCAACGATTTCCTCTGCCAGTTTCAGGCTGACATTCTTGGGGTTCCCGTCGAGCGGCCGGCAACGACGGAGACGACGGCGCTGGGGGCCGCGTACCTGGCTGGCTTGGCGACCGGATTCTGGCGGAGCGAATTGGAGTTGAAAACTCAGTTGAAAATAGAACGACGTTTCCAACCTGGCATGGAAACGTCCCGCCGCGAGGAGCTTTGCGAGGGCTGGCGACGCGCGGTGGGGCGGGCCAAGGGGTGGGCGAGCTAGCAGGATGCTGAGAAACCCGCTAGCCTGTCATTCCGATCCCGCCCTGCGGGAGAGGAATCTTTCAGGTCCTTTGTTTCCAGGGCGAGATTCCTCGCGGAGTTTACCCTGAGCGGGCAGAGCGAGATCCTTCGCTGCACTCAGGATGACAGCGAAGGGCTCGGAATGACAGCGATCAGAAAGGTTTTTCAGTATCCTGCTAGAGTAGTGGCCAGCAATTAGGAGCAAACTCAAATGCACTATCGCGAACTCGGCCGTACGGGCTGGAAGGTCTCGGAAATCAGCTTTGGAGCGTGGGCGATTGGAGCGGACTGGGGGGAGGTTGACGATAAAGAATCCCTCGCCGCCCTGCACTGCGCCATCGACCTTGGCGTCAACTTTATGGACACCGCAGACGTTTACGGGATGGGCCGCAGTGAGCGGTTGGTGGCGCGGCTGCGCAAAGAACGGAAAGAGACCCTATACGTCGCCACCAAGGCCGGCCGCCGGCTCTCCCCGCACACGCCAGATGGATACAACAAGGCGAACCTTACCCACTTCGTCGAGGACAGCCTGAAGAATCTCGAGACGGATTGCATCGACCTTCTGCAATTGCACTGTCCGCCGACCGTCGTGCTCTACCGGCCGGAGGTTTTCGGCATCCTCGACGAATTGGTCCGGGCTGGCAAGCTCCGCTATTACGGCGTGAGCGTGGAGACCGCGGAAGAGGCGCTGAAAGCCATCGAATATCCCGGCGTGCAGACCATTCAAATCATCTTCAATATGTTTCGGCAGCGCCCTGCGGAACTGTTTTTCCCGGAGGCCAAGCGGCGGCGCGTGGGTATCCTGGCGCGTGTGCCGCTGGCGAGCGGGCTTCTGTCGGGACGGATGACCCACCACACCGCTTTCGCCAAGGATGACCACCGTAGCTTCAATCGCCAGGGAGAAGCGTTCGACCGGGGTGAGACTTTCTCTGGCGTGGATTATGAAATCGGGCTGGAGGCTGTGGAGATTCTCAAAAGCCTTGTTCCCCCGGGCGCCTCGATGGCTCAACTGGCCCTGCGATGGACCCTGATGTTTGACGCTGTCACCTGCGCCATCCCGGGAGCCAAGCGTGTCGCGCAGGTTGAGGATAACGTCCGCGCCAGCGATCTGGCCCCGCTGAGCAAAGCGCAAATGGCCAAAGTGCGCGAAGTTTACGACAGCAAAATCCGCGAACTCGTGCACCAGCGGTGGTGACTATTCACGATTGCTGGCGTAGCGCCAGCGCTACGGCGCGGACCAGACAGAGTCCGTGGCCTTCTAGTGTGATCAGGCGGGAGCCCGCCAATCTTCGCTTCTAGACGCCCGCTCGAGAGCTTTTTGACACGCCTCGGGCGGTGTGTAAAGATACCTTCGGAGCTACATCATGCCCAAAAATCGCACACCACGAATAATCCTCGCGCTTGTCTTGTTTTTCCTGATTGTTCTGCCCCTCTTCACCAACGGTGTTGCCCTGTTGGTGGATTGGCTCTGGTTCAAGCAGGAAGGTTTTCGGGTCATCTTTCGGACGATCCTGGTAACCCAGATTGAACTGAGCGGACTGGTCGGAGTGGGTTTCATGATCGTGACCGCATTGAACCTGCTGATTGCCCGCGGGCTCGCCCACCGGCATGGCTATCGGGTCAACGGTGAGGTCATCGAGTTTTCGGCGCTCGACCGCTTCGGTATGACTTTGCGCTGGCTCATCTGGGCTGGCGTTCTGCTGATTGGATACGTGATCGGCCAATGGGGCATGTCCCACTGGCTGGAGTATCTGATGGCCAAGCACCCGCAAACCCTCGGCCAGCAGGACCCGCTGTTTGGCATCGATTTGGGCTTTTATCTCTTTCGCCTGCCCTTCAACTGGTTCCTTTATTACCTCGCGCTGGCGGCGGTCATTGTGTGTCTTTTGAGCGCCGTGTTCCTCTATCTTGTGGAGGGCGGGGTATGGGTCACGCCGCGTGGGCCAAAAGTGATGGGGGCGGCGCGCGCGCACCTGATGGCGCTGGTGGCATTGCTCTTTGTTGTCTTCGCCTATCGAGTTCGGCTTGCCATGTACGGCTTGCTTTATTCCCCGCGCGGGCTCATCTATGGCGCTGGGTACGCGGATGTGCACGCCACGCTGCCGGTTCTAAGAGCGGAACTCTTCCTTTGCCTGTTGACGGCCGTTGCATTTCTGGTGGGGGCGAAGTGGGGGCGTGTGCGGCCGGCGCTCTATTCTGTGGGTCTTCTGGTGGCCGTGGCAGTGCTCGGCGGGTCGATCTATCCCGAGATCGTCCAGCGCTTCATCGTGGCCCCCAACGAAATTGACCGGGAACGCAACTACATCGCCAACGCCATCAAATTCACCCGCCAGGCGTATGCGCTGGATCGTTTCGAGGAGCGCGAATTCTCCGCCGTCGAAGACTTGAGCTTGGATGACATCCGGAAGAATGAGGCGACATTCCGCAACGTCCGCATGTGGGACCACAAGCCGCTGTTGACCACTTTCGCCCAGCTCCAGGAGATCCGCACTTATTACGACTTTCAGCACGTTGATAACGACCGCTATTGGATTAACGGGATTTACCGCCAGGTCTCGCTCTCCCCGCGCGAGCTTTCTGCCGCCAGCCTGCCGGGCCGGAGCTGGATCAACGAGCACCTGGCATACACCCACGGCTACGGCCTTTGCCTCGGGCCGGTGAACGAATTCACCAGTGAAGGCCTGCCGGTACTGTTCATCAAGAACATCCCTCCGGTCTCCAGCATGTCCATCCGGATCACCCGGCCTGAGATCTATTACGGCGAGCTCGGGAACGACTACTGCTTCGTGAGAACCCGGGCGCAGGAGTTCGATTACCCCCAGGGAGACCAGAACGTCTATGTTACGAACTACCAAGGTGCGGGTGGAATCCCGGTTGAGAACTTCTGGCGAAGGCTCCTGTTCGCGCTGGCCTTCGGCGAAAAGAACGTCCTGTTTTCAGGCGATATCCAGCCCGCAAGCCGGTTGATGATCTACCGGCGGGTTCTGGATCGCGCGCAGCGGCTCACGCCTTTTCTTGCCTACGACCACGACCCCTACCTGGCCGTCGCCAACGATGGGTCGCTTTACTGGATTCTGGATGGCTACACCACCTCCGAGATGTATCCTTACTCAGAGCCCGCGGAGGGAGTGGGCAATTACATGCGCAATGCCGTCAAGGCGACCATCAATGCTTACAGCGGGCAAGTGCGCTTCTACATCAGCGACGCCTCCGACCCGCTCATCCAGGCTTACAACAGTATTTTTCCGGGAGTTTTCGAACCCCTTTCGGCCATGCCCGAGGATCTGCGCGCCCACATCCGCTATCCGGAAGAGTTCTTTTCCATCCAGGCCGGCAAGTATGCGCTGTTCCACATGATGGACCCGAGAGTCTTCTACAACAAGGAAGACCTGTGGCGGGTTGCGCAAAGCGCCGCGCGTGGCACCGCCGCGCCGATGAGCCCCTACTTCACCATCATGAAGCTGGCGGAAGTGGGCGAGCGGGAAGAATTCATCCTGATGGTGCCGTTCACTCCCGCGCGCAAAGACAACATGATTGCCTGGATGGCTGCCCGGTGCGATGGCGCCGACTACGGCAAGGTGCTGGTCTTCACCTTCCCCAAGCAGAAGCTCGTGTACGGGCCGCAGCAGATCGAATCGCGAATCGACCAGGACCCTGGTATCTCCCAGGCACTCACGCTCTGGGGGCAGGGCGGCTCAACGGTGATCCGCGGCACCTTGCTCGTCGTCCCGGTTTTGAATTCGGTCCTCTACGTTGAACCTCTCTACCTCGCCGCTGAGGCCGGAGGCGGTCTGCCGCAATTGAAGCGCGTGATCGTGGCCTACTCAGACCACGTGGTGATGGAGGATACGCTCGACGCGGCGCTGAGCCGGATCTTCAGCGGCACGGTGACCACCAGCGCGGCCCCCCCTCCGCCTGCGGGACCGGCCGCCCAAGCACCCAACAAGGCGCCTGGCGCCACGGCGCTCGATACCCAAGCGCTCATCCGCGAAGCCAACCAGCACTACCAACGCGCCTTGCAGTTGCAACGGCAAGGCGATTGGGCAGGCTACGGCGAGGAGGTGAAGAAGCTCGGCGAATTGCTAAACCGCCTGGCCTCCACACCACAAGCAGCAGGAAACAAGTAGGTAGCGGGGTAGCGCAGACTTGTCCTTTAAGTCTGCGGCTTCTTCTGGCCTTTGTGCGAAGAGCCGCAGAGTTGCAAAACGCGCCGCGGCGGGAGGGGGTCCGTCAGCCGAGGGGTTGACCTGCTCGATTTGTCCCGTGCCGCACCACCCCCTCCTCAGCCGAGGAGGGGAGCCATTTTCACGGCAGAGAATTAGTCTTCAAACCTGGGGGCGAGCGCAGGCGGTGTGAGATGCCGCGGACCTCACCCCGCTGAGGCCCGCGCTACGCTTGCTTCCCAAGTCCCATCCGGAAAATCGCAGACCCCCAAGAACAGAGGTCTGCGCCAGCCGGCGTGGCGCAAGGGCGGGGCATTCTACGTTGTGTGTCGATTGCGGAAGGAAACTCAGAACTGCTTGGGGATGCCAGCCTGTTTCAGAACTCCATTGGCGGTATGGCGGGATAGAATCTTGTGGTCTACTGGGAAGTGTCGCTGAGTAATCGGGCTGTACCAGATTTCGTGATCTCCATGGCCAGAGGGCGCTTAAAATAGCACCCGTGCGCGCATAGGACTTCCTTCACCTTCGGCGTGTAAGTCGCCATCAGGACTCAACGGACACAGAAGCAGTTTCTTCATGATAGGCGCGAACCAAAACGTTGACCACCTTTTGCCCCGGTTCCAGTCCGCCGTTTAACTCAAAAAGCTCCGGCACTAAAACCCGAACCTTTTCCACCAAGGCATTCATTGACTCGGCTTCTGCCACCAGGCCGGGAATGTCCTCACTTTCAGCAACCCAAACCCCCGCCTCGGAATCCCAGTGCGCTTCGACTTCATAGGTACGACTCATCTCTGGCCACTCCCTACTATGCACAAGACTACCATCTGCTACTGGCAAAGTCTATATATAGACAGTTGATTGGTTTGCCGTAACGGCGAGTTTATCCGTCAACTGACGGACCACATGGTGGTGTCCCGATAAGATCGGGACAGGTGCCGCCGCGTCTACATCAAAATGCTCCAGGCAATTCCCCTCCCGCCGCGGCGGGAGGGGGACAGGGGCTGGTTGACCTGCTCGATTTGTCTCATACCCCACCACCCCCTAACCCCCTGCTCAGCCGAGGAGGGGGTAGCGCAGAGTTTCGATTCTCAGAAACTCTGCGGCTTTTGCTCTTCGCGGGCCAAGCCCGATCAACATGCGTGACGCTCGGCGAAAACAAGATTCGCACAACAGCATAGAGTCCCCATGCCGACCAGTGAGCCGACGTTCATCAAGATAAGAGCCGCAGAGTTTGAACTGCAGAAACTCTGCGCTACCCGCTGTCTTGGAACGAATGACCGACAAGGGACCGCACGAGCAAGCGTAGTACGGACCTGCGCGGAGCAAGGTCAGCTGCTCTTTGTGGTCGATTGGGGACAAACTCGCTTTGGCCCGATGTCTGTTCATAGTCCTAGTGTAGTGTCCCCAACGCTTCTTTACATTTGGCGACTTTGGACATGATTCGTTCGACCGAGGCGGTCCATACAAAGACACGAGGATTCTGGTTGTGATTGTGCAAATATTCCTTGATGGCAG
>JBEKHR010000001.1:0-310877 GCA_050012175.1 Terriglobia bacterium | reverse complement strand
CTGCCATCAAGGAATATTTGGACAATCACAACCAGAATCCTCGTGTCTTTGTATGGACCGCCTCGGTCGAACGAATCATGTCCAAAGTCGCCAAATGTAAAGAAGCGTTGGGGACACTACACTAGATGGCACTCCCCAGGGTACGCCGAGGGTCGAATCCATGAGATAATACCGACCGTTAAAACCCGAAAGGCGCGCCCTGTTGACGGCTAAGGGTCTTATACGGGCTGTTCGTTTTTCGTAGGAGAAAGGCTACCGCCTGTCATTCTGAGCATGCATAGCCGAAAGCGGCTATCCCTGATGTCAGAAACGGGTACTGAAAGGGAGGATCGATGGGACCGTGGCAGGCCCCGGCAGGGGCCAACCGTGAGTAGCCGCAGGTTTTAACCTGCGGATAGCAAAGCCCACCCGGCCGCCCCAACCCCGACGGGGTTGACCCTACGAACGTTCGGCCCCTCCAGGGCCGGAACGATCTCTCGGCTTCCCTTTCCGTAGGTTTCATCCCGCGTGGCGGGACTACTCACGGTATGCCGCTTCGCGGCACTCGCGATGCGGCGGCTGAACAACGGGCTCACGGGGCCGTTCGAGGGAGCCCAGAGCACGCGTGCCGTTCGCATGACTTTGATGGGAGGTCAAAATGAAAAGCTTGACACGTCGAGATCTGCTGAAGACGAGCCTGCTGGCGCCGGCCGTAGTAGCGGCGGCCCACGAAGCTGTGGCCGACCGGAAGGTGGCGATGGGAGCGCCGGGCGAGGCTGCCGCAACCGGCGCGCCGCCCGCAGGGTCCACACCTGAGTCGCCGGGCCCTGGGGCCGGACGGGAACGTTTCCTATTGGATTTTGGCTGGCGCTTCCATTTCGGGCATGCCAATGACCCCGCTAAGGACTTCGGATTCGGGGGCGGAAGGTCCGGGAACTTCCAGAAGACGGGGAGTTTCCTTCCTGCTGGCGCCCTGGCGTTCGACGATAACGACTGGCGGTCTTTGGACCTGCCTCACGATTGGGCCATCGAGCTGCCCTTCGAAAACGATCCGGCGCTCTCAAGCAAAGGGTTCTACCCGTTGGGACGGACCTACCCGGCCACGAGTGTCGGATGGTATCGCCGGGTCTTCGAGCTTTCCGGCACGGACGCAGGCAAGCGGATCACGATCGAGTTCGATGGCTCGTACCGGGAAACGATGGTGGTCTTCAACGGCTTCTACATCGGCCGGCACAGCGGCGGATACGATCCGTTCAGCTTCGATGTGACCGACTTTGCGACTCTGGGTGGGAGGAACGTGCTGCTGGTTCGTGTGGATGCCACCTCGAGCGATGGCTGGTTCTACGAGGGAGCGGGGATTTACCGGCACGTCTGGCTGGTGAAGACGCACCCGGTTCATGTAAAGCAATGGGGCACCTTCGTGCGCACCCAGGTGCGGCGCGGCGAAGCTACCGTCTTGATCCGCACGGAGGTGGATAACCACGGCAAAGGTGCGCAGAGTACGCGCGTCACCTCGACGATTCTCGATCCCTTCGGCAAGGCGGCGGGGAAAGTGGCGACTGCCCCGGCATCCATTCCGGAATGGGGAGATCAAACCTACAAGCAAGAGATTGTGGTGAACCAGCCCGCCCTGTGGTCCCTCGAGGAGCGGAACCTCTACAAGCTGGTGACGGAAGTTGAAGCGAGTGGCAAGGTCGTCGATCGCTACGAGACGCCGTTTGGCATTCGCACGGTGAGCTTCGACGCGGAGAAGGGCTTCCTCCTGAACGGCGAGTCCGTCAAGCTGAAGGGAACCTGCAACCACCAGGATCATGCGGGGCTGGGCGCGGCGCTGCCGGACGCGGTGCAGTATTACCGCATCCGGAAGCTTCAGGAGATGGGCTGCAACGCCTACCGCACGTCGCACAACCCTCCCACTCCGGAGCTGCTCGACGCCTGCGACGAGCTGGGGATGCTCGTGTTCGATGAGACGCGCATGATGTCATCGAATCCAGAAGGCCTGAGCCAGTTCGAGAATCTTGTGCGGCGCGACCGCAATCATCCCAGCGTCTTCATGTGGTCGATGGGAAATGAAGAAGGCCAGGCGAACACCGAAAAGGGGTTGCATATTCTGACCGCGATGAAAGAAATTGCGACCCAGTACGACGGCTCGCGGCCCGTGTCGATTGCACCCATCCGGGCGATTGGGGTCGGCGGCCTGGTCATGTGCGACGTCATGGGCTACAACTACATGGACCCTGGCGCCGAGGCCTACCACAAAGCCCATCCTGAGATCCCTGTTGTCGGCACGGAGACCGTCAGCGCCGTCGGCACGCGCGGCATCTACGTCACGGACCGCGAGAAAGGCTTCGTGGGATCTTACGATCCGTACACCACCACCGGCCGCGCTTCGGCGGAAGGCTGGTGGAGGTTCTGCAATGCGCGGCCGTGGCTCACGGGAGGCTTCGTGTGGACAGGGTTCGACTATCGCGGTGAACCCTCGCCCTACCAGTGGCCCAACATCAGCTCGCAGTACGGGATTATCGATACCTGTGGCTTCCCAAAAGATACTTTCTACTACTACCAATCCTGGTGGACTTCCCGGCCGGTGCTGCACGTCTTCCCGCATTGGAATTGGCCGGGCATGGAGGGACAGGAGATCGCGGTCTGGGTCTACTCGAACCTGGACAAGGTGGAGCTGTTCCTCAACGGACAGAGCCTCGGCACGAAGGAAATGAATAAGGATTCGCACCTCGCGTGGATCGTCAAGTATGCTCCCGGCGCCATCGAGGCGCGGGGCTACAAGGACGGCAAGCAGGTGATGACGGCAAAGCGCGAAACCACGGGGCCGGCAGCAAAGCTGGTGATGAATGCGGACCGCAAAGAGGTCTCCGCCGATGGCGAAGACGTGGCGATGTTCGCCGTCGGAGTTCACGATGCACAAGGCCGCGTGGTGCCGATAGCCGACAACGAAGTGACGTTCCGGGTCTCCGGCGAGGGAAAACTGATCGGCGTCGGCAACGGCGACCCCACCAGCCACGAATCCGACAAGGGCACATCGCGAAAAGCCTTTTCCGGTTTTTGCACGGCCATTGTCCAGTCTACGAAGACTGCCGCGAACATCACCGTGGAGGCGACATCCCCCGGACTCGCGCCGGCCAGCGTTACGATTGCAGCGAAAGCCGCGACGCTGCGTCCCCAAGTGGCGGTTTGGGAACGCGAGGTGCCGGTGGGTTCGGGCATCACCGGCCTGTGGAGGCCGATCCCGAGGACCGGCGACGCCAACGGCCTGCTCGCGTTGCTCCTCGGCGGTGGCGACACGGTGTTCTCTCTCCGGCAGGATGGGAACAGCCTCACGGGAAGCGTGGAGGGCGCCGGCGGCGGCTTCTTTGGCGGCAACGATGCGCCCCTCCCGATCGAGGAAGGCAAAGTAGACGGCAACAGTGTCTCCTTCAAAGCTGGAAACAGCACCTATGCGGGAACGCTGAAGGGAGACCAGATCGAGCTTCAACGGATGGTAGATTTCG
This sequence comes from Terriglobia bacterium, assembly GCA_050012175.1. Classification (GTDB taxonomy): domain Bacteria; phylum Acidobacteriota; class Terriglobia; order UBA7540; family UBA7540; genus CAVROP01. Next base: position 307,392 of record JBEKHR010000001.1, on the reverse strand, counting down.
GCTTCCGGCTGACGACCGCTCCTGAGGCGCCGGCGGGGACGCGCCCGGCGATTGGGCCCCCGCCGGACGGTTCGGACCCGTCGAGGGGAGACGACTGGGGACGTCCCCCGGGTCCGCTTGTTCTGCATCGGGTTCAGCGGTAGAGATCGCTTTGCACTGACAGAGCCGGTTCCGTTGACATTCGTGGATCTCAGGCCGGCAGAACGTAACAAAGTTGAATTAATCGAGACCGCTGAGAGCGCAAAAGTAGCCAATTCTTCCACGGGCTTTTAGGGAGGCGGTATCGACTGCGTGCTGGGCATTTCAACCGCGCCCACGGACCCATCGGGCTCGAGCTCGAGAGTGGGCGTGTAAAGGCCGAGGAACTTGCGCCTCCACCATAGGCCCTCTGCACGCTTGACCTTCAGATCGGTGAACCAGTACCGCCACAACACGGCGCGCACCTCACGCGGGGGCTTGTCAGGGAAAGGATTCCCGGCAAAAAGCGAAGGGACACTAGGACTCCCGCGGAGGAGCTGAATCTCTAGGCCCACGACGAAGGGGCTTTCTCTCCAGCCGCCCAGCGATGCAAACCACAGGTTCCATTCAAAGCGAGGTTGATAAGGGGCATAAACGCGCGGCGCCTCGCGTGGATTCTGTGGCTTGTAGCGAAAGGGATAGGCGACCCAGACTTGTCCATCACTCGACCCCTGAAATTCGATTTCATACCGCGCTCGCGTCATGACCGCAAAAAGCCCATATTCATTGGAGATACGAAACGGCTCAAGCAACACAATGGGTGAGGTAGGAAGAGGCAACACCAGGAAGATCATCAACAGCAACAGAACGGTGGTGGTGTAGAAGACCCACAAGAGAACCAAAGCGGAAGAAAAGATCGATGCTCGCTGGACCAATCCAAGGAAGCGGGATAACTTTGCGGGGACCTCGACAACAAGCTCCTGGCCGGTAGTTGTCGGCCGAGGTGGAGCGACGAGCCGCGAATCTGCCGCCGCCGGGAACTTTCCACCTCCAAGGAATAATCCTGTCAAACCTCGAAGCAACGAGACCAAAAACTTGTCGTCCAACAGCACCATGCCCAGGGAAAAGACAAGGTAGTTTAGGAAAGCCAGATTGGCGGTGAGGATGATGCCGATTTGGAAGGGCGTGACGACAAGGAAGCACAGAAGGCGGAAGCGCCGTGGCAGGAAGAGCATCCAAACCAAGCCAAGCTCGATTATGAGCGTGGCGAGCGCTACAGAAGCCTGGAATCTGTGCGGGAGTTGCTGCGCGTACCAGCCAATCCAATCGGGCAGGGGGCCGTTCTCGTAGTAATGGTCGAGGGCGGTCAGGCTCCTCCACTGGGGGTCGTGGCTCGCCACTTTGACGATCCCGGATTCGAAGTAAATGCGGAACCACTCCCAGTGCAGTAGGAAAAGGCTGGCGCGAGAAGGTGGGTGGTCATCACCCAAGCCAGGCCGCCAGCCCCGAGGAGCAAAGAACAGGCTGATGAATGCAGCCTCAAGAAGCATGCCGTCGGATTGGTAGGAGGAGAACTCCTGGGCGGCGGCCACAAAGGAGAGAAACATCACCAAACAGACTGCAATCATCCCGCGAGGCCAAAAGTTCAGCACTAGCATGACGGAGGCGATCAACCCGACCCAAGAGATCGCCATGAGCGCGTGGTTCCCACTGCTCAACCACAAGAGGCTTGGAACATACCAATAGGCCCTCGCCCCGGCCTGCTCGTGCAAAGCGCTCAGATAACGGCCAGCGGGAAGAATCCCATCAGGCCCGATTAGTCCGCGGATTTGAAAAAGCAGGGAATAGAACGCCGAGAAGAAAATTAGCCCCAACGCCCGAAGCCAAAGCCAGCGCGGCCTGAGGTGCCCGCGCTGCGAAGCTCCTTCCGCCCCGAAGACGTAATTGAACAGCGAATTGAAGCGGAGCACCATGCAGTGGCTAATCCACAATGTTACAATAGGCGACGCTTTGAACTACATCTTCATTTGCGAAAAAGAGGAACGATCTATGACCGAGCAAATCAACCGGCGTGATTTCTTCAAACGGGCGGCGGTGAGCACTGCAGGCGTCAGCCTGGCGATGTCCGGCGCCAGCACCGGTAGTGTCCTGAGCGCCAATGACAGAATCCGGCTGGGCCTGATCGGCTGCGGACGCCAGGGCGTCGATAACATGAGGCATTTCATGAAGCAGGGTGTGGAAGTCGCCGCGGTGTGCGACGTTTACGAACCCAATTTGCAGAAAGGGCTGGAGGCGGCGGGCGGAAAGGCGAAAGCGCTGAAGGACTTTCGGCAAGTACTCGACGACAAGGAGATCGACGCGGTCATCGTCGCGACGCCCGACCATTGGCATGCGCTGCCCACCGTCATGGCCTGCCAAGCTGGGAAGGACGTGTATGTTGAGAAACCCATATGCGTTGCTGTCGAAGAAGGCAAGAAGATGGTGGAGGCCGAGCGGAAGTACAAGCGCGTAGTGCAGGTAGGGCTTTGGCAGCGCTCCAACCTGCACTTCCAGAAAGCTGCGCAACTGGTCCAGGACGGGCTGATCGGAAAAGTCAGTTTCGTAAGGACCGAGAACTATTCCGACATCTACCCGGACGGCATCGGCAACCCACCGGACTCCGACCCGCCACCGGGACTCGATTGGGACATGTGGCTGGGGCCGGCGCCAAAAGTGGCGTTTAACTAGAATCGCTTCGGGGTGGGCGACCGCTGGTCAACCTTCCGCTACTTCTACGATTATGCCAACGGGTGGCCCGGCGATTGGGGCGTGCATCGGCTCGACATTGTGCAGTGGGCATTACGAGTCGATGGCCCGCATACCATCACAGCTTCCGGCAGGAAGTTCTACCTCAAGGACAACAGCGACACCCCCGATACGCTCCAGATAACGCTCGAATACCCCGACTTTGTCGCCACCTACGAAAACCGGCTGTGCAATGAGAGCGCGATGGACAACCATGGTTACGGAATCGAGATCCATGGCACGGACGGAACAATGTTTGTGGACCGCGAGGGCTTTCAAGTCTTCCCGGAAGGCACGGAGGTCGAAGGAAAGCGAGTAGCAAAGACCGCCGAAATGAAAATGGAAAGAGTGGACGACGGGCTGGCAAACCATGTTGCCAACATGCTGGAGTGCATGAGGACCCGCAAGCTGCCGCAAAGCGATATTGAGTTTGGCCACCGCTCGACCAGCACCTGCCTATTGGCTAACGTTGCCCTGCGGAGCAAGGAGCGGCTGGAATGGGACGTGGCCAGCCAAAGGCTGACCAAGGGCAGCCCGGCGGCGCAAAAGCTTTTGAGCCGTGAATATCGCGCCCCCTGGAAGCTGGGGGTTTGAAAACAGTTAACAGTCGACAGTCGAGAGTCGATAGTCAGAGTTTGGAGTGCGGCAGCTTGCTGCCGCTTTCTCCCCTTCCGCCGTACAGCTTGCTGGCCGTGCACAGGAAAGCAGTACTCGGGCCGGTGAAGCGCGAGCAAGCTCGCGGAGAAAAGCGGCAGCAAGCTGCCGCACTCCAGGGCGTCTTCGGCGCTTCCGACCTTCGACTTTCGACTTTCGACTTTTGACTTTCGACCTTTGACTTTTGGCATGCCTTACGGAAGGGAGGTGACGTAGATTGCCGACCCACTTTCGAACGCGTCGGGAGCGATGAAGGCTTCAGCTTGCTGGGAGTCACCACCCAAAGAAAGAATCGGCTTTCCCGGCGCCGATTGGACAATGGGTAAGAACTCGTCGGTTGAGGTCAGGCGCGTGACTTGACCGGCGCAAAAGCAATAGAGCCCCAGATCAGTGGGTGAACCAAGGGGTGTTGCGGCAAAGATGATGTTTCCCTGAGCGGAGGTGGTTTGACCCTCGATCTGGCCCAGGGGTTTGACTTCCGGGGCGCCAGCGACATGCTTGGCCATCACCGGCTGGGAAGGGTCGCCCGCCAAGAGCGCCGTTTGCACGTTCTCGCCCTCCATAACGACCAGGACCATTTGGACCAGCGCCTGGCCGGCACTCGGACCAAGAATCTGAACGGTGTCTGCCGGATCGGGTGGAGGCTTGAGCTCCTGAAAGCTGCGAATGGCCACGGCGCGGAAGAACTGCTCGAGGGCGACATCGGGGGGAGTGCCGCGCCGAGCCAGGGCCGCCTCATCGTGGCTGAAGAAAATCGGCTCGAACAAGTCTTTAGGTGTTAGGGAGACACCTGCCGGAAACTCCAAGCTTCGAAGCTCGCGCGGCGTCCATAGGAATAAGCCCGTACCAGGATTTTTGCCGCCCCAGCGCGCGCCAAACAAGATGTTTCCTTGCGAGTTGATTAAAGGCGCTGAGAATTCGAGGAAGGCGGCGTCCGGAATTCCCGGAAGGCTGTCGGCGCTTGTCAGCAGCGCCCTGGCGCCTGTTCCGTCCACGCGGATGATGGCGCTGCTGGGATTTCCCTCCGTGTCTTTCAAGCCGGCCGCAAAGCAAATCGCCCCCGCGTCATTGAGGCTGGGCGCGCTGAACGAATCGTAGGAGGTCTTGAGGATCGGCGCCCGCAGACCCTGGAAGGCCACCACGGAAAAACTTACGCCGCTGGACCTGACGACAGCCCGCAGCTCATTCCGTGCACCCCGCAGGGATGAAAGGAAGACGATCTCCCGGTTGTCATTCATGGCCAGGTTGGAAAATGGCCCGAAGGAAAATCCCGCGTGCCCAGGCACACCCGACCCGGCAGCGAGGAGCAGGCGCGTGTTCGATTGGGCAGACAACCATGGAGATACGGTGAGCAGAAGACTCAGGACGACAACAGAGAAGACCAGACTCCGTTCCACTCGGCTCATGAGGTCGCACCTGCGCGGCAAGCTGCCTGGTCCTTCCCCCAGCGCCACAATCCCGCAAAACGCCGATTTGCCTGCCGCGGCCGCTGGGGTTCTAAGCCCATTTAGAAAGCACCAAGTCCCCGGATGAAGGACTCATCGCTCAAATACCAGGAAGTATTGGTAGGGCAGGAAATCGAACTCCCTGGCAAGGTGAAAACCTGCGGCTCCAAATTCCTCGAGCACGTCCTGTCTGGCAATTTTCATCTCGAAGGTAGGCCCAACCGGCAGCCGACGTTTTTGAAAGTCGATGTTCACGATCCTGCCTCCGGGGCGCAGTGCATTCGCAAGCAAGGGGTAATACTTGGCCCGCTCAGTGATATGGTGGAGGGTCGCACAAATAAAGATCAGGTCCACGGACGCGGGCGCCAACTCCGGATCGTGAGCGTGAGCGAGAATAGTTTGGATATTGTGAAGGTTCTCTTGCCTGGCGCGCTGCTCAATGTACGCCAGCATTTCTTGGTCGATGTCGACGGCGTAGACTTTCCCGGCTGGTCCTACCTTGCGGGCAAACGGCACGGTGAAATATCCGGAACCTGCGCCGATATCCGCGATGTTTTCTCCGGATTTGAGATTCAGCACTCGAACGACTTCCTCAGGCTTCTGCCATGCCGCGCGGCTGGGATCCTCGAGATGCTGGATATACAAGTTCGTGGTTGCCGGCGGATTGTGTTCCTGGCACCCGAGTGGCGCTGTCCAAACAAGCCACCCTGCCAGCATCGACATCAGCAGAACCAAGGACCTTGTCTTCCCCATAAACTCTCCCGGCATGAATACCATCACAGCACAAGGGCCGGCTCGCCCATGTCCCGACAGGTCGGCCCGGAGACGCGCTTTCCCTGCGCCAGGACGGAATAAACTACCACCTCTGGAGAATGGAATGGGAACCCCTCGCGCGCGGCGATCTTAGGATTCAGTCGGATTGATGGATCGCCTTTTCCCTCTGGGCCTCTTTGCTGCATCCGAAGGAGCATCCTGTGCAAGCGGGTCTGCTTCATTCACCTTGGCCATTGCCGCCGCGTCGTCAGGCGCAATAACGAAGAATTGCGAGAGCTTAACGTCGTCCAGGATTTTCTGAACGTGCACATTAAGATTCGCCAAAACCATTCGAGTGCCGGCATTTTGGGCCGTCACACGAGCCCCCGCAAGAAAACCCAAACCCGTGGAATCAATGTAAGGGACATCAGAAAAATCGATGATGAGTTTTCTCGTCCCCGCGTCGATAAAGTCCTTAATCTTTTGTCTCAGGAAGGGCCCATCACTGCCCGCCAGGAATTTTCCGTTCAAGCTCACAATGACAATATCGTCCGCGAAACGCGCCGTAATTCTCACGATTACACCTCGCTGAGGAGCCGCTCAAAAGTCCACACGCCCCTATGGGTCCCGCCGATTCTCTTTTTCCGGTAAGGCTCTTCGAGAATTCGCGTTCCAGAATAAACAGGCGAAACTTGAAAGGCTATGCTACGGGAGGGGGCGAAGGGTTGTCAAGTCGAGTAAGGCAAACGGCAGGGTCCTGTCAAAGTCGGGGAGAAAGCGGCAGAGCCGCTTTGGGACCTTACCCTTCGGGGACTTTGACGCGACCCTGAGGTAAACGTTTCATCTCGGGGCGACAAGTCGAAAGTCGAGGGTCGAAAGTCGAAAGCAAACCGGTGGGAACCATGCGCGAGGGATTAAGCGCGCTCCAGCCGCAAGAATCTAATCGTTCGCGGGGTCCGCTTTCAAGTTTCGCACAAACTTACCCAGATCGCGGAGATTCATGACCAGATGTTTGAACCGCCGCAGGGCCAGTGCGTTGGCGCCGTCCGACAGGGCCAGCTCGGGGCGGTTATGGACTTCCATGAAAAGGCCATCTACTCCCGCCGCCACTCCCGCTCGTGCCAGGGTGCTGATGAATTGCGGTTGCCCACCGCTCTGGTGGCCTTCACCACCCGGCAATTGCAAGGCATGGGTTACGTCCAGGATGACCGGGAATCCGAAACCCTTCATGACGGCAACCCCCCGAATGTCCACAACCAGGTTGTTATAACCGAACGTGCTCCCTCGCTCGGTCACCAGGATCCAGTGGTTCTTCGTCCTCTCGACCTTTTCAATGGCATGGCGAATATCCCAGGGCGAGAGGAACTGCCCCTTTTTGATATTCACTACGGCGCCAGACCGCCCCGCTTCGAGAAGCAGATCGGTCTGACGACAAAGGAACGCCGGAATTTGGATGACATCGCAGACCTCTGCCGCCCGGTTAACCTGCGTTGCTTCGTGTACGTCAGTCAGAACGGGTATGCTGAACTCCCTCTTGACGCGCGCCAGGATCTGAAGCCCACGCTCCAACCCCGGGCCGCGATAGGAATCCAGCGCGGTGCGGTTGGCCTTGTCGAAGGAAGCCTTGAAGATATAGGGAATCCGGAGATCCTGCGTAATGGTGGCCAGCCGCTCGGCCATCATCATCGCATGTCGCTCGTTCTCGATGACGCAGGGCCCGGCAATCACAAAGAGTGGGTGGCCAGTTCCAAGCCTCAGCCTCCCAACAGGAACCACGTGACCCATTGTTCCCTCACTCCTGAGCTAAGACTTCGCCATGCGCAACCGCTTCGGAGGCGGTCACCTTAGCCCCTTCCTCCACAAAGGAGCTTGCGAATGTGGCCAACCTCGTTCGGCGATATTGATAGGCCGCGCCGATGAATGCTTTGAATAGCGGGTGAGGCTCGAGGGGACGCGACTTGAATTCAGGATGAAACTGGCAACCCAGGAACCACGGGTGGTCGCGGATTTCAACGATTTCCACGTAGGTGCCGTCCGGGGTCGCACCCGCCAGGTCCAACCCCTGGGCTACAAGGATTCCCTCATAATCGCGGTTGAATTCGTAGCGATGGCGGTGGCGCTCGGAAATCTCGAGCTGACCGTAGGCCTGATGAGCAAAAGAACCGGGCTTGAGCCGGGCGGCCCAGGCTCCCAAGCGCATGGTTCCCCCCAGCTCATCAATTCCCCGCAATTCACGAAGTTTGTAGATGACGCGATGCGGCGTGGATGGGTCAAACTCCGAACTATCCGCGCCGGTCAAGCCGCAGACATTACGCGCGTATTCTATTACTGCGCACTGCATGCCGAGGCATATGCCGAAATACGGCACCTTGCGTTGGCGAGCGAATTGGATGCCCCTCAACATGCCCAGAATTCCCCGCTTGCCAAAACCTCCCGGGACCAGGATGCCATCCAGCTCTTGCAGTTGGTCTTCCCAGTTCTCACCCTCCAGTCCCTCCGCGTCAACCCAGACCTTGTTGAGCTTCAAGTGGTGGGCAATGCTGCCGTGGACCAGGGCTTCGTTCAAGCTCTTGTAAGAGTCCTCATAGCCCACGTACTTTCCCACGATACCGATGGTTACCTCATCCTGCGGATGGCGGATGCGGTCCACAAGGTCAATCCACGGCTGGAGGTTGCGCTCGCCGGTCTTCAGGTTCAAGCAGCGCAGAATTTGGGAATCCAACCCCTCGCCCCCAAGAATCAACGGCACTTCGTAGATGTCGTCCACGTCCTTCGCGGTGATGACGGCATCTTCCGGGACGCTACAGAAGAGGGCGATCTTGGCTTTAATCTCGGCAGAAAGAAAGCGGTCCGTCCGGCAAAGGAGGATGTCCGGCTGAATGCCGATCTCGCGCAATTCCTTTACAGAATGTTGTGTGGGCTTGGTCTTTTGTTCGCGTGAAGTTTGTATAAAGGGCACGAGCGTCAAATGCACGAAGACCACATTTTCCCGGCCTAGTTCCTGCCGCATCTGCCGAATAGCCTCGAGGAACGGGAGTGATTCAATGTCTCCCACGGTCCCGCCGACTTCCACGATCACCACGTCGACGTCATTCGCGACCCTTTTGATGGCAGCTTTGATTTCGTTGGTAACGTGGGGAATCACTTGAACCGTTTTCCCCAGGTAATCGCCACGCCGTTCCTTCGTGATGATGATCTCGTAGATCCGTCCCGCCGTGCAGTTGTTGTCGCGTCGCGTCCTGACATGGCTGAAACGCTCATAGTGACCAAGATCAAGGTCGGTTTCGGCGCCGTCATCCGTGACGAAGACTTCGCCATGTTGAAACGGGCTCAACGTTCCAGGATCAACATTTAAGTAAGGGTCCAATTTCAGGAACGAGACCTTAAGTCCCCGCCCCTCAAGCAAACACCCAATCGAGGCTGCGGCAAGACCTTTACCTAGCGAACTGACAACCCCGCCGGTGACAAAGATGTATTTGGCGCCCATAGGCCTCCTTGAGATTGTCTAACGGGTTGGCGGTTCTCCACCAAACGGTTGATATGCTGCGCCCTTGATGCCCTTCAATGCACGGGGCTCACCCATCAAGTCCTTTGTACCGAAGTGAATGTTCGCCGGAAGGAATCGGTACGGTCAATTATCCAGTCACCCCCATCGTTTGTCAACGACAAATTCCCACGACAAATTCTCACATTACAACCGTGATGACCCGTTCTGTGACAGGCTCCGCTGAACCCGAATTCGGAAGTTAGCGTGGGTGCAATGTGCATCTTGTAGGGGCACAGCGCGCTGTGCCCCTACGCCCAGCCCCGCACCATTTTGTTCCTCCGGCATCTGCGTCAAACCGGCCCCGAATCAAGTGATTCGGCTCGACCGGCGGCTGCCAACTTCCGAATTCGGGTTGAAAATCCCTCATCTTAGGTTCCGCCTCCTGCATCTTAGAACCGGGAACAAGAACTGTGCTAGAATATTGACGTCGATGAACCAGGCAGAGTCGCAAGGCTAGGATAAGCTGGGGAGGGGCGCCCACTTGTCTGCGGCGGGTCGCGAGAATGACAGCACTTTCAATGCACCGAGTTTCCCGACTCTGGGTTCTGAGTCTCGCCGCCTGGAGCATTTTGGGAGTTGCAGCTACCCCCAGGGCAGCAGATGAGCATAGCGCACAGCAACCCCCTGGCGCGGCCGAATCTTCGCGGATCACCGTCCGCAAACCAGATATCCATGTTGCACCCTTTCAGGTGGACGTCAACATGGTCGTGGTCAATGTGACGGTCACTGATCCGTTCGACCGGATTGTAACAGGCCTCGAGCAGACCAACTTTCAGGTGTTTGATGAAAAAGTCGAACAAAAGATCGAAGCGTTTTCCACCGAAGATGCGCCCATCTCGGTAGGCCTGGTTTTTGACAGCAGCGGCTCCATGAGCGACAAGATCCAGAAATCCAAGGAAGCAGCCTTACAGTTTTTCAGGACATCTAATCCCCAGGATGAGTTTATGCTCATCAGCTTCAGTGACCGCCCTAACCTGATCACGGGCTTCACCACGAAGTTCGAGAACATTCAGGATCGGTTGCTGTTTGTGAAATCGGGGGGAAGAACTGCGTTGCTGGACGCCATCTACCTGGGGCTGAGCGAAATGAAGAAAGCTACGACCAATCGGAGAGCCTTGCTGGTGATCTCCGACGGCGGCGACAACCACAGCCGGTACACCGAAAACGACATCAAGCGGGCAGTCAGGGAGTCCGACGTGCAAATTTATTCCGTTGGCATATTCGAGCCGCTCTCCTCCCGCGCGCGTACTCCGGAGGAAGCTGGCGGACCGAGCCTGCTGGCAGACTTGGCGGGGGTCTCCGGAGGCCGAATGTTCAGCGTCGAGGATACGAACGAGCTACCCGACATCGCCGAGAAAATCTCCATTGAACTGAGGAACCAGTACGTCATCGGGTACCGCCCCTCGAACCTTGTCCGCGACGGCCGGTGGAGGCGTGTCAAGGTAAAGCTCAATCCTCCCAAAGGACTGCCTCCGCTCCAGATATATTCACGCACTGGATACTATGCTCCCACACAATAGCATGAGTTCAAGGACCCGAAAAACCATTTGCAGCTTCGCCCTACTTTGCGTGGCCTTCACGATCTCGAACTACCTTCCCGCGCAGACATCCGAACCTGCTAATCCTCACACACCCTCGGCGGAGAAGAAGGGCCGGGAATATACCATTAATGTTGACGTAAACCTTGTGGTCCTGCATGCCACCGTGCTCGACAAGAAAGGTCACATCGCAAACGACCTCAAGCCCGAAGACTTCCGGGTTTATGAAGACGGCGCGATTCAAAAGCTTTCAGTATTCAGCCACGCCGACATCCCTGTGACCATGGGCATTGTGATCGACGACAGCGGCAGCATGCGCGAGAAGCGGGAGGCGGTGAATGCCGCGGCCCTGACTTTTGTCAAGACCTCCAATCCCCAGGACCAGGTTTTCGTGGTCAATTTCAATGATGTGTATTACCTCGACACCCCAGGGGACTTTGCCAGCAATATCGAGGACCTGAAAAGCGCTCTGGGTAAGATTGATTCAAGGGGCGGGACAGCGCTTTACGATGCCGTTATGGCTTCGCTTGACCATGTGAAACTCGGTAACCGCGATAAGAAGGTCCTGCTGGTCATTACCGACGGAGAAGACAACGCCAGCCGTTACACTTTCGAGGAGATTCTTCGCGCTGCACAGAAATCCAGCGCCGTCATCTACACGATTGGCCTGCTGGGTTCAGAAGAGCCCGGAGGGCTGTTCAAAATACACGGCGCAAGCGCTCATCGGGCTGGCAAGGTCCTCGAGAAGATCGCGGAAGCGACCGGCGGACAGGCCTACCTTCCAAGATCTCTCGATGAGGTTGAGGGGACTTGCGAGCAGGTTGCTCACGATATTCGGAACCAATACACTCTTGCCTACTATCCCAGCAATACAAGAAAAGACGGAACCTTCCGCGCCGTCCGCATCGATGCCTTTGCGCCTGGCACTCACTCCAAACTCGCGGTCCGCACCCGTCCCGGCTACTATGCCCCAAAGGCAAACGCCCCTGCTGGTGTCGCCTCCGGCCAGTAACAACTCCTAGCATGCGCCGCAGAAGGAGGCAAGCGCGCACAACTCTCGCGTCAAAGTCCTCGAAGGGCATGAGGGTAGGAGTTGCCCCGGAGGGGCAAACGATGAGTAGTCCCGCGCCTGCGGGATGAAACCCACGGAAAGGAGGCGAAAAACACGGAGCCGCCGTGGAGGGGCCGGACTATGGGTCAACCCCGTTGGGGTTAGCGCAATTCTCATGGGCATTCTCTTTCCGCAGGTTGAAACCTGCGGCTACTCAAGTCAGGCCCCTTCGGGGCCATTCCCGCCATCTCGACTTTGATGGAACTCTGGCCCCCACAACTCTCGCGTTGCCCCCTAACTGCGCACACCAACCCCTTTGCGCATGAGTTTGGCGATCAACGCAAGTTGTCGGATTAATTATCCGTTAGGATGCAGGCCAACCTGGCAGGATCCCAGGGCTAGCCAATGTCCAGCTTGGTAACCTTTGACTCCCTTGATTTGCTCGTGTTCTTAAGAGCTGCAAGAATAGCTGCGCCTGCGAGCAGTCCACCCACTACGACGATAATTGCCATGATTACGCTTACTCCGCCAAAAAAATTCCCCAGGAGCATAGACACTCCTGATGGGAGAATTGTTTCAAAATCGCTCTATCTTCATCATTGCCAATTTTTATTAAACACAGCCAGCGTCCTGAGTCAGAAGTTTGTTGATTAAGTCAGCCCGCGGAGCGGGCGAAGGAATGTAGCCCACGTCGTAAGACGTGGGGTGAAGTGGCCTCCCCTCACCCCCGTCCCCTCTCCCGCTGGCGCGGGAGAGGGGTGCCGAAGGCGGGGTGAGGGCCCATTCTCCCAGGGCTTGCGCCCTGGGCTACGATCTTGCGCCCCTACCGGGGCTTCGGAACGAGCGCTCGAAGAGACATCACTTAGTCACCTAACTTCTGACTCAGGACGCCAGGCAAAAGCCTTGACGGGAAGAACGAAACAGGCCCACGTGATAAGGCTACGCCTCTGTGGGAAAGTCACAGGCCCGCCGCACGGATTGCCCTTCGGCTCACCCCGCCGATCCCGAGATACGGTCGTGTTCTCGGCGCTTCTCTGCGCCTGGGCTGGCCCGGCGCCGATGGCGCTTTGTAGCGCGCCCCCCTGACGGACTACTTCAATTTGAAACTAGCTGCCAGCTCCATGTCGCCCCACTGAATGGCGATGCCCCCCCCGCCGCCTTGCTTGGTGAGGCTGATGGTAACCATCTCCGCAGAGTTGGAAGCCTTGGTCTCCTTCAGGGGTACAGAAACGAGGTCTTGTGAAGCATCGTGTTGCATCCCCCACTGACCGTGCTGCTTGTTAAACACCAGCTTCCAGGAATTGTCCGCCTGCCGCCCCGCCCAAAGGCTGTACTCGCCATTCGGGACTGTCACATCCCCAAATTGCAGATCAGCCGTAGTCGAAAAAGTGGTGGATTTATCAGCGCCGAGCCGCCAGAAATCCCCCGGTTTCAACTGCTCGAGCAACTCGGCCACCGAGCGCCCCTTCAACGAAGGGCGTCCGTATTCTACTGAGATCGTTGTGCTCCCCACGCTTATCTTAGCCGTTCCGCGAGGATTGCCCTGAGCAAGCCCAATCGCTGCCACTACGCCAATAACCGCCATTGCCAGAACCGCAATGAGAAATCGTTTCATTGTTTCCCTCCTTGTCTTAGAACGCCGGGGGGCAATTATACAGCGGGAAGCCCTGCGTCGCCAAATTCCTTCGCCTTGCATGCCGAGTGCGTAGCGCAGAGTCTCGTTCTCCAGAGACTCTGCGGCTTGTGCGTATGGAAACGGGCGTATAATTCTGCTTCATGTCCCGCTTGCGCCGCCTGGTATTATCCGACCGATTCTTCTTCATCACCTGCCGGCTGCTTCCCCACCGGGGCAGGCTTGAGGAACCCGAATTCGAGTGCTTGGCCCGCGTGGTACGGGAACGACGAGAGAAACATCACTTTCTGCTTACGGCCTGGGTCTTCTTGCCCGATCACTGGCACGCGATTTTATTCCCCCGCTTTCCGCTCAGCATCTCGCGGGTAATGAAATCGATCAAGGTCGGCTCGACTCTTCGCATCAATGCCGGCAGAAAAGAGTCGGGCCTTCTCCGGCAGCCCCGATTTTTCGACCGGGCTCTGCGGAGCGTTAAGGAATATTACGAGAAGGTGGAATACATTCACCTCAACCCAGTGAGGGCGGGCCTCGTCGAACGGGCAGAGGACTGGCCGTGGTCGAGTGTGCACGATTACACTGGGAGTCTGAGCGCGGCGGTCAGCGCGAATCGCATTCTGGCTGTTGATCGTATACTGCTGCCGGCGGATGAACGAACGCACATTTGAAGGAAAAGCCGCAGAGTCTCTGGAATACGAGACTCTGCGCTACCCGCTGCACAAACTCTGCGCTACCCGCTCAAGTTAGGGCTAAACGACTGCAAGTCATCCTCAAGGACCCCGAATACGGCGAGATTAAGCGCGCTCCCGCTAAATGTCGATTGCCGAATGGGTCCGGCAGACGCTCGCTGAAGCACATCGCCGTCAGCCTGTGGGCAGGGTCGGCAAGAAGCGGGTAGCGCAGAGTTTCGCTTCTCAGAAACTCTGCGGCTTTTTGCTCTTCGGGGGCCAGGCGCGATCATGACGCGTGACGTCCAGCGAAAATAAGATTCGCCGAACAGCATACATTCCACATGTTAACCAACGAGTGGACGTTCATCAAAATAAGAGCCGCAGAGTTTGAACTGCACAAACTCTGCGCTACCCGCTACCCGCTCGGGGTTCGGCGCTGGGGACCTGGGGGCCGGGATTTGGGATTCGGGATACGGGGCTCGGGGCTCAGGACGGGCTGTCAGCTATCAGCTTTCGCCCTACCACCGGTTCTTACTGACAACTGACTACTGAAAACTGAGAACTGTAGCCTTGCCACCCGTTGTTACTGATAACTGAATACTCAGAACTGCCGACTTGCTATGGTCGCGCTCGTTCTGAAAGTGAGGCGAGGAATTCTTCCAGTTCGGGAGGAAGCGGCGCGGAGAAGCTGACCGCTCGGCGCATCCGCGGGTGTTGAAACTCCAAGAAACCTGCGTGGAGAAAGGTCCGCGAAAGGGTCGCCACTTCCCCACCTCCGAGGTGGAGCTTGCCCGGCGCACCATAAGTTGTGTCGCCAACGATGGGGTGCCCGAGGGCTGCGAAGTGGACTCGTATCTGGTGCGTGCGGCCAGTTTCGGGGTGGGCTTCGAGCAGTGTGAAGCCGCGGAACCGGCGGATGACCTCGTAACGGGTCACTGCCTCCCGCGCGCGCAGCCCCCCCACCCTCATTCGGGTGCGCCGGAAGGGATCACGCCCCACCGGCTTACAGATTTTACCCTGCGCGCTGCTCACCTGCCCGTGCACCAGAAGCGCATAGGTCTTGCGCACCGCGCGCGACTTGAACTGTTCTGCCAGTTGTCGGTGCGCAGCATCGTTTTTCGCCACGACGACCAACCCCGAGGTCATCTTATCCAGACGATGGACAATCCCAGGGCGCCCTGCGCCGCCGGCAGCGGAAAGAGTCTTGACATGGTGCAGCAGCGCATTAACCAGCGTGCCTGATTTCACACCTGCTCCCACGTGCACCGCCATTCCCGCTGGCTTGTTCACCACCACCAGATCCTCATCTTCGTAAACGATGCAAAGCGGCAACGCCTCCGGTGTGGCCGTCAGCTCTTCTCGTTCCGCGCGCACCGAGATGATATCGCCGGCTTGGACCTCTTCCCCTCCCTTGCGGGCCAAGCGAGCGCCGACGCTGACCAATCCCGAGCGAATCAGGCGTAGTACCTGGCTACGGCTCCAATCCGGCATCTGCCGCGTTAGGAAGATGTCGAGCCGCTCTCCGGCGTCATCCGCTTCAGCTAGATATTCTCGGACTTCGGGCATAGAAATTGGAAAATCGAAAGTCGAAAATGGAAACTCGAAAATCGAAAGTGGAAAATCGAAAGTCGCGATTGTTCGGCCATTGATTGAAGTCTCAGACCATCTTCCGACCTGTCATGCCCAAGGAGATGAAAATCATCGTCGTCACGTGCAAGCGGAGGTCTGGCCGAAGAAGTTCATGCTCACCGACCCATCATGAAGCGCCTGTCATTCTGAGTCCCGACTTGTCGGGACGAAGAATCTCCGTAGTTGTCTCTTGCGCTCAGCTATACTGGGCTACAAATGTCGCCTACTCTCAAGCGGGCGAACCGCAAAGTGTGTCAAAATGACACCCCTATGCGCTTTTCGACATATCCTCGGCATCCTTCTAACCCCTTGAAAATACATGGTAACACGTTGTCACTGGCGCAGACTACTTCAAAAAAGTGAGACGCGTGGGACAAATCGAAATCCCCTCCACACCAGACCAGAAAGACATGGATGCCCTCACTCCAGGAAAAGCAACTGGAACACCAGGAACCCGGCTCCTACTACAATGGCGCTGTCGGCAAGATTGAACGTGGGCCAGTGATAGCTGCGGTAGTAAACGTCAAGGAAGTCCACGACTCGACCAAGCCGGATACGATCGAAGAGATTGGAAAGCGCGCCGCCAAGAATCAGGGCAAGCCCCACGCCCGTCTTCCACCGGAGTCGTTGGTTTCGCCACATGACGGCAATCACCATGGCCAGCAACGCACCCGAGATAACGATGAGCAGCACGGTTTTCCAAGGCGCCGGCGAGTCAGAGAATAGACCAAAGGCAGCACCCGCGTTGTTGGTATGGATAAGGTTGAAAAAGTGAGGGAGAAGTGGAACCGTCGTGTGCTCCGGGATCGAGCCCTGCACCACTGCCTTTGTCACCTGGTCCGCGACGAACACCACAACGGCAGTAATCCCCCAGAGACCGCGCGAAAACCTGCCAACGCGAATTGCACCCATAAGAAAGTTTTCAGTCCTCAGTTGTCAGTCGTCAGTTCTCAGTCGTCAGTAGTCAGTTCTCAGAAGGCAGTCTCATGCAACGGACCACGGACAACGGACGACTGAGAACTGATTACTGATTACTGATTACTTCAAGCGCCTCCAAGCACCTCTCGCACACCGTCGGATAGCGGCTGTCTTTACCCACCTGCTCGGAATAATTCCAGCAGCGTTCGCATTTGCGACCCAGAGCCCTATCAATCCTGATCCTGAGGCCGGGGATATCTGTTTCAGGCGCTACTGCCAACGGGCTGGCGGAAACTTCGACCTGCGAAGCAATGAAGATCGAGGGAAGTGCCGGCCGATATTCCTCCAGCAGGTTGCGCAGGTCGCCTTCCACCTCGAGGCAAATCTTGGCTTCCAGCGAGCCGCCTATGAACTTCTCTTGTCGGGCCACTTCCAACGCCTTCAGGACAGTATTGCGAACCCCGATTAATCGGGGCCAGTTTTCCAGGCGCTTGAAATACTCCTGCGGGACTCTTGTGCGAAGTTCTTCGGGCCGCAGAAATGCAGCGAGGTGGACGCTCTTTTCGCGCCCCTGCGGCCCCGGCAGATTTGCCCACACTTCCTCGGCCGTGAAGGGCAGCAGCGGAGCCACGGCACGAACCAACGCCTCCGTGATGCGGTAAATCGCCGTTTGCGCCGAACGCCTCCTCGTCGAATGGGCCGGGGCAGTATAGAGGCGGTCTTTCAGGATGTCGAAGTAAAACGCGCTCAGGTCCACAGTGGCAAAATCGTAGATCGCCCTGTACACCTTGTGGAAAGCGTACTCGTCGTAGGCAGCTCGGATTCGCTCCAGCAGTTCCGCCGTCCGCACCAATGCCCAAGCATCCAGCTCCTCGAGCTGCGAGCCCTCCACGGAATCCTTTTGCGGGTCAAAGTCGTAAAGGTTTCCCAGACAATATCGAAAGGTATTGCGCAGTTTGCGGTACGCCTCGGAGAGCCGGGCCAACATATCCGCCGAGATAGTCACGTCCTCACCAAACTCAACTGAGGCCACCCAGAGCCGCAGGATTTCAGCCCCATGGGTTTTGATGACTTCGTTGGGGTCGATCACGTTTCCAAGGGACTTGGACATGGCCCGGCGGTCGGCGTCGAGGACCCAGCCGTGGGTGAGGACCGTGCGGTAGGGCGCCGCGCCGTGCGTGCCCAGCGCCACCAGAAGCGAACTATGAAACCATCCCCGGTACTGGTCCCCAGCTTCCAGATAAACGTCAGCAGGCCAGGGGAGGTCCGGCCGATGTCCCAGCACCGCGAAGTGGCTTGCGCCGGAATCAAACCAGACGTCGAGGATGTTGGTCTCCTTCCGCAGCCGCCCCCCGCCGCACGCCGTACACTTTGCCCCCGGGGGCAGAAGCTCTTCGACGGGGTGCGCGTACCAGGCGTCCGCGCCTTCCTTCCGGAAAAGCTCCACCGCCCGCTCCGCCAGCGCCGCGTCCAGCAAGGGCTTCTTGCAGGTTTCACAGTGGAAGACCGTGATCGGCACTCCCCAGAAGCGCTGCCGGGAGATGCACCAGTCTGGCCGCTCAGCCATCATGTTCGTGATGCGCTCTTCACCCCAAGTCGGCAACCAGTGCACCTTCTTGATTTCCTCCAGCGCCTGCTGCCGTAACTCCCGGTGATCAATGTTAATGAACCACTGCTCGTTGGCACGGAAGATCACAGGATTGTGGCATCGCCAGCAGTGCGGATAAGAGTGTGTCAGCCACTCCGGCGGCCCCACCAGCACGCCCCGTTTCTTCAGTAACTCGACAATGGGCTCATTAGCCTCGAAGACCTTCTTCCCCAGGTATTCCGGAAGGCCTTCGGTAAATTCTCCCGCATCCCCGACCGGGCAATAGATTTCCAACCCGTATTGCACACCCGTAAGGTAGTCCTCTCGCCCGTGGCCAGGCGCTGTGTGGACACAGCCCGTGCCGTCCTCGGCCGTCACGTAGTTCGCCAGCACACCCAGAATCTTCCGCTCCAGAAACGGGTGCCGCATTTCCAGGCGCTCCAGGTTCCGACCGGGGATTCTCGCTATTACCTTAGAGGCCTTAAGGCCCGTTTCATGCAGCACCGGGGCATGCCGCCGGCTTTCGACCAGGTACACATCCCCGCCATCCTCCGCCACCGCCACGTACTCGAACTCGGGATGAAACGCCACCGCCAGGCTGGCAGGAAGCGTCCAAGGCGTGGTGGTCCAGATGATGACGTAGAGTTTGCGCCCTTCGAGTGCGGGGTCCAGATTCGCAGGGTCTGTCAGCACAGGGTATCGCACGTAAATGGAGCGGCTGCGGTGGTCCTCATACTCGACCTCAGCCTCCGCCAGGGCGGTCTTGTCAGAGATGCACCAGTAAACCGGTTTGCGGCCGCGGTAGACATAGCCGCCCGCCAGAAACTTCAGAAAGGCCTCAGCCGTCTGTGCCTCATACTCAAAGTCCATGGTGAGGTAGGGTTTTTCCCACTCGCCAAAAACTCCCAGGCGCATGAAGTCTTGGCGCTGAATATCCACATATTTTTCCGCATAGCGCCGGCAGGCCTGGCGGATTTCCACGATGCTCATTTGCGCTTTGCGCGGCCCTAGTTCTTTGTCCACATAGATTTCGATAGGTAACCCGTGGCAATCCCAGCCCGGCAGGTAGGGGGCATTGAATCCCTCCTGAGTCTTCGACTTGACTATGAAATCTTTCAAAATCTTGTTGAGCGCCGTCCCGAGGTGAATGCGGCCGTTGGCATAAGGAGGCCCATCGTGCAAGGTGAAGATCGGTTCACCCTTCCGCGCGGCGCGAATCTGGCCATAGAGATCTTCCTTCGCCCACTTGGCCAGCCACCTTGGCTCGTTCTGCGGAAGGTTGGCCTTCATGGAGAAATGAGTTTGGGGAAGATTGAGAGTGTGCTTCAGGTCTAGCGTCTTCTGCATTCGTCCTCCGCTGAGTGCGTAAGCCAAGTATTATAGAGAACGTGCAAAGAGAGTGTCTAGCAAATCAGGGTTGACGAGCGCACGACGCT
The DNA here is from genome assembly GCA_050012175.1 of Terriglobia bacterium. Lineage (GTDB taxonomy): Bacteria > Acidobacteriota > Terriglobia > UBA7540 > UBA7540 > CAVROP01. Next base: position 287,790 of record JBEKHR010000001.1, on the reverse strand, counting down.
GAAGTGATGGCTTGTCTTATCCCCATGGGTCGTCATTTTCTTACGCAACTTCATGCGGGTTTGCTGCGTCAAATGATTTAGTGGGAGGTGGCTTGTGGCTTGCCGGCGGTAGCAGTTCTCCAGTGAGCGGGGGGCGATTGACTGTGGTAAAATGAACAATGTCCTTGAGTAATGGCGAACAGAGAATAGTTGTTCCGGCATGCAACCTCGGAGGGCTGGCGGCCATCATTCAACGAGAGAGGGTGACAGGATCATATCCGGGCTGCCGAGAAGCCCGAGGGACAGGACATGAGTGTAATGCCAACCAGTGATACCGAGGTCGAGATCAGCACGGACGCTACTCCGAGCGCAAGTCCCCGGATCCCCGAGCCTGAGTACCACCTCACCTTCGTTGATTCCACCCTTGCACCCGTTTCCCTTTTCCGGCAGATTTTGGAAAGGCTCCACGAACCGAAGATCACCGTTCCGAAAGAGTATTACCGGGGAGAGGCCCCTCTGCCTGCCACGGACATGCCTCCCTGGATTCTGGATATTCGGAACGAGCTCAGGACACTGTTTGAGAAGCCGAAACCTCCCTCGATTCCGATTACTTCAACGCCCGTCGATGTCCCGGAGATTTGGCAGGACTATCAGCCGCAGTCTGGCTCATGGCTGAATGCCCTGCTCCTTCACTTGATGGCAGTTGCGATCATTATTTTGCCCTTCTTCGTGGAACACATGACCCAGCAGGTCAAGGCGTCGACCAAGTATGAAGCGGTTGATATATCGCCCTATTTGGCGGAATTACAGGGGCGCAAGAAGGCAGGGGGTGGTGGTGGAGGAGGCGACCGGTCGCCGACACCGGCTTCAAAGGGTGCGGTTCCCAGGTTCGCGAAGCAACAACTCGCTCCCCCGCTGGCCGTGATTAGAAACCCAAACCCCAAGCTGCAGGTCGAGCCCACTTTGCTGGGCCCGCCGGAGCTGAAGCTGCCCCAGATGGCTTCGAACATGCCCTGGGGCGATCCGCAAGGCGTTTTGGGCCCTCCCTCCAACGGGCCGGGGACGGGTGGCGGCATTGGCTCCGGTGAAGGGACCGGCATCGGTTCTGGCAAAGGAGGCGGCTTGGGCCCCGGCGAAGGTGGCGGGACCGGCGGCGGGATTTATAGCGTGGGTGGCGGTGTCAGCGCCCCGATACCGATTTACAAACCCGAGCCCGCTTACTCCGAGGAAGCCCGCAAGGCGAAGTACCAGGGCACCGTGGTGCTTTGGATTGTTGTGGATACCCAGGGCAATGTTATCGATCCCAAGGTAGTGAGACCTCTAGGCCTCGGGCTCGACGAAAAGGCTTTGGAAACAGTGCGGACTTGGAAATTCAAACCGGCTCTGCGCAACGGGTCTCCCGTCCCAGTGCGCGTCATAGTCGAAGTCAGTTTCCGCTTGTTCTGATTTTTCTGCATCCTTGCTGCTGCCTGCCCGGCCGGATGGGGCGGCCGCAACAGAAATCATCGCTTGACAAAATAAGGCAACCCCATTTACTTCTATCAGGGTGCCCCGTTGGGAGGTCGTCTAACGGTAGGACTGCAGACTCTGGATCTGCGTATCGGGGTTCGAATCCCTGCCTCCCAGCCACCTTGTTTCCCATTACCTGCTGCTGAATCAGATCCTTTCATTCATCAGACCCAGCCCAGTAATGCAACCACCATCCAAGTAGACCGAGCACAGACTGGGCACAACTCCAGGCAAATTCCCGGCGACCGAACTCTTTGCCACCAAGCAGCACTTCTCCGCAATTCGCTCCGGCTGCCCTTCTTGGGTCGTGCTTCAGTAGGCTGCCTCCCCGGCGGGTATCCCGGGTGGCTGTGAGGCCAACTATGGGATTCTACTCGGACTCCGAGCGGGGGTTCGCCCCATCAGAGTCTCGGATGTCAACTCACACCTTCGCGAGGGCGCCACTAGGTCGTCTTCCGCAAACCCTGGAACCTGCGCATCCCAGCGCTCGCTCTTGATGGCAACCTGATGTTTCAGCAGGCGACCCGGCCGGGTGCCCCCGTAGACGCGTTTGTTCAGCCGCTGCTTACGGGCCCGCAGTCCCGCAGGGCGTACTTGCGGTGGTATCGCGTGTTCGCACAAAACTCCTCCAAGATCCTCTCCCTCCCCCGCCGGTCCGCCCGTCGATAACGGACGTAAACGGCTCGGAAGTACTCCACTGGATAACATCGTGGACGGCTTGACGGGCTACCTTTCTAAATGGCTTGACGGCGCCTCACCGGTGACATTTAATATGACTCGATGCGCCCCCTGGCGTGGGCGTACATAAGTTCGCTATAATGGAGCCCTGTGCGTGCTTACTTGAGTCGTCGATGGTTGAAGGTCGCGACCACGCTTTGCCTGGCGCTGTTCCAGGTGAACCTGCTGTGGGTCGTGGCGCTTCACCACCATGAAACGCTCGGGACTTCGGCGCCGCACCCGACGGCCGTCCGCAGGGCGAGCCAGGCACAGCAGCCGGATGTCGAAAACGGATTGCTCTGCACCGCCTGCCAGATCGTACGGCACGCGGCTGCCCGGCCTGCCCCAGGCGCCACGGCGCCCGAAGCTCGAGGCGCGGTTTCCGTCCTGGCGGCGTTTTCGTTCAGCATCTTTCATTCCCTTCGGCCCACCACTCTCTACGGGCGCGCTCCGCCTCTCGCCTAGCTCTATCCCCGATTTCATGCTTGCCCCTGGCAAGCCCCAAAGGAAGATGAGTCTGTAGCCACGTCTTCCTCGGTGAGAATTCATCCTGGTGGGTCAGTTCAGGTGCCGAAATGCATTTTCGATTCATATTGATTTTGAAGCGATTTCGACTCTCGAGGCGGATGGCGCTTTCACTCCTGATGGTGGCGGCAGCGCAGGTCGCGAGGCCGCAGAGCCAGCCTCCGCCCAGCATGAAGATCAGCCTCGACGAGGCCATCCGGCTGGCGATCGAGCACAATCACGCCCTGAAGGCGGCGCGCACCCAGATTCAGCAGAGCCGGGCGCAGGAGATTAGCGCCGCCATCCGCCCGAACCCGGTGTTTGACTACGACGACCTGTTTGTGCCCCTAACCCCTCACGATTTCAACTCGACCAACCTGAATCAGATCACCGAGTTTGACGTCGGGCTCTCCTACACCTGGGAGCGCGGGCACAAACGGCAGGCGCGCATCCGGGCGGCGCGCGACCAGACGGCGGTCACCCAGTCGCAAGTGAGCAACAACGAGCGCTCGCTCTCCTTCAACGTCGGGCAGCAGTTCATCGGCATACTGCTGGCCAAGTCGAATCTTGAGTTCGCCAAGCAGGACCTCAAGAGCTTCCAGGAGACGGTGGACATCAGCGCCGCGCGCTACAAGGCGGGCGGCATCAGCGAGGGCGACCTCCTAAAGATCAAGCTGCAGTTGCTCCAGTTCCAGACCGACGTCTCCTCGGCGGAGCTGAACCTGGTCCAGGCGCTGGCCAGCCTGCGCAGCCAGCTCGGTTATGACACCGTGCCCGGAAACTACGACGTGGTCGGTGACCTCAGCTACGTTCCTCTGCACGGCAATAGGGACGACATGCAGGTGACCGCGCTCGGATTGCGCCCGGACCTCAGGGCCGCGATCCAGGGAGTCACCGCGGCCGAGAGCCAGCATCGGCTCGCCGTCGCCAACGGCAAGCGCGACCCGACCACCACGCTGGATTACACCCACGTCACCGGGATCAACAGCGCCAGCTTCATCTTCAACATGGAAATCCCCATCTTCAACCGCAACCAGGGCGAGATCGCGCGCACCCACTACGCCATCACCCAGTCGCAGGAGTCGAAGATCGCGGCCCAGGAGACGGTGATGACGGATGTGACCACGGCCTACGAGGCGGCCAAGGAGGGCGACTCCGTGGTCAGGCTCTACGAGTCGGGGTACTTGAAGCAGGCCCAGGACTCGCGCGACATCTCGGAGTACGCCTACAAGCGCGGCGCCGCCAGCCTGCTGGACTTTCTGGACGCCGAGCGCAGTTACCGCGCTACGCAACTGGCCTATCGTCAGGCGCTGGCCACCTACATGCTGGCGCTCGAGCAGTTGCGGGAGGCGGTGGGCACGATGAATTTGCCATAAGGATTCGGTTGACGCTCTTAAAGTAGCAAGATGCGGCTGCATCAGTTCGCGAACATTGTTTGAACGGAACGCCTGGCACGCGCTGTACAGAGCGACAGAAATTGTAGCGGCGCTCGATGAGCGCCCACCGGCAGTCAGAGACCGCCGCTACAGCCGAATGCGCAAGAACTTATGTCGCCCGGTTTGGCTCGCAGGCATCCAAAGGTAAGTCATCGGCAGGGCTCGGGAGCCGCTGTTTCCAGGGCGACGCCACCGGACCGCGCCTTTGCTGATCACCTTAACTTGAATCGGCCAGGAGGATTCTTACCATGCGACGACTTGTGGTTCTGGTCTGGTTGCTGGTTCTCGCGCCCGGAATCCTTGGGGCGCAAACGAATGGTAACGTGGAGGAACGGCTGAAGGCCAACGAAGACCGCATCCAGGCTTTGGAGGAAGAGATCAAGGCGCTCAAGACTGCCCTCGCGGCAGTAACCTCGGCTGCGCCCATGGCCGTAGTGCAGGTCCCTAAGCCGACCCCTGCGGTTGCGGCGGTCCCTCCGCCGCCCGCGCCAGCGGCAGCCACGCAGCCACACATCGAGGCGCTGCCGCCGGCCCAAGCCCCACCCACGGTGGCGGCGACTCCAGTGTTGCCGGGTGAGTCTGCGGGCCAGTTGCCGGTCTATGGTGGCGCCAGTGCTGCCGCCAAAGCCTTGAACCCGGACATCAGTGTGATCGGCGACTTTCTCGGTGCTGCTGGCAAGAACCCGGTGCGGCCGGGGCCGGCTTTGGAAATGCACGAGTCGGAAGTCGGCTTGCAGGCCATTGTCGATCCCTACGCGCGCGCCGACTTCTTCCTCTCCTTCGGTGAGGAAGGCGTAAATCTGGAGGAAGGGTACATCACCTTCACGTCGTTGCCTGGGGGACTGGTCGCCAAGGTGGGCAAGATGCGCGCCGCTTTTGGCAAGGTCAACACCCTTCACAATCACGTGCTCCCATGGGCGGACCGGCCGTTAGTCACTCAGAACCTCGTAGGGGGCGAAGACGGGATTGATGATGCCGGCATATCAGTAACCCGCATCCTGCCGGCGCCTAAGGACATTTTCCTGGAGGCGACAGCACAGGTCTTCCGGGGCGACTCCAGCGATGTCTTCAAGTCTAACCAAAGGGGCGAGATCAGCCTGGTCGGCCACTTGCGCGGTTACAAAGACCTTACCGACAATACCAATGTTGATCTGGGCTTCTCCTACGCGCGAGGGCATAACGAGGTGGGTAGCGCATATCGGACGCAACTGTATGGCATAGATGCCACGTTGCATTGGAAGCCGCTGCGACGCGCCATCTACCACTCCTTCATCGGCCGCAGCGAATTGATCTGGAGCGAACGCGAGCAGGTCGGACCAGTTCAGCAGGCCTTTGGGTTCTATACCTCCGGCGACTACCAACTCGGCAGGCGATGGTTCGTCGGTGAGCGATACGACCGCTCCGAACGGGCGACTAACGCCAGCCTCACCGACTCCGGCTTTTCCACCATCCTCACTTACTGGCCCAGCGAGTTCAGCCAGATTCGGGGACAGTATCGGTTCGGCCGGTATGCTGACGGCCGGGACGCGAATGAATTACTTTTCCAATTCCAATTCTCTCTGGGGGCTCACGGCGCTCACCCCTTCTAAGGAGTTTACATGAACCCAGGATACGTTCGACTGCGTCTCGTTTTGATTTCGACCATGGCTATTGCGCTCGGCTTGCTTTCCCCGGTCTCGGGGAGGAGCGCTTCGAAACTCAGGGTCGTGACCGCGACGAGCGATCTGGCAGCGCTGGCGTCGGAGATCGGCGGCGACCACATCGACGTGGAATCCATTGCCCGTGGCTATCAGGATCCGCACTTCGTGGAGGCGAAGCCCAGCTTCTTGCTCAAGCTGCGGAAGGCAGACTTGCTGATTGTGGTCGGCCTGCAATTGGAAATTGGCTGGCTGCCCCCTCTGATTACCCAGTCCGGCAACCCGCGAATTCAGGTAGGAGCGGCGGGCTACTTGGACGCTTCGGATTTTGCGGAGATACTCGAAAAGCCCACCGGCGTGGTCACGCGGGCCATGGGCGATGTGCATCCGCTGGGCAACCCTCACTACTGGCTTGACCCGGAGAACGGTCGCCGGATCGCCCACGGGATTCAGATGAAGCTCGCGGAGATGCGGCCCGAAGATGCCGGCTACTTCGCACAGCGCCTCGAGGCGTTCAGCCAGCGGCTGAGCACTCAGGAAAAGGCCTGGGACGAAACCATGAAGCCGTTCCACGGGCTGAAAGTGGTTTCCTATCACAAGTCCTGGCCGAATTTCGCCAAACGTTTCGATCTGAATGTGGTCGGCTACATCGAGCCGCGCCCAGGCATTCCACCTTCTCCCAGCCACACCTTGGAACTTATCGGCATGATGCGGCGCGACAACGTAAAGCTGATCATGGTCGAACCTTACTTCGACCTGAAAACCCCCGATAGCATTGCCAGCCAGACGGGAGCACAGGTCCTGGTCATGCTCCCTTCGGTGGGTGGGGAGAAAGAAGTGACGGATTATTTCAAACTTTTCGACTACGATATTGCCCTGCTCAGTAAAGCGGTTGTGGCCGCGCATTAGGGTGACGAGGGAGGTTGAATGGAAATTCTTCCGTTCTTGCTGATGCCGTTCCTGGCCAGTCTGATCCTGACGGGCATCCACGCCTACCTGGGCGTGCACGTGGTCGAGCGCGGGGTGATCTTCGTCGATCTCGCCCTGGCTCAGATCGCAGCGCTGGGGGCTACGGTGGCAATCCTTCTCGGCATGGACCCGCACAACGGCCATACCTACTGGATCAGCCTGGCTTTCACCTTTCTCGGTGCGGCGGTCTTCGCCCTCCTGCGGGTGCGGCGCGCGCACATTCCGCAGGAAGCCATTATTGGCATTGCCTACGCCGTAGCCTCTGCCGCGGCGATTCTGGCCATGAGCAAAGCCACCGGTGAAACCGAGCACCTGAAGGATATGCTGGTGGGCAACATCCTGGCGGTCTCCGGCCCGGAGGTGGCCAAAACCGCAGCCCTCTATGCGGCCATTGGCTTGTTCCACTTTGTCTTCCGCAAGAAGTTCCTGCTCATTTCTATCGATCCCAAGGGGGCCGAGGCCCAGGGCATCTCGATTCGTTTCTGGGACTTCCTCTTTTACGCTTCATTCGGATTCGTCGTCACGTCGTCGGTCGCCATCGCCGGAGTCCTGCTGGTTTTCTGCTACTTGATCGTACCCTCGGTGGGCGCCATGCTGTTCGCGGATCGGATCGGGCGGCGACTGGCCCTCGGCTGGACAATGGGGACGCTGGTCTCAGCGTTGGGCGTGTATCTCTCCGTCGCGCTGGATCTACCGACGGGCGCCACAATCGTCTGTACGTTCGGCGGTGTCCTGATGCTCATGTTTCTTGTTCACCTGCTTCTCTTTAATCGCCACCGGACTCAAGCCTAAAGAACTCGGACTACTGGCGTTGGTGGGCGTCTCGGAGGAGACAGCCGTCATTCTGGCTTCTTACATCAACAAGCTCCGGCTGGAGGGCAAGAGCATTCGGGACGCGACCGGCGAGGCCTCGCTCCTGCGCCTGCGGCCCATCATGATGACGGCGCTTGTGGCCTGCCTTGGCCTGCTGCCCGCCGCACTCTCGCACGGTATCCGGTCGGACTCACAGCGGCCCTTTGCCATCGTCATTGTGGCCGGCCTGGTCTCGAGGCTGTTCCTCGGCTGCATTGTGAGTCCAGTCCTGTACCAAATGGTGGCGCGCGAGGGCGATATCCTTCAGGTGTAGCGTGCGGATCTTGGCACGACTTGGTTGCGAACGCCAACCTCGCGAGGTGATGAGATTAACTGGCCCACCGGCAGCGAGCGTGCATAGATTTACTCTAACGTATTATACGCAAGATCAACTCCTGCGATGCCGCCAACGAAATTGTAGGTCCCGTTCGGAATCATGTGGGCGTAGGAGAGCCGCGAGACCCGCCCCAGGTTCCGCCTCGCTCTTGACCTTAGCATCTTGGTTGGGGGGTAAGCTGAGCTGGACATTTGTCCAAATGGGATTGGCGCCGCAATGGGAAATGAGCTACGATTCCTCGGCAGCTAAAGACTTGAGTCAGAAGCAAGTCAGCTACGGCAGGCAGCATATCTCGACAAGGGGCGCCAGTGAAGATACCAAACGGAGACCGAGCGGTCGTCGACCTGGCTAAACTCCGTGATTACTGAACGAACAGCACCTTCGTGGCCGGCACAAGGCGCGTGTCTTCTCGTCTGCCCTGGGCATAACCAGCGAGGACGCTGAAATCCTCCGACAAACGCTCTTGGACGCCGCGGTTGAAAAGAGTGCAACCCTCGAAGAGCAGGATGACTACGGGCAAAGATACGTGCTAGACTTTCGAATGACGGGGCCGAGAGGCTCAGCTACAGTTCGGAGCCTCTGGATTGTTTTGACGTATGAGAAAGTACCTCGCCTGGTAACCTGCTACGTGCTGTGAGGAAAAACCATGGAGAATATCAAGCCTTTCGCGGTGGTGGCGCTGTTAGAAGATCTCCCGTCTCGCAGCCTACAGCGTGGGCAAGTAGGTACGGTAGTGGAAACTCTCGCGCCCGGCGTGTTTGAGGTTGAGTTTAACGATAACGAAGGCCGCGCTTACGCGACCTGCGCCCTCCGGTCTCGTCAGTTAATGGTCCTCCATCATGAACTCGCCAGCACTTCTTAGGCTGCCAGTGGATCTCGCCCAAAGTCGCGTTTGCTTACACTGCGACCCGCTACTTGTCGTCCCAATTCCGGCTGCATCCTGATTATGCTGTGGGGTGTACACTTCAAGCGACCCGGAATTCCAAGATGGAAATCTTGGGTTAAAGCTGGACAACGGTTACGTTGACCGCACGACGGCAGTTTGATTCACTGCGCCTTCACACCGGGAGTGGCGTTGTTTTTCATGGAACCAAAAGAGTTTCAGACGTCGCACGCGCTTCGAGTACAATAGGCGTTCGTAAAAATGGGCTGGGCCTTTACGGAGGTCCTTCTGCTACAAGAGCCCGTGGGAGCCGCTTATATCTTCAGCCATGAAAACGCTCTTCCTCAACCCGCCAAGCTTCGAGAATTTCGACGGCGGGGCTGGCGCACGCTGGCCCGCCACGCGCGAGACCGAGTCCTTCTGGTATCCGGCGTGGCTCACCTACCCGGCAGGGATGCTTTCGGACAGCAGGCTGCTGGACGCCCCTCCGCACAAGGTGACGCCCACCCAGACCGTCGAAATCGCACGCGGCTACGATTTCGTTGTGGTCTTCACCTCCACCGTGGGTTTCCAAAGCGATGTCCGCCTGGCGCGGCGCCTCAAGGATGTCAAACCGGAAATTAGGATCGCCTTCGTGGGTCCGCACGTCCAAGTCCAGCCCAATGAAAGCCTGATGGCCAGTCGCGACCTCGATTTCATCGTGCGCGGCGAGTTCGACCATGCGGTGGTGGAGTTTGCCCAGGGCAAGCCGCTGAGCGAGATTGCCGGGGTCAGCTATCGCAAGAGCGGCCAGGTTGTTCACAACCCTGTGCGTCCGCCCCTCGAGACCGCAGAACTCGACGCGCTCCCCTTCGCCACTGAAGTTTACAAGCGGGACCTGGTCGTGGAGAAATACAACCTGCCGTTCCTCCTCTACCCCTACGTTTCGTTCTACACCAGCCGCGGCTGTCCGGCGCAGTGCAGCTTCTGCCTGTGGCCGCAGACGATTTCCGGACACGCCTGGCGGGTGCGTTCCTCGGACAACGTGGTGGAGGAGGTCCGCCAAGCGCTACAACTGTTCCCTCAGGCCAAGGAGCTTTTCTTCGACGACGATACGTTCAATATCCGCAAGGACCGGGTGCTGGAACTCTGCCAAAAGTTCAAACCGCTCGGCTTCCGCTGGTCCTGTAACGCGCGCGTGCACGGCGACTACGAAACGCTCAAAGCCATGGCAGACGCCGGGGCCCGGTTGGTGGTGGTGGGATTCGAGTCCGGGGACCCGCAGATCCTCAAGAACATCAAGAAGGGCGCCACCGTCGAGATGGCTCGCGCCTTCGCAAAGAACTGCAAGAAGGTGGGCATCGTCATCCATGGTGACTTCGTCATCGGCTTGCCCGGCGAGACCAGGGAATCCATCGAACGCACCATCGAATTCGCCAAGGAACTCGACACGCAGACCATCCAGGTTTCGGTGGCCCATGCTTTCCCAGGAACGGAGCTTTACGAGTATGCGGCGCGGAATAACTTCCTGGCCTCCGAGGCGGCTACGGATGCCGGCGGTTATCAGCTCCCCCACCTCGAGTACCCGGGTCTCGGGCGGACCGAGATGATGGCAGCCATGAACCGTTTCTACGACTCCTATTACTTCCGCCCGCGCGTGGTGTGGCGTATCGTCCGCGAGGCGCTGTGGGATGGCGATGAACGCCGCCGCCTTTACCACGAAGCGGTCGGATACCTTCGGGTACGGGCTGAGCGCCGTAAGTACGCGCCAAGCAGCTCTCCCAAGCCGAGCATGGTCGCGGTCTCCGGGGCCCACTCCGGCTCGGACCGTGCCGCCCGCTCTTAGGAGCCTATTCGTGAGTTTCCCAGTCGCCCTGCGGGCAAAAACCACCATCATGGTACCCCTGATCGTGCTCTTTGGCTCGACGGGAAACATCCTGCTGAGCCGGGGCATGAAGCAGCTCGGCGCGGTGCGGGTCGCGTCGGCTATGGATCTAGTCAGACTCTTCATGGGGATCTTCAGCAGTGGCTGGATCTGGATGGGGATCGGCGCGCTTCTGCTCTACCTCGGCTGCTTCATGGTGGTACTGTCCTGGGCTGACTACAGTTACGTGTCGCCATCGTCAGCCACCGTCTTCGCCGTGGTCCCGCTGGTGGGCCATTTCCTGCTTGGCGAGAAGGTGGCGCCCCTGCATTGGGTCGGAATATTGATCATTTGCGTGGGTGTGAGCTTGGTGGGCCACACCACGCCGAGTACCACGAGGCAACAATGACCATACGTACCGCAGTATTCCTGGCCATCACGGTTCTCGCCAACACCAGAGGGGAAATCGCCGTGACGCGCGCCATGAAGGACATCGGGGAGGTGAAGAACTTTGAGCTGGCAGCGTTGCTCGCCGTCCTCGGGCGGGCCTTCCGGTCGCGCTGGATGTGGCTGGCAATTGGGCTATTAGCGGTGGGCTTTTTCTCTCTTCTCACCCTGCTGTCCTGGGCGGATGTCAGCTTTGTCATTCCCGCTACCGCGTTCAGTTACGTAGTCGGGGGGCTGGGCGCGAAGTTTCTGCTGGGGGAACGCCTGTCACCGGCCCGCTGGGCAGGGATCGTGCTGGTCTCCGTAGGAGTGGCGCTCGTGTGCGCCGGCTAGGCGTTGAACTGGTCCGTGTTTGGCCGAAGAACCCCCTCACCCGGCCTGCTCCGGCTGGAGAAAACGCCGGGGGCGGTCCACCCTCTCCCCCAAGGGGGAGAGGGGAGGCACATTATTGCTCGACTCCAGGCCGATACCAGCGGTTTAGAAACAGAAGGGACGAATGCACGTGCCACTTCTCAGGTGGGCGATACTTGCGATAGCGGTTTTGCCGTTTGTGTACTACTTGGCGGCCACCCTCTGCGCCTGGGAGTTTTTCCGGCGGCATTGCGAGGTAACGGCGGACTTCTCACCTCCCGTCAGCGTCCTGAAGCCCCTGAGGGGTTTGGAGCATGAGGCTTACGAAAATCTGGCGAGTTTCTGCCGGCAGGATTACCCCGAATACGAAATCGTGTTTGCAGTTGGCGACGGGCGCGACCCTGCCATTCCCATCATTGAGAAGCTCATCAGCGATTTTCCCAGCGTGCCGATGCGCCTGTTGGCAGGCTCGGGAACCCCTGGCTCGAACAACAAAGTGGCCAAGCTCTGCCGCCTGGAGCGCGAGGCGCGGCACGAATTGCTGGTCGTGAGCGACAGCGACATCCGGGTGAAGCCTGACTACTTGCGGCGCGTCGTCTCACCCTTTCGCGACCCCTCCGTGGGAGCCGTGACGTGTTTGTACGTGGGAATGACGGAACGCAACCTCTGGTCCGAACTCGAGGACTTAAACCTGACCTCGGATTTCCTGCCCAGCACGCTCGTGGCGCGGAAGCTCGAAGGGATGAACTTTGCCCTGGGCGCGACGATGGCGGTCACCCGATCCCGTCTGGCCGAGATTGGCGGTTTCGAAGCCTTGGCCGACTGCGCTGCCGACGACCACGAACTGGGCAGGCGCATCGCCGCTCGTGGCTACCGTGTGGAACTGGCGCCCTGCACGGTGCAGACGCTGTGCGCTTCAAGCACGGCACGGGAGTTTTTCGAGCATCACTGGCGGTGGGGTGTGGTCACACACCACTGCCGGCCCTGGGGATATGCGGGACTTCTATTTACACAGGGCTTGCCCTGGTCGCTCGCGGCAGCCGCGGTGGCGCCTTCGCGTCTTACGGCAATAGGCTACCTGAGCACTTACCTGGTAACTCGCCTGGCCATGGCTTTCACCTTCGGCGCGCACGGACTGAAAGACCCGCTCCTGCCCCGAAAATGGTGGCTGATCCCCTTGCGCGACGCCGTGGGGTTCTTCATCTGGGCGGCCACACTCTTTTCGAATCGTGTCTCTTGGCGGGAATCGAAGTTCTATGTTCGGCGGGGTCGCCTAATCCCCGTAACCCCACCAGCAGGGACGGAGCCTAAGCAGCCGGAAATAGCACGCTGAAAGAGTTGTTTGGTCGTGCGCAACAAATCCGTCTGAATTCGAGGAATGTGCCATGACATACTCCATCGCTAAGCTCATTGAAAAGCGGCAGGGCGAACCGTACCCCTTGCACCGGCAGTACATGAACACCAGCCTGGCTCGCGTTCAGGCGATCATTGGCTTCGACAAGATATATACGGGTGGGGAAGGCTCCTATTTGTGGGATGCCGAGGGCAACCGCTACCTGGATTTGCTGTCCGGCCACAGCGTGTTCAACTTGGGGCGGGGCCACCCGGTTGTCAAGCAGGCGATGCAAGAGGTGCTCGCTCTCGACCGTCCCAACTTGGTCAAGATGGATTGCCCCCTGCTGGCAGGCCTGCTGGCCGAGGAGTTGGTCAAGCGCATGCCGGCCGGGCTGGACGCGGTCTTTTTCGCCAACTCTGGCGCCGACGCCGTAGACACCGCAATCAAGTTCGCCCGTGCGGCGACCAAACGCCCCCGCATGCTCTACCTGGACCACGCGTTTCACGGGTTAACCCTGAGCACCCTCGCACTCAATGGTGGAAGCCAATTCCGCAAGGGGTTTGAACCGCTGATGCCCGGGTTCGATGCTGTAGCAATGAACGATCTTGCGGCGCTGGAGAGGCAACTTCGCCAGGGAGATGTGGCCGCATTTATCGTCGAACCAATCCAGGGAAAGGGAGTATACATCCCCGCCGACAACTACCTGCCGGAGGCTCAGCGCTTGTGCCGGAAGCACGGCACACTTTTTATCTGCGACGAAGTTCAGGTGGGGATGGGACGTACCGGGCGCTTTCTCTGCGGCGAGCACTGGAGTCTCGAGCCTGACATCGTCACGCTCTCCAAGTCACTGGGGGGCGGCTACATCCCCGTCAGCGCCACCATCACGCGTCGCAGCATCCATGACGCGACCTTCAGCCGCTTGGAGCGCTGCCAGGTGCATTCGACGACCTTCGGGCAGAATGAGCTGGCCATGGCGGCCGGTCTAGCCACTCTTTATGTCCTGGATGAAGAACGGCTGATCGAGCGCGCCGCAACCATGGGAGGGAAGCTTCTAAGAAGGCTGGCGGCCTTGCAGGAACGCTACGAGATGATCGCGGACGTGCGCGGCAAGGGTCTGATGATCGGGATTGAGTTCAAAGCGCCGCGATCGCTGGGGCTGCGTGCCGCCTGGACGGCCGCCGAGACCGCTCAGAGAGGCTTGTTCGCCCAGTTGGTAGTGATGGCCCTGATGCGCGATCATCGGATTCTGACCCAGGTGGGTGGTCCTGACATCAACATCATCAAACTGCTCCCGCCGCTGATCATCGGGGACGAGGAAGTGGAGATGATTGCCTCATCATTTGAAGCTGTGATGGCTGAGGCGGCGGAGATTGGCGGGCGCGTGTGGGCCCAGAGCCTGCAACTGATCAAGCATGCCGTCGCCGGGTGAACCCGATGCTCCCTCATGTGCGAGCGCTTTGGAGTGCGGCAGCTTGCTGCCGCTTTTGCGTCTCGAGCTTGCTCGAGGTGCTGCCGGAAGTAGGCTTTCGGCAAAGGAAAGCGGCAGCAAGCTGCCGCACTCCGAAAGCCTGGAAGAAATTGGAGAGACAATGCGCGCCTTTGTTACCGGAGGCACAGGGTTTGTCGGCAGCGCTGTGGTGAGGCGACTGCTTGAGGCCGGACATGAGGTAAAGGCCCTGGTACGTCCTAGGGCGGACACGCGGCAACTGGACAGCCTGCCCGTGGAGCGAGTGGAGGGTGACTTGCGAGACGGCGAGAGCCTGCGCCGAGGGATGGCAGGCTGTGGCTGGGTCTTCCACGTTGCGGCCCTCTATAGCTACTGGGGGTACCATTGGAACGACTTCTACCAGGCCAATGTGGAAGGCACGCGTCAGGTGCTGGAAGTTGCCCGCCAGGAAGGCATTGAGCGCATCGTTTACACTAGTTCGATCGCCGCTCTGGGCGTCCACGAGGACGGCTCTCCTGCGACCGAGGATACACCCAGTACACTAGCCGATCGGATCGGTCCGTATCAACGCTCCAAGTTCCTCGCCGAGGAGGTGGCTCGAAGCTTCGCGCGCCAAGGCCTGCCGGTGGTCATCGTCAATCCCAGCTCACCGGTAGGGATCGGCGATCACAAGCCCACGCCCACCGGCCAGATCATCGTGGACTTCCTGAACGGGCGCATTTTCGGTTATGTGGATACCGGCCTGAACATCATCGATGTCGAAGATGTGGCGGCAGGTCACCTGCTGGCCGCAGAACGGGGGCAGGTAGGCGAGCGATACATCCTGGGTGGAGAAAACCTCACACTCAAGCAAATCCTCGACCTGCTCGCCGAAGTCTCCGAAAGGCCCCAGGTGCGCCTCCGCATTCCACACTGGGTGGCGCAGTGCTGGGCCTACGTAGACGTGACGATGGCGAGGTTGAACCCACACCGAATACCCGCGGCCACTCCGGACAAGGTGCGCCTAGCGCGCCGGCACGAGTTCTTTGATCCAGGGAAGGCAGTACGAGAACTTGGACTCCCACAGACCCCGGCCCGCGTGGCACTGCGCAAAGCAGTCGAGTGGTACCGGGCCCACGGCTATGCGCCATAGGCATTAACAGCGCCTCGACCGCCAAAACACGCAGGCTTTGGTTGGGCGAAACCCTTGTGGCAAAGCCCGCTGCTACTACGCTAGGTCCGATTCCATCCACACGGTCCGAGCGCAACGGAGCGAAGAATCTCGCCGGGGACAGCAAGGAACTCGAATCATAAGAGTGGCGGAGGGAGAGGGATTCGAACCCTCGAGCCCCTTGCGAGGCTAACGGTTTTCAAGACCGCCGGTTTCAACCACTCACCCATCCCTCCGGTTGGGGACTGCGTGCTAGGGGCTAGGGACTGGGTTCCGCTTCCCCAGCCCCTAATCCCTAGCCTGCCAGATTGACTCCTGACCTCTTCGCTCAAGATGACATGCCAATACCTTGCCTCAGCATCCTGCAAGGCCGGAGCACAATGTTGCCCCGGTTCCGTCCAGATTACCACAATTCTAGCTCCCAAGGAGCGATCACGCACTTAGCTCAGATGCCGCGCGAGAGGAAATGGTCATGGTAAGGAGGGGGCACATCCACCCGCCAGAATGCGCTATACTCTCATGCGATTTCTCGAGGAGGCTGTTTCATGCACCGTTGGCAATTCACTGTAATCCTATTGCTCTCGACCCTAACGCTCGCTGCCGCGCCGGCCGAAGAACCGGTTCCATTGCAAGGCTTCTCTTTGAACGCCGCGCGGGCAGAGCGAGAATGGGAAGGAAAGTTTCGCTCCATACCCTCTCCCGACAACCTACGTGATTACATGAAGCGTCTTTCCGCCCGACCGCACCATGTAGGTTCACCGTATGACAAGGAGAACGCGGAATGGATTCTCTCCCGCTTCAAAGAGTGGGGCTGGGATGCGCACATTGAGAACTTCGAAGTGCTCTTCCCCACTCCTAAAGAACGGCTGGTTGAGCTGGTTGAGCCCACGAAGTTCACGGCCAAGCTGGAGGAGCCGACAGTCCCCGAGGACCCGACCTCCAGCCAGCATGACGAACAGCTACCCACTTACAATGCCTATTCGAGGGACGGGGACGTTACGGGGCCGCTGGTTTACGTCAATTACGGCGTGCCCGAGGATTACGAGCAACTCGAGCGGCTGGGGATTTCCGTCCAAGGCGCCATTGTCATCGCTCGCTACGGGGGATCGTGGCGGGGGATCAAGCCGAAAGTAGGGGCAGAGCATGGAGCGGTGGGCTGCCTGATCTACTCCGATCCACGCGGAGACGGTTATTTTCAGGGCGACGTTTTCCCCGCTGGAGCCTTTCGTCCCCGCGAAGGCGTGCAACGCGGCAGCGTCATGGACGACACCCTTTATCCTGGCGACCCGCTCACGCCCGGCGTTGGGGCCACCAAGGCCGCCAAGCGACTGCCGCTCGAGGACGTCCAGACCATCACCAAGATTCCCGTTCTTCCCATTTCTTACGGCGACGCGCAACCTTTGCTCGCTGCTCTTAAGGGGCCGATGGCGCCTGAGCAGTGGCGCGGCGCGCTTCCCTTCCCTTATCACCTCGGTCCCGGCCCCGCCAAGGTGCACCTCAAGGTCAAATCAAACTGGGATATCAAAACACTCTACGACGTGATTGCGCGGGTTGGCGGGTCGGAGTATCCCGACGAATGGGTGGTGCGCGGCAATCACCACGACGCCTGGGTGAACGGCGCCGAGGACCCCATCTCCGGCTTGGTCGCTGAACTCGAGGAAGCTCGGGCCTTCGGCGAACTTTTGAAGCAAGGCTGGAAGCCCAAGCGGACCCTCATCTACTGCGCGTGGGATGGTGAAGAGCCGGCGCTTCTCGGCTCAACCGAGTGGGCGGAGGAGCACGCGGACGAACTGAGCCGCCACGCGGTGGCTTACCTCAATTCAGACTCGAACGGCCGCGGCTATCTCTATGTGGGGGGATCGCACTCACTCGAGAAATTCATCAACGGGGTGGCGCGCGACATCGAGGACCCGGAGAAGAAGATCAGCGTGTGGAAGCGCAGCCAGCTCAGGCGGATCGAGGACGCCAGCTCACCGGAAGAGCGCCAGGAAGCGCGCGAGCGTCCCGACCTACGGATTGGCGCCCTGGGCTCAGGCTCTGACTATGGCGCATTCGTCGATCATCTCGGCATCGCCTCGCTCGACCTCGGCTACGGCGGCGAAGGCGGTGGCGGAGTCTACCACTCCATTTACGATGACTTCTATTGGTATGCGCACTTTAGCGATACTTCGTTTGTCTACGGGCGCGCCCTGGCCCAGACGGCTGGAACGGCGGTCATGCGCCTGGCGGATGCCGAGCTGTTGCCCTTCGACTTCTCTGACTTCACCGACACCATTCACAAATACACGGACGACTTGAAGAAGCTTCTGAAAAGCAAGCAGGATGAAGTTCGGGAGCAGAACAAAGAGATCGAGGAGGGAGTCTTCACGGCCACCGCTGACCCGCAAAAGAGCTTCGTTCCTCCGAAACCGGAAGAGGTTCCGCCTTATTTGAACTTCGCTCCACTCGAGAATGCGACGGATGCGCTTACTCAGAGCGCCCAGCGCTACCGGAAGGCGGTTGAAAAAGCGAATGCCAATGGCGGCGCGGCGCTGGCCAGCGCTCCGTTAAGCCCGCTCAATGCGTTGCTCGTCCAGAGCGAGCGGAAGCTGACCAGCCCTGAGGGGCTGCCAGGACGCCCCTGGTACAAGCATGAAATCTATGCGCCCGGCGTATACACCGGCTATGGAGTCAAAACCATGCCCGCGGTTCGCGAATCCATCGAGCAGAAGAAATGGAAACAGGCCGACGAGGGGATCATCGAGGTAGGCAGAATTCTCGCGGCCGAGGCCGCACTTATAAACTCGGCGGCGGCGGAACTGGAGAAGGCGATAAAGTAGCCCGGCCACGCGAGCCTCCCAATGATGGGCTGGCGGGACGGACCTGCCAGTTCTCTCGAGTTGGTTTACGGAAGGGTTAGCGGCTTCTCAACGAGCTTCCCTACCCGGACCCCTAATCCGGTCGCGGGGGAGGTTCTGAAGTCGGCTGCGGAAGGGTTGCCGGGAGGCCGTCCGGGTGGCTTCGGTCGGTGCTCAGCAAAGCTCCGAGAACCACTTCCAGCGCGTCGAGCAAGCGTGCGTCGCCACTCTGAATGAGATAGCCGGCCAGCCGAAGCAATTGCAGATGACGCGGCGTGTACACTTCGGCGCCAGGTTGTGGGGGTTTCCCATGGCCGGCGCGAATCATGTCCATAATGCATCTGCCGGAGGGTGTAAGCAGGCACTGGATGCCCGCCAGGTTCTCGTCGCGCTCCTGGAAGAACTCGGCCAAGGGTACATCGAGAGCGTCCGCTATCTTGCGCAGGGTCTTAGGACGTGGCTCAAGGTGGCGATTCTCAATCCTTGAGAGGTATGAGCCGGCAATGCCCGAGCGTTGGCTCAATTGCCGCTGGCTGATACCCTTCTGGTTCCGTATCTGCATGACGCGCGTTCCAATGCTCATAGATACCTCCCACCAATGCTTTTTCGAGGCTAATCTTAACATAAATGTAATAAAAGCTTAAGCCATATGCAATAACTATTGACACTTCTGTGCAGTGAGCTATGTTAGAAGCGGTATACAAGGGAAACAAAACGGAGGTGATGTTGAGCGTATACGGTGTGCCGGGATCCTGCTAGCCTTGGCGTCGGCTCGACGCATAAGGCGGTGCCAGCGGAGGCGAGGGAACGCGGAAAGCGTCAGCTATCGCGGCAGCCCAGGAGGAAAGATTCGGGGCGCGAGGTAATGAGAGGCACCCAACGGAAAACTTACACGCTGGGTGACCCTGCCTCGGACGTAAGCCCTGGTCAAGGGGACAGGACCCCGGCGCCTCAAGAGTTTCGTAGCGACCACTCGCTACAAACAAGCCCACCGACCCGTCCGGGATTATATAGCAACCCCACAATCCTGCCTGATAAGCCCTGAGCCGGACGGGTCTACCCTTTTCTAGACTCTTAGGGCTGCCTCTCCCCAGAATCCCATGTTAGAATGTCGCCTTCCCGCTCGTTGCCGCCAATGAAACCAGATGCGACGCGACGCTTCTTCTTTCGCTGACTCAAGAAAGCTGGGGCGAGGATGAACCCCTCCGAGATTCGATTTGCAGTCGACAGGATGCTCGGGCGGCTGGCAAGAATGCTGCGCTTGCTGGGATATGACACTTACTATGCGAACGATATGACGGCCGCGCAATTGCTTGCCATGGGACGGAGCGGCGAGCGCGTGATCCTGACCCGGGGCGAAACAGCACAGCGGTTTCCGCACCTGGATAAGGTGCTCAGCCTCAAAAGTGAATATCCCCCCCAGCAGCTCCGCGAGGTAGTGGAACGACTTGGCCTGGACACCCGCTCGGGGCTCTGGACTCGTTGCACGTTGTGCAACGCGCCCATTGAACGCGTGGAGAAGGCAGGTGTGGAAGCGCTCGTCGAGGCTAAGATCTTCCAACTCTACGAGGACTTCTACCGCTGCACCGGCTGCGGCCACGTCTACTGGCACGGCTCGCACGTGGATCGAATTCTGCGAAACTTGGAGTTTGTCCTGGGCCGGTCTTCCTTATAAACTATAACGTTAGTGAATAATATAGATATAATGAATTACCTGAGGGCAGGCCGCGCGCCGCCTCTCGCAGGTCTATTCGACCGTAACGCTCTTTGCCAGGTTCCTGGGCTTGTCAATGTCGCAGCCGCGCAGCACCGCGCAGTGATAGGCAAAAAGCTGCAAGGGAACGACGGTGAGGACCGGCATCAGAAGATCGTGGTTCCGGGGAACCTCGATAAAGTCATCCACCAGGGAGCCGAGCTTGGCATTGCCGGTGGTGGTCACGGCGACAATGCGGCCTTCGCGGGCGCGAATCTCCTGCATGTTGGAGATGACCTTCTCGTAAGAGCCATCTTCCGGGGCAATCGCCATGGTCGGGAAGGCAGGATCGATGAGCGCGATGGGACCATGCTTCATCTCACCTGCCGCGTAACCCTCCGCGTGGATGTAAGCGATTTCTTTGAGCTTCAAGGCGCCTTCGAGCGCAATCGGGTATTGGTATTTCCTGCCGATGTAAAGGAAGTGAGAGAAGCCGCAGTATTTCTGCGCCAACTCCCGGATGCGCTCGGATTCCTGCAAGGTTTCTCGAATCTGGTCAGGAAGCTTTTCCAGCCCCCGCAGCACCGTGGCTCCTTCCTCATAAGAAAGGTCCCGGCTTCGTCCCATCAAAATCGCCATCAGGGTGAGTATGGTGAGCTGCGAAACGAAAGACTTGGTGGAAGCCACCCCCACCTCGATGCCCGCATGCGAGTAAACGCCGGCGTGGGTCTCGCGGGCGATGGTGCTGCCGACCACATTCACCAGTCCGAGGACCAATGCCCCCTTGCGCTTGGCCTCGCGGAGAGCGGCGAGCGTGTCTGCGGTTTCTCCTGACTGGCTGATGGCTAGCACCACGGTGTTCTGCCGCAAGTTCAGTTTGCGATAGCGGAATTCCGAAGCCAACTCCGTTTCGACCGTCAAACCGGTGAGAGTTTCGAAGGCGTAGCGCGCAAACAGGCCGGCATAGTAGCTGGTGCCGCAACTGACAATGATGAGATGGCGAGCCTGTTGAAGTCGCTCCTGCACAGACTCCAACCCGCCCAGCTTGGCTACTCCCTCCGCGTGATTCACCCGTCCCCGCAACGCGTTCTCGACCGCCTCGGGCTGCTCGAAAATCTCCTTGAGCATGAAATGCGGATAACTCCCACGCTCCATCGCTTCCGGGCCCACCTCCAGCGTGGTTGCTTCCCGGTTCACCGCGCGGTTCTCGAGGGTCGTAATTGAAAACCGGCCTGGCTCCAGCCGCGCCATTTCGTTGTCCTCGAGGTACACAACCTGGTCCGTGTGCCGTGCCAACGCGGAAGCATCGGAGGCAGCGAAGGATTCGTTTTCACCCACTCCCAGGACAATAGGACTTCCTCGACGCGCCACAATAATCTGCCCCGGGTGGGCTGCGTGCAGCACCGCCAAACCGAATGTGCCCTGGACCTGCAAGAGTGCCTTCCGGACGGCCGCCTCCAGGTTCCCCTGATAAAGGCTCTCAATCAAGTGGGCCAGAACCTCCGTATCGGTCTCCGAGCGGAAGACGTGTCCCGCGGCCGCGAGTCGCTTTTTGAGCAGCAGGTAATTCTCAATGATGCCGTTGTGTGCCAGGTAGATCTTGCCCGTGCAATCGATGTGGGGGTGGGCGTTGCTTTCTGAGGGCTTGCCGTGCGTCGCCCAGCGCGTGTGCGCGATTCCCACCACGCCCTCGGGAGCGTCCTGCCAGACGCGCTGCTCGAGCGCAGCTACCTTCCCCACCGTGCGCACCCAGTAAGGTGGGCTGTTGAGGATGGCGATGCCAGCGGAATCGTAACCGCGGTACTCCAGGCGCTTTAGACCATCAATCAGAACTTCCCGGGCGGATTGCTTGCCCGTATAAGCTACAATGCCACACATACGTTCGCTCCTTCCGCCACGGCGGGTCAGTGGTGCGTTGTCAGTGGTCAGTCGTCAGTGGTCAGTTAAAGCACTTGGCCAGCAAGTCGGGGCTGAAGGAATTTGGAATCTAGAATTGTTTTTCTCCCTACTGCCTGTTGCCTTCTGTCTACTGCCCACCTTCTGTCTCCTGACTCCTGAATCCTGACTCCTGAATCCTGGTCCTGACACCTACTCACAGACACCCGAGTTCGCGACCCAAGGCCCGGAATTCTTCACCGCTCAGGAAAAGCTCCGCCTCTGTAGCCGCGTACCCGTGCTCGAGCGTTCGACGCAGATGCAGAGCGGCAATATCCGCCAGTTGTTGGTCGGTAAGATTCTTGCGATCGCGTTCTTGCAATTCGGCGAGTGTCGCGCAGGAAATGGCGACGGTCACCTTCTGGCCGCCCACCAAGAAAACCGCGTCCATAGTGTCGCTATGCCGCGTGGCGATGGCTGAGTAAAGGTGAACAAAATGAACTCTGACCGGCGCTTCCAAGCCTTTCGAGGTGACCTCAAACGGTGTCACGATATAGCTCATCGTTCCTGACCCTCAACTTTGCTGCCGTCTGCCATTGATGATTTCCAATCGGGCTACGTATTATAACGCACATAGGGCGGCCGCCGTCAGTTGTCAGTCGTCCGTTGTCCGTGGTCAGTTGGCAATCTCGAGCTTTGAATTGTGAATTGCCCTGACTGCCACCCGCCTCAAGAGTAAGCAGGAGGCAGTAGGCAGTAGCCACTTGGCAGTAGGCGGTGTGCAACCCATAACTCACAATTCACTATTCACTATTCACCATTCAGAATTCTCCAGCTATCAACCCCTGTCTTTTCAACAACATTCCCGCTTTCAACGCGTAACTACCTTTGTTTTCTATAACATTCCCGCTTCACTCGGCGGTCCTCAAGTCCGGTCCTTTGTTTTCAACAATGTTCCCGCGTCGTTCCCTCGCTTTTTAAAGTTACTCGTTTTCTCTTTCCCTATTGGCGGTGACATCTTGTCCAGAGCTGCCATGCCTACGAAGATCCCTCCGTATCCCGCCTCCCTCAAATGCAGTAGGCAGTCGACAGTGAGCAGAAGGCAGTCGGCGGTGGCGAAAAGGAAGAAAGCAATTCACCATTCACCATTCACAATTGCGCTTATCACCTGTCCCTGCTCTTCCACCTCCTGAATCCCGAATCCTGACTCTTGAATCCTGTTTCTTCCACGACCCTACTTAGTATACTAGCCTATCATTTTGGTGATGTCAAGAGACAGGGAGTCCGCCTCGACGGGGTGTTCGGCGTTGCCCCTGCGTGGGAGCAGGTCTTTGTAATCCCTCAGTCTCGGGTGGCAACACACGTAGCGCCGGTCCCGCGTCGGCGGGACCGGCACGTGCCGCCCCTTCGCTGCGCTCAGGGCAGGCTCTAAAGGGCGGCGCTACACCACCCAAGACTGAGGGATTACAGGTTTGTTGAAGAATGCCCAAGAGGAGCCGCGGACCCGAACGACAGGTCTTACAAGCAGAAGTCAGAAGAAAGGGGGGGCGGTCCGGCGTGCTACGAGTAATCTTCTTCAGTTGTGACATGGGCGTCCGGCTGTCCCCTGACGCCTGAAACCTGGTGCCAGACACCTGCTCCTCCGCTTTCTGCTTACTGCCCTCTCAACACTGTTTTCCGGGGGCCGCCGAGACGGGAGACTAAGCTGGAAAAACCCGCCTGGAACCCGCCTGGAACTGTCAAGGCAAAGTAGAAATGTCCTAATCTCAGCAAAGTAGAAACGTCCGCTTTTCGTTTTCTGGCGGCTAGCCGGAGGAGCCCGTAGGGCGACGGAGGTTAGCCGCCAAAAAACGTCGGCGACCCACCCCGTATCGCGCGCGGCAGAATCACTCCCAAGGGAGGACTCTTGTGCAGATGGAAATCTTTCATCCAGTTGTGGGCGACCTTGGGGCGAGGCCTCGGCGCGCTTACGGGTTTCGGGGGTGGGGGCGTTTTCGGTCGAGGCTGGCACTCCGCCACAGTTAAGCTGTACTGGTGAAACTTGACGGCCATGCACCCTTCGAGCCGCTGCTCCACCCGCACTCGACCACCCCGCAATCCGGGGCGGATATCGCCGCGCGCGATCTGATAGATCTTCCCCTGGTAGCGGATCGTATAGTCGGAGGTCACGATCCGTTCTTCCACCTGACTCAAGATCGCCGCCAGCTCATGCTCAGCGCGCAGGGGTCGATGCGCATCGGTGGTGCCCGCCGGCAACACCGTGAAGGTCTGATTCCACTGCGGCAAGTATTCTTCCTCCAGGTAGCTCTGCGCCGCTTCCAGACTGTCCGCCCCGGCTAAGCGCAGCCCTTTCACCAACCGGTCCTGGGCCGTGCCGAAGAAGCGTTCGATACGACCCTTGGCCTGCGGCGAGTGCGCCGCGATCCAGCCAATCCCCAGTTCCCGTAAGGCGCGCCCGATCTGCGTCCACCCTTCCTTCACTGCTTCATCCGCCGCTTCCACCGCCGGCCGGTTCACCGTAAACAGGCTGCTCTTGTCGGTGTAAAACTCCACCGGCCGCCCCCAACGCTCTAGGTACCCCCACAGCACGCGCAGATTCTCCTCCGTGTTGTCCTGCTCCACAAAACGTGCATAGGCCTGGCTGGTGGCGTCATCGATCATCGCCACCAGGTACAGCCGCGGCCCCCGCCCTTCCAGCCAGTCGTGCACCGAGGTGTCCCATTGCACCAACTCTCCCCGACAACTCCGGCGCGACCGCCACACGTGCACCTCCTCAACCTGCCGCCGCTTCCCCCGCCGCAACCCGGCAGCCATCATCCACTGCCGCAGCGTTTCCTTGCTCAGCTCCACCGCATCGTTTTTAGCCAAGTATTCACAGGCCAGCGTGGGGCCAAAGTCGCGGTACTTCCACTTTACCAGCTTCAACACTCGGGTGCGCAGACTCTCCGGCAAACGCCGGTTGGACGCCTTTCCCCGCAGCCGATGCACCACTCCCCGATCGCCCTCCTCCTCGATCCGCGCCAGCAATCTTCGCACCTCGCGATCGCTGATCCCTAACTGCCCCGCTGCCTCCCCTTGCGTTAAATGTCCCCCCTGCACTTCATGCAACACCTTCAACCGGTCCCGCTCTTTCCCACTCAACATGAGCATCTCCTGTTTTCGCATCCGTCAAGTTTGACGGAGTTCAACAGGACATTTCTACTTTGCTGAAACAGGACATTATCACTTTGCCGCGACAGGAACCCGCCTGGTATGAGAGAGGGGAAGAGTCTAGAATTGGAGGGCATTGGATGGCGTCGGATGAGGCAAGAAATTGTCTAGGAACAAAGGAGTTATACGCGGGGGGCGGGGCTGGGCGGGCGCGGAGCGGGGTGAATAGTCTAGAAAAGCGGGCGATTGTCGCCGATTTTATTTTAAGCCCTCACGTAGAATCAACGACTTACAGGAGAAACCGCAGGGAATCTTGGGTGGAATCGGCGACAAGGCATCGTTATTAAGCTAACTCGTTGAACGTGAAAGAGATAATTCGGTGACAGGCTAGAATTTAGCAAAAAAATCGGCGACAATTAGGCGACACGATTTTGGAGAGTCCAGTAAGTGCATGCGAGAACAGCACGCGAAAGAGCATACATAATGGATGCCGAAACGGTGCATGGGAAAGGGCATGCGGAACGGGCATGTGAAAGCACCGCACGAAATAGCACAGACAATGGATGCCGAAACGGTATATGGGAAAGGGATGTGAAAAGAGCGGGGCGGGCCGATCCCGCCCCACCAGCAGGTGAAGATGCTGGCCTACCTGATAAGAGCAGCGCGTGAGTCACCCTCACCGATGACTGTACGCTCTGCCGGGATGCTGCCATAGTCGGTAACGATCAAGCCCCCCTGCTGGTTTAGTTCGACTGTATAGGAGTTGGATTCGAGCGTGGCACAAAGAAGCAGCTTAAGCGTTACAGCCGCACGCTTCCTTTCGAAGTCGGCGCGGGCAACCTGGTATGTGTGGTGGGCGTTCATCAAAGCCACGAATTCTAGCTCTGTGACCACTGCGGATGGCTGGGTCGGAACGTCTACAGGAATGAGCGGTGGATCGGGCAGCGGCATGCCTTGGTCAGGCAACTGCCTTTCTGGTACTCTTGGTTTATTCTTCATGGGAGATTCTCCTCCTTTGGAGATAGGGACGGGGGGTCGGTCTGTGCCGCCCCCAGTCCTGCTTACAAAAACGGAAATCAAATCAAAATAGCGGTCGCCTCTCGCTTCAATTCGCTCTGCGCTTCTCGCGTAAATCGCGAATGTTTTCGATGGCGAAAAACATGCGCCGGGCGCTGATGTACTTCTTTCCGCTCAGCGGAGCCTTCACCGTGCAGTCATCGAGCAGCCCGTTAACTTGGGCTTCTTTAGCCTCTCCTAGTTCCGCCATCACCATACCGCGTGCTTCCTCGCGCGTTGGCCCCATCACATGCAACTCCCGCTGCTCGATCCGGCTCCTCCACTGCTCGAAATATCTGCCCTGGCGCTCTTTGAAGAGGTAGATGATTTGTTCGTTGCCTGCCACAATCAGGCCCAGCTTACCACGCAGCAAATCGCCGAGCCGCCGCACGGTTTCGAGCGTGTCAATGTCTTTCTCGAGAAGATCCATTTCATCGAGCAATAGAACCAGGGGCGTGCGGCGCGCCTTAACCGCACAGATAATGTTCTGCCGGATGGCATCGGAAGCCTGAGCGTAGGGCGCGCCTATCGCCATGGAGAGTTTTCGCAGCATGGCGGCAGGCGTAGTGCGTCCCGCAATGGGAATCCAGAGCAGCCCCGGCTCGGGCTCGTGCGCTGCCTCCGCCGCGCGGTATTCGCCCCAAAAGCTTTTCTGGCTACCTGCTGGGCCGTAAAGCGTTCCCCATCGGCCCTTGCAGCAGTAGGCGAGCAAGGCATCCATCTCGCGCGTTGCCGCCGTCTCGTAGAGATGGCCGGGCAACTCGGGCGGCTCCCACGGATGAGCGTCCATGAAGCCCTTGAGCGCTGCGGCTGTCATGTTTCCATCGCCCGCGCCATAGCGCGCCTCGCTCGCAAACTGAATCAGCGTGCGGTGCCTAAAGCCTGTCTGGTCGGCAATCCGGTGCAGGTCCACGCCGGTTCTGTTCATGTAAACCCGCAGGTCTTTGCGCACTTGCTCACGAGTGATTTCCATGGTCACTGCTCCTCTTCCATGAACCTATCGGCCACCGCGCTCGCCGTCCGGTTGCGACGGGTGGCCATCCACTCAACGCTGCCGATTTCAGGATGGCCAAGGGGCGGCTGCTGCTGTGTGGGCGTTCCAAAGGTCTTCTGTCCGGCCAGCTTCTCGGTGGGCGGTAATCCCTGCTGGAGTTCCAGTAAGGCCACAGGGTTATCAGCATCGGCCAACTGCTGGCGTGCCTTGATTCCTTCCCTCACAGCGCGCTTGGCGTGATTCTTTACCCGCATGGCAGCACGCAACTTCTCGCGGGCCTCTTCGCCCTTGGGCAGCCAGTCCATTTGACTCTTGACTTCTGCGATGCACGATTCCTGACCGCCCGTAACCGGATACAAAACAGTAACCGCGCCGAAATCGCGCCGACTGATAATAACCTCGACTTCCACGGGCGGTTGGGCGCCCGCAAACTGGAAAAGCTCAGGGGCGATATATTCAACTTGGACGCCCCAGAACGTCAGGTTGACCTGGCCGCCGCGCCGCACTGTAACTATGCGGTGTTCGGCGGTTTTTTCTTCAAGCTCTTCCAGGGAGATCAAACGGAACCCTTCCGGCCTCCGCTTGGCGTAGTAGGCTTGATCGGGAGTCATCCCGCGTAGGTACTTCCCCTTGCCGTGATGCCTGGCGTTCCATTCCTTTTCGCACCAGTCCACGAACTGCACGATGTACTCTTCGATGGTCGGAATTCCGGGGTCCTTCCCCTCCCCGTGGAACCAATAGGCTTTGTGCTGCGTGATGATGGCACTGAGCTCTTCGGGACGTTCGTCAGTATTACCACCGCACCAAGTGAGAAACCGCTTGTCGAACTTATCTACTTCGGCGTGCCAGCGCTCAATGGTTTTGCTTTGGGGATTGCCTCCGATGGCTCCTACCGGCGTGACTCCCACGCGTTCCCAAAAGCCGGTCGCCTCACGATAGAGCGCCTGCCGGGAGATAGCTCGAAAGCTCCCATTGAATGCCGTACACCTGAATTCCAGCCCTTGGTCATGGTGGATGGCTCCCGGCAGATGGCCGTCCTTGGCAATCGCGCGCGTGTGCGCTGTCATCACCATATCGGAATCGAGCACCGGCCCGAAGGCATAGCCGAGCCACCGGAAAGAGGCCACGTCAATATCGTTGACTTTCCAGATTCGCCCAAGTTGGTGTCCGGCATCCTGCAAAATCACGTTCGAAACGCGCTGGTCTGTCGCCCACAGATCATCGGCCCGGAGACTGTCAGGGTTGCGCGATAGGCTCACTTCACAGCGATTCCTGTAAGCCTCTTCGCCTTCGCGGGCGAATACCAAGGTTGGAGAATCCACGTCTTTAAGGACTGTACGGCACTGGTGGACTGAGGGCCTTTGGTAGACGTGCGCCGCTCCCCATGCCCGCTGCTTGGCATCAATTTCAGCAAGTAGGAGCCTGTAGGCGTGCTTCAGGGAATGCTTGGCTTCGGTGAGGTAGAGGCTCAGCAGCTTCTCGCGCATCCATGCATTTTCATCGTCACTGAAGAAGGAACACCCACTCCGGCCGGGGCGATTCTTGGGACGGATGCGGTTCCAAAATGCCGCCATCTTCTGGTCTGCTGGAATGTCAGGATTGTGATTAACCTCTTTCAACACCTTTAGCTTTTGGTGAATGGTCGAAACGCCTAGACCGTGGATTTTCGCTTGAGCGCGGATGAAATCCTGGCGGCTCTGAATTGCGACTCCTCCCAAGCACTGGCCTAGGTATTTTCGCCAAGTGCCGTTGGTGCAATCGCCGACGATCATCGCCCACAGGTCAATATAGGGCTGGTGGCGGCTCGGGACGGTAGGTGGAGCCGCCTTGAGCATCGCGCGCTCGGTCTGCGAGGGCGCGGCGAACGGCAGGGACGGCTGATTGGGGCTTTCTCCATCACGCGCGGCGTCCTGTGCCTGCCCTGTCAGCTCCCGAAGTGCGGCGCAAGCGTCGGCCCTCACCCATGCCTGGTACGCCTTCGGGAACAGTTCTGAAACTACCGAAACGGGAACTAGCTTTCTGCGGCCGTCCTCGGGGTCAACTGGCAGGACAACCCGCTTGCGCTCCAACTTGCGCTGGATAGCCCTGGCGGACTTGCCCGCAAAGCGGGCAACCTCCATCATTCCGAGATGTCGAGCAGCGTCCATTGTTACGCCTTCCGAGTTTGTTTCGGCGTCTGTGCCACTCGCTGGCATTTCCGTCCTTCCCCCCTCAGAAGTTTAGCCACTTGCCCTTTTTCAAGGAGTTGCGGGTGTCGGACTATTGCCTCTCCAACCGCAAGACGAGCCCTCATGTGTTTGGGTAGGACAACGCGGGGGATCATGTCGCACCCGAGAATCTCAGAAAGCGGCGCTATGCAGTCTGCGGGAAGCCGCCATAGGTGCTTGCTGTTCGCCCGCCAATTCTGTAGCATGTTTGGCGAGACGACGCGGCCAACGCGTTTTCCGAGTTCATCGCAGACCTGCTCGGGACTCATAGGGCATTGACGGATGGCACGCGTTAGCAATCGCCGAAGGAGCGCGTCGAGCCCGCTTTGCGGTCTGTCCGTATTTTCTTGTTCTTCGGACATTGCATTCACATTATCAAAATATTACAGTTACGATAGCCTGTCAAGTGGAAAATGCAGGCTAGATGGTTACCAAAGGGAGCCTGATAATGAAGAAAATCACGATAGGCGGACGTATTAGCAAATTGCGCGGAGGGAAGACCCAGGCCGAATTTGCAAAGGAGCTCGGGGTGACCCAAGGAGCAGTGTCTGCGTGGGAGAGAAACGACAAGGAGCGCGCCCCCTCCGCTGATGTCTACTTTCGCCTCGGGAGTCTAGCTCACGACCCTGACGACTCGCTCTTCTTTTGGAAGCTGGCGGGAGTTGGCTCACAGGCGCTTTTGTTGGCCGCCAATAAAGTCTTCAAAGGCAGTTTTACGCCCCCGCGAAAGGGCGAAATCGTCCGGCTTTCGCCGCTTCCTGGCGGCCTTGGGCAGCGCGGGGGAGAGCTTGTGTTTCCCGCTGCGTTGGTTCCTAATCCTGCCACAACGTACTTCGTCCGCTTTACGAAACGCCCGCTGTACTGGTTTGGCCCAGGCGACACCCTGGTGGTAGACACCCATGATGGGGACAAGCCGGACCTCAGTCCGCTCGCGGGCAGCGTCGTACTCATCCAGCTCCCGTTCAGGCGGGGTCCGAAGGGCGAGTTGCTGGACAATCCCGACAAGGACAAAGGCGTCCTAATGGGTAGACTCTGGCTCTCGGGATCGGAGGGCAAATGGGGCCTCTCACTCATTCCTGTTGGAATGCTATCGACAGGCGGATGGGTCATTGCCGATCACTGGATGCCAGAGGGAGATTTGAGCCCCGTGGAGGCGGAAGCGAAAGCGGCACGGGAGATACGCTTATCGCCGGATTGGCGCGTCATCGGTCGCCTCATCGCGTACTTGCCGGGGGATGGGCGGCTGTTCCAAGAGGAAATCGATTGACGCGTTTTTCACCGCGCACCTGGAGCGTTTAAGTTAGGGGGCCTAGAAGATGGCTGAGAGCAGGGCAGGCCGAGGATGCGATGCATGTGCCCTTGCCGGAAAGAATTCGAGCCGAAGCGGAAAAACCAGATTTACTTCAGCGCCGAGCACCGCAAGAGGGATAGTAATCGGCGCTGGCCGGTCAAACGGCAATCTCTTCTCCCGGTGAGCTTCCGGAAAGGCCACAGGGAGCGCCAGAAGGCAAAAGCAAGCTACGTAACGTTGCATCAAGGTAGCAAGATGGCCCAACCCAAACCCCGAACGCTCCTGTGGGAAACGCGGGGCAAATTCGGCCCTGAGTTTGTGAATGGCGTTTCGCGGTCGGCGGTCAAGGTTCGTGGGTTTTATGTGAGCCATTTTGAGCTTGTGGGCGACCAATGAAGTACTCGAACGCCAGGGCGGAGCTGCGTGCCGAGATGATGACTCTAGCGCTGCCTGTCAACACGCCAGCCTCAGAGGTTCTGGACCGATGGATAATGGCTGTCGTCGCCAGGGTTGGGACTCAGCTTGAGGCATCTCGTCATCTTGGTTTGACGCCGGCGACGATTTCACGCCGTTTGAATCATCGAAGGCAAACGAAGAGGGCAACCGAATGAGGCAACGTGTCCGGGCGCTTTTAAATGAGAGGTTGGGACTCCGGTTGCCTGAATCCGTTTTGAAGCGTGGCTCGCTTCGCTGCGCCCGCTGCGTGAATTGGAATTTTCGCGGGCGAACCACAGGAGGTGCGATGGAAAAGACAATCGAGGAAAGTCTGCCGAGAAATCCCCAGGAGGCAGCGCGGATGCCGGAGCCGGGGCCGCAGGTCAACCGCGTGGTTGTGCTTGAAACCGGCAACAATCTGCAATTCGATACACCGCCCAAGTTCATCCCTCGGCCTGTTGATGATGCGCGGCGGGGATAAGGCAAGGAGGCTGCCTCACGCCGGGCGTGGGTGAACTGATGGTAGAGGGATGGGAAACGCGGGGCAAGTTCGGTCCTCAATTTGTGAACGGCCTTCCGCGGTCGGTCCTCAAGATTCGGGGCCTGGTTGCGGCCAAGTTCCAGTTGGTAGGAAGGGAGAATTGAGGCACACCATGGCGGGTAACACTCTCGACTTTGTACGAAACCGCCGCAAGGCGTTCTTGACGCCGGGTGAGGTTGCCGCCTTGCTGCGTATTTCAAAGTGGACACTGCAAAGCTGGAGGAATGAGGGGCAGGGGCCGTGCTTCCTGAAACTCGGATGGCATACGGTGAGGTATCCTTTGTCTAGCCTAATGGACTATCTTGAGTCAACCGCTTCCCGGCCATCCCCAGCCTGCCACGACTCGCGGCCTTTGCCGCAACTGCAAGCAGGAGCAGCGGGCGAGTGAATATGCGTTCATCTCGGTTTTCGAGGGGAGTGGTGGACGGGGAACCTCCTTGCTTCTCCGTGACCGACCACGGAGCAACAAATCCCGCTAATCCGGGCAAGGCTCCGCCATGTTTTCCCGGTGCCACCCTCCTCGAAAGCTGGGAAAGTAGGGAGCGATGAGCTTCCGACAAACTCTAAAGACACTCGCAGCGGAGGTGGTGAATGAATACAAGAACGCGCGAATTTATCCCGGTCCCAGAGAAGCCAACGGTCGAGGAGTGCAAGAGGTTCGTCACCGTTGACCGCATTCTAATCGGGGTGTCCTCCCGTGTGGTCAGAGGAGCGGACCCGGAACGTGGAATTAAGGCCACCATCGAGGTGAAGACCGTGGCCGTGAAGAACGAATCCGAGATGAAGCCGGAACTCGTAATGCATGGTCCCGCCAGGCGCGGCGAAGTGAACTCATACCTTGGCATCGACGGCAGACGGCACTACTTTTCTGCGAAAACAGGAGAGGCCATCGGCTCCGAGATGAGGCCGATCGAATCAAGGATGGCTGTGGACGCATTACCGGCGCTGCCCGCAAGGTGAGCGGGTTAAGGGGCGATCGCGTAGTATAGCGCCGCGACCCTGCCAACGGGGGAGCGGAAAAAGGAGGAGGGGATGGGATCGAGGGACGTCACAGTCGGCGAGGTGCAGAACCTCATCGAAATAAACAGTGAGCGCCAGACCCGGCTCGACAAGACGTTCGGGTTGACGCACAACGCGAGGCTGGAACCTACGAAGCATGGGCTTCTGCGAGCAGTTCAGGGACTACCGTACCCTGAGGAGAGCCGGTACAGGCCTTTTGCGAGCCTCAGCGAGGCCTACATAGAGTTCAGCGGGGATGCGGACATCCGCTACTTCGGAAGGAATTTGCGGGTGATTCAGGTGGCCGCGCTGCTCACTTTCGAGCAGGCACTGGCAAACACCATGAACCGGCTGCTCCTCAAAGATTTTGCCACAAGTTACAGATGGAGCGACGTCATAAGCTCCATCACATCCCCACCTGACTTTCGGGCGAACGTGCGGACGCGCCTGAAGTACATGCCAGACATTCCAGACCTGACGGAGGACGAGCCCTTCACGGACCTTCAGACTACCACTTCAAACGACGAAGCGCTGAGCTACTCCATAAACCAGAAGGCCTGCGTGGTTGCCTTCACCCGCCGCGTTGTGGTTAACGATGACATTGGAGTAGTTCAGCGGGCCGTCGAGCAGCTCGGGCGCGCCGCCTGGCGCACGCTGGCGAAGCGGGTCTGGGGGCTGCTGGCAAACAACGCGACCTACGGCATCGACGGGCTGCCTATTTTCCACGCGGACCATGGGAACCTTGGCTCGGCCGCGCTTTCGGCATCGGCGTTGACGGCGGCCCGAAACGCGATTTTCGCGCAGACAGAGAGTAACTCGACAGACCGCCTCGGGCTGGGAGGAGGCCCGCTGCTCCTGGTAGTGCCCATTGAGCTAGAGGCTACGGCGCTGGGGCTTAACATTGTCGAGTTCCTCGACTCCAACTTCACGCCGAATCCTTGGAGGTACCGGTTTGGCAGGCAGAATGAGGCCATCTTCGCGAACCCAATTTTCACGGACTCCAACGACTGGTGTCTGCTCGATGTTTCGGGGAATGCCGGGATCATCGAGGTCGGCTTCCTGCAGGGCGCCCAGAATCCGCAGTTCGTTCAGAGCAGCCCGACAATGACAAGTTCGGCCTTCACGCAGGACCGGGTGACCTACAAAATGCGCCATGAGTACGAGTGTGCCATTGTGGATTATCGCGGGGCCTACAAGTCCGTCGTGGCCTAGAGTGTTTACGCTTGCGCCCGTCAGAGGTGCCGGGTGGGCGCAACGGCCCTGTACCTGCGCTTGGCCGTCTTTCTGCCCGGCATCATCCGGCTACGCCATGGGCCGCGCCGGACGGCATCACCTCACCATGGCGAGAGATTTTAGAAATACCTGCCCTGGCACGCCGGTCTTTAGCCTGCCCTGGCACGCCGCCCTCTCAGTGTCCCTTCGAGGTGAACTCCAGACTATTACCGCACCGATTCCAGACTATTGTCGCAGGAACTCTAGACTATTCCGCTCCTAAATACCTGGAACGTTCCAAGCCGAGGCTGTGGGGTGTATACTCGCAGCCGCTGGGTATCAAGGCGCGAGCGGAGGGAGCTGCCGGGCGGTAAACGCGTCATGGACTCGCGCCCGGAGGAGTGTCATGAGGACTCGCCATTTCCTCAGCTTTGCCGGCAAGGTTACGGCAGCGCATATCATCACCTATTTCATCGCGGGGGCAATCGCCTACCCGCTCCTCACCCAGGAGTTCTACGTTGGTCCCAACCCCATCTTCAAGGTCTTCATCCGTACGGAGGCGGAGCCGGAGCTGTGGGGACATGTAGTGACTTGGTTTCTCCCTGCTCAGTTTCTGCGGGGTTTCCTGATGGCCGCGGCGCTTTATCCTTTCTTCAACACGCTGATGGACTGGTCATTCAAGAAGCGCTTCCTTTCCATTTCCGGGTTGTACATTGTGCTGGGATTCTGGGCGGCAGCGGTGGCCGCGCCCGGAACAATTGAAGGCATGGTATACATGCGACCTATCTTCACTCCGGTTGTGCACCTGAAGGTCCAGCCGGAGATCATCCTGCAGGGATTGGCCTTGGGGGCAATAGTGGCATTTTGGATGGGCCCACCGCTACTGGACCGCGCTCACGGAAGCTGAACCCAACGGGATGCTGAAGAAAATATTGGCGTGTCATTCCCGCGCCCGCGAAGCTGTGAAAGAATAAACAATCTCATCCCGCAGGGCGGAACCAAGGCGCAAAGACTCGCAAAGAACAACTGCCTTGTTCTCTTCGCGCCTTCTACGACTTTGTCCCGCCTCGCGGGATGAAATGCTTTTGCTCATCCAGGGATTATTTCAAAGCTTCCGCCGTGGCGGGTCGGCATTGCCCGGATCAATAACTACCAAGATTCTTCGTCGTCCCGCCGATAATAATAGCGGGCAGACTCCTCAGGATGGCACAATGCGGATTCCGAGGTTCGCCCCGAACGCGGAGGACTACGTTCAATGACCAAGGCTAGTGAAACCCACGCGACGGAAACGAAAGCGAAGTGGGCGATCCGGCTGGCGCGGGCCGCAGGGTGGTTGGCATTAGGGCTGGCGGTGGCTGGTCTGGTTCACCTGTGGTTCATCCGGCCATGGTATCTCACCTGGGGGGCGACGGGCGACGAGATCAGCCGGACATGGCCGGGGGATGAACTCTCACCGCGGCCCGTAAGCCTGGCCACACGCGCTTTGACGATTAATGCGCCGGTCACCGACGTGTGGCCGTGGATCGTGCAGATCGGCCAGGACCGCGGGGGATGCTACAGCTACGCGTGGCTCGAGAATCTCTTCTTCATTGACATGCACAATGCGGACCGGATTCACTCGGAGTGGCAGACGCGCCAGGCCGGCGACACGGTTTGGTTAGCTCGAAAAGACCGGTACGGCGGACGAGGACGCGTGGTGGTCGCGGTACTTGAGCCCCGTCGGGCCATGGTCCTTGTCTCGCCCAGCGACGCGGAGAGAATCTCCAGGGGTGGCCACGCCCAAAGCGGAACCTGGACATTCATCCTCGACCCAATTAACCACCACGCCACCCGGCTGATCCTCCGTTCGCGTGGCGCCCAGGACGAGAGCTTCGGCGCCATGCTCTTCGGGCGCCTGGTGTTTGATCCCGTCCACTTCATCATGGAACGCAAGATGATGCTCGGTATCAAGCAGCGAGCCGAGAATGCCGGCCGCGCAACGAGCAGCCTTGAGCCTTCAGCCGTCAGCTCTCAGCTATCAGCAAGCATAAACACCCACCACTCGTTAAGGCATCCGCGACTTCAAATGATTCGATGCTTGGTCCAGGATGGCTGGAATTGCCGATTTTCGATTTTCGATTGCCGATTGCTGATGGACATTGGAAGGAGTTGCCACACCACTTTTTCAATCGTCAATCGGCAATCGTCAATCGGCAACTAAAACCTGGTGTTTGGTTGCGGCCGCGCCGCGCTGTGAAGGCTGTCGCACACATTTTTGCGGTATCGCCCTTTTCGACTCTCGACTCTCGACGCTGGACTGCCTCAGGAGGGCGGAGCCTTTGGCTAGTAAGTCCTTTCCTGCCCGAGGCTTTGGGATCCAACGGATCAGCAAAAGTTCCGACCCAATTTGTAGGACAAATTGTTTGACGCATGCAACTTTTTAGGCGAATCTTACGTCTATATGAGTAACTCAACTCTAATGACTACCTGGGGAAGTAGGTAGCTCGAGGAGACTTGGATTACCTGCTTCCTCCTTCCCTTTACTTCTCTGGTGTCCTGAGTCAGAAGTCAGATGACAAAGTCTTCCCCTTTCGGGTGGTGGTTCCACAGCCCCGGCAGGGGCGTAAGATCGTAGCCCAGGGCGCCAGCCCTGGGGGAAGGAGCCCTCACTCCGTCCCGCAGAGCGGGATACCCCCTCTCCCGCGCGGGCGGGAGAGGGGACAGGGGAGAGGGAGGGTTCTCCTACCCACGGCTGACGCCGTGGGCTACCCTCTTTCGCCCCGACAAGTCGGGGCTGACTTCATCAACGAACTTCTGACTCAGCACACTAGTTTTTCCCTTGCTCCCTTCTTGGCTTTCGGCATATCCTGTCCTCGTTTGTTGATAGTCGGGGCTCGGCCCGGTTGCGGATGGGTTTAAGAGTCTCACCAATAGGGTCAAGTCCCCTGTCCGAAGACAGCGAACTGCCACTAAGTCACAGACCACCAAGAGCCGGAACCATGCTCAGGAACGGGCACTTGGGCGCCAACTCAACTTCGGTCGTAGCTTGCCGAACCCTACCCTTCTTAGCTTCTAACTGTCATGGAGAGACTAACATGCATCTGAAACGGCTAACGATCTACTCGGTAATGGCTTGGATTCTCACGCTCGCCCTTCTAGCAGTCTCAGCGCAAGGGCAAGGCCGGCCAGGGGATCAGGCACCCGCAGTCCAGGGTCCGTGGATGGACAAAAGTCTGTCACCCGACCGGCGGGCCGAACTCCTTGTCGGGCAGATGACGCTCGAGGAGAAGATTTCACTCCTGCATGGAGTCGGCCGGAAGGTGTTTTTCCGATTTCCCGGCTCGCAACCGCCGCCGGGATCGCTGGGCGGCGCGGGCTTCATTCCTGGCATTCCGCGTTTGGGCATCCCTGACCTCCAGATGGCGGATGCCGCCGTCGGCGTCACCCGCGGCGCCCGATTCAGCCGGTACTCGACCGTCTTGCCGTCCGGCACATCCGAGGCGTCGAGCTGGGACCTCAAGCTGGCTCACGACTACGGAGCGTTGATTGGCAGGGAACTCCGCGACCAGGGGTTCAACATGTCACTGGGCGGCGGCATCAACCTGGCGCGGGAGCCGCGTAACGGCCGCCTCTTCGAGTACAAAGGCGAAGACCCGATCCTGGCTGGGAAGCTTGTCGGCCAGGAGATGAAGGCCCTCCAGGAACAGGGCGTCATTGGCGACGTCAAACACTACGCCATGAACGACCAGGAGAGTGGCCGTGAATTCGTGAACGTCAAGATCGACAAACGAGCCATGCGCGAAAGCGATCTGCTGGCCTTCGAAATCGCCGTCAAGGATTCGGGCGTGGGAGCGGTGATGTGCTCTTACAATCTCGTCAACGGTGACTATGCCTGCGAGAACAGTTACCTTCTGAATGACGCGCTGAAAAAGGATTTCGGCTTCCAGGGCTTCGTCCTATCGGATTGGGGAGCCACTCATAGCACGACCAAGGCCGCCTTGGCGGGACTGGACACGGAGATGCCCGACGATATTTACTTCGCCGATGCACTCGAGAAAGCGGTGAAGCGCGGAGAGGTGCCCATGTCGCGTCTCGACGATATGGTCCACCGCCTCCTGCGGACAGAGTTCGCTGTTGGCCTCTTTGACCTTCCGCCGGATCGCAAGGTGGTGGATATTTTCGCCGGATTCGAAGTGGCGCAGCGGGTGGCCGAGCAGGGCACCGTTCTCTTGAAAAACGCGCAGGGCCAATTACCACTGAGCGCGTCGAGCCTCAAGTCGATTGCGGTTATCGGATCGCATGCGGACATCGCCGTGCTCTCGGGGGGAGGTTCGGCGCAGGTCGATCCGCCAGGAGGAAACGCGGTGCCGCCGCCGCCTCGGCCCCCAGGCGCGCCTCCGATGCCCTACTTTGATCGAGTGGTGTGGGACCCGTCCTCGCCGCTCAAGGCGATCCGTGCCAAGGCGGCGAATGCCAAAGTGGAGTACAACGCGGGCCTAGACCACGGAGCCGCGGCAGATCTGGCCAAAGCATCGGACATCGCCGTCGTGTTCGTCAACCAGCCCGCGAGCGAAGGGCGGGACGCGCCGAGTCTCTCGCTGCCGGACAATCAGGACCAACTGGTGAACGCAGTGGCCGCTGCGAATCCGCACACCATCGTCGTTTTGGAAACGGGTGGTCCTGTGACGATGCCCTGGATCGACAACGTGAGCGCCGTGCTGGAGGCTTGGTATCCGGGGATTCGCGGGGCTGACGCCATCGCCAACATCCTCTTCGGGGACGTGAACCCCTCAGCAAAACTGCCCCTTACATTCGCAAGAGCGGAAGCGGACCTCCCGCATCCCAAACTTACGAAACAGCCGCCGCCGGCTGGTGAGGCTGACATGGCGACCCCGATTCCCGGTGTGCCTTTCCGCCTGAATACGAGGCGATTCGAGGTGGACTACGACGAAGGCCTGAAGGTCGGCTACAAGTGGTACGACGCCGAAAACAAGCAACCGCTGTTCGAATTCGGTTATGGACTTTCCTACACCAGTTATGCCTACTCCGATTTGAAGGTCAGGCAGGGGCAGGCGGTGACAGTAACCTTCAATGTGAAGAATACGGGGGCGCGTCCTGGGGCGGAGATCGCGCAGGTTTACGTCTCGTTACCAGCCAGCGCCGGCGAACCCCCGAAGCGGCTGGTGGGGTGGGATAAGGTTCACCTCGCTCCTGGTGAAGCCAAAACGGTCAACCTGACGTTGGATCCTCACTACCTGTCGGTCTTCAACGCTGACAAGGGCGGATGGGAACTCGTGGCCGGCGACTACAAGTTTTGGGTCGGCGGTTCTTCCCGGAATCTTCCGCTGTCGCAAATCCTCAAGATCGGCGATTGAGCGCGGGCTGGCCTCTGTGTCCTGAGGCTGGTAAAACGACAAATGAACGAAGGAGAGTTGTTGGCAATAAGTGCGAAGATTATGAGCGCCGCGACACACCGGGACACGTGGTAGTACCGTTGAATCCAGTGCATCGCTGCCCAGGCAAGCATCCTGAGGATGTGCTCAATTACCTCTGGCATGGACGTGGACATCGAAAGTGTATGCGCAGCCCGTCGGATGGGAAGGATATCATATTAACGTGGATTATTGATTCTGCTGAGAGCCGTACAGCAGGGTTGCGATCCAGCAGGGCCAATTCAAGGTAGAGCCGCAGTTTGGAGCTGGGCGATCAAGCCGTCGTGTTGACAGCCGAGAAGGGCCGTAGTATCGATCTATTCTAATGAATGTGTGAGCGCTTCCTTCGATCTGGCACCCGCCCTCCCTGAATCTCGCACAACACAGTGACAGACTTTGTTTCTCCGCGAGGGGGTCTCAAATAGGATACAAGAAACCCGTTGTCACTCTATTACGCGAGCGAGGGTCATCACTCTTTCGATGGCCGTAAACAGTTCGCTCACATTAACCGGCTTCGATACGTAGGCGTCCATGCCGGCCTCGAGGCACCGTTCCTTGTCGCCCTGCATGGCCCCGGCGGTCATGGCGATGATGGGAAGATGGGCCCCCGTGTGACGCTCCCGCTGACGGATGGCGGCGGCGGCCTCAAGCCCGTCCACGTCCGGCATCTGCACGTCCATCAGCACCAGGTCGAAAGTCCCTCTTTCGAGAGCCTCCAGTGCTTCCCGGCCACTAGCCACCGCCGCCGCCGAGTGGCCCTGCTTTTCGACCAGACGCTTCGCCAATATCTGGTTAACGGCGTTATCCTCGACCACCAGGACTCGCAGTCGCTTCCGACCTTCCCCCAGCGAATGGCGAGTGACCAACTGCGCTTGCCGTGCGGCGGGCTCGCCCTTTCCCAGGACCTGCAAGGTGGCCCTCAGGAGATCCGACTCACCGATCGGCTTGGTAAGGTAGGCCGACACGCCCAGCTCCCGGCAGCGCGCAGCGTCGCCTCGCTGACCGCCGGAAGTCAGCATCATAATGATCGCGCCCGCCAGTCGCGGGTCCAGTTTGATGCGCTCGGCGAGGGTGAAACCGTCCATGCCCGGCATCTGTGCGTCGACAATGACGAGCGGAAACGGCTTGCCGGCTGCCTGAGCCTCTTGCATCGAAGCCAGCGCGGCGGCGGCGCCGGCCGTCAAAGTGGGGCTCATTCCCCACCAACTCAGCATCTCTGCCAGGATGCGTCGGTTTATGGAGTTGTCGTCGACCACTAGCACGGGCATATTTTGCAGGCAAGCGGTGTCAAGTGGCGCGGCGCGTTCCGTCACCGGCTCGGCCATCCCCAGGCGCACCTCGAAGTGGAAAGTGCTGCCCTTACCGAGTTCGCTTTCCACCCAGATTCGTCCTCCCATCATCTCGACCAACTGAGAGGAAATCGTCAGGCCCAGCCCTGTGCCCCCGAAGCGTCGGGTGGAGGACGCATCGGCCTGAGTGAAGGCTTCGAAGATGGCCTTCTGCTTCTCGCGCGGAATGCCCATGCCCGTGTCACTGACGCTGAAGTGCAATTGGACGTCCTTGGGTGTTTCCGACAGCTTCGCCACTTGCACCATCACCTCGCCATGCTCCGTAAATTTGACCGCGTTAGCGATCAGGTTCACGAGCACCTGGCGCAGTCGGCCGGGATCTCCCCGTACTGCCGCCGGCACGTCATGCTCGTAGCGGCAGACCAACTCCAGGTTCTTCTCAGCAGCGCGGACGCCCAGAGATTTTACCGCCGCATCCACGCTGTCTTTCAGACTAAACTCGATGCATTCAAGGTCCAGTTTCCTCGCCTCGATCTTGGAGAAATCGAGAATGTCGTTAATGATGTTCAAGAGAGAGTCCGCCGAGGCCTTGACCATGTTCAGATCGTCGCGCTGCTGACGACTGAGGTCGGCATCCAGCACAAGGTCCGTCATGCCCACGATGGCGTTCATGGGCGTGCGGATTTCATGGCTCATTGCAGCCAGAAAGTTGCTCTTGGCTCGGTTGGCGGCTTCGGCAGCTTCTTTGGCCGCAAAGATCTCAGCTTCCGCTCGCTTGCGCTCGGTGATGTCCTGAACGACGCCGAGGACCGCTCTTCGTCCGCGAAAATGCAGAGCATGGCCATCAGCTTCCACCTCAACGACTCGTCCGTCTTTGAGTCTATGGCGCCCCTGGCCGCGGTCATGTGACTGGGTGCGAAGCACCTGCATTTGGGAGAGAACGCCGGGGGCGGCTTCTGGCGGCAGGAGGTCCGTGACCCGCATCCTCAAGAGCTCGTCGCGGGAGTAGCCGGAATGGCTGACGGCAGCGTCATTCACCTCGAGGTACTGAAGCGTCTCCAGATCCCACAGGAAGATGGGCAGGGGGGTCGCGGCAAACAGCAAGCGAAATTGCTCTTCCGCCTCGCGCAAAGCTTGCTCGGCGCGCTTGCGCTCGGTGATGTCGCGGAAGAAGCCAACGTTACATGCTGTGCCGTTAATGGCGACCATGGTTGCGTTGATGTCCGCGTAGACAATGCTCCCGTCCTTCCTGAGACACGGAACGCCCGCGGCCAGCATCTTGTCTCCGCGGACCTGGGCTTCGAACTCGGCCACGACCCACGGCAGATCATCCTTCGGGTGAATGTCGGCCACGCTCATCGTTGTCAATTCCGCTTCGGAATATCCGAGCAAGCGACATGCGGCGGGATTCGCGTACCTGAACATCCTCGTTTCAAGGTCGGCGACCAGGATGCCATCGGGACTTGCCTGAAAAAGCGCGTGGTATTTTGCCTCCGACTCCCGCAGCGCCGCCGCCGCTTGCTTGCGCTCGGTGATTTCTGTTTCAAGTGCTTCATTGGCTCTTTTGAGTTTGGCTGTGCGCTCTTCTACCAGCTCCGCGAGATGTTCGCGGTGTTTTTTCAATTCCGCTTCCGCTCGCTTGCGCTCGGTGATGTCGGTACAGGTACCAACCCACTCCCGAATAATGCCGTCGGCTTCGAGGACAGGGATGCCACGCGCGAAGAAGAGCGGATAGCTACCATCGTATTTGCGCACGCGGAATTCGTTTTCGTAGGGACTTTTCGCTTCAACTGCTTCTATCCACGCCTGTGCCGCTCGCTCACGGTCATCCGGGTGAACTGCTTCAATCCATCCCCATCCTTTAATCGCTTCTTCGCTCTGGCCTGTAAGCTCCCTCCATGAGGGCAAATCCACAACGACCTCTCCGCCAGCGTTTGTGGTCCACACCACTTGCGCAGTCGCCACCATGAATGCTCGGTAGCGCTCCTCGCTCTCCCGCAGTTCTTCCTCCGCCCGCTTGTGCGCGGTGATGTCTCGCACCATCCCCCACATCTCCACGGGCTGCCCCTGTTCATTCTTCATGAGCCAAATTCGGATACTGATGGGGAATACCGTTCCGTCCTTCCTGATATACTCCTTCTCATATTCATCAGAATGCCCTATCGCCAATATCTGATTCTTCAGAATATCTGCTTCGCTTTCATGCCACTTGAGCGGTGTCAACTGCTGATGGGTCAACCTTCTCAGTTCGTCCTTCGAGTAGCCGAGCATATCCAAGTAAGCTTGGTTAACATCCAGGATCTGCCCTTTCATGTCAGTGGAAATGATCCCATCCACACTGGACTCATACAGAGTCTGGTACTTTTCTTCAGATTTCCTGAGGGCTTCCTCTACCCGCGCGTTCTCCAGGCGGACGGCCGTCTGGCTGGCGAAGGCGGTCACGGCTGGCACTTCGGCCTCACTCAGGCCGGTCCCGGTGATGAGTAGTACGCCGCGCGTCTCGCCGCCAACCGTCAAGCGAGCGGCGATGCCCTGTTCCATCCTCAGCAAGGCCGCCAACCGACTGGCTAGCGGCCCCAGCGGCCCGGGCAAACCCTCGACAATGATCTCGGCGGTCCTATTCCGGTCAGTAAAGATGGTCTGTCCCTCCGCGATAATCCGCTGGTAGAAACCGCCCGGCACCAGCGGCATGCGGTAGTCCTGGAGCGCGATCCCAGTAAGTTTCACGGCCGCCTGGAGCAAGGTCGGATCGAAAGTCGTATGGGAGATGGTGAGGCTCGCCCGGTCCGGCGTCAGGCTGAAGACCACGGCATTGAAGCCCAGCCGAACCACCTGCTCGCCGACTGTGCGGTAGACCTCAGCGGGCGTCCGGGCGCGCTGTACGGCCTGGGCGGCCTGGGTGAAGGCTAGCAGGCGCTGGGCGCGGCTTGCCTCATCTTGGGCGCGGCGCAACTCTTCCTTCATCCTCTCGAGTTCGCTGATATGGGGTGTCATCCGCCGAAACAATAGGGAGTTAATGGGAATTTCCTCATGCGTGAGGACGCCCTCGGCGTGGGAGCTACAACTCCGACCTTCCTTCTCCCATCTACCGCCTCCCCCTGCTGCCTCCAAACTTAACCTATCGGCACTGGCAGGCAGCCTGATGAGGAAAAGTGGGCTCCAGAGCGGAATTTGTGGGTAGATTCAGCTAGAGCATCGAACTGGCAGCGAGTTTCACGGCAGCAGGCACGCTGGCGCAACAGGACGGCAGGTGTAATAAACCCAGAACGCTGGAATTAGGAATGCAGTTCTGAAGAAATCCTTAAGCGCAAAATAACCCCACAGGACGAGAAATCTGCTAGGCTTGTTGTGGATCGCAAGAAATGCTCTTTCAGGTTCGAAATCATACACAAAGGATACTTACCGTTTGCCAGGTCAAGTCTGAACTACTACCGTCGAGCAGATGAAACCGTGAATGAACGCTTCCGATTATTGTTCCGCCGCGTGGGATATAACCTGCGTGGTGGCTTCCTAATTCGTCCGCTGGCTATCGCGCTTATCTTGGGTTGCGCCGGTACACTTCTCTCGTCGTTGGAGGAGGCCGATCCCGCCATCAGCGCATGGGTGCCCAAGGCGCTGTTCCCATCGCACGCTGATCCCCAAATGGCTCAGGTCATCCTGGGAGGAATCGCCGCCTCCATTATGACCGTCGTGTCTATCGTTTTCGCCATTCTGTTGATGACACTCACCCTGGCCTCCATGCAGTTCTCGCCACGCATTATCGTAAGCTTTACAAGGGACCGGGTGACTCAATGGACCCTCGGCATATTCCTCGGCACCTTCTCGTACTGCATGGCCGCACTTCCTGCGGCGCGCTCTTTGCCATCCCCTTTCGCACCGGTTGCCACGGTCCTGGGCGCGATGGTGCTAGCCGCCGCCTGTGTGGCATGGCTGCTCTTCTTCATCTTTCACATTTCGCGGGCAATCAGCGTGAGCCATATCGTGGATCGGATCGCGTCTGAGACTGAGGCCATGATCAATGAGCTGATGCCATGGCCCCGAAGGCTGAGCAGCATGGCAGCGCCCGATCCGGTTCAGTCAACTATCTGGGAAGCAAGTGTCTTGAGTGATGTCTCCGGTTACATCCGCTTCATCGACACCACGAGGCTCGTCGTCCTGGCAAAGTCCTGCCGAGTAAAACTCCGTGTCCTCCGGCGAGTCGGCCAATTCGTTCCAGCAGGAATCCCGCTGCTGATGGTCTCCAAGGCGGATCGCCTTCCCCCTGAGGCAAGCGCTGAGATTCGCCAAGCCTTCGACTTCGGTCCATCCAGAACCT
Organism: Terriglobia bacterium; assembly: GCA_050012175.1. Taxonomy (GTDB): domain Bacteria; phylum Acidobacteriota; class Terriglobia; order UBA7540; family UBA7540; genus CAVROP01. The sequence continues at coordinate 243,088 of JBEKHR010000001.1, read as the reverse complement.
TGCAGCAGGATGTGGAATTCGGGGTCTTGCAGATCGTTGACATCGCGCTGAAAGCAATATCGCCGGCCGTAAATGACCCTACCACTGCTATTAGCTGCGTGGACCAGTTGAGCCGGATCTTGATCCGTTTTGCTTCCAGAGAGGTGCCAAATTCCTTCCTCTACGATCCGCCGGGCGTCTTTCGCGTGAGCATTCCATGGATGGGCTTTGAGCAAATGCTGGACTCTGCGTTTGAGCAGATACGCCTATATTCGAAAGCGGACATGGCGGTTAGCCTGCGGCTGTTGCGTGCCCTGGGGGACATCTCGACCACCACCACCGACCAAGAGATCCGCCGGACGCTCACTGAGCGGGGAAGACGAATTGTCGCGGGATGCGCAGAAAACCTTGGCGAAGTGGAACTGCGGTACATGCGCACCCGATTGGTTGTACTGGAGAATTCCCTTATCTCCCCCAGCGCGGCAGGTTGAAGACCCTCAAAGGGCGATGGTCGAATCTATCCCTTCCCGAGAAATCTAAATCACACTGTGATATAATTTTTGAATATGATGCGCCGTGCCTCGCGGCCACAGCAAACGTCTGAGAACTCCGTCGTACTCCGTCGGCTTGCCTGGTTCCGCTACAATCTTCGCCGTTTTCTTCGCTTTAGCGAAAGGGCCACTCGCAAGCACGGCGTGACCCCTCAGCAATACCTCTTGCTTCTGGGGATCGCAGGATATACCGGCCGCGGATGGGCAACCATCAGCGAATTGGCGGAGTTTTTGCAGGAACGCCACAACGCCGTGGTGGGACTTGTGCAGAGGGCTGGCCGGAAAGGACTGGTCCGCAAGGACCAACGCGGGCGCGACCGCCGCTTCGTGCGCGTTCGGCTTACCCGGCAAGGGACCGCAGCCTTGAACAGCCTCGCGAACCTCCACCTGGAAGAGCTCAAACGCATTGAGCTTGACATTGGCAATGCCTTGAAAGCAAAGCCGCAGATTATCAAGCCGGCTGAAGGAGCCTGATTACACCTCATGGTTAAGGCTACACCCATCGGCGTGGCGCGCGCGGCAGACATTCTCAGATTGAGAAGTTGGATTGTGGAGGAAGAAATTGGATAGCCCCCGGAGCATTCCGCAATGACCAATCCCCAGAACCCGTCCCGGCAGGCTGCGCTTAGCTGGCGGACCCTCGAAAGGTGGGGCATGCCTCGCTCCGGTTCTTTGCAGCCGCGTGGACGCAAGCTGCCTCATCATCATTTTGCCCGCCCGCTGTATTACTGTTCCTGTTAGAATGGCGTTGCGAGCTTTGCTGAAGGAGTCGCATGCGGAACAGTAGATGGAAAGTAGATGTCCTCTTGCCGGGGAGCTGGCGTGGCGCGACCTCAGTGCTGCTCTCCAAGGGGCGACATCACATCGTTGTGGACACCGGAATGCCTCACGAGGCGCACGAAATTGTTAAAGCTTTGGAACTCCGCGGCCTGAGACCCACAGACATCCAGATCGTCATCAACTCTCATTTCCATATTGACCATGTGTCGAACAACACGCTATTTCCGGGCAGCGAAATCTTCGGCTCACAGGAATCCTATGACTGGTGCCGAGCTGTCTATTCTGATCTCCTGGACAAGCAGAATTGGGAAACCCTCATCTTAAAGTACTACCCCGAAACCTTCGAATACGAGAGAGCCAAGGAAATGATGACCAAGTTGCGGAAACTGGCGCTGCGCTGGTGGGATCCCAAACGATTGGGTAACTCTTCCCAGTTCCGCTGGATTGAGAAACATGCCCTACCGACTGACCTGGAGGGCCTTCTCACCTCTGGTCACGTTCCCGGGCACGCCTCCATCATTGTTCACGGGGGAGAGCAGCGCACGGTGATCGCCGGGGACGCCCTGCTCAGCCGCCAGCATGATGAAAAGGTTCTGACCATGATTCCCTACCGCCGAAGGCAGTTCCAACAAGACCGGGCGCGCATACTTGCCATGCGAGCCCGAATCCTCCCCGGACATGATGCGGAGTTCTCGACGCCCCGTTCCTGACAATCCTGGACCTATCTAATTAACAGGCGCCTCTTTTCAGGTCCCGCAAATAGCTCATCCGCCCTAAAATAGGGGCGATGCATCGGCCTCGAGCAGGATCAGGCGGCAATTCTATTGAATCGACCTTAATTGCTCTTGATTTTAGGATTAATAAATGCGTTAATCTACAAGGAATCGATTAGTTGGCGCCAAGGAGCGGGATAGTTTTGACCGAGCAATCTTTATTCCCTTCATCCAACCCCATAGAGGATGCCTCGAACCACGGCCTTCGACCTCGCCATGTTCTTATCGTCGAGGGCGAACCCTCCATCCGCAATGTCCTCTACGTTCTGCTGGCCGGACTGGGATGCGAAGGCGACATTGCCCACACTGGCCGTCAAGCGCTGGCAATGATCGAGAAGGAAAGCTTTGACGCGGTCCTACTGGATCTCCGGTGCTCGGAAATGCCCGCGGGGGAAATGGTCTCGGCAATTAGGGAGCTTCGTCCCAATTTGGTGGGGAGGGTTTTGGTCATCACCGGCGAAGTCTCCGACCCCCAAGCCATGGAAATGATAAAAAAGAACTGTTGGCCCTGCATCCCACGGCAGCGGGTGATGCAAGAACTTTGGGGGCGACTCCGTGCCCTCTTGGGCGTCTCGCAATCCTCTGCCGATTCAGCCTCCTGACGTTCATCCTCAACTCTCCTTACAGGGAGAGCGTGCGAATATAGTCCGCAAGTGCCTCTTGCCAAGGCCGGGGCAGTGAGAATCCCGCTGCCTTGAGCGCGGCCATTTCCATCACCGCGTATTTCAGCCGGGGAGCTCGACGTCCCATCTGATCGGCAGGGACACCGACGACCTTGCCGGGGTCCAGTCCGGCCAACTCGGCGGCGCGCCGGGCGAGTTCGTATCGAGTACACGCTCCCTGATTCGCAAGGTGGTAGAGGCCGTAGCGACGAGCCTCGACAACCTCCATGATTTTGTAAGCGGCATCGAGCGTGTAGGTTGCACAACCCTCCTGGTCACCCGCAACGACGTACTGTTCGCCCGCTGCGACCTTGCGCAAACCTTTGTCGACGAAATTCGTCTTCCCCGATCCAAACAGTACGGAGACCCGGAAGATCCAATGCCTCGGCTGGGTTTGGACGATTGTTTCGCCACCCAGTTTGGTCCGTGCGTAAACAGTGATCGGAAAGGGCCGGTCAGACTCGACATAAGGCCTCGTATTCTTTCCATCGAAGACGGCATCGGTAGAAATGTAGACGACCTCGGCTCGAACCGCGTGCGCCGACTCCACCACGTGCCGGGTTCCGTCGACATTCACCAAATAAGCGCGCGCGGGGTCAGCGTCGGCGATATCCAAATCAGGAATAGCCGCGGAGTGAACGACCACCTCCGGTCGGATTCGCTCCAGCGCCGCGCGCACAGATTCCGCGTCCGTGATATCGGCATCCGCCCGGGTCAACGGGAAGACCGCGTGCCGGGGGGAGAAAGCCGCCACCAAAGCATGCCCGAACAACCCCGCCGCGCCGGTAATCGCAACCTTCATCAATCAATCCTCAATAATGGACTAATTCTTTCCACTAGCAGATTTCTCCAATGCCTCCTCGTATTCTCGAAGCTTTGCTATAACTTTCTGCGCAAGCTGGTCGGAGGTCATGGCGCGAGCGAAGATCTTGGTCTGCGGGCCCGCAGGAGGGGTAGCTTCGTCTTTCTTCTGTTTACGGTTCAGGATGTCAGCGTACCAGACAGGCTGGTTGGTCACCCAGTCAATTACGCTAATCGAAATTGCCGGAAGTTCGTCGTGTTTTCCCTTCGAGCCGGGCAACGGTGGCCGGTCTGCGCCGCGCGGCTGGGCGGTCCCCGCCCGGTTCTCGAGCCGGAGGTCCTTTTCAGGACTGGTGGCCTGGATGACCAGGTCCACTCCTTCCGGATCGCTGGTGACTTTGTATTTTCCCCAGCGGCGCAGGAAGTCGATGATCCACTGGTCGAGACCATCGGGCATAGACGCGACGTAAATCAGCTTTCCCACAACCAGTTCGTTGGGCTTTTCAACAGGCGCCTGCTGACCCAGCGCCAAAGCACAAATCCCCACCACCACGAGGCCAACCGAAGACCACAAAATACCAGGTATTTCTCTTGTGCCGTTCATAGCTTTCAATCTCCTGCCCAAATCTTCCCTAACAGTATACACCGCGCTCGGCAGGCATCGGGCCGCAGCCAAGAACGAAGAAGCTCACACGGGTGGTTGCCCCTTGTCTGACGGTGGACGGTGGCTACCTGATGGACGGAAGTCTTCCCGGAGCTGAATATTGGAAGTAACCGGGCCACGCTGCGGCGTGATGAACTTCTCCGCACACCGACTCGCTGCACTGCGCCCTGGCGAGTGGTTGTCAGCGGTAGAAGGCCGCCGGCAGTGGGGGGACGAAACAATTCAGAATTCAATACTCAAGATGCAAGATTCAAAATGCAGAATTGAAAACCGAGAATTCAAAATTGGTCCGGCGCCCTCTTTTCAACAGACCACGGACAACGGACCCGCCGTGGCAGGACCACGGACGACGGCTAGAAGAACTTCCCGGTGTAATTGGTTGGATTCGTAATAGGCGCGCCGAGGCATTGGCTTGCGCCAGTGTCACAGCAAGGTGGGGCGCTTTCGTCGTAGCCGCACGTCCATCCGGAAAAATCGCTTAAAGAATAGATGCCGTGGTTATCGTCTGGTGCGAGGGGAAGGACAAGCACGTTGTAGCTGCCGGGCGGAACGAATAATTTATAACTGCCCTCCGAATTGGTGAGGCCGTCCAAGACGACGTTGCCGGTGTTCGCGTCGATAGCCACCACGTGGGCTGCAAAGACACCGCCAATATTGGGGAACGCGACCTGGCCGGAGATTGTACCCAAGTAGCCTGCAAAGTTGGACGATGGATACAGAAAAGATATGGCGATAAGGTCATCTGTCGAAGGGGTTCGTTGCTGGCTTTCGCCTGTGTCCCCGAAAGGAAACATCACGGCGTGGGCGACGCCGCTATTGTCAAGCCCCAGAGCGTGGCCGGTTTCGTGGGCGGCGACGGATTGCAGGTCAAAGTCGTTCGAAAGCGGCGGAGTGGAAGTAGAGAATTGAGCGTGAGGATTGAAGACGATGTCCGCGTCATACACGATGGAGGGTGAAGTGGTCGTTATAGTTTCAAGGCCGTTGCATTCGGTAAATGTGTAGGTTGTCCCCGGCGTACCCGGCGCACCAACTCTCAGGTAGTCAGTGCTTACGGTTGTAAAAGCAATGGCAGCGGTCCCCGTAGGAAAATCGGCAGGGTTATTGTCATTGAATGAAACGACGTTCACGCAATCGATTTGCGGATTGGGCAGATTTTTGACGTCATTTCCGTTGGTGATGCTGAGGTTCGTCAACGGTTGCCCGTTCAGCGATGCCGTCGTCCAGGAGTTGAAGGAATTGATGAGGGCCGTCTTGAGGGGCAGTGGATTCGTGCCATCGGTGGTGTCTACATTCGTCGGTGGTGTACCGGGGTTGTCCAACACCCACGTGAAGGAGGCATTCGGCCATCGAGAAGGAATCGGGACTCCGTCGACATCATTTTGAAAGGTGGTGTAGGCAAAGGCCAGGACGGCACCCAGCAGCGTCAAACTCCCCGCCGCAGCGGCTAAGACCTGAAGGCGAATGCGAAAGGCTCTTTTCACTTGCACCATCCTCACCTCACATTGACCACAAGTAATCTACCTCGCAACGACCCAACCGCAGGCGCAGTGCTTCGCGCCGAAAGCAGGACCTGCTTCCCACGAATAGAAACCTCGGTCCAGGAAATCTCCCATGAATCCCCAACTCGCTCCGCCATCCCCGAGAGGGCGCTGCCTGCGGGGATCACCAGGCCCGCGTTGGGGAAAAGGTCAGATGTAGTCCGCCCTAGGACGTCCATGCGCCTCACACCCGCAAACTGCGTGGACCTGATGGCCAGGGTAATCGCTGTTCCATGCGGGATATTCAATGGCCTGCTGAGCGCTGTCGAAATCTCCCTTTGGAATTGACGGACTGGAACCGCCGGCCCCGCGATGGTCGAGGCAGCTCCAGAAGCCGGGGCGCCACGCATTAGAGAACCCAAGGGAAGGATGAGCTTTTCCTCCTGCGTCGTCGCGTCACGGTAGATCCGGTAAGCCCCCTGCATCATGCCGACCGGCAGGAATCTGGAGGGGTCCGCCGCCGAACGTTCCAGGAACAACACGTAATCTGCCTGGGAATGGAATTGAATGGTCCCCGCCACAAAGACATGCACGTTGCCGATCGTCCCGCCGGGTTGCTGGACAATCAGGGTGGAAGCCGGATTCCCCTTGTAAGTCTGGTCAACAGCGACGGTGGTGTAGGTGTAAATTCGAGTGTGCGCGGGGTTCCAGAGGGTCTCCTGGCTGACTACGTGGCCGCGGATAACCTCCGTGGACGCCTGCGCAAGCTGGTCCAGACTCATCCGCACCAGAGTGCTGGCGGACGCCGAGGCAGCCCATAAGACTGCCACAAATACCGCGAAAAGCCGAGTGCGCATCTTCATCGCTTATGGCCCCGAGGGGGTAATCAGTACCCCCCCCACAAAGGCGGAAAGTTCGCCTGTAATTGGATTTGTCACCATGATATTTCGCGGCCCCGGCACAGCGTTGGAGCTCACCCTAATATCGAAAGTTACCGACGGCGTGCCATCGTTAGTCTGACCGAACTGGGAGCCGGAGGGCTGCACCACGGTCACATCGGCCGGGTTTCCGCTGATCGAGTAGACAGTCCCCGAAACTATCCCATTGCCGACCACGAAGATAGTCGCCGAGCTTCCCTGTGCAACTTCCACCCCGGCAGCCGCCGTCGAGCATGTGCTACCGCTGCACGTACCCGCACCGTAAATGGACAAGGTTGGAGTCAATGGCGAAACCTGTATATTGATATTCGAAGTCGTTTGGCCGGAAGCCACCTGCACGGTATTCGCACCGGACGACTGCGTCACAATGGTCACGGTGGCGGAGGCAGACTTGGTATCGTCCTCCTGGCTGGTAACCATGACGGTTACATGGTTGGGCGAAGGCACTCTGACCGGCGCCTGGTAAAAACCCGTCTGTGAAATGAACCCGACAGTGGAACTCCCACCTACCGCATTGCCTACACTCCACACAACGGCAGCGTTCGCTGTCCCTGCCACCGTGGCACCAAACTGCAAAGCGTACGACGCCGGGACGTAAGCAGTCGTGGGGCTAATGGTAACTATAATCGGTGTCTGGGTCGAACCTCCGCAAGCTGCGGCCAGCAGCGACACAGCAAGGCCAAAACCAAGAAACACTCTTGCCACGCAATTGCCGCGAATCATTCGGCGAACCCCGCTCATAACTGCTTTAGCAGATTGCTGTCTCCTGGCTCCTGAATCCTGGCACCTTAAGGCGCCAAGAGAGTCGCGCCTTTCTGCAACCGGCTAAGGCTCATGATCCAGAATTTGAGATTTGAATCCAAAATCTAAAAATCGCCTCGTCCAGTTAGAGTCTATATGAAAACCCCAAAATTCGCCATTTCCTGCAAGAGGGCTCGATTATCGGCGTTGTCGAAAAGGTGCAATGATCGAGTCACCAAACAGGCCTTTTACCCAGCATCTAGCAGGGAGTTCCCGAACCAACCGGGACGGATCAACCTGGCATGTGCCGTTAAAGGGCACCAGCACCCCATTGACAAGCACGGCCGCCTGTCTGTTCAAAAATTCGATGCTCTCCCAAAGAGCGCCGTTGTCTCGGAGCCCGACAGTTCAAAGATCAAAAAATCTGATCACTGCTGCGTAGAGGTGGACCCATCTGAGGGCGGAAACATACCTTGATTTTGCCCCGGCGGCACAGGATTTCCAGTAGGCGGCTGGCCGAAGGTGTTTGGCTGGCCTCCTTGACCCGGCTGCCCACCGACACCTTGCGGGAGCCCCGGGATGGAGGTCGCGATGCCAAGCGCACCCAGATCCACGCCAATGAACTCCCACTCGTCATAGCGTGTTTTCTGATTCCAAATGCGGATCGATTGCTTATGGCTGCTGCTGGCAACGCCGACAATGAATGTCCCCCCGCCCTGGATACCCTCGCCAAAGAAAGAGGAATTCCCCTGTGCGGTCGAGGTACTTCCGGCGGAGGTGGAATTCAGAGAGAAACGTCCCGTTGACTGACCAAATCCACTACCGCCCATTCCCTGCTGGCCAGAGGCGCTTCCGCCCATGCTCGAAGTGCCGGACATCCCGAACCCGCCTGTACCTTGGCCGGCGCCCGGTTGACCCTGCCCTCCCGATGAAGGGCCTTGCGTTTTCGAGTCCAGCAGAACTCCCTGCGCATTCGCGTGGATGAACCGCCACTTCCCATTGGGCGTCATCGGGTCAGTAAATTCCTTCCGCAGGAAGCGGAATCCATTGGTCAGCTTCGTCAGTTCGTTGACGCTGGTTGGGTATCTTTGGAACTTCTGGTGAAAGCCCGCGATAGCGCGAGCGTACTGCGTGCCGCGGAAGATGAGTTCCTGTTCGCGCTCCCGCTGGCCCTCCAGATAGATGCTGGGCAGCACGGCAGTCAGGCCGATCAACAAGACGGTGGCCGCCAGCATGACAAACAGCAGCGCGAAACCGGAATCGAGTCCTGGACCGCCGACAGAGTTACGGCGGGACGGGCAAATCAACGGTTTGGTGAATGGTGGCATCTTCGACGGTAATCACCGTGGGTGTTATTTTGATGACCTTGTATCGAGTCCCGACGGAATCACCCTCGTGGACTACGAAAACCTGGTCTTCATCAGAAATCATTGCTTCCTTGACTCCCCCCTTCCCCTCGGAATAGCCCATGGGCTTCAAGGTCACCGGGGGGGGAGGAGTAGGCGGCGGAGGAGGCGGTCCAGGCAGGGTGGCAGAACCAGGCCCTGACTTGGGGGAAGTCGCCACGAACTCGAAGGGGTTCCGGTCCAACTCTGGGAGCGGGCGTTCTTCGAGTTCCTTCAGCAGGTCCAGCTTTACGACGGGGTTGTAGCGCGACAGCTCATCCGATACTCTCTGTTTCCCCGCGGGGGCCTTGGGGCCTGGGAGAGTGGTTGCCTTGGCGCGGAGGGGAGTCGTCGCCCGGGGACGCGTGTCCCCGGCGTGCCCCCGGTTAATATGCAGCACGAGGTTTACGAGCAGGGCGAACGACACTACGCCCAGAACGCCCGCGCCCCATTTCTCAAAGTGTCCAGTTGCCTTCATGGCGTCAAATATAAGTCAGCAGCCAGCCGTAACTCCAAATCGGGCGAATCACCCGCAGCAGCAATGTTGAAACTCCGAATCACGATGAAATCGCTCGCTGTCTCAAGAGCATGTGCGAACTTCAGCAGAGCCGGGAAGCGCCCCGCAACAATGATCACCAATCCCAGACGCTGCAGCGGTCCGGAAGCGTTGTTGTCCAACTTGTAAGCGACGCTGGCAAGCTGCGTCCCGGATTGCTCCGTCACACGTCGCACGAGCTTGGCGGCCTGCGAGAATCCCTGGCGCCGGGGCGGAGCATGGTCTCGTTCTAACGCGGCAAGCCTTTGGCCCGCCTCCGGCAATGCCTCGCGGAACTTCTTCAGGCGCTCGATACGAACCTCCGCGTCATAGATGCGCCGGCGCAGGGCGGCAAACTGTTGTTGCTCCGAGGAAACCAGCGCTTGGGTGGATCGGAACATTCCGAAATAAAGCAACACGTCGAGCAGAACCAAGGAAGCGCCGGCTATTTGGAAAACGCGGGTTACGGTCTGGCGATGACTCCTTGGCAATTATTCCCCCGATGCTTCACTCTCGCCTGGCATGTAGTGCGCTGTGCAGGCGATGTTCTCCAGCTCGGAAGCGGCACCTGTCTGCTCGAACCCTTGATTGACAATCGCTACATCTCTAAAGTGGGGCGAGTCCTCAAGGTCGCTCAGAAAACGCTCGATGGCTTCTTCGCTCTTGCCTGTAATCACGAACCGGACGGCCAGTTCCTGGCCCTCCGGCGCCAAGGCCAGCCCCGTAAGGCGCACCTCATCCGGCATGAGATCGGTAATGTCTGCGGCCAAGCCGGTCAGTGAGACCCGCTTCTTTTCAATCAGCGCGTTAACGAACTGCACGTCGTCGAGAAGCCGGCGATACTCCGGCTCCTCCAGTTGTTTGCGCAGCGCCATTTCCTGGGCGCGCAGAGTGTTCTCCCGTCCCTGCTGCTCGGCGACGGACTTCTGCACGGCCTTGTATTCGCGGAATGAACGAACCGTGAACAACAGGAGAAAGGCCAATCCTGTAACACCCAGCAGCGTAGCTGGGATAGCCCAATAGAGCGCGTAGCGCTCGCGCGCGCTGGGCGGAATAGCCAGATTCAGTACGACTTTCATGGGCCTAGTTTTGGTTCTCCAGCAGTCCGGCAAACGTCATGCCGAAACCTTCCAAAATCTTCTTCTCGGCGGGGGGAAGGGTCGCCGCGTGCGAAGCTGAGTTGGTCAGGAGCCGAACATGCCGACCTGCGGCTTCCGCGATTTCCTTGTCCAGTGAGCGTGTTGCCGGCGGTCGGACGTAAATCCACAAGTCCTCGATCTCACTCTTAAGGTGGTCGCGGCAAGTCGCCACTACGCGCGCGATTTCGCGGACCACTTCCGCGTCATCCTCTGCCGTGTGGGCCTCAAGCAGGCGATTGCGCCAGAAGCTAATGCCGTCTCCTACCGTCACCACCGTGGTCACCGAACCCGAACAGACGTGCACAAGGACCTGGCTTCCTTGGCTTCCGGCGGGTAACAAGGGAAGAAGGGCCGCCGTGGCAGGCAGGACCAGCGCCGGGCCGGCACTCACAGTCTCGAAGGCCGCCTCGTATTCCGCCACTACGGAATTCCGCAATGCCATAGCCAGCAACTCGACGGATTGGTCTCCCTTGGAGAGCCGTTGGTAGCTGACTCTGGCTTCCTCCGCTGGAAACGGAAGAATGCCTCCCATCTTCCATCGCACCAGCGCCTCCGCTTCGTCACGATTGTCAGGGAGCGTCTCAAAGCGCAGGATAGCGACGCGCACGGAAGGGTCCGGCAAGAGGATGCCCAGCCGGCCACTGCTATTGCCGACTGCTTCCAGGACTTCACGGACAGCCCGCCGAACCACCTCCTGCTTGGCCAGGTTAGGCCGGCTGGGAAGGGGTTCCAACGCTCCGGCCTCAAGCTGCCGGACGGCCACCCGGCGTACCTGACGCGATGACCTATCCAGTCTTGCGCCGGCGACAAAACCAGGCTGCATATCGAGAACCACGGAGGGCAAAACGAAGGAGCCGGTTCTTTCCCCCCGCCTGGGCAAGAGTCTGGCTTTTAGCGTTTCCCAATTCATCATTTCTCTGACCACCGGCCCGCTCGGATCACTCCACAAAGGTGACCTTGTTGATCTCCTTGAAGGTGGTGACCCCAAGCCGGACCTTCTCCAGCGCCGACTCACGCAGTGTCACCATGCCTTCTTCCCGTGCCACACGGCGAATCTCCGAACTCGGTTTCTTGTCGAGAATAAGTTCGCGCACGCGGTCCGAGAGGGCCAACAATTCACCAATGGCAGTACGTCCACGGAACCCCGCCTGGGCGCACGCCTGGCACCCAACGCTCTCGTAGAAGGTGATGCCGCGCCAGGCCTCAGGGGCTTGGCCGGACTCCTCGAACATTTCTGGAGACATTTCCGTGCCACGCTTGCACTCTTCGCACAGCGTCCGCACCAATCGCTGAGCCAGGATGCAGTTGAGCGCGGATACAAAGTTATAAGGTTCGACGCCCATGTTCAGGAAGCGGCCCAGCACGTCGACCACGTTGTTCGCGTGCACGGTGGTGAAAACCAAGTGGCCGGTCAGGGCGGATTGGATAGCGATCTGTGCCGTCTCGTTATCGCGAATCTCGCCCACCATGATCTTGTCAGGATCATGGCGCAATATGGACCTCAGACCGCGAGCGAAAGTCAGTCCACGCTTTTCGTTCACCGGAATCTGGGTAACGCCGCGGAGCTGATACTCAACCGGATCTTCGATGGTGATGATCTTATCTTCGTCGCTTTTGATTTCCGAAAGCGCGGCGTAAAGCGTCGTGGTCTTCCCGCTACCCGTCGGTCCGGTCACCAGCACCATGCCGTAAGGCTCGCGGATGAATTTTCGCAGCCGCTTGATTTCGCGGTCCGCGAGCCCCAGGACTTCCAGGCGCAACTGGCGGAACTTCTCGTGCAGCGATTGCTTATCCAGGATGCGCAACACCGCGTCCTCACCATGGATCGAAGGCATAATGGACACGCGGAAATCAATCGGACGCCCACGGTAGCGCACTCGGAAGCGGCCGTCCTGAGGGACGCGGCGTTCGGCGATATCCAATTCCGCCATCACCTTGATGCGGGTGATGAGGTTGGACTGGAATTCCCTCGCCAAAGGGGCCATCGCCTGCTGCAGGACGCCGTCAACCCTGAACTTCACCACCACGGAGTTGTCACGGCTTTCGATGTGGACATCACTCGCGCGCCGCTCCAGCCCGGCAAAGATGATGGAATCCACCAGCCGGATCATGGGGCTGACGTCTCGCTCCTCAACCAGGTGCTCGAGCGAAAGACCTTCGCCCGCGGCCTCTTCCTCGCTGATGACGTCCAGCCGAAACTCCTCGGTGGCCTCGTCCAGCACCCTCTGGGAAGGCTCTGTTTTTTTCAGGAAATCACGCACTTGGCTCGGCGGGGCCACACGAACAACCAATTGCCGGTCGAGCTTCATTTCCAGCTCATCCAGCCGGGATAAATCGGTGGGGTCGGCCACCACGATAACTAACTGGTGATCGTGTGCCTCAAGCGGGAGAAACTGGTAATGGAGCATCGTGTCCAGCGGGATCGTGCGGAGTAATTCCCCGTCTGGACGACAATCCCTCAAATCCACAAAATCAAAATGATAGCGGGCTGCCAATTGGCGCACTTGCTCGAATTCGGCGCTTAACTCCGGAGTCATTTCTCCCAACTTCCACCTCCCAACAAGTTGCTTTCAGCAACCTCCAAAATCCTTCAGTGAACCTGCGCTGCCATGGAGAACAGGGGCAGGTAGAATGCCACCAGCACCGTCGCCACCACGATAGCCATGCCGGCGATCATAATCGGGTCCACTAAAGCCACGAGCGTACCCAGATCAACGGTTACATCTTCCTCAAAGAACTCCGCCAGGGCCTCCAGCATATTGGACATGGCGCCGGTAGATTCGCCCACTTCCATCATATCCAGAGCAAGGGGAGGGAACAAACCGCATGGGCGCAGGCTGGCGCTGAGCGCGCGACCGGCGATCACCTCCTTTTGAGCTTTCGCAATCGCCTCTGCCATCAGGGGGCTGGTCACTGAGTCTTTCGCGGTCTCCAGCGCGGAAACAATGGGGATGCCACCCTGTAACAGAGTGGAGAGTGTCCGCGCGAATTCCGCCACGGAGAACTTCAGCAAGAGTTTCCCCACCATGGGCATGCTGAACTTTGCGCGTTCCCATGCGAAGCGCACGCGCCGGGAACGAAATAGCCCGCGCGTCCCCATCACAGCCAGCACGATCCCCACCAGAATGACCGGCGCGAAACGCTTCACCCCCTGTGACAGGGAGATCATGAAGACTGTAAAGACCGGTAATTGCACCTCGAGCTCAGCGTAAAGCATGGCAAATTTCGGAACGACGAAAGTGATAATAAAAGAAATCAAAACCACCAGGAAGGTCATCAGGAAAGCAGGATAAATGAGGGCGGACAGGAACTTCTTGCGGAAGGTGCGCGAAGTCTTCTGATACGTGAGGTAGTGAGCGAGAACCCGGTCCAGGCTGCCGCTCCGCTCCCCGGCACTGAGTGTCGCGCAATACATTTTGGGAAACCGGCCCACCGATTCGAATGCCTCGGAAAGCAGCGCCCCCGCCCGAACTTTTTCCTGGACTTTGTTCAATGCCCCCCGGAGCGCTTCGCTCTGGGCTTGACCGGCCAACAATTCCAGGGATTTTTGCAACGGCAGTCCGGATTTCGAAAGGGTCAGGAATTGTTGATTAAAGAGGAGGAAATCGTCCGGCTTGATGCGGCCTCCCCCTCCGGGAGCCCACCGCGCGCTCAAGGTCTCTTTGGACCGAACGGAGAAAACGTAGAACCCTTCGTTTCTCAGCCGATGACGTAGTTCAGCTTCCGAACCAGCCTGCTCCGTCTGGACCAAGACCTTGCCCGTGCCCGTCCCGATTTTGCAAACGAATTCAGCCATTTCAAGTCGAGGAGTCAAGGAGTCGAAGAGTCGAAAAGTTGAAGACGCATTGGCCGAAACTATTGACCGCCAACTCTTCAACTCCTCGACTCTTCGACTCTCAACTGCCCTCCTCACCAACCGCTATAAGGCGTCCCATCCAGCCCAATCTCATCCGACCCGCTATGCACATCCACTATTCCGGACGCGGCTTGGCTGGGATTCAACGGGACATCCTCAACATCCGTGCGCCAGGTTTGGTTCGACCCGGTGAAAGGATCCACAGGAATCCCGCTCCGCAGGTAACCCGTATCCACTAAGTCATCCAGGGATGTGGGCGGACGTTGCTTATCCAGAGTAAATTCGTCGATGAGTTTCCGGAGCGTGTACAAATCATCCTTCAGGACTGCCTCCCGCGCATGCACGATGGCCAATTGAAAAATAGGCATGGACATGGTAGCGAGGATCAGGAGCAACGTCAGGACCACCATCAGCTCGAGAAGCGTGAAGCCCCGCGTGTTGGAGCGGGAAACTGGGAGTTCGAAATTTGCAATTGGAAATTTGGAGCGGGAAACTGCGAGTTCGAAATTTGCAATTGGAAACTTGGAACGGGAAGCTGGGAGTTCGAAATTTGCAATTGGAAATTTGGAGCGGGAAGCTGCGAGTTCGAAATTTGCAATTGGAAATTTGGAACGGGAAGCTGGGAGTTCGAAATTTGCAATTGGAAATTTGGAGCCCGAAGCTGGGAGCTCAGAATTTGAAATTTGAGATTTGAGATTCGGAATTCGCAGGGGGTGAGCCGGCGATGGCTCCAAACCTAACTTGCTCTCACGCTGCCTTTGGAAATCGAAATTTGAGATTTGAAATTTGAAATTCGCTGGACGACACGCCCACCCCTGCCCCCAAGGCCATCCCCTGAAGACGAGTTTCCGGTTTCGAGTCTCGAATCTCGAACTCTTACCAATCACTGTACTTCGTCCCATCCAAGGCGGTCCCATCGCTCTTGGAATAAACGTCAAAAACGTTCTCGCCGCCCCAGCTCCGCGAGTCAGGGTCATCCTGCATGGAGCGCATCCCCCATTCGGGCGCGTCAGTCATCGGGTCGACAGGCATCTTGCGAAGGAACTTGTACTTCGCCGTAGCAGTTCCCTTCAGCGTGACACCATCGACGAGCGTCTGAAGGTCCGGAGGATAACCAAAGGTATCTGCCTTGACCGGTATCATCCCCCGGTCAGCAAAGTCCTTGAAGTGGTCGATGGCTTCGCGCACTTCCCGCAGATCTCTCCGCAGCTCAACCTCTCTAGCCCGCTGGATCTGCACGCGGGCCAAAGGAAGAGCGACGGTTGTCAGGAGCAAAATGATAGTAATTGACGCCATCAGCTCCACAAATGTAAAAGCGGAGTCTGCGAAGCGCTGGTAGTCAGTTGTGTGCTCCTGCATGCTCATTGCGGTTCGCCGGGCGGTTGTCCAGGGATTTCAGGTCCGGGTACCGGCTGAAGTCCTGTTGGCTGGGGTCCGCCGGCTAAGGCCACGTTGCTTCGTGTGCCCAAAGGGGGTTCAGGCAGGCGGATGACCCGGGGAGTCAACATGACCAGGACCTCCGTTTCCTGTCGGTCGACATGCTCCGTGGAGAACAGGTAGCGCAAAAACGGAACGTCGCCGAGGAACGGCACGCCAGCCACAGTATTAATCATGGTGGTTTGAATCAAGCCTCCGAGCACACTCACTTCACCTTCCTTCAGGCGAATGTCATGCTCAATCTTGCGCTCGCCGAAAGTGGGTTCGCTCACACCTGCGATGGTGACGCTCGCGCCCAGGGAAGAAATCTCGATCGAGGCGTGGATCGCCACCTCGCCATTAGCGAGCAGGTGTGGCGTGAGTTCCAGTTTTACGCCCACGTCCTGGAATTGAAACTGCGTGCTGGCCAGCAGGCCGGTAGTCCCACTCGACGTAGTGCCGCCCAGCGAGGGCAGGAAACTGCCCGTGGCGTAAGGAACGCGCTGGCCAATGCTGAGCTTGGCGGTCTGGCCATCCGTGGAGCGGACCTGTGGGTTCTGGAGAATATGAGTACCGGTGTCGTTCAATACCGCGTTAGCCACTGCACTGGGCACCACGAGAGCGTAGTCTTTGACGCCAAGGGTGTTCAGGTTGATGCCAGTCGAAGGGGTGGTCGATGACGATGAAGTAGGAGGAGCGAATACCAGTCCACCCTGCAATCCAGGTGTTATCGTGCCCGTCGACGAAACCGTGGCAGGATACAGGCCCAGGTCTCGAGCCCGGTCGCGGTCGGCTTCCACCACCGACACATCCATCACGATCTCAGCTTTGCTGCGGTCAAGATCGTGGACAAGCTGTTCAGCAGCCGCAACTTTCTGCGGCGTATCGCGGATTATGATGGCGTTTGAATCCGGGTTGTCGATAATTCTTTGCAGTCCCAGAACTTGTTTCAAAGCTGTGGTGATGGCGGTGCGGTCCGCTGCCGCCAAGGGGTTGGAGAGGTAAATCGTTTTGAGTTCTTCCACATCGTAGTCCCGGCGATCGGTGGGCGTATCCGGAACCACCAGAATTGTGTTGGGCGTGATCGCTCTCCAAAAGGTGTGAGTCTGCAGGGCGACAATGTTCAGCGCCTCCTCAACCTTCACGTTGGAAAAATCCTCAGAAAGCGGACCAGGCCGAAAGGTAGAGGTGAAGGCAACATTCAGGTTGGCAAGTTTCGCCAGGGCCTCGAAGACTTTGCGGCTGTCGGCCGAGACGCGGAAGTGGGCCAAGGGCTCCTCAGGGAAGGCTTTCAACTTCACCTCAGGCGCATTCCCCGCTTCTTCGTTGGCCTTCAGGGCTTGCTTGAGCGCGGTCTCGCGGGCCTGCTTGGCCGCAGCCTGGGCCACCGCCACCCTGGCCAGTTCCTGGGCTGCGGCTTCATTGGTGGGATCAATGCTAACAGCCTTCTGGAATTCGCCAGACGCATCGTCCGGGCGTCCCTCCCTCAAGAAACGCTGCCCTTGCTTGAGGTGTAATGCTGAGGCTTGGACCCGAACCAGCCTTTCGTGAATGATGATCTTGGCGTTTTCAGGTTGGTCCCGGCCTGCTTTTTCGTAATTGACCAAAGCGGTATCCCAGTCTTTGCGAAGTTCCGCCTTTCGCGCTTCACGGAACGCCACGTTGCCGGCGCTACATGCCACCAGCCCTAACAAGCCGAGACAAGAAGCGAAGACGCGCAATTCTTTTGCCAGCATTTCCTGCTCCCGCAACTCTAAACCATTACCTTACAGTCGCCATTATGAATGACGGTAAGCAATAACACAAGCGGGCACGCACTGTCTGTAAGGTTACTTTCGTACCAGCACTGCGCAAAACCTTTTTCAAGCTGCCGTCGGGAAGATCGGCCAGGAGATCGATGCCAAGCAAATCCTCCGACCGCGCACTCCCAGGGAGTTAGACGCCAAAAGAGTCCCCCGCGGTTAGCTCCCTCGTGAGTTTTCTCGAGTCACCAACTGAAGCTCTACTCTTCCCGGCTGCGCTTGGGGCAATCGACGAAGGCAGAAACTCGAAATTAGAAACTGGCAACCTTGTCGTTTAGTTTTAGATTTCTAGTTTCGGGGTCTACTCAATGCCTCACAAATCACCGGTTTGTGGCCATGTTTTTCGCTTTGATGGGGCTTTCTTGCGCTCAAAAACCAGTTCGTTTTGCGCGGTTAGAAGAGCTAACTCCTTTCTTTTCAACAGATCCTTAGCTTTGTTCCGTCTATTTAGTATCTTTTTCGAATCTTCTGTCTATCTTCCGCGACGGCCGGGCCGACTTTCGAACCTCTTTCGCGCGTTCTGTGGCAGCGTTCTCCATAGGTCAACCGCCATAGGCTATCACAACTCGCGCCTCGTGTCAAGGGGCAAAAATGCGGGCAAAAATGCGGGCAAAAATGCGGGAGCCAGGAGTCAGAAGGTTGGCACAAGGCAGTAGCGGCCCGTGGAAGCCCAGCAAAAGCCACCCCGACAAGCCAGGTCCCTGCTCCCTTCCTTTCCCCAACCCCCAGTACCCAGCCCCTGTGACCTCAAACCCTCTCTCTTGACTTCCTCGCGGCTGGCGCGGCCGCTGTCATCCTGAACGTAAGGCATCACTTCCCTGTCATGCGCCCTTCCGAGGTGGTAAAGGCCGGCGAAGAAGAAACGGGAGACGGTGCATGGCGTGCAATGATACAATACCGCCCACAACCGAGATGGAGAAAGGAGCTGATCGTGGCATTCGAGTTTGACTACTGGCTCGGTGGAGGCGGTTCCGCAAGCACCAGGGCCGCGCCGACGTTCAGGCGCTCGCCGAGCGGGAGTTGGGGCTGGGTTTGGGGACGGCAATCACTTCAAAACCGACGTCGTCCTGTCAAGCGCGGATTGTCGGTTTGTGCTGGCGGCAGATTTGGTACCCGTAGCACTAGTTCCAAAACTCTTCATACCTTGCCAATAATTTCTGCGATCATCGCTCGGCCGAAGATGGCAGCATGGGACCCTCGAGCTCCAATTCCTTCCTTGTTCCTCTTGACTCTCGTTACTTACTGCCAGTCGCTATTCACTGCTCTCGACACTTATCGCAGTAACCGCCGGCTTCCACCCGAACAACCTTGATACTGAAGCGGCGCTCGCGTTCGATCTGCCCCTTAAGTTTCTCGAAAAGCGAACTTTCAAATTCTTGAATACGGCCACACTTGAGGCATGCCAAGTGAATATGATCCCGACTCGCCTTCGCCTCGTAAAAGTGCTTCCCACCCTCCAAATGCATCAGGTCAAGTTCGTCCACCAAGCCGTGTTTCTTCAACATGGCCAGGGTTCGATAAACAGTCACCTTATTCAGTGTGGGATCTTGGCCCCTGGCACGCTCCCAAAGAGCAATGGCATCCAGGTGGCTCTCCGCGCTCTGGATTATCTGAATCAGGAGACGCCGCTGATGCGTCATCCGCACCCCGCGCGAAATCAACTCCTGCTCGAGAGAACGCCGCACATCCTTCGATTCACCTGGCATGAGCCCCAGCCGTCTTCGATTTGCCAAGGTAGGCGATAGCATAGTTTCGCCTCCGGTGGATGACCTGTCAACCAGTTTAAACGCGTGAAGCGTTGCCTCCACACTTGGTCGGGAATTGCAATTGGATCATTCCTTGGCGGGGATTCCATGCAAGGGCAAGACCAAAAGCAAAGCCCCCGTAGGTAGGTACGGGGGCTTGGGAACTACGGTCTGAAATCCTATCCAGACCGGCAAAAGTAGGAGCGAAGGTTACTGCGTGGGAGCAGGAGCGGTGGTGGTAGTGGTCTTCTTTACCTTCGCCGCCTTCGTCTTCGTCGCCTTCGTCGCCTTCGTCTTCTTCGTCTTCTTCTCAGTAGTCTTCGGGGCTTCCGTTGTCGCCGGAGCCTCCTGTGCGAACACCGGCATAGCCAGCGAGAACGCAACCGCGAAAGTGAACAGCAATACCAAGAGTTTCTTCATGCTAAGTCTAGACCTCCCTTATGATTTTCTTTCCCTTCTGCTTCGAGCAAGGCGTGGGCCACTTTTCCGCAATTGCACTGGATAGCGCCAAACAACTCAAATACCAGAAGTTATGAGTACTCGGTGCAAGCCGGCGCGAGATGAGGCGAGACCCAAGTCCAACGTCATACACGAACTCGTATGTCCTGCGCACCAAATGGAGCAGAAAAGGCACGTACAGGATGTCCGAGAGTGGTCTGGCTCTTGTTGCAGATCTAGCCTTCTTGGCTGAAGTCGCAGTAGAATAGGGAGATTCGGTCCAGCCCAGTTGAGCATCTAACAGTAACTCATGCCGCGAAACAGTGAATGCCCATGCGCAGTCCCGGTCCTCACCCTAGCAATCCTCCTGGAGATTGCACTCAGCCTTTGTGCTGCGATACCGCCAACCCAGACCCTTAAGGGCGAGGTGCTGGGAGACAAGAACGCTCCGATTGCAGGGGCAGTCTGCACACTCGCCGGTCCCGGGTTGCCCGAAGAAGGGCGAACCGAAACAACCGGAGAAAAAGGCGGCTTTGAATTCACGGGGCTGACCCAGGGGAGCTATGATCTGACTTGCGCAGCGCTCGGATATGAGCCTCTGATTCAGAAGGATATCGGGATTGCCGAAGGAGAGTCGCCATTTATCCAGGTTGTCTTGCCTCGAGAGATAACTGTCCGCCAAAAGGTGGAGGTAAAGGAGAAGGCGCCCGCGGTCTCCTTGGAGACCACCGCACCACCGGCCACGATCAGCTCAGGGGAGCTTCGGACGTTGCCCTTGGTGGAACAAAAATTTCTGGCGGCTTTGCCGCTTGTGCCGGGAGTTATTCGGACTCCCGACGGGAAGATAAACATCAAAGGCGTCACTGAGAATCAAGGCATGTTGCTCATTGACTCTGCGGAGACCGTCGATCCGGTTACGGGAAGTTTCTCGATTCAAGTTCCCATCGATGCGGTGGAATCTGTGGAAGTTCAGAAGACCGCCTATCAAGCGCAGTATGGCCGCTTTAGCGGCGGGCTGACCAGCGTCCAAACCAAAGCTCCACAGGACCGATGGAACTGGGAGCTGAACGACTTTCTCCCCAGCATGCGCTTCAGAAGCGGCCAGATGGTGGGCGTAGAGGACGACTCACCACGCCTCAGCTTCACCGGCCCTGTCCTCAGCGACAAACTGAGTTTCTCAGAATCTTTCATGTACGACCTCAATAAGCAGCCGGTGCGCGGGTTGGCTTGGCCGCATAACGAGATGAAGAAGCAGGGCTTTGATTCGTTCACGGATCTCTATTACGTTTCTTCACCCCAAAATCTCGTGACCGCCAACCTAAAGCTGTTTCCAATGCGCCAGCAATACGCCAATATCGACTCTTTCATACAGCAGTCCGCATCCTCCGACTATGCGCAGAGCGGATTCTCAGTTGGCGCTACAGACAGGTACATGTTCTCCAACGGCGGGGTGCTGACGACCCTCTTCCAGTACACCGACTTCGACAGCTATGCGCACGGGCAAGGTTCACAGGATATGGTTCTGACGCCGGACAATTGGGAAGGAAACTTCTTCAACGCCTGGACTCGGGCTAGCGCCCAGCAAGAACTGCTCCAGAATTATCAATCCGGAAAGAAAGATTGGGCCGGCCGACACACCCTCAGGGCAGGGGGGGAATTCATTCATCGCTCCTATAACGACCTCAGCAAATCCCATCCTGTGCAACTCCTCAGGCCGGACGGTTCGCTTGCCGAACTCATAACCTTCCAGGGAACGGGTGTTTTGAAAGCTGAAGATACGGAATTGGCCGCATTCGCCCAGGACCACTGGGCCTTTAGCGACCACATCGCCCTTGATTACGGGGTGCGCTTTTCCGGGCAGACGCTCGGCGCGCATGCGGCATTCGCCCCCCGCTTCGGCTTGGTCTATTCTCCGGGACGCAATGCCAAGACGATTATCCGATCGGGTATCGGCCTCTTCTATGATCGCCTGCCGCTGCTGGCCGGTGACTTCACCCAGAATCTCACGCGTGTTGTCACTAATTACGACACTCTGGGAAACCCGCTCGGCCCACCCATCGTTCTCCGTAACTTCTACGAGAAGAAGGACGAGCACGGAATCGTTGTGCCCTCGAACAACCGCCTCGACAGCACGCCGTTCAACTTGACCTGGAACGTGGAGATGGACCAGGAGATTCGGCCCAACGTGATGGCACGGGTGAATTATCTCAGCAGTCGCTCCTACGAAGAGTTCATTGTCAATCCGCTGTACAATGCCCCCGGCGGCCCCGTCATGCTCCTCAGCAACACCGGCGCGTCACGCTATCACGAGCTTGAAACCACCCTGCGCGTCAAAGCTCGAGAGAATGCCGACTTCAACATTTCCTATGTGTACAGCCTTGCCCGCGGAGACCTGAACACGCTCTCCGCCGTCTTTGTGCCCTTTGAACAACCGGTCATCCGTCCCAATGTTTTCGGGGCCTTGCCCAGCAACGTCCCCAACCGGCTCGTCACCTGGGGCCGGTTCAAGGTCCCTTGGGAAATTACCGCCAGCCCGGTACTTGACCTCCATACGGGCTTCCCTTATTCCGCCGTTGATGTTCTTCAGAACTACGTCGGTACGCCGAACAGCCTTCGTTTCCCATCCTATTTCTCGCTCGACCTGCAACTTTCCAAGGATTTCCGCATGCGCTGGATTCCTTGGGCCAAGAATCATAAGTTTCGCGGGGCATTACGGATCTTCAATATCACCAACCATGGGAACTTCCGCGACGTCCACAACAACGTTACATCCGCATATTTCGGCCAATATGCCGGCCTTCTGCACCGGTTCTATGACGTGTCACTGGACGTTGTCTATTGAAAAACCCACTGGAGGGTGTTTCGCAGGGTCACGTTTGGAGGCCCTAGACTCGCCGGACCGCATCCACCCTTGCTGGCATGAATTTTGACCGGTTGGAGAGCTTTGCAGGCCAGCACGCCTTGACCTGGCGCGAAACTATGGGGATTGAGCTTGCTCTGGGGCTGGCGGCAAATCCTTACCTTCCGTAGTGCGATTCACGATAAAGGTCAATTCCGTTCCTTGCACAAGAATGATGTCCTTTTCGTGTTTAAACAGCATATAGATCAATGCGGTCCCAGCGCCAATCGCGGCGCCATAGCCGATGTCGGTCCCCATGCCTGCGCCACCGCACATCCCATAATATTCGCACTCTATTTCGTGACCCATGCCGACAGTGGCGCCCGCCCCGGCTCCCATGGCTCCGGCAATACCAGCAGCCTCAGCAGCATCTTTCTTGCTCTTGCCGCACCCCTCGAGCGTGCCTTCGTCGTCTTTGGTGTGAGCACAGGGCGCGTTGTTTGAATCGTCCAAGGTACTCGGTAGCAGGAACTGCTTGTCTTCGTCAGGGGTCACGACCTTGTCGATGACCAGTCGCATTAGGGCTTTGCCCTTAACACGTTTCGAGGGTTTTACGAAGGCGACATGTCCTTGGACTTGGCTGTATTTCGGGACCACCTCTTTGCTGTCCACAACGATCGGCTGAGTGACCTGACCCGTAAATGGGTCGCCTGTCTTATTGGTCTTGGAGGTAAGCGTTGTGGTGAGCTTCATATGAAGCACACTGCCCGCCGGGATTGAAAGCGCTTCTTTCGGCACCTTCGCTTGGTCGGCGAACGCGGAAGTGGCAAGATAAACCAATGCCGTAATGATGCCCATCACTCTCACCGTCCGGCCTAGCATAATGTGCTCCTTTCTGTATCGCCTTGCTCTAACCCCAGGATGGTATGCCCGCCAGGCACTGTTACAAGCCCCAACTATATCCCCACTGGAGGGCATACACTCTCTTTCCCTTCGTGGCAACGCCTGGTGTTTCGATTCGGAAGGCATTGATTCGGTTGCCCGAAACTGGGGCGAAATTCACGGGCTTCGGAAGCGTAAGCCCAGCCCGGAATTCAGCGCCCGGCGCCTGCGGACTCCATTCCTCGTTCAGAGCAGCCGTCCTGAGCATGACGCGAACACTGCCGCCGGGCGGGGGGTCGGAAAATCCTGCTCAATATGTCCCTCCAAATACTCCCGAAGACTTAAGGCGCACCCAACAACTCGCGCCTGCTGCCCATGAGGCCGTGGGCTAGGCGCGCGCACCCGTGAGGCTGCACATCAGTACCGCAAGGACGATGAGCGCAACCACGACGTAAAGCCGGTCACGCTGCATGGCGAAAGCAGCAACCGAGAAGGCAACGCGCGCTACAGGAGTTGCGATTAAGACAAGCAGCCCGAGCTGGATCAAACCGCGTCCCCGAAAGGCTAGAGCGTCTTTCACGATTCCTGACACGCTGCGCAAGTCCGTAGGTTCACCCATGAAAACGTGATATTGAGGCGCCGCACGTCCATGCCTAAACAGGTATACGATCCCTCCGAAAAGAACCACTGCCGCAGCCAGCGTTACGCCCACCCGGAGAAGATTCCCGATCAATTCTTCAACATACTGGTCCGTCCATTGTAGTGTCTGCTTTGCCACGTTATAGCCTCCCCGTCAGTCCGTGGTAAATCATCTCGACCGCCATAATGCCAATCACGAGACCGAAGACAAGTCGCAACCACCGCGTCTTGGCGCGAGTCAATACACGTGCTCCGACCAGCGAGCCGACCACCACCCCCAACATCACCGGCGCGGCAAGACCGGGATCAATGTATCCACGGCTGAGATAGACGCCAGCACTTGCGGCAGCCGTCACGCCGATCATGAAGTTACTGGTGGTGGTCGAAACCTTAAAGGGAAGGCCCATGGCCTGATCCATGGCAATCACCTTGACGGCTCCCGACCCAATCCCGAGTAAACCTGAAAGAATCCCCGCCCCGAACATCAAACTGAACCCAGTGGGCACCGCTTGTGGGCAATAGCCCTTCGGCCCATCGGGTGTAGGATAGCTGCCGTTCATTTTCAGGCGGGTGGCGAGAGGGTCGGGCTGGCAATCGCCCACTCGCTCGTGTCGCGGGCGGCTGGAGGCGTAGGCCGAATAAAGCAGAACGAGTCCAAAGATAATGGAGATCGCACCTGTCGAAATCCTGGCGGCCAGCAAGGCCCCCATGACCGCTCCCACGGTGGTTGCAATCTCAAGGAACATCCCAATTCTGATATTGGAGAAACCCTCGCGAACGTATGCGGCGGCCGCGCCCGAGGAAGTCGCGATCACCGAAACGAGCGTGGCGCCGATGGCGTATCGAATATCGACGCCGAGAGCCAGGGTCAGCACGGGCGTGATGATGATCCCTCCGCCCAGACCCGTTAACGATCCGACAAATCCGGCAAGGAGCGCCGACACCCAAACTAGGAGAGTGAATTCAATATTGTTCACTGATATTTTCCCATGAAGGCGCGCCAGCGGATGGCCATCAAATCAAGGAACATTCGTGCGGAGTCGCGAAGGAACCGTACCTTGGTGGCCGGGTTGTCGTTCCATCTCACCGGTACTTCCACCACCGCTCCACCTTGTCTCTCAATAAGGAATAAGAGTTCGGGGTCGAACCCAAAGCCCTCCACGCGCATCATTTCAAACGCCCTGCGAGTGGAACTGCGCTTGAAGAGTTTGAATCCGCATTGAGTATCGTGTAACCGGAGGCCCGTAAAGGTCTTCACCAGCAGATTGAAAAATCGCCCGGCCATATCACGAAACCAGGGCTGATGAATCCCGATGAGTTCGCGTTCCAGGGCGCGTGAACCCACGGCGGCATCGGCGCCGGAGGATTGCAAAGCCGAAAGCAGTTTGTCCACCTCTTCGATGGGAGTGGAAAGGTCAGCGTCTGTGAAAAGTATGAACTCGCCCCGCGCTTCCAAAACTCCATGCCGAACCGTGAAGCCTTTGCCATGATTTCGGTCGTTCCGAACCAGACGGATGGCAGGAAACTCCGAGACTGTCTCGACAGTCTGGTCTGTGCAACCGTCATCCACTACCATCAGCTCAATCGAGTAAGGCTTCAACTCCTTGAAGTGACAGAGTTTCTCCAGTGTGCTACGGATACGCCGTCCTTCGTTATAGGCGGGAACCACAATACTGAGGAAAGGCTCTGACATCGGGCGAGATAATAGTACGGGCGGGTTTCGAAATGCAACAGGCCTGCAGTGGCTCTCTCGCCACGACACAGCCTCAGTAGTCAGCCGGCAGGCGCTGAAGCTGATCCATGGTGAGGATCGGACCTTCCTTGCAGACGTAGAACGATCCGACGTTGCAGCGGCCGCATTTGCCCACCCCACACTTCATGCGGCTTTCGAGGCTGGTGTAGACAACGCTGGGCAGAATCCCCATCCGGTAAAGCACCGGAAGGGTATTCTTGATCATGATGGGCGGGCCGATGACGAGGGCGACCGAGTCTTCCGCCGACACGCCTGCGCGCTCGAATACGGTGGGCACGAACCCGATCTCACCCTTCCAGTCGGGAGTCTCTCCGCCAGGATCGACGCAGCGCACTACGCGCACCTTCGGGTGCTTGGCCCATTCGTCCAGCTCGTCCACATAAACGAGGTCCACGACGCTGCGCGCTCCATAGACAATCGTAATGTTGCCGTAGTCAGCGCGATTCTCCAGCGCATACCACACCGCGCAACGGACGGGTGGCATGGCGATGCCGCCGCCCAGGAAGATCAGGTTCTTTCCTTTCCACTCCTCCGTCGGATAGGCATTTCCGTAAGGGCCGCGGAAACCGATCACATCACCTTCCTCGATGCTCCAGAGCGCTTCGGTCACGCAACCCACGCGGCGGAAACAGAACTCGAGGTAGTCCTTCCAGTTGGAGCTCGAGCAAATGTTAAACGTGGCTTCACCGTAGCCAAACACGGAGAAGATGCCGAACTGGCCAACGCGAAAAGAGAATTCCTTCGCTCGCGCTTCGTCAAGGAAGCGGACCTTTACGGATTTCACATCCGGCGTCTGCTGGCGTGTCTCAATGACCTTCATCAGGTCGGGTTGATAGATATTATACATTTCGGTCTTTCTCGTCAGCACAGGTAAGGACTCCAGGTTGGAACCCCCTCACCCGTCCCGCGCCGGCTGGTGAGAACGCCGTCGCGGGCCACCCTCTCCCCCAAGGGGGAGAGGGTTGGCTTCGCTACAAAGCCGTAAGAACACTCAGCACGCCCATCCCCACCGGGCAGTTGCGCGTGCAGTTTCCGCAGCCGGTGCAGAGAATCTCCCCGAATTTTTCCGGATAGACGTGGAACTTATGATCAATGCGCTGGCGCTGCCGCGAAGGCTGGTTGGGGCGCGGGTTGTGGCCGGAAGCGTGGAGCGTGAACATCACGAACTGGCACGAATCCCAGTTCCGGGCGCGCACCCCGCTCTCGATATTTCCCTCATCGACGATATCGAAACAATGGCACGTCGGGCAGGTGTACGCACAAGCGCCACAGCCCAGGCAGGCCAGAGTCTGAGCTGGCCAGAAGGGGCTGTCGAAATGCTCCTTCAAAAAGGCCCGCACCGCCTCCGCGTCGAAGCGCTTTTCAGGCCCCGCCGAAACGCTCGCCACGCGCTCGGAGGCTCGCACCTTGCCGTCCAAGAGGGCTTTCCCCTTCTCTGTCAGGCAGCGGACTTCATACTCTCCGTCCCCCAATTCCAGCAGCATCGCGTCCGAGCCGCGCTCGGCAGCAGGTCCCAAGCCCACCGAGGTGCAGAAGCACGCGTCATCGTGCGCCGTGCAGGCCAGCGTTACGACCGTAGTTAATTGGCGGCGGAGATTATACAGCTCGTCCTTATAATCCCAGTTGAAAACGTGGTCCAGGATAGGTATCGAGGCCGCGTCGCATGGCCGCGCGGCAATCAGCACCTGCTCGCCGGCGGGTTGCTGAGTCTCGATGAGCTCAATCCCATTCCCTGCAATGCGGTATCCGTAAAGCTCTTCGTGCTTTGGGAAGATGAACTCCTTCACGGAGTTGGCAGGGCGCATGAACCCTGCGAGCGCCAACTGGGCGGAAGACTCCAAAGGCGCGTAGAGCACGCAGCCGGGCTTCACCTGGCGCGGACCGGCAACACGTTTGCCTTGCCTGATCCACTCTGTCACCAGTTCTCGCAGCGCCTGTTGGGAAATAGTTGCGCTCACCGGATAAAGTTCTCCTTGTCCTGAAGCGAGTAAGCGCCGATCAGCGGTTCGGCCTTGGGGTCCATTCCGGCGCGGTAGGCAAAGTGCTCTTCCGCCGCTTTCGCCAGCGAAAGGTTGAGCAAGCGCAGGTCAATTCCAGCCGGGCAGGCCCGCGTGCATTCGTCGCAGCCGACGCAACGGCCGGCCAGGTGAAACGCGCGTACAATGTGCCAGGCGAAGTTGCCCTTGGCCGTGGCCGAAGGCTCAATCTCCGTGGGCCGGTTCTTCTCCACCAGGCAGCGCTCGCAATAGCACATCGGGCAGACTTGCCGGCAGGCATAGCACTTCACGCAACGCTCGAATTCCCTCGCCCAATACGCCATCCGCCCAGCCGGAGGCAGCGCCAGCAGGAACTCCAGCGCTTTCCACCGTTCGCCGGTCTCAGCGGGATGCTTGTCCGTGTCACCAATCACTTCATCCGCAAAACGCGGCACGTGAACATCGCAAGTCTCGCACTTCGCCTGGCCCATCCCTTGGCAGGCCATGCCGATGACGTGAATTTCCTTGCGGTCAATCTGCGATTCCTTTTCAAGCACCACTAAAGCGCGCTCGTCGCACCCTTTCACCACGATCACCGGCCGCCCTAACGCGCGAATCTCCTTGCGCTTCAGATAGACGGTGAGGTTTGCCAGGCAGTGGTTGTCCCAGATCAGTTGCTCGACCTCCTCGGGCCGCGTCACGAACACCGGACCGCGTCTCCCGTAGCCGATCACCACCTTCACGCTGCCCTCAGCCAGCAGGCGCCGGCAGGTCTCGCGAAGCGCTGCCTCGTCTGTAGGGGCGCATGGCCATGCGCCCCTACCGCACGCCTCGACCGGTACCGTAGGGGCGCATCGCGATGCGCCCCTACCTGACGATGCCAGGTCGCCGCTCCCGGAGATCTGGTAGAGGTCCTTATAGGGTCCCAGCTTGCGCGTCTTCTCGGTAATCTCCTTGACGGTCTGCTGCCACTTGTGGCCTTCCGCAGCGGAGATCCATGTAAAGTGAATGCGCTCCAGGTCGAAACCGAGCGTCTGGAGCAGTTCGCGAAAGAGAATCCAGCGGCGGCGGGCGTGATAGTTCCCTGAGGTATAGTGGCAATCGCCGGGATGGCAGCCGGAGACAAGCACCGAATCTGCGCCTATCTCAAATGCTTTGATTATGAGGTTGAAGTCGATCCGGCCGGTACACGGCAGCCGGATGATGCGCACATTGGGTGGGTACTCGAGGCGGGTGGTCCCCGCCAGGTCGGCGCCCAGATACGTACACCAGTTGCAGACGAAGGCGACGATTTTCGGCTCGAACTCGGGTCTTTCGCTCATACCAGGCTTTCGACCATGGAATAAATTTGCTGCTCGGTGAAGCCCTCCAAGTCGGCGCTCTTGGAGGGACAGACGGCCACGCACGTCCCGCAGCCCATGCACAGCCCCGGGTTCACCCGTGCCGTGCGCTTCACGAAGACTCCGCGCGGCGTGCGGATTTCCGCCTGCTCAATGGCGTGGTACGGGCAAGCATGCACGCAAGCGAAGCAGGCAGCACAGGTCTCCTCGTTGATTTTCGCAATCTCCGGCTCGCGCGTCAGTTCGCTGGCGGAGAATGTTATCAGCACCTTGCTTGCCGCGGCGGAGGCCTGCGCGACAGATTCGGGAATATCTTTGGGTGCCTGGCAGGCGCCGCAGATATAGACGCCCGCCGCGCTGGTTTCCACCGGGCGAAGTTTTGGGTGCGATTCGAGCAGGAAGCCGTACTCGTCGTACCCAACATTGAGCTTTTGGGCCAGTTGCTCGACCCCGTCGGCGGGGCGCATGGCGGCTGCCAGCACCACCATGTCCGCCTCAATCGTCACCGGCTCGCCAGCCAGTGTGTCCGCGCCGCGCACAATCAGCTTGCCGTTTTCCTCGGTGATCTTCGAAACCCGCCCACGGTAATACTGCGCGCCGTCCTGCTCGATGGCCCGGCGGACGAATTCCTCATAACCCTTCCCGCCCGCGCGGATGTCCATGTAGAAGACGTGGGCCTGCCCGTCGTGCACCTTGTGCTTATAAAGCATGGCGTGCTTGGCAGTGTACATGCAGCAAATCTTCGAGCAGTAAGCCAGACCCTTGGCGTTGTCGCGGGAACCCACGCAGGAGATGAAGACCACGGATTTCGGCAGCGCGCCATCGGAGGGCCGCTTGAGCTCGCCGACGGTGGGGCCGGAAGCTGAGATCAGCCGCTCGAACTGCAGCGAATCAATCACGTTCTTGTACTTGCCGTATCCGTACTCGCCGTAACCTTCGAGGCCGGGTCTGTCTTGGGCTTTCCCAATGTTATACAACTTATAACCAGTGGCGATGACGACGGCGCCAACCTTCTCCTCCACCAGCTTGTCCTGGTCCTTGAAGTTGATGGCCTCCGCCTTGCATTTCTTAATGCACAATCCGCAGCCGTTGCGGATGAGCTTGGCGCAGGTTTTCGGGTCGATGACCGGGCGGGCCGGCACGGCCTGCGGGAACGGGACGTAAATGGCCGGGCGAAATCCGAGGCCGTAATCGAACTCGCTGCGGTTTCTCTTGAGCGGGCAGACGTTCCAGCATTCGCCGCAGCCAGTGCATTTGCTGATGTCAACGTAGCGCGCTTTCTGGCGGATGGTGACGTTGAAGTTGCCCACGTAGCCGCTTACAGCTTCCACTTCCGAGTAGCTGTAGAGTCGGATGTTGGGGTGCTGTCCCACTTCCACCATGCGCGGCGTCAGAATGCACTGCGAGCAGTCGAGGGTCGGAAAAGTTTCTGAAAGTCCCGCCATCTTGCCGCCGATGGAAGGCTCCCGCTCCACCATCACAACCTGGTAGCCGGAGTTGGCGATGTCCAGCGCCGCTTGAATCCCCGCCACCCCACCGCCGATCACCAGCGCGCGACGCGTCACCGGCACGCGTATCGGCTGGAGCTCGTGGTCGCGCCGCGCCTTCTCCACCGAGAGGCGGAT
This sequence comes from Terriglobia bacterium, assembly GCA_050012175.1. Taxonomy (GTDB): domain Bacteria; phylum Acidobacteriota; class Terriglobia; order UBA7540; family UBA7540; genus CAVROP01. The sequence continues at coordinate 212,351 of JBEKHR010000001.1, read as the reverse complement.
CAATTGCACTGCCTTGGCCGTGGCCTGGGTGCGGTCCGGGTGAACCCACGAGCACTGTTCGCGGATATTGGCCATCTCCACGCGGTAAGGGTTCAGGCCCGCGAGCTGCGCGGCATTGCGGAAGGTGCGCAGGTGCATGTGCGGAGAGCAGGAAGCAACCACCACGGCGTCCAGGCGCTCGGAAGCAATCTTATCGCGCACCAGCGTTTGGCCGGGGTCCGCGCACATGTACTTGTAGTTCAGCGCGCAACGCACGCCCGGAAACTGCGCCACCTGCTTCGTGGCCTCTTCCACGTCCACGGTGCGGGCGATGTTCTCGCCACACCAGCAGATGAAGACGCCGATTCGGGACATGCTCTCCTACGCTTTCCCCACAAAATGCCGGTCGATGCCCAGCGCCTCGGGCTTGAATCCCAGCGCCAGTCCCACCACGTCGGACAGGTAATAGATCGGCATCGCGTGCCGCACGCCGTAGTGCCGCTCGATGTTGACCTGCTTCATGTCGAGGTTCACGTGGCACATGGGGCAGGCTACCACCAGGCAGTTGGCGCCGTGCGCGGCGGCATTGCTCAGGATCTTGTGCGAGAGGTCGAGCACCGTCTGCTCGTTGGCCATGGTCATCCCGGCGCCGCAACACTCGGTGCGGTAGTTCCAATCCACTGTCTTGCCGCCCAGGGCTTCCAGAATCTTCTCCATGGAGCGGGGTTGCTCGCAATCATCGAACTCCACCACGCTTGCGGGCCGCGTCAGCAGGCAGCCGTAATAGCAGGCGGCGCAAATCGAGCCGAGTGGGGCCTTCACCGCGGCCTTGAGCCGGTCCAAACCAATCGTCTCGAAGAGCTGGATCAAGTTCAGCACTTGCGTGTCGCCGCGAACTTCCAATTCCACGATCTTGGACACGCTGCGCCGAAGCGCCTCATCCTCCGCCAGAGCTTTGCGCGCTTTGAGCAGTTGCATCGAGCACATCGGGCAGGGCGCCAGCATCTCCCGGAAACCTTTGCCCTCCGCCAGGGCCAGATTGCGCGCGGGCAGGGCGACGGCGAGTTTCTGGTTCAGCGAGTGCGCGGCGGTGGCGCCGCAGCAAATCCAATCGTCGATTTCTCTCAGTTGGACGTCCAGAGTCTCCAGGCAAGCCCGAAGCGATTGCTCGTAATCGTTCGAAGAACCGTGCAAGGCGCAGCCGGGATAGTAGGCGAGATTCATAACAGTGAGTTGTCCATGCAGCGCGCGAAGATGCGGCCCACCACGGCCCGGTCATGAGCCTTCTCGCCCACCAGATGGAACTTCTTCCGCTTCATCAGTTGGGGGGCCAGCGTCGCGTCCTTGAAGAGAAAGGAAAGGCTCCGGCTGTGCAGGAAGGTCGAGAATTTGAACTCAGCGATCAGCTCCAACTCGTTCAGGCGGCCGTTGCGGCGGATGTTTCTGAGGAAGGCCTTCTGGAAAAGCACGGTGCGCTGCTGCTTGGGTGTGGTGACCCCGCGCTCCGCCGACAGTTGCCGCAGCGCATCCATTACTCCCGCGCAATCCACGGACTTCGGGCAACGTGTGGCGCAGGTCTGGCAGGAGACGCATTGCCAAATGGCTTGCGCTTGCAGCGCCCTCTTTGCATGGCCGAGTTGCAGCAGGCGAATGAGGCGGCTGGGCGGCGTGTCCATCCCAGCGGCCATCGGGCATCCCGCAGTACATTTCCCGCATTGATAACAGTCTCGAATCCGGGTGTGGGCTAAGGACTCAACCAGGGGAACTACGCTCGAGGAATTAAGGAAGACATTCTCCCGCTTCAACGATACCTGCTTCCTGTGCGAGGGAACTGCTTGCAGGTCGAAGGGAAATATTAACAGTTTCGATGATTCAAAAGCAAGAGACATATTGTACTCGCCACAATGTAGCGGATCATAATGGTTGCAATCCCACGCCTCGTTTTTTCTGTTCACAACGGACCACTGACAACGGACGACTGACCAATGAGGTCGGTGCTTTGCAAGATCAAGGAACACCGGCTGATCGATCAACCTCTTCGGTCGACGCGAGCTGTTTCTCCAAATCGGCAAGCGCCTTTTCTATGATCTCGCGGTGGCGGGGATTTTGGCTGGACTGAAGTTGTTGCAAAAGGTAGGTCCTGGCGAGAAGTAAGGTTTCCTTCTTGCGGTGCGCATCAGCCTTATCAGGGGTAACGCGTTCCTCCGAAGAACCCGCCTGGTCGGACCGGGCGGCTTCCATCTGTGACTCAACCGCTTTGCTTTCCCAACCTCTCGACATAACCTGCGCTAGCCATAGAGTACTCGGTTCCTTGGGTTCGATCAATAGGACCCACTGGGTTATCTGGCAGGCGGGTGCTGGTGTCATTTGGAATGTGGGTCCCCATTCCAAACGACACCAACACCCGCCGTTGCTACTCACTATGCAGGGCTGGATTCCCTGCTATACTCTGCTGATTCGATTAAGGAGGCGAATACATGAAAAAGAATTTCTCTTTGCTGGTGTTGATCGTTGTTGTCCTGGGCTTCAGTGTGTGCGGATGGGCGCAGCTTGGAATGTTTTCCAAGGAGCAGCGCATCGAGCTGACGCGCGAATGGAAAGGCGACCGCTTTCCGGACGGGCGGCCCAAGGTTCCGGATGAATTGCTCAACAGGCTAAAGGCGGTGGACGCAGAAGAAGCATGGGGCGTGCTCATGGGGGCCGGCTACCCGTATCAGTTCGAGGGGGGTTGGAAAGTGATTAACTCGGGGCCGCGTCTTGCGGGAAGAGTGGTCACTGCCGTATTCATGCCGGTGAGGCCGGACGTTAACGCCGTGCTCAACGAGCACGGCAAGGCAGAGGGCCGCATTGGGGCGCAGAATTCCTGGGTGATCGATACCCTCAAACCTGGTGACATTCTGGTGGTCGATTTGTTCGGAAAGATCAAAGATGGCACGTTCATCGGTGACAACCTTGGGACGTCGATGTACGCCAAGAGCCACACCGGGTTGATTGTGGACGGCTCGGTTCGCGACGAGTCGGGAATAAGGGAGATTGAGGGCTTTCAAGTCTACGCCCGCGGAGTGGATCCCTCCGCGCTGAGGAACGTGATGCTGATGGGTATCAACGTCCCCATCCGGATCGGACAGGCTACGGTGATGCCGGGCGACGTGGCCGTGACGGATCCCGAAGGGATCACCTTCATCCCTCCGCAGATGTGCGAAGAGGTGGCCGACAAAGCTGAGCTTACCCACCTGGTCGACGAGTGGGGCCACATGATGCTGCGGCAGCAGAAGTACGCGCCAGGGGAAATTGACGGCCGATGGACCCACCAGATGATCGAGGAATTCAACCAATGGGCCGCCTCGAAGGGCTCCAAACAACGGATGAAGGAGCACTAAGAGTAACCAACGAAGAGGAGATGAAACGATGTCTAAGCAAAATGACCTGACGATAGACCGACGGGGGGTGTTGAAGACGTCGGCCGCGATGCTGGGCGGAGCATTTGTGGGAACGGACGCCGCGGCCGACTCAGAGCCGCAGTTCCGCAATGTGAATACCAACTCGAGTCCCTCGAGCCTGAAGATCACAGACCTGCGCGTGGCGACCGTAGTCAAACCCGGGCCAGGCCCTTGCACGATCGTTCGCATCGATACAAACCAGGGGATTTATGGACTTGGCGAGGTTCGGGACGGCGCAAGCCCAACCTACGCGCTCATGTTGAAGAGCCGCATTCTAGGCGAGAATCCACTGCGCATCGACCACCTATTCCGGAAGATCAAGCAATTCGGCGGTCCGGCGCGGCAGGCAGGCGGCGTTGTCTCCATCGAAATGGCACTCTGGGATATCGCGGGAAAGGTGTATGGGGTGCCGATCTGCCAGATGCTGGGCGGCAAATTCCGCGACAAGGTCCGGATTTATGCCGACACCACCGAGTCAAAGGACCCCAAGGTTTACGCTCAGAACATGAAAATTCGCAAGGAGGAAATGGGCTTGACGTGGCTGAAGATGGATCTGGGAATCGACATGATCCAAAACACCCCCGGCACCGTGACTCGGCCTTCGGGATTGAGCGCCTGGGAGGAAACATTCCTCCCTCACCCGTTTGTGGCAACCGAGGTGACAGATAAGGGAATCGAAATGCTCTGCGAGTATGTGGCTGCGATCCGCGAAGCCGTTGGAATGGAAATCCCGCTTTCCATGGACCACCTCGGCCACATCGGCGTGAAATCTTGCATCCGGCTGGGAAAGGCTTATGAGAAATACAACCTTTCCTGGATGGAGGACTTGATTCCCTGGCAATACACTGACCTCTGGCAACGCATCACGGAGGCAAGCCCCACACCCACGCTCACCGGGGAAGATATCTACCTGAAGGAGGATTTCATCAAGCTGTGCGAGAGGCACGCCGTGAGCAAGATTCATCCCGATCTCGCCACGTCGGGCGGAATCCTCGAGACGCACAAGATCGGCGACGCGGCCATGGAATACGGTGTCCCGATGGCGATGCACTATGCAGGCCTGCCGGTGGGCTGCATGGCGAGCGTTCACTGCGCCGCAGCCACGGAGAATTTCCTGGCACTCGAAAATCACTCCCTGGATGTGCCGTGGTGGCAGGACTTCGTGGAAGGCGTTGAGAAACCCATCATTAACAAAGGCTATATCACCGTTCCGGACAAGCCCGGCCTGGGCGTGACGCTCAACGAAGACGTCATCAGGCAGCATCTGAAACCGGGCACGGGCTATTTCGAGCCCACTACCGAGTGGGACAACGAACGTTCCTGGGACCGGCTTTGGAGCTGATCACCGCACGGGACTGGCGTTTGAACCACCACCCGAAGAGTCCTGACTCTGGAGTTTCCTCAGCGCCTCGAGGGCTTGAGGATTTGTGGGCTCGCTCTTCAATCCGGTCTGCAATTCCCGGAGCGCTTCGCGATTCCTTTTTGTATCTGTGTAAAGCAACCCCAGCATGATATGGGCGCGACCGGAAGAGGGCACTAATGCCTCAGCTTCCTGGAAGGCATGCTCAGCTTCCGCATACCTGCCTTCACGCCAGTACACCAACCCCAGCCCCCAATAACCACGTTGCGTCTTGGCCACCTGGAGGGATTCTTGGAATTGTCGCTCGGCCTCCAGGAGCCTCCCCTGGTCGAAATAGAATTCGCCAAATCCCGCATGGGCGCCATGGCTGAGAGGGGAAAGGTTGATCGCCGTCTGGAATTCCTTTTCTGCGTAGTCGGCATGCCCGGTCTGGTCGTACACTTGTGCCAGGTACAGGTGAGGCTGGGGCTCGTTCGGGTTCTTCAGGATGGAGCGGACCAAGTAGCCCAGCGCGTCGTCATAACGTTTTAGTTTCAGGTTTAGCAATCCAAAGTTATTCAGAATCAAGGGATAATCCGGCGCCACCTTATCCGCCTCGCGTAATTCCTGCTCAGCATTCTTGAGATCGTCTCGGTCAAGATAGAGCGCGGCGAGGTTGATGTGAATTATGTAGGCGTCCGGTTGTAGGGCAAGTGTGGCCTTGTAGAACGTCTCGGCGTCGTGCCAATCCCGGTTTCGTCGGATAATTCTGAGAGTGCATAAGGCCGCGATGGCAAGTACGGAAACGACCGCGATGCCGCGCCACCTGGCGCTGTGTCTTGTCGTGGCTCTCCACAAAGTCGTCCCCGCCCAGCCCAGAACCCAGCAGAATCCTACAGAAGGCAAATACAGGTAGCGCTCAGTGAATACATTGGCAGCCATCCAAGGCGCGTTCAAGACGGGGGCAAGGTTGAGGAAGAAGAAGAGCAGTCCGAATGAGACCAAACGCGCGCGATTCCAGAAGAAGACAAAAAGAAATGCCAGCACCATCAACGCCACAGCACCCTCGACTACCCGTGGGTCGAAAGGACTCGTGCTCATGTGGAAGACATAAAAAGCGCAAAGTTTAGCAGGCCAGAACAGTTTCCAAACGTATTGGCCGGCCAGCGCGAGGGCGGAGAAGATTACCGCGTCCGGCCCCATATCGGGAAATTGGGATCTGCTTACCAACCCTCCTACAAAGTGGGTGCGGACAATCAGGTATACAAGGAGCAGGAGCCAAAGAGGGCCGTAGCGCGAAAGTTTGACTCGACCGCTCGTCTCCTTGCGATCCTCCCGGCAGGAGTGCTCGTAAAGTGTGGCCAGCACCACCAAGGTGACCGCCGGTTCCTTTGCGAGCAATGCCAGGGCGAAGCTGACGACCATAGACAATTCACCGAGAATCAACCTTCGCCCGCGAACTTTAGAAAGCCCCAAAAAGAACCAGAACGTCAGCAGATAGAAGAGAGCCAACTCGATGTCCGTGATGGCTGCGATCCAGGCGACCGACTCAGAGTGGATAGGATGTACTGCGAACAAGCCCGCGGCCACAAACGCCAACGTGCGGTCGTTAAACATGCGCCAGGTAACGAGAAACAGCAGAAGCACCACGAGCAAGTTCAGTATGAGGCATACCAGGTGAAAGGCCAACGGGATGGGTCCGAGAAACTGGCGACAGAGCAAATACCCGAATGACATCAAGGGACGGTAGTAGTTATGGGGGTAGTCTCCGCCAAGGAAAGACCAAACAGGCGTGGTGAAAATCTCCTTCAAGTGATGAAAATTCTGAAGGTAGGGGTTATTCACAACTTGAAAGGTGTCGTCGTAAACGAAAAGGTTACGGAGAGTATTGAAGTAAGGAACGACGGCAAAGGCCGCCAGAAAAGCCAGCAGCAGGCCGTCGGTCCAGAGTATTGAACGTCGAGAGCCGGGCAAGTTCGAATCGCTCAGCAGAATAAGTACTTACGCCACCGTTCGTCCGAGCGGCCCATCATGCGCATGATCTGGCGGCTGGTGTGCAACGTAAACGGCCGCGGCGGTCTCAGAAGTTTCAACCCCGCCTCTTCCGGCAGCCGGTCGCCCTTCAGATTGTTGCACTTGTGGCAGCAGGCTACCAGGTTATCCCAGTCCGTATGGCCACCGCGCGAGCGCGGAATCACGTGATCCAACGTGAGCTCGTGCGCCGGGAAAGCCCGGCCGCAGAACTGGCAGGTGTAGCGGTCACGCAAAAGCAGATTCTTCCGAGACAAGGCCCGTGTCTGATAAGGAATCCGTCGAAATTCCAGCAGTCTGATGACGGAGGGAATCCGAACTGCGAACCGAGCGGCATGGATGAAGCTGCCGTCATCTTCTTCTGTGGTTGCTACGCCTTTCAGGATAAGAACCAAGGCGCGGCGAACTGCCGTGACGTTAATGGGCTCGTAGGTCGCGTTCAATACGAGAACGGGTTCTTGCAGCGACCATTGGTGGTCATCCTCCGACATAACATGCATCCCGCTGAGGCACTATTGCTTGCCGCCCCGTGTTCATTATGTTCAGTTATGCCTAAATTCGTCAATAGGCGAGGCCCGATCGAGGGCGCCCACGTCCGGGAATTGCGGCGTCGCGCGAGCCAGCGACAAGGCCAGGACGCGCGAGGCGCCCGCCCGCTTGAGGGCGGCGGCGCAAGCGGAAAGAGTCGCCCCGGTAGTCATCACGTCGTCGACCACCACAACTGTACGGTTTCGCACATCTTCGGGCCGGGCCACGGAAAAGACGCCGCTAACATTCTCGCGCCGCGCGCTCACACTCAGGCCCAATTGCGGAACAGTGGCGCGAATGCGCCGCAGGGAACCCGCCACTAATCGCAATCCGCTCTCTTCTTTTCGGAGACTTCTTACCAAACCTTTCGCCAGCAGTTCAGCTTGGTTGAACCCTCTTTCGCGCCTTCGGGAAGGGTGCAACGGTACCGGCGCCACGATGGCTGAATCAGGCTCGGGCAGCGCCTCCCATGCCCGCGCCAAAAGCGCTCCAAGGCGGTGGCCCAGGTATTCCCGCCCGTGAAATTTCAAATGAAGGATAGCCTTGCGCAAGTTCCCGGTGTAGAGCCCATAGCTTCGCGCCCTGTCGAATTCCAGTTCGCCTTGCCGGCACGAGCCGCAAAGCGAGTCTACAGAGTCCACTGCCTGTAATGAGGCGAAAGGGAGACCACAATGTTCACAAGCGGGGCCGAGCCAGGGTTGAATGTTTTCCCAGCATGCCCGACATATGGATGCGCCGCCCGGTTCCGTGAGTTCCTGCTGACACAACAGGCAATCGGTGGGGGATACTACAGCAAGCAAACTGCCGACTAGTTCCCTAAGGATGGAGGGCGCTGGCACTTTGGAATTGCGGGCGAGATAGAAGACAAACCTCGCTTTCAACGCTGCTTCAGCGCGCTAGAGGAGACCTTGGTCCTGCTTTTCCTGGCACTCGATGCAATGGCGTGCCCAAGGCACCGCCTCCAGGCGTTTTACCTGGACTTCCCCCTGGCAGGACACACAGAGGCCGTACGTGCCGTTTTTGACGCGTTCCAAGGCTTCGTTGACCATCTGCAAAAGACGCCGGTTCTCGTCGCTTTGGTGGAAAAGGAACTCTTTGGTGTAGGAGTTGGCGGCCTTGTCGGCGATATCCTGAGTGGCTTCTTCGTCCGCCTCACGCCCGTCGCGCTCGGACTTCGTCACCAGTCGCAATAACTCGTCTTGCGTCGTGACCAGGCGCTTCTTGTAGTATTCGACTTTCTTCTTGTCCATGTCCAACCTTTTTTGCCGCCAAACGAGCTACAACAATTCAATTTTATGAGGCACAGTGCAAACTGTCAAGCATACGGGCACTGGTGTCATTTGGAGCGCAGCCATTCCCGTCCCACCATGGCGGGACGGGAATGACCGGCGGCTCGAGTGAATCCCCATTCCAAATGACACTAGCACCCCGTGCCACAATTCAGGTCTCTCTAGGCGGCCTTTTGGGGTTAGAATGCATCGCTACAGGCAAAGCAAATTGACCAAGGAGAAACACAATGCCGGGAACATACAAAATCACAGAGCTGGTGGGAACCTCACCCACGAGTTTTGCCGAAGCTACAAAGGCAGCCGTTGCGGAAGCGGCAAAAACGTTGCGGAACATGGATTGGTTCGAGGTTGTGGAGGAACGGGGCAAGATCAAAGACGGTGCGGTGGCAGAATTCCAAGTCACCATCAAAATTGGGTTCAGAATCGAAAGATAACAGAATCCGCAAGCTCATCCGGGGGCGCCGGGAGAGGCATTCACCTGTTAGTCTGTCAGATGGGGATGGGTCCCGGAGGCATTTGCTGCTCCTGCCGCGCCGGACCGGCGCTACGCCGAGCGCATTGTACAGATATTTTGCGGACACTACAGTGGAGAAACCAACCTATATGACTTAATGCGCAGGTGAGGCCCTCCGGCACACTCAGCACATGATGCGCTTAATCCGAGTGAAAGACATAGACGGGCGATGCCTTTCCCGCCCGTACACTCCCTTGCGCTTTCTGCCGAAACTCCTTGAACGATGGCCGTCTCGTGAAGAAGAAAAGGTGCGTCTTGCACCTGCAATCCGACGAGCCGAATCCAGCGACGGGAACGGAGGCTCCCCGCAGCGCGCGGATAACGCGAGCCCACTGATGCTCGCGACAAACCCGGTCGTGAGAGTACCAGATCCGGTCGAGACAGGTATGGGGTCGCAGGTAATCAATGTGCCAGTGAGGTCGCAGCGACGCCTTCTGATGGTGCGCGACGCGGGCTCGGACACCTCCCGGCCCGACCGCGCTGCCCACGTAGACGTAGAAACCTCGTCGAAGCTGCAATGGGCCGAGCTTCCCTATTTGGACCGGCCCTTGTTGGGAACAGAAAAGGATTAAAGCGTAGGCGCCGCCTTCTGCTGTCATGATCGTTCTGCTCGTCGCTGTCGCCGCAGCCGCAGGCATGGGGTCAGTGCCCTTCAACTCCGAAACGCGAGTTTATGTGAAGCCTCGCTTGCCGGCAACTTCCAAATTCCGCTGTACAGTAAAAGATCAGCTTGTGTCCTGGGTCGGAAGCTCGCTAACAACGTCTTCCGGTTTCGGGTAGCCGTTCCACAGCCCCGACAGGGGTCCCGCAAGGCGGGATAGCCCAGGGCGGCAGCCCTGGGGGAAGAAGCCCTCACCCCGTCCCGCGTCTGCGGGACACCCCTCTCCCGCGCGGGCGGGAGAGGGGACGGGGGAGAGGGGGGGGCGCATACCCACGGCTGACGCCGTGGGCTACCCTCTTTCGCCCCGACAAGTCGGGGCTGACTTCATCAACGAACCTCTGACTCAGCACGCTTGCTTCTGGTGTCAAAACTCACGGTGGCTTATTCTTAGTGGCGATTTGTTGGGATGAAGAACCTTTCCGAGGTGAGGAGCATGAAGCCGCATCATTGCCGATTGCTGATTGCCGATTGACGATTGAAAAGGTGGTGTGGCAACTTCTTCCGATGTCCATCAGTCCCGCCGAGCGGGAGCAATCGAAAATCGGCAATTCCAGAGCGCCAGAGGAGGTAGCAAAGCGAAATGCACATTCTTGACCAGTTCAAACTCGAGGGCAAAATCGCCTTGGTGACGGGTTGCAGGCGCGGAATCGGGAGGGCCATGGCTTTGGCTCTGGCAGAGGCCGGAGCAGATATTATCGGGGTCAGCGCCTCGCTGGAGAAAACCGGCAGCCAGGTGGAACGAGAGGTTCGGGCGCTGGGCAGAGACTTCCGTGCTTATGCCTGCGACTTCAGCAACCGCAAGGCTCTTTATGCGTTCATCAAACAGGTGCAGGCCGATTTTCCAACCATCGATATCCTGGTGAACAATGCCGGGACCGTTTTGCGCAAACCTGCCGTTGAATACCCCGACGAATACTGGGATAGATTGCTTGAAGTCAACCTCAGCGCGCAGTTTATTCTGAGCCGGGAGATCGGAAAACGGATGGTCGAGAGAGGCCAGGGTAAGATCATCTTCACGGCTTCCCTTTTGGCGTTTCAGGGCGGCATCCTGATTCCGGGCTATGCGGCCAGCAAGGGCGGTGTGGGTCAACTTGCCAAGGCCCTGGCGAACGAATGGGCGGGGAAAGGCGTCAACGTCAACGCCATCGCGCCCGGTTATATCAGCACCGATAACACGGAGGCGCTGCGAAACGACCCGCAGCGCGCCTCGGCCATCTTGGCTCGAATCCCCGCCGGGCGCTGGGGCGAACCCGAGGACCTCAAGGGAGCCGTTGTATTCCTTGCCTCCTCTGCCTCGAATTACGTCCACGGTTCCATCCTCACGGTCGATGGCGGTTGGATGGCCAGGTAAGCCTTGGGGTTTTCATACACCGTTCCCTGTTCCCTGTTCCCCGTTCCCTGTTCCCTATTCCCTGTTCCCCGTTCCCTGTTCCCTATTCCCTGTTCCCTATTCCCTGTTCCCTGTTCCCTTCGCCTACATTGTGGGCAGCTTGACGGGTTACATTTCTAAATGACTTGACGGTGCCTCACTAGTAACGTTTAGACTCGATCCGGACTATTGACACCGTTCGGCATTACAAAGTATCCTTGCGGGGATTCAGACAAGATCAGAAAACGTGCGAGGAGCTTTGCCATGGCCAGCGTGGAGGCGCAGGACGTCATCGCTCTCCTCGGTTGAGGTGTCTCAGTGGCTGTCGGGTCAGACTTGTTTTGCGGGCGGGAGTGTGGGATCATTATTGCTGCTGATGTTACTACGCTGTCCGACCTCCGGAGGTTGGCCGCACTTGGTTCGTCAGTAAGAGAGGTCGGGGGAATCAAAGTAGGGTTTTCGCTTGCGCTCCGGCATGGCCTTCCGGCTGTTGTCGGCGCCATCAAAGAGGTGGCCGAACTTCCTGTTGTCTACGACCACCAGAAAGCTGGCACCGATATCCCTCAAATGGGGGAGTCCTTTTCCCTGGTTTGCCGTGAGGCTGGCGCGCAGGCCGTAATCATTTTCCCTCACTCGGGACCCAAGGTGCTCGAAGCTTTTGTCAAGGGCGCATTCGAGCATGGACTGGTGCCCGTTGTCGGGCTCGTCATGACGCACCCTGCATACCTCCAATCCGAGGGTGGCTATCTGCGCGATGACGCCCCGGGGTTGATTTGTGAGAGCGCACTGAGTCTTGGTGTCACCCATTTTGTCCTTCCAGGCACGAAGCCGGATGTGGTGAGGCGTTTCTCGGAATCGGCCTTTGCCGGTATTGAGGGCGTGACGATCATGATGCCCGGAATCGGGACTCAGGGTGGCTCCATTATGTCTGCATTCGAGGCAGCGACGCCGCACCGCCGCTTCGCGATCGTCGGCTCCGCGATATATGCAGCAGCCGATCCGAAGGTCGCGCTGCAAAACCTTGTGAAGGAAGTCCGAACGTAATGCCTGACCTTGCGGATGAGATTAATTCGACGGTGCGCCGCCTTGTGGCCCTTCAATTATGGCAGCTTGGGGCGATCAAGGTAAACTTAGCCGAACCATTCCGGTTAGTCTCAGGGAACTACAGTCCGATTTACATCAACTGCCGTCTACTCATTTCCTCCCCGGCGTTTGTCGACCTATTTGCGGCAGCTACCCGACTCATCGTTGAGCACCGCCAAGTAAAGTTCGACGTCGTCGCCGGAGGGGAGACGGCTGGAATTCCATTTGCCGCATTCGTTGCCCGCGCCTTCGGCTCGCCGATGATTTACGTCCGGAAAGAGGTTAAAGGCCACGGGCTTGCCTCACGCATTGAAGGGGTTCTCGACGCTCAAGCAAGGGTTCTACTCGTAGAAGACTTAATAACGGACGCAGGCAGCAAGCTAAGTTTCATTCAAGCGATTCGCGAAGCCGGTGCAGTGGTTGAAGACGCACTTGTTGTCTTTGACAGACTGCAGGGTGGGGGGGAGGCCCTGGCAACGAAGGGCATAAGGCTACACTCGGTCACGGACATGACAACTGCCTTGTCAGTGTGCCAGGATGCGCACTACTTGGCAGCCCCCGACCTGGAGTCGGTCAAGCAATACCTAGGGAATCCCCAGGGCTGGCACGAGCAGCGTGGACTGTTGTTTAACTGCTGAATTGAGGATCAAGATGGCGAAATCTCCCTACCCGCCGTTCGTCGGCAACACAACAGAAGCCGACAAGCTTGATCGCGCCCTCGAAGGGATTGCGAGGTCCCTGCGAAACAGGAGCGCACAGTTTCTGTTCGGCGCGGGCATGTCGTGCGAGAGCGGGATTCCGGCAGGTTCCACACTCGCCGAAAAACTCCTGGAACAGTTCTTCCCCAGGTCAGGTACAAATCCTCCCGCGAAGTCTCGCCTGAGCGAGTTGGCTTCGAGTTTTCCGTTCGAGGCTCTCGTGGAGGCAGTCCAGAACAGCCTTCTGACTGGACGGAAGGAACTGACTGAAATCCTTGCGGGTCTCTTGCTTGATACAAAGTTTCGACCTGCTCAAGCGCATCGTGATTTCGCGTCTATTTTGTATGAAGGAGGGGAGCCGAAGCTCCATAGCATTTTCACTACGAACTTTGACTTTCTTCTTGAAGACACCATCGGTAGAGCACGAAGTGAGACGGTCACAGAGGACAATGCGGACATGATTCGCAAGGCACAGGAAACAGGTAAGATCCCCGTGATTCATCTGCACGGGACTCTGGAAAAGAATTGCCAGATCACAGAAACAGATTTGTTCGAAAGAAATCACAGCATCGTCAAGACGGAATTTGCAACCGCCCTACACACCCATGATGCCTTTGTGTTCGTGGGATATTCAATGAATGATCCGGATTTCCGACGCATTTATATGGAATACCGTCAGGACTTTGAAGATCGACACAGGTCCGTCAAGAGGACTTGCCTTGTTTCCAGAGCCCGTGATGAGTTCTCGTGGCGGTTTGGATCGGCCATATGGGAGGCACGCAAGGTCGTCTGGTTCCCACTCGACGCAGGAGCCTTCTTTGATCGGCTGAAGAGCACTATAGAAACGCACACAGATAGAGAGATACGCAAGAAAGTAATGGAAAAGTACGATTTGGCGGACGAGGCTGCGCTGGACGAGTATTTACAGCGCACGGCTGCGATTCTGCGCGTTTCGCAGGATGACGCCTTGCAGTTCCTGTATGAGATACGCACGCGATCGGGAGGTGGACATGCAGACCCTAGCTGAAAACCCGGTTTGGGGCAAGCCGTTGATTGGACCCGACTCACCGGGATCTATCGCATACTACCCCTCGCCCGCTCCGGTGTCCATTACACGTCAACTTCACACTTTTTTGAGCGGTCAGCTCCACGACTTCGAACCCGGCCTCGTAATCGTGATTGAGCGGAAAGGCACGGCGGTCTTTCGAGCCTTGAATGCATGGAACGAGGAACGACTCGGCTGGCCTTGGGAGAAGGTCATATCGTCAAGTGCCGTTGGCCAGATGCCGGACGAGTTTTTTGTTGGAAGGAAACTGCTCGTTTTCGACGACATGACCAGAACCGGGACGCACATTGTGGAACTACTCGAGGAGCTTGAAAAGAGAGCACTTTGGAAACCGGGCTCTCCCAATCTGCGATTGGCGGTTTTCGCCGCCCACGCCGAGAACTCTGAAGGAGTCCCTTACGATAGCAATACGAGAATCCAGTTTGCGTGTTTCTACAGGTACCTGACTTCAGTGGATTATGAGCGAGTTCGAACGCAGATAATCCGAATGCTCCAGCACGCGGGGTCATTGATGCTGGATACGGAGCACCTGGAAGTCAGGGTCAGATTGCACGGGAACTTCAACCAGTTCGTCACGGCCCTTAGCCGAAGAGCAAAAGTGGTGGTGTTCCGGTCGCACGATCAGCTCACAAACATAACGGTGTTTTACGAGGACGATGGGATTCATCAGCTGCCGGAGACTCCTTTTCCCGCAGGGATGAAGTGCAAAAGCATAGTCAAGAAGTGCCGAGTTCTCCAGGTCAGGCCCGGGGTTGACGAGTACTCCATTATGCCGATATGTTTTCCCTCAATTCCTGCAGGCGTCGAAGGCTGGCCGACAGACCTGGGGGTCAGGGAGTTATTAGGCTACGGCGGTCATACAGACGACACCGCCCGCTTCTATGGCACCGGACTGCTTGCAGCCATCGAAGTTCTTCGCTGGGCCTTAAAGGACTTGGGCGTCCTTGAGGACGACGCCTACACCCTCAATCTCCCCAAGGATCCATACGGAGACCGCGGAAAAGGAGGATACACCCTCGAACACCTTCGGGCAATGTACCCGACCCTCGACCTGACTAGGCTCACCCAGATAATAGCGGGGGTCGCGATGGAAGCAAGGTCCGAGGGCAAACTGTTGCGGTCTTACAAGCAGGACCCGAAGAAGCTGCCCCTTTACGAAGACACTGAGCTGCGCGCAAACGCGCTAAAGCTCGTTCAGATCATGCGCCTAGTCTTGGATCGGCGAGTTATGGAACAAGGGCTATTCAATGAGGTTCCTTACCCTCATCCCTTTGGACTAACTGCCCAGGAGATTTTCGACATTGGCAAAAGCCCTCAGTTGGGATGGGAAGAGGAGCGAACAAGCACTCTGTTTGACATTTTGATCGACGAAGGTCTCCTGGTCACTCACGTTGAAAAGTTGCACGAGGGGGAAGGGGCTTTGCGCGTGTCCCGAACTTTCGAGCCTGACGGGGAGGTCGTCAGCAAGTACGTCCGGCATTACACTACGCAATGGGGCGTACCATATGGCTTTTGAACCCTTTCGCGGTCCCTTACTATTCTGCGACTTACGTGTTGGGCGTGAAGGCGTTCAGTTTGAACGCTTTTTCCGTGCGGTCTCATATCTCCTAAACGCATGGTGTTCTTACACGAAGCGCGAACCCTCATTTGACCACACCGACAAGGACGGGATCCTGCAATTGCGGGCAATCGCCTTCGACAAGCTGGGCATGGTCTTCCATAAGCTGTGGAGCGAGATGTTTCGCCAGACCGAGGAGACTGCACATCAGGTCGTATCAAACGCGACAGACGCCGAGCCGAGTATAGTGACTTTCCCCTCCCCGGTGCAAGAAATCACCGGCGTGCATGGTCGTGGCACGGGTCGCTTCGACGGCACGGGGCCTCCGATATATCTATTGGAAATCTTACATGAGCTGCAGATGGAGAATACCCTCCACTATTTCACGATCACGCCCCCAAAAGACAAGCCGGATTGTCCCACGGACCATAGAACCACTGTACGCTCGGAGATCGTGGGTAGCCCAAAGGCGTTCTTGCAAAGTGGATTCACAGAGCATGAAGTTAGTATCCTGTCTGAACTGGGAAGTGCCCTAAAGCATCTGAGCGCCCCTCAGATTCGCGCTCTGGGAACGCACGAGAACGCAACCAAGACGGTGGCTGACATTGAAAAGGAGTTTCGCGATATTGAGCCATTCCGCGCCGAGTTGATGAAGGCCCTAGCGGGCGGGGGTGACATTTACGAGCCGTCTTCAAAGGTCCTGTTCCGCGCAGAAGAGGCTCGCCGCAAGTCGATGGATAACCGCAAGGACTATAGCGACGCAAGGGATCGGATGTTAGCGGAAATCGAGAACCCAGCAATAAAGGACGCGTTTTGCCATGTTCACAGCGCTCCCGAGCTGATTTGGGATGGGAACGAGGTAAGAGACCTAGCAAAGAAGGCCGAGAGAGTACTTTCCCTGTCGCGTTACATTTATGCAATCGCCTACTACCAAAGGCACCGCGAACGCATAATCGGCACGGAATCATATGAATCGAAGCGATTTGCACAACTGTGGGCCGAAGCTTACGCGGGCGTAACTAAGCAGAGCTTTCCACGTTTTCCATCAACCATTGAAAATGTCTTTGATGGTGATACTGACAGCCTCGTTCCAGAGCTCAAAAATAACCTGATTTACGCACTCAAATCTATCGGGCCTAAGTAGGACCACTGTCATGCCTGGGGAAAGGTCGCTTTACAGGAAGATTCAATCGGTCCTCGACGTTTCAAAATCAGTAAAGGTAGAAACCGTTCAGGACCTAGCCAAAGAAGTCTGGGCTCGCGGGCTCCCGAACTTTATGACAAAGCAGTATGATCGCAAGAGCGATCGGTTCGTCACGAGGACCTCCGCCAAGGCGGTGCGCAGGACGGTTTCCTTCTGCCTGATGCTGGGTTTAATCGACTCGGATGGGTCGTTGACGCGCAGTGGGCGAGAAGCTATTCGGAGGCCGCATTTCGAATCCGTGGTAGCGGGCCAGGTTCGGGAATACTTCGCGCGCGCGGGGGTTACCATTGGGGCCGTTAATAGCGAGATCGTGAGAATGATGCACGCGAGCCCATTCGTTCCCCCGACGGGAAGAACAATATGGGAAGAGGTAAAGCCAAATATCAGATACCCGGTCTTTCACAGAATGCTGACCCTCCTGGCGCACTGCGGGGGTGCGAACAGTTCTCAAAGGAAGATCTACCTCGAGATTTATGAAAAGTGAGCCCTTGCAGCGGTTTCCTTGACTCCCCGCACGCGGGGCGTAGACCTGCCCACCATTAGGATCAGCGGACCGTAGGCCGCGACGGGTCTGCGACATGCTGATCCCGGTTGAGGCTGAGGGAAGAACAGGATTCAGGATTCGGGATTCAGGAGTCAGGAGTCAGAAGCCAGGAGTCAGAATGGAGAGCATCTGCCTTCTGCCTTCTACCTTCTGCCGACTGCCTACTGCGTTTGAGAGGAGTTCGGGATTGCGCCCACCTCTACACTCCCGCTCTTGTGAATGCGCCGTTTTTGCTCTTGACACGAGGCCGGAAATGCTGTAGCCTACTGTAGTTGACGTATGCTGGACGCGCCACCACACCGCTTGCAAGGGGTTCTAAATCGGCCCCACGGCTGCGAAAGATGGGCGGAAAAGGCAAAAAAGATACTAAATAGACGGAACGAACCTAAGATTCTGCTGAAAATAAAGGACTTACGTTTTTCAGGGGCTCAAAACGAACTGGTTTTTGAGTGCGAAAAGCGCCAATCAAAGCAAAAAATACGGCCAAAAATCGACGGGTTGTGGGTCAGAAGAGGAGGTTTCAGGTGTCAGGTTCCAGGTGGCAGGGGCTAAAACAGGATTCAGGATTCAGGATTCAGGATTCAGGAAGTGAAAGGGCAGGTTCCAGGTGTCGGGTTCCAGGTGTCAGGGGCTGAATGAGGATTCAGGAGTCAGGGTTCAGGGGTCAGATGCCGCGAGTCAGGAGTCAGGAATCGGAATGAAGAGCATCTGCCTTCCCCTTTCACCTTTCCGCCTTCTGCCTTCTGCTTTCGGACTTCCGCTTTCACCTTTCTGCCTTCTGCCTTCTGCCTTCTGCCTTCTGCTTTTGAAGCGCCGCAGGTCCGGAGAGCGGGACCTGCGCTACGCCTGCTTACTGCCGACTGCCTGCTGGGGGTGATGTCAGATGCCGCGATTGGTTCGCGGCCAGTCGATCCGCCAGCGCGCGCCTCGCACTCCGACCCAGAATAACCGCTTCATCGGCGTTCCGCGCGCGTGGTGGTAAAGCGCGGCAGTGCGCGCGAAGAAGCCACGCGTGTGCGGAGAGTCGCGAAACCCGAAGCGCTGAGAGTCGAGGTGGTGGCAGAACTCGTGGCAGAGGGTGGAGAGAAACGTGCCGAACGAAGTGACTTGCTTGCGGACCGCCGTCCGCATCCAGACGCGGATCAGCGTCTTTTCCGCAGCGTAGTCCCCAAAAAGCTCGGTGGCCCAGCGGCCCTCGCGGACTCGAACCGGGCGGGCCGCAAGGACGCGGACCAGGGGCTTGGGCACTTTGTAGAAGTCGGATGCCAGGGTGAGAAACTCGGCGCATGCCTCCCGGACGGCTGCGCTCTTCCCGGTTCTCATTGCCGAGTCGATGGACTCTGCCGGCGCGCGCCAGCGGGCATCCTGCGGCACTTCGAGGATACCGAGCCGGTCGCTATCGAGGAACTGTGCTAGGAGCGCTGCATGGCGTGGGGGACGGTCCGTAAGCATCGCAGCCAATCTTTAACCGAAATGGCCACGCGCTGCAAGGGGTGCGCGCGCTGCGACAAGTGGCCCCGTTCATAATTGACGCTGCAACGGGGACAATCAGAAGATGACCTTGGTCGCCACCACCCCCTACCCCCTTCTCCGCTGAGGAGGGGAGTCGCTTACTGTCTGATACCAATTGAACGTCACACATAGTGTTTTTATTCAGTCGGACAGGTCCAAGAGTGGACTTGCTGTGATTGCTGACCCGGGCGTCCGTAGTGCCTCCGTGTCCTCCTCGCGAGAAGAGCCACAACACAGAGACCACTGAGATGCTCCGTGTCCTCCGTGTTAAAGCTTGAGAGGCACGGAGGACATAGAGGGTCTTGTTTGGTTGCGGCCGGCCCCGCTGCAATACACTATGCATGACAAAGAATTGGTCTGAAGCCCTGGCGGATTCAGGCCGCAAACTATTCTGAGGCTGGGCCGAGTTTGTAGTGGCCCCCCTGCGTCAGTTGTAAGAGAAGGCGCGAGCCGTTTTCAACGGGCGAACCCTCCAGAGATTTCCCGTTCACCATCACCGAAGTCTGGCTGGCGCTAACCGGCATGGAGACCTTTCCGATTAGACCCTGGGGCAAATCGATCTCAGCTTCCAAGCCCTTGGCGGCCTTTCGATAGTCCACGCGGATCACCCCCTGAGGTGTGGGCTCAGCGCCGCGAGCCCACTCCAAATCGACTAAATCAGGTCGAATCGAGACCTCGCGGAATCCGGGCTCGAGGGGTTGAATCCCCAGAACCTGCTCGATCAGCCAGGCGGTAGGTCCGGAAGCCCATCCATGAGCCAGGCTGACGAAGTAGCCTTGGCCGTTGTCCGATTGCAAGGAGCGATGGGAATCTTCCTTTGGCCAACTGGGATCATAGGCCTCCCAGGTACTGGTGGCGCCCTCCTTGACCATCCCGCCCCAATAGTTGCGAATCTCCTCGAGGGTTTCGCGCCGGTGGCCTGCTTGGGCCATCGCGGTAATCACGTAGAAGTTGTAGTAGGGAGAGATCATGAACTGTCTAGGATGGGAGAGTACGCGTTGCCAGATCGTCTCGGTTTGGGCAGCATCGGCCACACCCGAAAAGATCGCCATGGCATTAGTCTGGTGTCGAAGCCCGAAGGTCTGCGTGCCGGGGTCGAGCAAGAACTTCTGTGCCGCCGCCTTCATGGCATCCGCTTTTGCCTGGAAACGCTCAGCCGATGCATTATCGCCTTGCTGCCGAAGCAGCCAGGCTCCGTCCGAGAAAGCTTTGCAAAACTCCAGTTGAGTGGCCCGGCTCACTTCCGGAGTGTTCTGATTCATATCAGGCGACCAGTCTACGTAGGGCCAGGATTTTCGCGGCTCGGCGAAAAGGTTGCGCTGGTCCAATGCGCCTTCCATGTAGGAGAGAAGTTGCACGAGTGGGTCATGAATGGAGCGGAGATATTCGAGGTCAGCAAAGTGCCGGTAGTAATCCGCCTCTCCCATAACCCAAAAAGCGGAATAACCAGGAATGGTATTGACGTCGGCATCAACAGGACTGCCGGCATCGTGGACCAACCGGTCCATGGTGTCCTGCATGAGAAAATGGTCTGCAAAGACCGAATCAATCACTCGTCCACTCACGTCCAGGTCTCCCATCCAGCGGCCACGGTCCCGCTTGGGAGCATCCCAGATATCGTCCTGCATGCACAGGTGCGCCGTGTAGGCGCCTACAGCCCAGATGCGGTTGAGCAAGGGATCAGAGGATTCGAAAGCCCCCTCGTACCTCACCGGATAATAGATAGCGTCGAGGCGAATGGCCTTGAAGCGCAGGGGCGTGGGCCCCTGAAGAAATTGAATGCGCGCGTATCGGAAAGCGCTCTTGGGTCCGTACGCCGTCGCATGGGGAGGAACCAGGAGATCGTCAGTGCCAAGATACGGCTCGCGCAAAGCCTCTCCCGGTGATTCTCCATAAGCGATCTGCACCTTGAGGGGTTCATCCGAATCAGAAACTACTTCCAGCCGCCCATTAATTTCGCGCCCGAAATCCAAGACAAGGCTGGGATGCTCCTCGAGGGGTACCGAAGCCGGGGGTAGACGCACCGCGAATTCGCTGTCGGCGCTCAGGGAGGAGTTGGCTGGCGACGTTAAAGCCTCCACATGATCGAAGTGTCCAAGGCCCTCGAAAGCGTCAGTGACCTTGCTGGCAGGCAAAGGAAGCCGCGCCAGGAAGGGAGATATCCCATCGTATCCAGGCCAGAGGTACATGTTCGCGTCCGAATTCCACTGAAAGAAGTCGATGTTGCTTTCAATTCCTCCCAAGGCGACCACCGGCTTCCAGTTGCTATCGTCAAAATCGGGGCGCTCCCAGCCGCTTTGCGCTTCTGTGCTGAACTTCCAATTGGTCCCGCTTAGGAGGAGAGCCGGGGCCAATTCCTCGGGCCCGCGTGGCAAAACCTTGACGGCCAGGCGGTCGCCCCCTACCACTTGAAGGGCCAACACGTTGCGTCCTTCCTTTAATTGCTGTGATACATCGAGCCAAAAAACAAAGGGGCGCAATCGAGAGGTGGGATTCTGCTTGAAGTTTCCTATTAACTCACCATTCAAGTAGACAGCAACCTGCTCGGGCCCCGCCACATAGAGGGTGGCATTGGGTGGCTTTTCCGAAAGGTTGAAGGAGGAACGAAAATAGCTTGGTCCTTCGCGGCGCTCATGGGCACCTTTCGAGGACCAGATGTATTGTTCGGGCAATGGTTGGTGGGTCTGAGACTCCAGCACAGGTGAAGTGATGCCGGCGGTGGGATCCAAAGGCGTTGGTTCGCTCCATTGCTCGAGGGCAGAAGAACTTCTTGGGATCGCCGCAATCAGAAACGAGACTCCACAGAGAAGGATCACTAAGCGAAAGCACTTTACAGCAGGCCATGGCATGGGATAAGCCTCCTTGCTAGCGTTTTCATTATGAATCCGGGATTTCCATTTTGGAATCGCAAGCAAGTGAGAGTGTACATCCCACAACCTCGTTTTTGGAAGTCCCGACTCAGCTCTTGGAGTGACAACGGATGCGGGGTCGTTCGTGCCCCCGCGCCGGGCGGCCCCTCAGCATGACTGTGTTTCAGCGGCCTTATCGCGCCAAGCGGGCGTCTCGCCTATATCTGTGAATAGGGCGCCGGCTTCAGGATAACGTTCGTAATGTTGGAGACGATTTCCTCAAAGGCGTACCTGGGCGAACTGGAGAGCTTCTTCCATTCCGGGGCTGACCGGAAAGCCTCCCACTTCTTGTTTCGGTCCGCGAGGTCTTCAAAGCCGAGCATGTAGGTCAGGTTCGGCAATCGCGACCCGATAAGCGTGTCGCCGTAGAAGACCTGCCAGAATCCGGCCTTTTCGAAAACGTCGAATTCCCCGTTGTTGAACATCTCGACCTTCCGCAGGTGGTCCTGATGGGTGGGACTTTCGTAAGTCCGAAGCTCAAACATCCGCGAGCGGTGCTCGGCCGTCGCAGGCGGGACCTTAAGCCGGGGCATGCCCTCAAAAGCCACCATCAGTGAGCTTTCCATGCGTACATAGGCAGGCTGTTGGGCAGGTGCATTCAGGAAGGCCGCCCCAGCTTTAAGATAGTCAGCGTCTCGATAAAGACGGGACTCAACGGTGAGGAGAGTCTCGACCGAGGCACATGGGATCAGAATGTAAAATGACGGACTATCAGGACCGATTTCGACATTAAAGACTCCCACGCGGCTGATCCCCAGACGGTTCAGCGCCGGCCCCAGTGCCTCCCGAAAGAAGTCGTGGGCGAGCTTAACTTGGGGTCCCGTGAGCAAGTGATAACGCCGAAGTTCGTAGTACTCGCGACTCTCTCCCGCCCCGGTCCCCTGGCTGCCCAGGGGATTGGGGGTTGACGCGTTGACAGCGAGAGCCGATGCAGCGATTGATGAAGCCAGAAAACTTCGTCTTTGCACGACAGTTCCTCCCATAAATGAATTCACTCTTCAGTGCTTTATTCCAAGGGCGATGCGGCGGGGAAACCAATCCGCATTCGGATTATTCCACACCTTCAAATGCCCCGAGCAGAATTCTCTGCCTCGCGGTCTCGAACCAACGTCAAACCAAGAAAGCAAGAAGGCTAGTCCGGGTTCTTAGGACGGGCGTAGGCAAACCGAAGAGGTCGTTCGCCCTTACATCTTTATAAATTTCCCCCCCTTTGCCCCGCAGATCGGACAAGCGTCGGGGGCCTTACCGATCTCGATATTGCCGCAGACCGGACACAAGTAGAAGTCCACCTCAGTCAGATCGTTCCCCTGCTGAAGGGCTTCGAGAGCCATCTGGTAAAGCTTGGCGTGAACAGCCTCTGCCTTCAAGGCATAGGAGAACATCCGCCTGGCTCGGTGGGTATCGGCTGTCGCTTGCTCCAGCATCGGCGGGTACATTTCAGTGTACTCATAGGTTTCCCCCGCCATCGCCGCGCGCAGGTTGTCCAAAGTGGCACCGACGCCGTCCATGGCGCCCAAGTGCCCCAGGGCGTGGATGGTCTCAGCTTCAGACGCCGTTCGGAACAGTCGTGCCACATTGCTGAAACCCTCTTGCTCAGCCTTCTTTGCAAACGCCAGGTATTTCCGGCTCGCCTGGCTCTCGCCCGCGAACGCTTCCTTGAGATTATTTTCAGTCGTAGCCATGATGGCCCCCTTTGTTTATACGGCGTGCATAGACATCGCGTCCATGCCATGGGCGCGATCAGAGATCAATCGTATCAAGCCTTACCGCCCATGATTCCGCTTCCCAGACCTGTATACACTGGTTATGGGAGGACGGCAAGAGACATAAGGGCAGTGCGAGTGACGAGCAGAAGTCAGAAGGCAGAAGTCAGAAGGCGGAAGGCAGAGAGCGAGAAGCAGATGCCCTTCATTCTCACTCCTGACTCCTGACTCCTGACTTCTGACTCCTGAATCCGGCCTTTGGAGAGCCGCAGGTCCAGAGGGTGGGATCTGCGCTACGCCCCTGAATCCTGAATCCTGACTCCTGAATCCTGCCCTTCCCCACCTACCACCTACTACCTACCATCTACTGACCTTCACTGGCTCTCCCGGCACTTTTTGCACTCGCAGTGTAAGACTTTCTGCCCGGAGGGAAGCCGTTCAATCTGAACCTCAGTATAAGCACTGTATTTTCAACAGAATAGGCAAATCCAGGATTGGCATAGGACGTGCTGTTCATCAGCAGGGATCGAAATGAACATGCTGGGCCGATGGCGCGATGACGGCCCCAGAAAAGGAGAAAATGAAATGGCTATTGACCAAGTTCCAGACCGGGAAGTCCTCGACATGGAGCCGGTAAGTTCCGGCTTGCGTAACAAGTTTCTGCTGATTTTTCTGGTGCTCGCGGCGCTGGTCGTGGGTGAAATCTTGACGATCTCCAAAATCAGCTCGATGCGCAACGGGCTGGAAGCGCAGCAAACCCAGGCAAGCAAACAACTGCGCGCGGAGTTCCAGGATCAACTCACCGGCCGCTTGAGCGTGTTCGAACGTACTAATGCGCAGCAAATGGATGCGCTCAAAGACGAATTGGATGCGGCGTCGAAGCGTGTGGGCGCGACGGGGGGCGAGCTGAGGCACGCCCGCGCCATGGTAACGCAACTTCAGAACGACCAGCGCAAACAGTCCGAACAACTTCAAGCAGAACTGGCCCAGAAGGCCGACCAACAGCAAGTGGGCGCGCTGAACCAGGACGTTTCCGCGCAACGCACCGACCTCGATAAGACCAAGACGGTACTCGACTCTGTCCGCTCCGATCTCGGCATGGCCCGCAGCGAAATGGGTACCCTGATCGCCCGCAACCATGATGACATCGAGCAACTCCGCAAGCTGGGCGAACGCGACTACTTCGAGTTCACCGCCAAGCGCAAGACCCCTGTGCATGTGGAAGGAGTCGCCCTGACCTTAACGAAGGCAAGCGTCAAGCGACACCGGTTCAATCTGGATTTGCTGGCCGATGACGTCCAGGTGGAAAAGAAAGACCGGACCATCAATGAGCCGATCTTCTTCTACGTAAACGGTTCAAAGAGGCCTTACGAATTGGTGGTAAATGAAGTAAAACCAGATCAGGTGAAGGGTTACCTCAGCATCCCGAAGGGTGCCAAGGAAGTTGCGGCGCGTTCGCAGGGAAAGGGCTAAGCAATTCCAAAGGGAGACCCGGACAATCAAGGAAAGAGGGGCCGGGTCTCCAACCCCGGAAGGCCCCAGCAGGGGCGGCATACTTAGGCCACGGCCTCGGCCGTGGGTGAGGGAACGCCTACACCACTTACCCCATCAGAAGCCCCGACAGGGGCGACATATTTTAGCCCACGGCGAGAGCAGGGTAAGGCAGAGTCTCGCTTCCCAGAGACTCTGCGGCTTTTCTCTCAAATCCGCGCGTGCTCGTCTGCGGGCAGCTCCACCCGGTCGATCAACAGAGTCCCGCGCGGCATCTCCGCCGCGCTCAGCATCCCGCGATAGTCATGCACGCTCGACGATCTCCATCCCTCGGTTTGCCTCCCCAAGCCGACCCTCACCGGGTTCCGATAAGTCAGGTGATGAAGAAGAACCGGTCCAATCCCGCCATGCGCGACGGCGCAGACGGGGCACGAGAGCGAGGGTACTCGCCCATGCAGCGCCACGACCCTTTAGAGCGGCAGAGTCTCTGGGAAGCAAGACTCTGCGCCAAGCGCTGATTGGTTCCCAAGAGCCGCGTCATTCGGTATGATACAGACCATGGACGTGGCGGTACGATGTCGTAACCTGCGCAAGACCTATGACGGCAAGGTCGAGGCCGTTCGGGGACTCGATTTGGAGATTCTAACCGGCGAATGCTTCGGGCTGCTGGGCCCGAACGGCGCCGGCAAGACTACGACCATCGAGATACTGGAGGGACTGCTCTCGCAAACGTCCGGCGAAGTCGAGATTCTAGGAAAGACCTGGAACGCCCACAGCCGGGAACTGCGCGAGGTGTTAGGCATCTCGCTACAGGAGACTCGCCTCGGCGAGAAGCTCACGGTGCGGGAAACACTGGAGCTTTTCGCCAGCTTCTATCGCTATCCACGTTCGACCCTTGAGGTTATGGAAGAAATGGCCCTGACCGAAAAGGCGAATAGCTGGGTCGGGAAGCTCTCCGGAGGCCAGAGACAACGGCTCGCGGTAGCCACAGCTCTGGTGGCCAATCCGAAAATACTGTTTCTCGATGAACCCACGACGGGGCTGGACCCGCAAAGCCGGCGGCAGCTTTGGGACATCATCCGTCAGTTCCTGCGCCGCGGCGGGACCATCTTGCTGACGACGCACTATATGGACGAAGCGGAGCGGCTTTGCAACCGCATCGCGATCATCGATCATGGCCGTGCCATCGCCTCCGGCAGCCCCGCCGAATTGATTGAGGAACTGGGTGGGCAACAGATGGTGGAATTTGATGCCACGGGTAATGACCCCGTCGCAACGGAGCTGTGGCGGTCGCTCCCGGGTGTCGAGGCGGTCCATGTGGAAGACGGTAGGGTCCTGCTGAGCGTGCGCGAAACTCACGAGACCATCCCCGCCCTGCTGGCGGCCTTGCAGAAGCGCGGCTCGCACCTGCTGCATCTCACCACGCGCCACGCCAGCTTGGAGGATGTCTTCGTTCACCTCACTGGGCGCCACTTGCGCGAGGAGTGAGAGAATTGTGTCATGCTGAGCCCTTCGCCTGTCATTCTGATCCCGCAGTCGCGGGAGAAGAATCTCCGCAGTTCGCTCAGGGTAAACTCCGCGAAGCATCTCTGCAGTTTGTGGGATGCTGCCGAGCGCAAAAACAACTGCAGGGATTCTTCGCCCCGACAAGTCGGGGCTCAGAATGACAGATCAGACTGAAAGTGAGTACGGTGAACGCTGAACCCCACACTGCGGGCTTCTCCGCGCCGGTTGCGAAATTGCCCACCGCCTCACCAGAAAACGGCCGTTGGGCGGGTTATGGGCAACTGATGATGGCGCGCACCAAGGAGATGTGGCGCGAGCCGGAGGTCATCTTCTGGGTGTTCGTATTTCCCATACTTCTGGCGCTGGGACTGGGGATTGCCTTTCGTAATAAGCCCGCAGAGGTCAATCGTGTGGCCATCGTGGCAGGGGAGGGAGCCGCGCATGCCCTCGATCTGCTGAAAGCCTCTCTCCAAAAGGGCTCTGTTCGGACTGACGTGCTTCCCGCGGCTGACGCTTTCAATCAATTTCGTCTCGGCAAGTACGACTTGGTCGTGATCCCCAAGGCGGGCGGCGGTTTTGAATATCGATACGACCCGGGGCGTCCGGAGAGCGTGCTGGCCCGCGCCGCCGTGAATGATGCCATGCAGGCCGCGGCGGGGAGAAAGGAGATCCTTCCGACGTCCGCAAAGGCCTCGAGCGAGCCAGGGGCAAGGTATATCGATTTCCTGATCCCGGGATTGCTGGGCATGAACCTGATGAACTCAGGAATGTGGGGCATCGGTTTTGCGCTGGTGGAGATGCGCCAGCGAAAGTTGCTCAAGCGGTTCGTGGCGACTCCGATGCGGCGGAGCGATTTCCTTCTTGCGCTAGCCAGCAGCCGCCTGGCCCTGATGCTGATCGAGCTTGCCCTGCTGCTCGGATTCGGCGTGCTGGCATTTCAGATGCGACTGATGGGTTCGTGGGCGTCGGTTATTCTGATCAGTGCGGTCGGAGCGCTATCTTTCGGGGGATTGGGCCTGCTCACGGCCAGCCGCGCCCAGAAAATTGAAACCGTCAGTGGCCTGATCAACGTGGTGATGATGCCGATGTGGCTCTTCTCCGGTGTCTTCTTCTCCTACGACCGTTTCCCTGCCCTCATTCAGCCGCTGATCAAAGTGCTGCCACTCACTGCACTCAATGATGCTCTGCGCGCTACGATTCTCGGGGGCGCTACGTTAGCGGCCCAGGGCACACGCCTGCTCATCCTGCTCCTCTGGGGCACCCTCTCGTACCTGCTGGCGCTTCGCTGGTTTCGCTGGACGTAGAAGGTATAGTGCGCTTTCGTCTCTGGAGTGCGGCAGCTTGCTGCCGCTTTTCCCGCACGGCGGGACCAGCTTGCTGGCCGTGCGCTGAAGCGCGGCACTTGGACAGGTGAGGCGCGAGCAAGCTCGCAGGAGAAAAGCGGCAGCAAGCTGCCGCACTCCAGGGTCTCCTCTTGGGTTGCCGCTCTGCCGCGCCGTGTTGAGGCTCTTCTGACCAAAGAGCACACAGAGAGACTGCGCACACGAGCAGAAATCTTCACGGCGCGAGAAGAAGCTGTTCAGACAGCGTTGGGCTGCGGCTGGCTTGGTTGGCGTTTGACCCAGCGGTAGGCGGCGATTGAATCTTTCCAGAAGAACCTCTCTGCAACGGCTTTACACATTCACGGGCGAGAGAAGCTGTGAAGCAATCGATTGCATAAAGGTCCTTCCAGAATTCTTTCACAGCTTCAGAGGCCCGTGCTACCGCAGTCGCGTTTCGCCCAGCAAGTATTGGTCAATGCCGCGCGCCGCCTGGCGGCCTTCCGAGATAGCCCATACAACCAGCGATTGGCCGCGGCGCATATCGCCGGCGGCGAAGACACCGGGAACCGACGTCATGTGATTCGTGTCCGCCTCGACGTTGCCCCGCGCATCGAGCTTCACGCCCAGCGCTTCGATCATCCCATTCTTGACGGGGCCCATGAAGCCCATGGCGATCAGCACGAGGTCCACGTCGAGCACGAAGTCAGTCCTGGGAATCGGTTCAAACTTGGGGGGTGGCCCAACCCGAATCGCATGCAATTGTTTCACGTGGCCATGTTCGTCGCCGGCAAACTTGGTCGTGGCCACTGCCCATTCTCGAATGCCGCCCTCCTCATGGGCGCCTTCGGTCCGCAACTGCAGCGGCCAAAGAGGCCAGGGCGTGTTTGGTGAGCGCTCCAGGGGTGGGATGGGCAGGATTTCGAACTGATGAACCGACGCAGGTTTTTGCCTGTGCGCAGTGCCCAGGCAGTCCGCGCCCGTGTCCCCGCCGCCGATAATCACGACGCGTTTACGCGTGGCCAGGATTTGTTCGGCCACCGCATCTCCGGCCAGGCGGCGGTTCTGTTGCGGGAGGTACTCCATGGCGAAATGAATACCCTTGAGCTCGCGTCCCGGGACCTTGAGGTCGCGCGGACTCGCGGCGCCTCCCGCCAGCAGGATGGCGTCGAACTCGCGGCGCAAGTCTTCCACTGGAAGGTTTTGCCCGACGTGCTTCCGGGTTTTGAAAACCACTCCTTCCCGGGCCATCTGCTCGAGTCGCCGGTCAAGAATGTGCTTTTCCAGCTTGAAGTCCGGGATGCCATAGCGCAGCAGACCGCCGATGCGGTCAGCCTTTTCGAATACTGTCACCGTATGCCCGGCGCGGTTTAGTTGCTGCGCTGCGGCCAGTCCGGCAGGTCCCGAGCCGACGACGGCCACATGCTTGCCGGTCCGGTTGGAAGGGGGTTCGGGATGGATCCAGCCCTCGCGGAAGGCGTGCTCAATAATTGTTTGTTCAATGTTCTTGATCGTTACAGGAGGGTTGTTAATACCCAAAACGCAGGCAGCTTCGCAGGGCGCCGGGCACACCCTTCCGGTGAATTCGGGGAAGTTGTTCGTAGCGTGGAGGCTGCGAATGGCTTCCTTCCAGCGATCGCGATAGACGAGGTCATTCCAATCCGGGATGACGTTGTTAAGCGGGCAGCCCGTGTGGCAGAAGGGCACGCCGCAATCCATGCAGCGCGCCGCCTGAATGCGCAGCTTCTGCTCCGGGAAATCCTGGTACACCTCCTGGAAATCATTGACGCGCTCCGGGACGGGCCGGCGCCCCGGGACTTCGCGCGTATACTCCATGAATCCGGTCACCTTACCCACGCAGCACCTCCCGGGTTGACGGCTGAGCCGAGGCATGAACCGGGGCCAGAGCTGCGGAGGCGCGTGGAACACCCAGCACTCGCTTGTATTCGTGCGGGAAGACCTTGATGAACTTCGGCAGCATCGCCTCCCAGTTATCCAGAATCCATTTCGCCCGCGGGCTACCGGTCAGCTCCACGTGGCGAGCGGTCAAAAATTGCACGAGCTCGGAATCCTTGGAATCGGTGAGGGGCTCGAGGTCCACGCTGGCGCGGTTACAACGCACCTGGGCGAACTCTCCGGTTTCATCCAGGACATAAGCAATGCCGCCCGTCATGCCAGCGGCAAAGTTGCGGCCGGTTTTGCCCAACACGATCACCGTCCCCTTAGTCATGTATTCACAACCGTGGTCGCCGACCGCCTCCACCACCGCCGTGGCTCCGGAATTGCGCACCGCGAAGCGTTCGCCGGCCATGCCGTTGAAATAGGCTTCGCCGCTCGTGGCCCCGTACAGAACGACGTTCCCCACCAGGATATTCTCCTCGGGCTGAAACGACGAAGTTCGAGGAGGATAAACAATGAGCCTACCTCCTGAAAGCCCCTTGCCGACGTAATCGTTGGCTTCGCCCTCGAGAACCAAAGTGACGCCTCTCGCCAGGAAAGACCCGAAGCTCTGCCCCGCCGAACCGGTGAACTCGAACCGGATGGTGTCATCAGGCAAACCCTCGGAGCCATAGCGGCGGGCAATCTCGCCGCTCAACATCGCGCCCACCGTCCGGTGAGTGTTTCGGATAGGGAGACTGATCGAGACCTGCGCGCTGCGCTCGAGCGCCTCGCGCGCATGGTCGATCAACTGATAATCGAGCGATTTCTCAAGTCCGTGGTCCTGTTTGATCAGGCAGCGCCGCCCCACCCGTGTGGGCACTTGAGGATTGTGAAGGACTGAGGACAAATCCAAACCGCGGGCTTTCCAGTGGTCCACGTCCGGGCGCTGGACGAGGCAATCGACGCGCCCGACCATCTCATCGACCCTGCGGAAGCCAAGCTGCGCCATAATCTGCCGCAGGTCTTCGGCAATGAAAAACAGGAAGTTGATCACGTGTTCGGGCTGGCCTTTGAATCTCTTCCGCAGTTCGGGGTCCTGCGTCGCCACGCCTACCGGGCAGGTGTTCAGATGGCACTTACGCATCATAATGCAGCCCATGGAGATGAGTGGCATAGTGGCAAACCCGAACTCCTCGGCGCCGAGCAGGGCGGCGATGGCCACATCGCGCCCAGACTGCAATTTCCCATCGACTTGCAGGCGGACGCGGCTGCGCAGGTCGTTCATCACCAGGACTTGCTGGGTTTCCGAGAGGCCGAGCTCCCAAGGGATGCCAGCGTGCCGGATGGAGGAAATCGGGGAGGCCCCGGTTCCCCCGTCGTAGCCGCAGATGAGGATAACATCGGCATGCGCTTTGGCCACGCCCGCTGCCACTGTCCCCACGCCGGATTCAGCCACCAGCTTCACGGAAATCCTCGCCTGCGGGTTCACGTTCTTGAGGTCGTAGATGAGCTGCGCCAAGTCCTCAATCGAGTAGATGTCGTGGTGCGGCGGCGGCGAGATCAGGGCGACGCCGGGAATGGCGTGGCGCACCCGCGCCACCACTTCGTCAACCTTGTGACCAGGAAGCTGGCCGCCCTCGCCCGGCTTGGCGCCTTGCGCAATCTTGATCTGCAATTCATCCGCGTTCACCAGGTAATTCGTGGTCACACCGAACCGGGCCGAGGCTACCTGCTTCACTGCGCTGCGGCGCAAGTCGCCGTTGGGGTCGGGGCGGAAGCGCGCTTCATCCTCTCCCCCCTCGCCAGTGTTGGAACGGCCGCCAATGCGGTTCATGGCGATGGCCAGTGTCTCATGCGCTTCCTTGCTAATGGAACCGAAGGACATGGCGCCCGTGGCGAACCGCTTGACGATTTCAGACGCCGGTTCCACTTCGTCGATGGGCAGCGGCGGCCCGGCGGGCCGGAAATCGAGCATGCCTCGCAGCGTGTAGAGGTCCCGGCTTTGCCCGTTGACGATCTTCGCGTACTCCTGAAACGTGGGGTAGCTGGACTGCCTCACCGCATGCTGAAGTTTGCTGATAGTGAGAGGATTCAGCAGGTGCCGCTCACCCCGCTCTCGATATTGGTAGCTGCCGCCAATCTCCAGCTCGGTTTCGGACTCAGCCGGCGACTGCATTGCGAACTTGTGCTTCGTGAGGGCTTCGCGGGCCAGAACCTCCAGACCCACACCCTCAATCCGAGAAGGCGTGCCCGTGAAGTAGCGCTCAACGACCGCGCGGTTGAGCCCGATCGCCTCGAAGATTTGAGCCCCGCAATAGCTCTGCAGGGTTGAAATCCCCATCTTGGAAAGGACCTTGAGCAGTCCCTTATCGACGGCTTTAATGTAATTCTTCAGGAGCTTTTGGAATGTGTAAGCGGGGGGAAAGTAGCCTCGAACGTGCAGATCCTCCAGCGTTTCGATAGCCAGATAGGGATTGATGGCGCTGGCGCCGTAGCCGAGCAAGAGCGCGAAATGCATGACCTCGCGCGGCTCGCCCGTCTCGACGATGAGGGCGACCTGGGTCCGTGTCTTCTCCCGGACTAAATGATTGTGCACGGCTGATAATGCCAGGAGACTCGGAATGGGCGCGTACTCCTCATCCACGCCGCGGTCGGAGAGAATCAGCAGCGTATAGCCGGACTTGATCGCCAAGGAGGCGCTACGACAAAGGCTCTCCACCGCCTCCTCCAGGCGCTTCTCGCCACCCTGCACGCGAAAAAGCATGGGCAGCGTGGTGGCAAGAAAATCTCCCTGGCTGACGCGGCGAAGTTTTTCCAGGTTCCAGTTGGTCACCATGGGATGGCGCTTCTTCAGCGTGTGGCAGAGCTGGGGCGTCTCATCCAGGATGTTGCCCTCCCGCCCGATGAAGTCGTAGAGCGACATGACCAAGTCTTCACGAATGGGGTCAATCGCCGGGTTGGTGACCTGGGCGAACATCTGCTTGAAGTAATTGAACAGCAACTGGGGCTTGTCCGAGAGGCAAGCGAGAGGAGTATCAGTTCCCATCGACCCCACGGGCTCTTCGCCGTTGTGCGCCATGGGAATCATGATGATGCGCAGGTCCTCGTCGGTGTACCCGAAAGCGCGCTGTCGCATCAGGATAGTGGCGTGGTCAGTGGGCTGGACACGCGGCGGATCGGCCAACTGCTTCAGCGTAATCTGGTTTTCCCTCAGCCACTTCGCGTAAGGCCGCCTTGCAGCCAATTCCTTCTTGATCTCCTCATCGGGAATGACAAGCCCCTTTTCCGTGTCCACGAGGAGCATACGGCCCGGCTCGAGCCTGCCCTTAAAGCGGATCTCCGCGGGATTTACCGGCAACACGCCCGCCTCGGACGCCATAAGGACCAGGCCGCGGGTTGTCACGAGAAAGCGACCAGGTCGCAATCCATTGCGGTCGAGCTTGGCGCCGATCACGCGGCCGTCCGTGAAAGCCACAGCCGCCGGGCCGTCCCAAGGCTCCATCAACGAAGCGTGGTACTCATAGAACGCCTTGACGTCTTCCGGCATCGTGGGATCGCTCACCCAGGCTGCCGGAATCAGCATTTCCATCACGTGAGGAAGGCTGCGCCCGGCGAGCGTCAAGAGTTCCACAGCGTTGTCGAGGTTGGCCGAATCGCTGCCGCCAGGGGCGATGATGGGCTCTAGTTTCTTGATGTCCTCACCAAACAGCGGCGAAGCCAGCACGGAAGTCCGCGCGTGCATCCAGTTCACGTTGCCGCGCAGGGTATTGATTTCTCCGTTGTGACAGAGATAGCGATACGGATGTGCAAGATGCCAGGTGGGAAAGGTGTTGGTAGAAAAGCGCTGGTGAACCAGACATATCGCGCTTCTGACTTCCGAATTCGACAGCTCGATGTAGAAGTTGGCGATCTGAGGGGCAAGGAGCAGGCCTTTGTAAACGATCGTGCGGGAAGAGAGTGAGGGAATGTAAAAGAAGCTTTTCTCCCGAAGCTCCGTTTTGGCCACTTCGCTTTCCGCGCGCTTGCGGATGACGTAGAGCTTCCGCTCCAGGGCGTCCTGGTCCATCCCGTAGGCTCGCCGGATGAAGACTTGCTCAATGTAAGGCTGGGTGCTGCGGGCCAGGCGTCCAATGGTGTTGGCGTTTACCGGCGTGTCCCGCCAACCAAGTACAGAGAGGCCCTCCTCACGCACGATCTCTTCTACGAGGGCCTCGCAGCGCATGCGCTCGTGTGTTTCCACCGGAAGAAACACCATTCCCACGCCGTATTCGCCCGGCGAGGGCAGCGCGAAGCCCAACCGAGTGCACTCGGCTTCGAAAAAGGCATGAGGGATTTGGAGCAAGACTCCCGCGCCGTCACCGGTCTGCGGATCGCAGCCGCAGGCGCCCCGGTGCGTGAGGTTGATGAGAATCTCGATGCCTTTGAGGATGATGTCGTGGCTTTTCTCGCCGGAAATGTTCGCTACAAAACCAATCCCACAGGCATCGTGCTCGTTGCGCGGATCGTATAGACCCTGCGACTGTGGCAAACCTCGGGAGATAAAGCTGTAGCTCATGTTAAATACGTACCTGACTCACCAGGCGATAAGTGCTGGATGGTCGGTACTAAATGGGGGAAGCACTCCAGCCCCTAGCGCCTGGCCGCGTTTTTATTCGAGATGTTCAAGCACCCTATTAGCCCCCGGGTGCGAAGGCGGTGATGGAAGCACAACCCACAGCGAAGGCATCGTGCTACATAGGCCTGGCCAGAGGCTCGGCCCTTGATATCCCTAAGGATTCAGGAGGGTTAACACCGTAACGCGAACCAAATTCCCCCCTTGCTCCGCACAATGGCACAGGTCCCGCGTCCCTCCTTGCGGACACCTACCCCTTTGCCTCGACAGGATTAAGTATGCTCGACCGTGAATGAACGTGTTAAATCAATAGTTTTTATGGGCATGATAAGCCCCTCGAACGGTCTGCGATTCAGTGCCGACCGATTGCCCATGGTCGAGCTGGAGGTTTTGTCATCGGGGGGATCAGTCTCTTCTGACGATGGATAGGGTGCCGCGAGTAGCGAGAGGGATGGTGCCGGTGGGCGCTGGAGTTGCGTGGGTTACTGGGGCGCGTACATGCATGACGATGTTCGCGCCACCCACAGAAATGGCCGATGCCGACATGCCCGTCGCCATTAGGGCCTTAGTCGCGGCGCGCTTCTGGTACATAGGCCATACAGGCCGGTAGGAAGTACCGGTCCCGAAGCACAGCGCTGACGGCCAAGTGATCCCACGGCCTACCTATCTGCTCCAAATAGTAGGCGCCTGACGCCCGATGATGATGGGGCGCGACCTTCCAACCATCGCACGGGTTCCAGGCCTCGGAATACTCCATATTCGGGTTGATGTGGAGACCTTCCCCGCCGATTAGGTACTGCCCGCGCGTGTCGCTGGCTTCGATGACCGGCAGCGTTATGCCAACTGCCATGAAATCATTCCTTGCCAGTTCGAAGACGTCTTTCATTCGCAGTATGGCCGCTAGATCAAGTACGACTGTGGCAATGTAGGAGTCTGACCTTCGCTGCAATGGGAGGATATGTTGGAACGGGCCGCCCAGCAGATAGTTGACCTCATCGTCGGGACTGGAGTACGGGCCAGCCAGGCCGAGCCCATTCGAATCGTAGCGGTCGCAGACCCATCGAGTGACATTATTCAGGAAGGCAGTGAGTTCCCCGATCGGCGCGCTGTTGCGCAGCACAAGCACCGGTGGAATAAGAGACACTGCCCAGCGGTCGGAGATCGGATGCGATGCCCCTGGATTGTTTCGGAGGAACGCCAAAAGAAATTCGCGGACCTTATGGGTGGGCCCTCCCTCGTCCTGTTCCAAAAGCGCAAGCAGCGCGAGAATCTCCGCGACCCGAAGGCAGCGGACAGGGTAGGTCACATGGGCTGAATGTGGCTCATGCGCATGTATGAGCTTCAGCGGGTCAAGAACGTCGTCGCTGCACCGGCTGAGCAGGTCGAGAGAGTAGTGCCGGAATAAACTTCTCCCCGTGTTTGCCACAAGAAGCCCCACGCCGTCAGGAGGCTCTGATCCGTGGTTGATTGTCCACGATGCTCTGATTAGACAAAGAGCCACGTAGCACGCGAGGTCGAGCCGATCCTGGCGACGGAGCCTGTTTGCGACTACGGCTCCCTCAAGGGCTGCCTTATACAAGGATACTCCAGTCCCCGTGCACCATCCGCGTGAGAACTCTTCAAGGCCTAGTTCGTGCACTTGATTCTGGTCTATGGCACCCAGGAGGCCGAGCAGGGCCCCCGTCGACGCACCCGTAAGGCCGACTTCGGGACTGTCGCTGATAAACTGAATTAGGGTTTCTCGGTCCCACGTAGTGAAATCGATCTCTCCGAGTGTCTTCAAGTGCTCCGAGTAATCTTGCGCCGCCAAGGCTGCGCCACCGACGAGGCGTCCCGTTGTCACAAGCACGGCCCTGCGGGGCAACTGTCGATCAAATGCAGTGTGAGCCAGCGGACTGGTTCGGAGATCATCAATCTGGCCGCGGCAGTCGTTCCAGGCCGGGCGCTTTAGATCGCCAGCCTTTGTTTGAAATGCGAACTGGCAGAACGTCCCCCCATCATATCCCTTTGCAATGAAGTCCTTGCCGAACTCGAAGGGGCCGTGCAGGAAATGAATATCTGTGAAGCGGAGCCCACGAAGTAGGGACATGAAAGGGGCATCGAACTCCCGCTCTTCGAGATTATCAAGATAGCTTCCGATGACGTTGGCGATCATTAAACTCACCCCTCTTGCGCTCGATCATCTCGTCCCAAGCTCGGATCTCTTCGTCGGTAGCAGGCGGCAGGTCCTCCAGTTGCTTCAGCATATCCGGGTGCACCACGATGGTCGGCATTATCGGCTGACCGGCGGCATCGAAATTGATCTGCATCTTTTCGAAGCTTTCCTGGATTAACTTACGGCTGAGCTTTTGACCGCCCGCGTCTGTAGCGGTCCCGGCAGCCTCGCAGAGGCGACCATGGTAGGCGAATATTTGAGGCATCACTAATTTCAGGCTCGCTTCGGCCCCCACGTCAATGCTTGCTACCAAGCTTGCTAGGTTGCCCGCAATCGCGTCCGCAAAAACCACGGCGAATGGCATCGGAACGGCCATCGGGGCGTTGTCTACGATCTGGCCGGAGGGCATGGTGTTTCGGACGCTTGGGACCTGTGGCAATTCAATGATTTTGATAGAAGCGAAGACCGGATCCTTCCGCCTCATTAGCTCCTGTATGGCCGTGGTCACGAATCTCGCAAAAGACGCACTGTACTCGGGAAGCTCGAATATATGGCCCATTCGCGTGAATCCTCCCACCTATATCACCCCTGTTTTCCGTAAAAAGGAAATGAGAGATCAAGGTTTACGTCACAAAAGTCCCCGCTTTGGCGCCGGTGGAGCTTGAGAGAAACTGCCGCAATCTACTGAAAATTACTGGTAGCAGGGGGGATCGAACTCCCGACCTAGGGATTGTGGGACCCTCGCTCTGCCACTGACCTACGCAGCCAAAAATCCTGGTTGGGCCCGGCAAATGGTACGGAATACTCAAATTTGTTAATTGTGCGCAGTGCGCCGCTTTCTTTTTGAATCTCGGTTTCTGTTCCTCTGAAACTTAGCACGATAAATCCAGTGAAACTTAGCAGGATAAATCCAGCCCCATACAATTGGATAAACCCATTCCAATCGGGTGGGGGATTGCCGAAAAACCAATGTGCACCGCTTGTGATCCACATTTCGCGTAACTGCTCATGGCTGAAGTCCTCGTCGTCGTTCCCAAACTCAGTGCCGCAGCAGGGGCAAATGTGGTAATCGGTCGGCGGGTATGGCAGCGCATCGTACATGCATACTGGGCAGCGATATCTCATAGGTTTACCCGTCCGCACTCGAAAGCAAAAAACGAATCAGGACCACCATGCCGCGCAATTTTCATTGGATTCACAGGATAAAATGTCCTGATGAATACTGGGACGACGCAAGCTACCCCAAAATGCCGATTCCGGCGGTTGAACCTCAGGCGATCCACCAAACTTGGGCGCATGCATTCCTGAGTTGGAGGCGTCATGTCGCCGAACATAAAGGTGTCAGCCATATGTTCGTATTCTTCCTCGCTGCTAACACCGAACTCGTGACCATGCTTGAAGAAATGAATCTTCCTCTCCCACGAGTTCATAAACGGCATGATTCTTATGATACATCCTTCGTCAAACTTTGTTAAGATATGAGAATATGCATGAGGCATCAAGGTTTACGTCACAAAATTCCCCACGGTAGGGCTGATGGGGTTTGAGAGAAACTCCTGCAATTTATTGAAAGTAAATGGTAGCGGGGGGGAGGATCGAACTCCCGACCTAGGGATTATGAGACCCTCGCTCTGCCACTGAGCTACCCCGCCACAGGATCGCCCGGGACAATGGCATGATTCACAATACTAGGGTAAGAGAGCGCCCATGGTCAAGGTCGGGTATTGCGCTTTAATGCGCTTTGGGTAAATGCCCTTCAGCGGCGATTTGTGAGCTGGAAACGGAAGGCGAGGCTGCCAACCCCCTCACCCGGCCCGCCCCGGCTGAACAAAACGCCGGTGCGGCCCACCCTCTCCCCCAAGGGGGAGAGGGCGCGAATCAGCTCCCTCGGCCTTGTTGTCCGCAGGTTGAAATCCGTCGGCTGACGGACTACTCACGGGAGGCCCCTGCGGGGCCTATGGATTCCTGCCCGCAAGGACTTTGACGCGACCCTGCTCTATTTCACGCGATAGAAGCCAAGTTGTGCATCGCCGTGGCGAATCAGGCGATCCCGACGCAGGTTCCCGTACTCTTCTTCGAGAAAACAGTGGCGCGAGTGTTCCGCAATCACCAGGGATCGCGAATCCAACAGATGTGAGCGTCCGAGAAGGCGCAGGATGTAGTGGTACTCACCTATTTCGTTATAGGGAGGGTCCAGGAAGACGAAATTAAACTGCGAACCTTCCTGCTCCAGTCTTTCGAGTCCTGTTGCGACCGTGGACCTGAGCAGGTAATAGCCGGACTCGATTCCCAGGCTCTCGAGATTCTTGCGGATGAGCTGTTGGGCCGGGCGATGATGTTCGATGAACACGACCTCGCTTGCCCCGCGGCTCAGCGCCTCGATCCCCACCGCACCGCTTCCGGCGTAGGCATCGAGGAAGCTCGCGCCCTCCACTCCGGGACCAAGCACATCAAACAACGTCTCGCGCATTTGGTCGGAGGTGGGGCGAAGATTCCCGCCCTTTAAAGTCCCTAAGTGAAGCCCGCGGTATGTGCCGGAAATAACACGCAATTCATTTCCTCATTGGTTCATTGTTTCATTGATCCATTGAAAGAACAACTCGCCAAGACACCAGGCTGGCGACCCCCTCACCCGTCCCGCGCCGGCTGGTGAAAGCGCCGGCGCGGGCCACCCTCTACCGCAAGGGGGAGAGGGCTGGAGTTTCTACACTTGCGCTCGGATCTGTTGCCCTCTTCCGCATTCCCACCCTCTGCCGCAAGGGGGAGAGGGCCAGAAATCCGGTGGCACAGTTCAAGCCAATCCGCAGGCTCCGATGGATCAATAAAACAATGATCCAATGGATTAATGAAGCAATGATTCAATGGAACAATGAGTCAATGCATCAATCTCCATCAGGCGACGCTTGCCAGGCTATAGCGTCTCGGCCATTCGGCGCGCAAATAACTCACAAACGCTTCCCATTCCTGACGCGAGGAAGGCTGCTCGACAAAGCTCGAGGCTTCCCGCTTGGCCCACTCGAGAATCTCCTGATCGCGGATCAGGTTGCCAATTCGGAACGCGGGAATACCCCATTGGCGGGTGCCGAAGAATTCGCCGGGGCCACGCAGTCTCAAGTCGATTTCCGCAATCTTGAACCCATCATTGGTTTCGATCATGGTCTGAAGGCGCTGCTCGGCCAGCTCGTTACGCTTCTCCGAGGCGACCAGGAGACAATGCGACTTCTGGCTCCCCCGGCCGATGCGGCCGCGCAGTTGGTGCAACTGGGAAAGCCCGAAACGCTCCGCGTGCTCGATCAGCATCACCGTGGCGTTCGGAACGTCCACGCCGACTTCCACCACGGTGGTCGAAACCAGGATTTGAACATCGCCCTGCTTGAAGCGGAGCATCACGTCTTCCTTTTCCTCACTGGGCAACCGCCCGTGCAATAACCCCACGCGAAACTCGGGGAAGACAGTATGCGAAAGTTGCTCGAACATGCGCACGGCGGGCTTCAAATCGAGTTTTCCTCCCTCCTCGATCACCGGATAAACCACGTAAGCCTGCCCTCCTCGCCGCACCTTTTCTCGAATAAACTCGAAGGCCCGCGTGCGGTCACTCTCCTCCACCAGGCGCGTTTCGATGGGCGTGCGATAGGGTGGCAACTCGTCGATGACGGAGAAATCCAGGTCGCCGTAGAGCGTCAGGGCAAGCGTGCGCGGAATGGGAGTGG
Source organism: Terriglobia bacterium (assembly GCA_050012175.1). Lineage (GTDB taxonomy): Bacteria > Acidobacteriota > Terriglobia > UBA7540 > UBA7540 > CAVROP01. Next base: position 172,250 of record JBEKHR010000001.1, on the reverse strand, counting down.
CCGTCATGACCAGGACATGAGGATTGACCGCTTTGCGTATCAACCCGTATCGCTGCAAGACTCCGAAGCGGTGCTGCTCATCCACCACCACCAAGCCGAGCTTGGAGAATGCCACATCCTCCTCCAGCAAGGCGTGCGTGCCCACCACGAGGTTGATTTCTCCCTTCCCCATGCGCTCTTTCAGGTCCGCCTTTTCCGCCGCCTTGCGCGCACTGATCAACAGCTCAATCTTGTAAGGAAGGGGTTGCAACAACGCTTTGGTGTAAAGGTAATGTTGTGTCGCCAGGATCTCGGTGGGGGCCATCAGGGCCACCTGGTAGCCGTTTTCGATGGCCAGGATGGCCGCCTGGATGGCGACGATGGTCTTCCCGGACCCCACATCGCCCTGCAAAAGACGGTTCATGGGGTGGGGAGAGCACATATCATCCACCATCTCCTTCAACACACGTTTTTGTGCGGCCGTGGGATGGAAGGGTAAGATACTGCGAATGGCGGCGCGGGCGCTCGCCTTTGCCTCAAACTCAATTCCCTGCGCAGCTTTGGCCTTGCGCCGCCTTAAGGCGAGACCGGCGCCGACGTTGAAGAACTCTTCGAAGATCAGGCGCACCTGCCCAGGCGTGCGGAAATTGCACAAGCGTTCGAGCGGCTGGTCGGAATCGGGGAAATGAGTCTGGCGCAAAGCCATGGCGCGGTCCACGAGCCGATTCTTCTCGCGCACCGACAAGGGAAGCCGATCAGGCAGCTTATCCCCCAGGGAAGCCAGGGCGGTCCAGATCAGCCGCCGGATCGCCCGTGTGCCAAGATTGGCCATGCCTTCGTAGATTGGCACAACGCGCCCCACCTCAATGGAATTGCCACCCTCCGGTTCGTTCTCCGGCAGGATTTCAAACTGCGGCTGAACGATCTGCAAATTGTTGGTGCCGTAAAAATCGCGCTCCACCTTCCCGTAGAAAAAAACGCGCTGCCCTTGCCGAAAGACTTTGCCCTTTTCCAGATAAACTGCATTGAACCATATGCAGCGAATCATCCCGCTCGGGTCCCTGGCTGCCAAGTCGTAAATGTAGACGCCCTTCCGAGTCCTCGTGAGGCCGCAGGTCAGCACCTCGCCAAGGATAGTCGTGGTCTGGCCGGGAACGAGGTCCCGGATGCGGGTTATGTGGGTGCGGTCTTCGTAGCGGAATGGAGTATAGTAAAGGAGGTCTTCGACGGTGCGGATCCCTCGAGCGGCCAGAGTCTCAGCTCGCACTGGACCCACACCCTTCAGGTATTTCACTTCCGAGGCGGGGGTGAGGTTTGCGGTTGCCATCGCGTTTCAGCATTTCCTATTATAGCCGCAATGAGGTCTTGCGCCTGAACGAGTAGCGAGGACGTAGGGACCCCCTCACCCGTCCCGCGTCCCGATGAAGTGAATCGGGATCGCGGGCCACCCTCTCCCCCAAGGGAGAGAGGGACGGATTTCGAAGCTCGAGTGGCCGCCCCTCTACCCGACGTAGCGCCGGGGCTTGCCCCGGCCGGCCTGCCCCGGCCTGGCCGTCCCGTCCCGCCATGGCGGGAGAGAGGCGGCCCTACATTTTTTGCCCGAAGATCGGTCGCGCTCAGGCTGGATAACAGAGATGAAACCCGTAACGGTGAAATGGTTCAAATACCTGGGTGCCATTATCCTTGGCAATGGCTTGTATTTCGCCCTCAATCCCTATTTGCCGGAAGCCGCCAGGCATCACGCTTACAAGCTTGACCTCGGAACCTTGGTAGATTTCTGGCTTTGTTTGGTGGTTTTCGGCCTCATGGAATTGGGAGCTTTTCTCCACAAACAAGGCAAGCGTTGAAAGAAAGCACCGGTGTCTAATTTCCAGTTTTTGATTTCTCTTGTTTCTGTGCGGTGAGACCTGTTGGGTTTTTCCACCTTAAATTTCATCCTCTTTCGGACAATCTGAATATTTATCGCAGCGATAGTAATTTTTCGCTTCTCAAAACGGGGCACTTCAACTATACTTGCCGTGGTATTTCGGTGGGGAGGAAGCCGCACGCATCTTAATCAAACGTGCAGGCTCACTCCCGTGAAGTACTTTAAAGGGTTCGCGTACAGAGCAAGCATTCCCGTTCAGGGCGCGCCTCACATTAGGTAATCGAACGCTTCCCATGGGCAGAGGGTGCAACCAAGCACCTGAGTCCTGCAAAGCCCTGGGCGGCAAAGACACAAGAGCATCTGAAAGAGTTTAGATTAAAATCACAAGGAGGATGTTAGAAATGGAAATCAATGCACAGGTCGGTGAAACTGCAGGGAAAATCTGGAACTTACTTAGCGATGAAGGTCCTCAGACGTTTCCGCAACTCAAGAAGAAGCTGAACGGAACCGGCGAACTCCTCAGTTTTGCCCTGGGCTGGCTAGCTCGTGAAGACAAAGTGGACATTACGCAGGAAAAGAAAATAGTCAAAGTGGCACTCAAATAGTGCCCACCAGACTCGTCTGCTCAGGCCGGAATAGTGCCGGAAGGAGGCGCGGTTCCTTACACCGTGGGACCTCCAATTCCAGATTAGAGATCGCCGATGAGAGGAACGGTCACGGCCCTGCTCATATTTCACCGCACAGAGCTTTACAATGATTTGGAGGCTGCTCTGGAGAAGCTTGCCGTCCGCGTAGGGCGGGCGCGGACTCTGGCCGAGGCATACCATATTTTGTCGACGGCCAATCTGCCCTTGTTGGTTTTCACTGAGAGCGAACTACCAGACGGAAACTGGGCCGATGTCGTGTCCCTTTCGGCGAGGGCTGCTTCACCCGTTAGCGTAATTGTCATGGGGCAGGAAATTGATACCAAGCTTTACGTGTCGGCCATCGAAGGAGAAGCCTTCGATTTCATGGCGCCTCCATTCGAAGCCCGTGATCTTGCTCACGTCGTTCGCTGCGCGGCAGATAACGCCTTGATGCGTCGCCAAGCCGCGACGAATTCCTAACCCTCCACCCAAAAGGTGCTACCGCTTGCTGTTGAGAGCAGGTGGAGGGCTTGGGGATGGAATCTGGCAATTACTGCTGCGTCGTAATGATCCCTCGAAATGCGGGCACAAAGGTTTGGAGCGGGAGGGTGAAAACGCCATCCGGCTGGGGGAAACTCGCCCAAGGATTGCGCAGCGTCACCGTTCGACCCTTCCCGTCGTAGGCCAGCGCCGTGTAACAGTGGGCGTTGACGTACCAGCTTTTCGTGTCGGCAGGCAGGCCTCTTCCCTCCGCCAGCTCCTGGAAGTATTGGCTTCCGCCCGAGCACGCTACCACCGGATGCCCCGCTTGCAAGGCTCGCTCCAGCGCCCCTCCCACTTGCTCGGCAGACTCATTCTTCACAAAACGTACACTCCCCGTCATGGCCTGCATGACCCGCTCCGCAATCCCCCCCTGCCCCACCGCCCGGTACGCCCCAAAGATCTCCCCATTTTGCTTGATCACCTCGGCCAGCGAGTCCAGGAACCCTCCCGACGCCAGCAGCTTAATCACCGCCTCCTGCATGGCCTCCGGCACCCTGAGAGGCCTCATCTCCTCCCGCAATTGCCACTCCAGCTTGCTCCGGTCAATGTTGCCATACTGGTCCACTTGCGACCGGATGGCCCGGTCGTAGGCCAACAGCAGCGCGTCATTCGTGGCCACGAAGTCTCTCACGTACGATTTTACCAACGGAAACAGCTCGCTCTTCTCGACCCCTGAAACCAGCGACTGGCGCAATACTCGTTGCGCATAGGCACGAAACAAAACCGCCACCCACAGGCCCTCCGAGAGATCATAACCACTCTCCCGCGTGTATTGAACGTCCTCCGCATAAGCATTCTCCTTGACCCCGTCCGCAAAACGAACCGTGTAACCCCCGTCACTATGGGCTTGAATCATTCTCTCCAGCCCCTCCGCCTGGAACTCTGCCAAGGCCGCAATCACCGCGTGAAAATAACAACTTCCCAGCTTCCCCTGCCGAACCGCTTGGGGCTTCACACCTTGCGGCCCATAAAGGTCCGCAGCCACACCCGGAAGGGGCAGCGCCATCGAGCACAGCAGAAGTGCCATGCAGAGCCAGCGGAGATTTGCGCCAGGGCAGCGGGTTGAGCCTGTCGGAGGGCGGTAGCCTGCCATCACCTGGGAAAGATACAGGCAAGACCGTCGAGTCGTCAAACGGATTGTGAGACCGAAAAGCAGGATTCAGGATTCAGGAGTCGGGATCCAGAAGGAAGGCTCTATGGCCACGCAAGTCACGCCGCTCGGGGTTGAATCGGCCTTAAGGACAGCAACAGAAAACCTCGCATGGACACACATCAAAAAACCCGACCTTGTGTTTTCAATGAATTACCGCCGCAATGTGCAAGCTTGGCCTAGCCCGCTGTTCTAAACTTGACTATATTCCACTACTTTTGTTATAGATAGAGGTTAGGCATCTGGTGAGAAGACTCGCCGGGCCTTTGCTCGTTCGTTGGAACATACTGAACTGAAAAGGCTTAGTCGGGAAGGGAAAATGGTATTCCGAACTTCAAGAAAGGGAAGGATCCGTCCTGCACACTCGCTGGACCATTCTGATCGTGCGCGATCCGCTGGAGCCGCCCATCCACGGGTGGGTTCAAAATCCTCCCGCCACTCGATAGCCAGTGCCATAGGTCAGACAGGAAACTCTCAGACGACTGAGCGCCGACGGTCTGAGGCTCTGTTTCAGGCGGCGGTCAGGAATTTCGAGCTCGGCGCACGCGCTTTCCAAAAACAGAATTATCAAAAGGCCAGGGAGATATTCGAAAAGCTGGCATCCAGCGGAGTAGCGGGGGTAGCGGAAAGAGCGCTCGTCCACTTGCGGCTGTGCGAGCGGAAACTCAGTCGCCCCAGTCCCCCACCGAGGAAGACTGAGGATCTATACACCCTGGGGGTGGGAGCCTTGAACTCGCGGCGCCTTGATGATGCCATCGAGTACCTGAACAAAGCTCGGAAATCGGCGCCGAAACTCGAGCATATTTGTTATGCTTTGGCCGCTGCTTATTCGCTACGTGGAGATGCCGAAAGCGCTCTGCGGCACCTGAAAGAGGCCATCACTCTCCGGCGTGAGAATCGTATTCAGGCCAGGCGCGACGAAGACTTCCAAGCGCTGGCGAACGATGCCCGCTTTAAAGAATTGGTTTTCGCCTCGAACCCTTAGCTTCGTCGCTTCTCAGCAGGACGTAAGGCCTCATTCAAGGGTCCCATGAAAGTCGTTGCCATTGGCGGCGGGACAGGTTTGTCCACCGTCTTACGGGGTCTGAAGCACCACCTCCGCGGGATCGCCTACCCAACCGGCCGCGAGGCCAGGATTTCCAGGCTCACCGCCGTCGTCACCGTTACAGACGAGGGCGGAAGCTCCGGGCGCCTGCGCCGCGACTTCCGCATCCTTCCGCCAGGGGACATTCGCAACTGCATGGTCGCACTGGCTGAAGACGAGAAGCTCCTCACGCAACTTTTCAATTACCGCTTTTTGAGCGGTCACGGCCTGCGAGGCCACAGCTTCGGCAACCTGTTTCTGGCTGCCCTCACGCACCTAACGCGCGACTTTGCGAAGGCCGTTCGGGTGTCGAGCGAAGTCCTGGCCATTCGGGGCGAGATTTTCCCTTCCACCCTTTCCGATGTTCGTTTGAAGGCGGAACAATCGAATGGCAACATCATCTACGGGGAGTCGCGCATCACCAAGACACGAATTCCCATCCAGCGCCTGCACATTGTTCCCAGCCGTTGCCGCCCCCTGCCGGAAACGCTCACCGCGCTCGAGCAAGCCGACCTCATCACCATCGGTCCGGGCTCTCTTTACACCTCACTGATACCCAACTTGCTGGTTCGCGGGATTCCCGAACAGATCGCGCGCTCCAGGGCGCTGAAGGTTTATGTGTGCAACCTCATGACTCAGCCAGGCGAATCCCGCGGCTATTCCGCCGCCGACCACGTGCGCGCCCTGCATGAACATGCCGGCCGGAAGCTCTTTGATGTCGCGATCCTGAATACGCGCCCGGTCTCTTCCTCCCTGCGCCGGCGATACGCCGCGGATCGCTCCGAACCAGTTGTGAATGACTTGGCAGAAGTGCGCGCGCTCGGCGTTGCGCCCGTACTTGCGGACGTCCTCGTCGAAGATCACGTTGTCCGTCACGATTCTCATCGTTTGGCAAAACTCCTACTCAACTTAGCTGGCAAGCCGCGCTGACCGCGAGTGCTGTTATGCTGCTGTGGAGGGGACTTCCATTTTCCCCACGCGTCCGGTTTTTTTGAAGCGTTCTGCGCCGGTGGCATCATTTTCCAATTTGTTTTCAATGGGTTAGAGGAGCGCCAGGGACGTATGGATGAGCGCATAAGTGTGTCATTTTGACACACTTCGCGGTTCGCCCGCCCAATGGTACGCTACATATTTAGCCTCTGGGCGCGCAAAAGACAACTGCGGAGATTCTTCGCCCGCCAAAAAGCGGCGGGATCAGAATCACAGGCGCTCCGCTCAGCGGCGGTGATGCCACGGGACGAAAAGAACGATTGCCACGAAGACGGCGAGGAGCACAGCCAGGAAAACCCAGGCGCCCGGGTGGCCGAAGTTGAAGCCCGGCGCAGGCGTACGGGCACAAATGCCGGCAGTGAATCGCGCGCTTGTTCGCCAAAGGAGAGCTTGCCGCTACTTCACACACTCGACCCAGACCGTCCTCTGGGCCGCCGAGACCGAGAAACTATTCGGCAAACACCACACGCAATAACCGGTCGCCGTCGAATGTTAGTCCGCAAGGACGTATTCAAAAGTGATCCTGCGCCTGCGTTCCCATCCTGCGGTCTTCGTTGGATCAGGAAATTTCGCCGGATTGGCTGTCTTCAGTTTCTCATGAGTCGGTGCAGTGAAGAGTAGGATTGAGTATGCCTTCCCGAGCTTCCGCGCGGCCTTCCATTCGTTCTCCGTGAGCCGAATAGCAGTTCTCTCGGACTTGCGCCCCTTTACCTCGAATTTCTCGTCACCACACGTGATATCCCAACCTACGTGCAGGTCGGCCACATTCTCAGGTTTGTATCCTTTAGCCTTCAGCCATTGCATGGCTCTGTCTTCCGCCGCCAGTCCCCACTCCATATCGGGACGAAATGAAAGGCGACGATGGCCAATTTTGCGACGATGCTGCCGAGGTGGTTTGAACAAGTGACCTGGGTCGCTCTTGACCGCTGACACTGTTTGACATCCCCCAAAGCGACCCCGTAATTCATCGGAGTTAAGGATGCGCTCCCACCGTACTTTTCTGCGGTGAGCAAACCGACACTTTCCATCAAGCGGCGAACGGTCATAAAAAGCCTTCCTCGACAGAATGCGACCGATGTAAAAACGGCCGGATTCCCGGTCTGGACAAATAACCACGTCTCCTTCCTTAACTGACGAACGGAAGTTCCAAAGAACACCTGCTGTCTGCTCAATCGAACGATTGCTGTCGTCGGGCCAAAGCTTGGCGCACTTTGCCTTCAGTTCCTCACGTGAGGCAAACTTATTCAGGTCGCCGACATCGTTCCATCCAACGGCGATTACGCCCGACCTATAGCACTCAGCGGCGTACTCCTCAGAGCCCTCCATGCCTGTCGGCTCTCGAGCAAAGATTTTCCAGATCGTGCAAAAGATCTTACACCAATGGGCACCATGGGACAAGACAGGTATGAACTGCCTTGAACTTATCGCTTGGCCGAGGTTGTCGAAACAAGGAGAAAAACTATATAGCCCGAATAACCCCGATGCTCCCTACCTGACAACGCATTCCTGCGACATTTGGGAGTTGGCGGAGCGGCACTGGCCGAAGTACGTCGTCATCATCACGGGCGATAGCTACACACTTACGTTCTGGAATGCCCCGTTATGGTTTCTTGCTCACGGAACAGCGTCGCACTTTCCCCTTTCTTCCACTCCTGACCTACGAAAGCCGGAAGCATCCCATTTGCGAGAGAAATGTTTTCAATTTCCAAATCTGGCCGTCAGTTAAGAGAGTTCCCCAGGCTGAGAGAGGTGATTTCCACACTTCAGGAATAGGCTCGGCATTACCATCACCGGAATTGAGTGGAAGCAACCCAAGCAGGTAGGCCCCAAAGGTTTTAGCAACACTGTATTAGCCCAGCACCGGCCCGTGGGATTGCATAGGAAGGGGATCAAGTGTACATTACCGGTGGGGGAATCAAAGTGGAAGTGACGGGTTGTGCTATCGGCCAGAAAGTGGCGAGGACTCTCTAGGTTTCTGAACTCCCATTGCGCAACCCATGATCTTGTAGGTGAGATATGTGGCCGCGAATCATACGCCAGTTGCAAGAAGCGAACAAAGAACTCTGGCTCTTCTTGATGCTGTTCGCCATCCTCGCCGCCTTCAATTACTTGGTCGCCTCGAACCGAATGATGCTGGGCTTCTACGTCTTACCCACGGTATTCTCCGCTTACTTCTACGGGCGCCGCCACGCGACGTTAACGGCGCTCGCCAGCATCTTGTTGGTGATCCTGATTGTGTATTTCAATCCTCGTTTGTTTGCGGGGGGGGGGCCGGTCAGGCTAATTGCTGAAAAGTGGTGGGACATCATGGTTTGGGGCGGGACCTTGATAGTCATTGGCTACGCCATGGGCACGCTCTATGAAAAGAAGGAAGCCCGCATCCAGGAGTTACGCGAGACCTACGATGGTGTCTTGCTCATTCTCCAACGGCTCATCGCGGACGACGAGTACACATATCGCCATTCCATCCGCGTGGTGGCCTATGCAGACACGATTGCAGAGTATATAGGTTTTGATTCGAATCAGCGTGAAGTTGTGAAGGCCGCCGCCATGTTGCACGATATCGGCAAATTGAAGACATCGAGTGAGCTTCTCTACAGGGCAGCACGTTTCACTGCGAGCGAGTACGAAGAGATGAAGAAGCATGTGCAGAAAGGGGTTGATCAGGTTCAGCCGGTGAGAGGACTACTAGGCCGCGTCATCCCCATTATTCTGGCCCATCACGATAAGTTCGATGGATCAGGATACCATCCGACTCGGGGGGAGGAGATCCCTCTAGAAGCACGAATCATTTCGGTTGCTGACGTGTACGACGCGATGACGAGCGATCGTCCGTACGCCAAGGCGATGTCACCGCTAGACGCCAAGGAGGTCATAACGAAAGGCTCGGGGACCGACTTCGACCCGGCCGTCGTCAGAGCTTTCCTGAAGGCGTATCAAAGCGGCGCGCTTGAAGTCGATTTCACGGCCTTGGAAATGCGCCGGCCCTGACTTTCCTGAAAACGTATGAATGAGGAGTCGGTCGGCGGACGGCGCATCCACGCCGCCTGCCTCGGTCTCGCGACGCGGGATGGTCGCCGCGGATGCGCCACCCACGACAAAGTCGCAAGCCCGGAGAAACCGCCTTCGCCGGCGCGCTATGGAGCGCCCGTGGCAGATGCTCTTCGTTCTGACTCCCGACTCCCGATCCTCACCCGTCACTTCCCTTCAGCCCCCCAGCCCCTGCTCTTCGTTGTCCTGTATCCTGAATCCTGACTCCTGTTTTTGATCCTAGCGGGCAATTATGGTGGGGCTGGCGCCATCGACTTCTATGGTTCGCGCTACGCATTGCCCAAGTCCATCAGCGCGCATCAGAACTACTACTGGGGTCCGGGGCAGTACACCGGGGAGAGCGAAGCGTGGCCGAAGCTAAAGGTCTGGGATTAGTTGAGCCACACCGTAGAGAAAAGAAGAAATGCACGCCCAGGCTGAGCACCGAGTTTTGGTTGAGTTGCTAAGTTGGATGCGCTCATAATGCGAGCGTCTTGCGCAGGGCCAGGTCAACTGTCTGCATTTGAGGCATCCGCCCGATCCTGCGCTCGATCAGTTGCAGCTCGATGGTTGCCAGGTTGTCGGTCATGATTACAGAATCGGATTTGAGGCCGGTTTCAGAAGCGGCTGGATCTTTAAGCCGCACAGTGACGCGGCTAGCATGACCAGCACGGCTCATGTTGCTGCTCACCATGGCTACGATAACCTGAGGGAGGCCCGTATTGAGGTTGTCAGCTTGAACGACAAGGACTGGCCGTAGCCTGACCATTCTCAGGTCGGAGTGGGGGAAGTAGACCAGGGCGAAGTCACCGCGTTCAAGGTTCATTGTAGATGTCCATGCTTGGGTCGTCCCAATCCATCGCGAACGTTGCCAGCTTGGCACGTACCTCCCTGGCGTGCTCACGTGTCCACCCCAAGTCACGAATGGTGAGCTTCTTGCCGGCCCAGGGAACTCCCTTCGCCTGTTTCCCTGGAGCGGGTGGGGGCCGCTTCCCGCTCAAAACCTTGACGTGCATCGGAATCTCCTCAGTAGGGCTCCTACTCATACCTCCACTATTCTACAACGCTTCGGGGCCAATCCCCAGCAACCTATAAGGGGGGTCCGATCGATTCCTGCGTGTATAATAACTGCCACGGTCTGTTTCACAAGCTCGATGGGCACGCGCGGAAGGGAGAGTGAAATGGCTGGGCAAAATTTTTCCATCTTGATCCTCGCTGCGGGCAAGGCTACGCGCTTCAAATCCGAGCACTCGAAATTGCTGCACCGGCTGGCGGGCCGGCCGCTGGGTGAATACATACTGCAAGCCGCGCGCGCAGCAGGACCCGACTGCCTCTACATGATGATCGGGCACGAGCGCGAAGAGGTGCGCAAAGTCTTTGAGCAGCCGGGCCTCGTTTTCATCGAGCAGAATGAGCAACTGGGCACAGGCCACGCGGTGATGACGGCGCGTCCGGAGCTTGAGAAGAGCCCCAGCCCGACGGTGGTAGTGCTGGTTGGCGACGCTCCCCTGCTCCGCTCTGAAACGCTGTGCAACCTGGTCGAAGCCCACCTGCAAGCGCGCGCGGCATGCACCATTTTGACCGCTCGCCTCGAGAACCCCACAGGCTATGGGCGTATCGTTCACGCCGGCAGCCGCGTGCGCGGCATTGTGGAAGAGAAAGACGCGACCCCAGCCCGGAAGAAAATCCGCGAGATCAGCTCAGGCATACTTTGCTTCTCACGTGCCCATCTGCTGGAGCATCTCGAGGAACTCTCGGCGGAGAACGCCCAGAAGGAATACCTGCTGACGGACCTCATCGGAATCTTCAACCGGCATCGCCTGAAGGTGGCCGCATTCCCCGTAGCTGATGCGCGGGAAGTGCTGGGCGTGAACGACCGCGTCGAGCTGGCGCAGATTGAAAAGCTGTTGCGGCTGCGCAAGGCAGAGACGCTCATGCGCGATGGCGTGACTGTGGTGAATCCCGAGGCCACCTACATCGACCCGGACGTAGAAGCGGGCCAGGACTCGGTCATCGAGCCGGGCGCGAGCCTGCTGGGCCGGACGCGCCTGGGCAGCGCCTGCCACATCCAAAGCTATTGCACCATCACCGATTCATCGCTCGCCGACCGCGTCACCGTGCGGCCCTGCTCGGTGATCGCCAACTCCGAGATTGCTTCCGGCGTCACCATCGGCCCCTTTGCGCACCTGCGGGATGGCGCGGTGATCGAGGAGAACGCGCGCATCGGCAACTACGTCGAGGTGAAGAAATCACGCGTGGGCCGCGGCACCAAGGCGCTTCACCTGACTTACCTCGGCGACGCCACGTTGGGCGAGAACGCCAACATCGGCGCAGGGACAGTCACCTGCAATTACGACGGTGTGAAGAAAAATCCCACCGTCATCGAAGACGGCGTCTTCATCGGAAGCGGCAACATGCTGGTGGCACCGGTGCGGATCGGCAAAGGGTCGTATACCGCTGCGGGTTCGGCGATCACCGAAGACGTGCCGCCCGATTCGCTCGCCATCGCGCGCAGCCGTCAAGTCACAAGAAAGGGATGGGCGAAGGACCGCGGCCCAGCGAAGGCGCTGGCGGGGAAAAGCACAAAAGGGTAGTGCCGATCTGTCTTGAGAGCCTACGGTTCATCCAACTTCGGAGAACCGTGCGGTCAGGCCCGCGTGGTGACCGCAGCATCAAAGAAGCTGTCGATCTCCCCGATTTCTTCGGAACTGAGGCGAAATACTCCCGCGCCAATTATTCCCGGAGCCTGTTCCGGGCGGCGAAGGCCAACAATGGCGGCGGTCACGGCGGGGTGCCGTAACGTCCAGACAATTGCCACCTCACCGGGAGTCCGGCCATGTCGTTTGCCAATCGAACGCAGCAAGTCAACAAGTTGAAGATGGCGCGACAATTTCGGCTCCTGAAAGTCCGGGTCCCGGCGACGCCAATCGTTGTCCGGGAGAGCGCCGGCCCGCTCCCGAGTCATCGCACCGCTAAGGAGCCCAGACCTCATGGGAGAGTAAACAATCACTCCGATATTCTGCTCGGCGCAGTAAGGCAGAATTTCTTTTTCAACCTCGCGTGCCAGCATGGAATAGGGGGGCTGAAGTGAGGTTATGGGAGCTATGGCCTGGGCTCGCTTCATTTGGCTAACATTGAAGTTCGAGACGCCGATGTAACGAACCTTGCCTTCTTCCTTAAGCTTTGCAAGCGTCGTCCAACCCTCCTCGATGTCCTCATCCGGCTGTGGCCAGTGAATCTGGTACAGGTCGATGACGTCGACTTTGAGCCGCCTCAGACTCGCCTCACACTCGCGCCGGATGGATTCGACTTTGAGACTGCCGCCGAGTTCACCTCGCTCATTCCAGACACGCTCACACTTGGTGAAGATATAGGGCCTGTGCGGGATACCCTCTAAGGCGCGGGCAACCACTTCCTCCGAGTGCCCCAACCCATAGACCGCGGCCGTGTCAATCCAGTTCATACCGGACTCGAGTGCTTTGCGGATGGCCGCGATGGAGTCTTTATCATCCTGCGGGCCCCAGCTAAAGCCCCACCCCGATCCACCCATAGCCCAAGCCCCAATTCCCAGCGAAGTAATATGAAGATCGCTATTCCCTAACCATCGTTTTTCCATGCCAACTCTCCTGTCGGAATATTCCTCCACTTGTGTCGCCGCAGGGGCGCTGGTTCCCCGACCTCTCCCAACGGATCCCTACGTCAGACACGACCTCATACCACTGCTGCCTTGCGGTAGTTTACCGCGAAACGCCTAAGAAATGCTGTGTCTTACCCAGTTCAGCCACCGCTCCTGAGGTGCAGGAACAAGGTAAGGTAGCGTTTGGCGTTGGTGGTAATCAGGAAGTGCTCACGAACATGCTGATGGCCCTGCTGGCCGAGCCTGGCAGCGAGGGCGGGATTGGAGAGCAGGAAGCGAATCTGGTAGGCCGTTCCCTCCACCGAATGGGCCAGCAAACCGGTGTGCTTGTGGATCACTTGCATGGGGATGCCGCCCACCGCGGAAGCCACCACGGGTTTCTTCTTCCATAAGGCTTCCGCGACGGTAAGGCCGAACCCCTCCCGCAGGCTTTTCTGGATGATCAGTGTCGAGGCGGTTTGCAGGGCGTTAATCTCGACTGGACTCCAGGGGGGCAGGTTCAAGATATGGATGTCTGGATCACCCTTCGCGGCCTCGTTCACCTCTGACAGGACTGCTTCGCCCTCGGGGTCATCGTCGGCTTTTCCCCCGGCGAGAACCAGTTGGCAGTCGAAGTAGCGTTTAACGATGCGATAGGCCCGAATGACTCCGACCGGGTCCTTGAGGCGGTCGAAACGCGAGACCTGCGTAAGGATATGACGCCCCGCGTCGATGCCGTAATGGTCCAGGACTCCCTGAACCACCTCGGGATCGAGTTCCCGGCTCTTCTCGGAGAGCGGGTCGATGCACGGGAAAAAAAGGTATTGGGGGATCGGAAGCTTCTGCGCGAAATCCGGCGACGAAAAGATTGCGGCGTCGTACTTCCTGACCCAGGGTTCGAGGAACTGCCAGACCGCCGGATTCGGCCGGGAGAGGTCGATATGGCAGCGCCAAATCCAGTGACCCAAATGCTGATTCCGCCCCTGGATCAAAGCCACAGGTTGCGGGTCATGAATCACTGTGAATTCGCCGTCAAGATGCAACCGGGCCAGGTTCTGTTCGTTATAGGCGAGGAAGGTCTCGAAGCTTTCCGGCGGCAACTGGTAGGGCGCCCCGTGCAGAGCGTTGTGCAATGCCTTAGTAATCTCAAAAAAGTCATTTCCTCCTGTGATAACATCCCATCGGATAGGAAGCTCGAGCTCCTGGAGGATCGGGACCAGGCGGGTCAGGATCTCGGCCACGCCTCCTCCCACGGCGGTCGAGTTCACCATCTGAATGCTATGCCCTTGGAGAGAGGCCGCGAGCGCCCTCAGTTCGGCCACTTCCGGTGCACCGATGATGGGTGAGTAGTCATCCAGTTGGACGAGCCGCGGTCTGGTCTGGGTTGCGGTCACTGGCCCAATTCCTCCTTGATCAGATTGACGATGAGGGCGCTCGCGCCATCGAGAGTGTTCGTGTAGATATCAATGCGGTTTATCCGGCTCGCCAGGCCCGGGAGGCCCAGGCTGTTTTCCAACCAGTTGGAGAAGTCGTTGGTTTGCAGGTGTAGACGCGGTCGTGAGGCGATGAAGTGATAGTGCAGGGAAGCATGACTTAATCTCTCCAGACCCGCGCGGAATTCCCCCAGGGTCCAGGCTTCAATCCCCAGCGGGGTGGTCACCCCGAGGGCCTCGCAGAAGGAGAACGCCTCGAAGGCCTGCTGGGTGGCAAAGGGTGGGTGGCGTTCGCAATAATCATTGACGATGCGGCGCAGGTCCGCGCGCAATTCGGCGAGCGCGGTGTACTCACGGATATCCAAGCCGGCCAATTGTTCGGCCAGTTCCGCGCGATTGCAGGCCGCCAGGACCCACTGCGCAAAGTCGTTGGAGAACCCTTCGGTGAGAAAGTGATGGCGACTGAGACTCTGGAAAGTGTGATAGAAAATGGACGCGTCGCTCGATCCTTCCAGTCCTTTGGCGAGTTCAGCCAGGGTCGTGGCTTTCAGGTCCAGAATGCGGATAAGGTAGGATGCCGTCAAGAATTGGAACGGACGCTCGGCCTCTTGCAATTAATCATCGCCTCCAGTCTCCCCAGGAACTCTCGCACCTCGCCGGGGTTGCGCAACCAAAACCGGGCTTTTGTGCCGGCCTTCCCACCCACGTGGAGGGTCAACCCGTGCGGAAGAACTGCAAAGGCCGCCTCGTCTGAGACATCGTCGCCAATGAAGATCGGTAGGGCGCGGCGGGGGAGCTTTCCGAGCAGCCACTGGGTCGCCGACCCTTTCCCATCGACCGCCGCGGGCAGCAATTCCCACATTTTCTTTCCCGCCAGCAGGTGCAGCCCGGGCCGGAAGCGGTCGCGGGCCTGGCGGGTAACGCGCCGGGCCCGTTGCGCCGCCGGCCGCGCAGCTCCCCGGTGATGAACGGCGAGGCTCAGACCCTTGTCCTCGAGTTTGATCCCGGGAGACCTCGGGAGTCGCGGCGCGAGCCAGCGTTTCGCTTCACGCAGCAGGCGGCGCTCTCCCCGTGGGAACGAGACCCCGGGTCGCTCCCACCCGTGCAGTCCCAGCAGGTGTAAACCCGGGACAGTTACGACCCTTCGCAAGTTGGCCAGGCGGCGCCCGCTGATGATGTAAACGGTCGCGCGCGGATGGTGCGCCAGCCGCCGCAGGACCTGCCGCACCACCGGGTCAAGCCGGACCTGGTCCGGGTCGCTCGTCAGGGGGACAAGGGTGCCGTCAAAATCCAACAGCAAGAGCCAGTGCTCCGCAGACGTGAGCCGCCTTGCCACGCACGGCCAGGAGGCGAAGAGGTGACGAGGCAGTAGGGCTAGGGTTCGGTGGCGAGTCGCTATGTTACCTCCACGTGATTCTCCAGCCGGATTTCGCAGAGCTCCGTGATCAGCTCCGCGGCCCAGCGATAGATATTGAATTCCTTCACCACTTTGCGCATGCGATGCATGCGTGCGCTTCGCTCCTCGGGATCCATCTGCAGAGAAAAAAACAGCGCCTCGGCCAGTTGCTCGGTATCGTAGGGGTTGATGAGCACTGCGTCGCGCAGTTCGCCGCTGGCGCCCGCGAACCGGCTCAGAACCAGGACTCCCTGATTGTCGTTGCGGGCCGCCACGTATTCTTTGGCGACCAGATTCATGCCGTCGTGTAGGGACGTCACCAGGCACAGATCCGCAGCGCGGTAATACCTCTGGATTTCTTGGTGATTGTGATGCCGGTGCAAATAGACGATCGGCCTCCAGCGCGCGGTCTGGAACCGCCAGTTGATGCGATCCGCTTCGGATTCGACTTCTCCTTGCAGGTCGTGATAGCGCTTGATATGGGTGCGGCTAGGGGCGCCGATCTGAACGAACGTGAATCGCCCCTGGTATGCGGGGTACTTTTCCATGAAGCGCTCCACCCCGCGAAATCTCTCCAGGATCCCCTTGGTGTAATCCACCCGGTCAACGCCAATGCCCATGAACGTCGCCTCCACGCCGTGGTCTTTCAGCAGGGCCGCCCGATCCACGTATGGGGAGCGAGGCGGGGAACCGGTTTTTTCTGGCGTATCTTCAAGCGCGACACTGATGGGAAAAGGCCGCACCTCGCTCAGGTGTCCGCCCCGCTCTACTGAAAACCGCTCCCAGTTCACGCGTGCCTCAAGCGTGCGGTTCACCGTTTCCAGGAAATTGTTGCAATGGGATTGGACGTGAAAACCCACCAGGTCGGCGCCCAGCAGCCCGTCCAGCAACTCGGCTTGCCAGGGGCAGATGGAAAAGGCCTCGGGATTCGGCCAAGGAATATGCCAGAAGATAGCCACGCGGGCATTAGGCAGTTTTTCTTTCACCAGGCGGGGCAACAGCGCAAAATGGTAATCCTGGACGAGCACGACGGGTTCTTCGGCCCCTTCCATTTCCTCGGCCAAAGCCTGCGCGAATTTCCGATTGACGGCCTGGTAGTGTTCCCAATCCCGGGCGCGAAAGGTGGGGCGAGTGTGAGCGATATGGCAAAGGGGCCAGAGGCCTTCATTCGCAAACCCGAAATAGTAACCCTCCTCTTCTTCTTTCGTGAGCCAGACCCGCTTCAGCGTGTACTTGGGCTCGTCAGGGGGTACACGCAGACAATCGCGTCCGTCCACGTTTTCGCGATCGGCATCGCCCGAGCCGTGCGCCAGCCAGGTGCCCTGACAAGTGCGCAGGATGGGCTCAAAAGCCGTAACCAAGCCACTGGCTGGGACCGTGACCTCGACGGCCTTCCCCCGGTAGACATGCGTATAGGGTTCACGGTTAGAGACCACAAAGAACGGTCGGTCACCCAGCTTGCTGCGCACGTGGAGCCGGAGCCGTTCTGGCGTCCAGAGCGATTCCGCACTCTCCCGAAGCCGCGCCTCCTCCTCCGCGGCCGCCCGCGCGGCCTCGAGACTCTTGGCCAGGTGTGTCACTTCCTGCGCCAGAGGCTTGAAGAGGTCCTCTTCCTCCAAGCTGGAACGCCCCACACCGTTGCCTGCCCGTAGTTCCCTCACCCACTTCGCGGTTCTGGCAAGGGGACCCACGATGCTCCAGCGGATGATCAGCAGGGTTACCAGGGTGATAAACGCTGCCTG
Source organism: Terriglobia bacterium (assembly GCA_050012175.1). Taxonomy (GTDB): domain Bacteria; phylum Acidobacteriota; class Terriglobia; order UBA7540; family UBA7540; genus CAVROP01. The sequence goes on along the minus strand of JBEKHR010000001.1, from coordinate 154,794 downwards.
TGCCAACGCCCGCAGAAAGGTGTCCCGCCATAGCTTCGACGCTTGGGCATCGATATAACCGGCATCTTGAAAGATCGCCAGCGCCCCCACCACGCCCGACTCATCATGCAGAGGCAGAACGTAAAGATGGGTGGGCTTCAGGTTCAAAGTCGTGAAGCCGCTGTAACTGAGATTGCTTGAAATCACTTGAGAAATAGTGGGGAGCTCGCCATCGAGGTAATTCTCCAGGCCAGGTGTTTGGGCCAGGGTGTTCCCCGACGTGTCCAGGACGGCAATCCCGGTTACGCGTTCGCGGTTCCCGAAATCGGTAACGAAAGTTTGCAGGCGCCGCCGCGAGCCCTTCTCGCGAAGAAGAAGGAGAGGTTCTACGTTTCCTTCCAAGCTTTCCGCCAAGATCTCGGCGCGGTTCGTCAACTCCTTTCTCAACGCACGCTTTTCCGCTCTCACCTGGAACAAGGCGAAAAGATACGACAACACCGTCACCCCCACGATGAGGGAAAAGACCAGGCGAAGACTCATCCTCATAAATTTGCCAGCCCTTTCGCGCGGACGCGCAGGTTTGAAAACAGATAACTCGTGCCGCCGGGAACGGATCAGCGAAGCTCTGCTCTTGCCGCAGAGCTTTGAGTCTCTTCGGACCGGCCTCGGCGGGAAGCGAGAAGGGCCAGCCGGGCTGTCCCTAGGTCGCTTGACTGGATCACGCGACGATGCTCAAATCCAGTCATTGAGCCACATGGGGAATGACCGGAAGATGAAAAAACGACCTACGGGGTGAATTTCTTGCCATGTGTGTGTCCGCTTGACTGTAGCCAGCCTGCCCAGGTTGCCTTGCAGGTTTAGAGCGCGAAGTGGTTGTCAGATCATTCCTGGGCTCGTGTTGGCTGAGGATCACACGAGAGCCATCCCTCCTCGTGCCAGAAGGCAGGGATTTGTACCGTGAAGGCTTACCCGGGCGCTCCCGAACCTGTCTCGTCTTTCTTTTTTGACTTGCCGCCGAGTTTCTTGAATTCCCCGCCCACGCCTTTGCCGATCTTGCCGACGCCTTTAGCAGTGCCGACGGTCACGTTCTTGCCCAATCCTGCCACTCCCTTTCCGAATGACGCCCCGGCACTCCCAACGTTTCCCCGCGCCAGCTCCCCGACACCGCCCGCCGTGCCTTTGGCCAAATCCCCCGTCCCTTTGGCAACGCCCTTTCCAATATCCTCCCCGCCTTTGCCCATTTCCTTACCAGGCGTCCTAGTTTGTTTCTCCTTTTGCTTCGTCTTCTGCGGCTCAGCCGAGGCGTTGTCAGGGCTCGTTTGTTTCTCCTCTTGGTTCGTCTTCTGCGGCTCAGCCGAGGCCTGGTCAGGGCTCGACTGACCCCAACCGCAAACAGCGATGGCAAAGCCAAGTGCACCAAGACAGGTCAGCCGGAATACAGATTTCATCTTTTTCCCCCTGCCTGCATTGTTTTTCTTTCCTGAAAGCCCTTACCCCTGCACTTATGATGCAAACTACCCCACATCAGGTTTTCCCGACCCCTCTTTCTGTCCAGGAGCATGGAAACAATGGGCATTGCAGACTCCCGGCGAAAGGCAGATTCACGTCTGCCCCCGCATCACCGCCCGGGAAATTTCTACATTGAGGATGAAAGTTTGCCATGGTTCCTGTTTCCCAGTCCCCGAGGCCCCACCACAAGCCGATTGAACCTACAAGGGATATTGTCCGAGGGCTCTGGCACGATTCTTGCTCTCGTAAGGGTCGTGCTGCCAGTCGGGCAGTCAGGGCTGCTTTTCAGATTTGGGTTTAGGAAGAGAACAAAACGTTTCGCTGGAGGGGAAACATGGAAATGGAAAAGGAACCGATTAAAGAGGAAGTGTCCGTTGTTGACATGCCACACAGCCGGGGCCAGAAGATCGCAACCGGCCTGCTGCTCGTCGGCTTGTGCGTGGTTCTTGCCTACGCATTCCGGGAACACAGTTCCGCGAAACAGATTGCCGCCAGCCGGGACGAATTAACCGCTGCGCTGAATCAGGAGCGTGGCCAAGTGGAGACCCTGACCCAGAAACTCAATGCCGCGGAATCTGTGCCTGCGGCGGCGCCTCAACCAGCACTGAATTCACAAACGGAGGCACAAGCTCCCATCACCGAGTCAAAGAGAGTGCAACGCCATTCCACAAGGCACGCAGCCGCTCTAAAAGCCCATCGTGCTGAAGATCCATGGCGCAAGGAGGTTCAATCCGAGCTGACTGAACAGCAAAAGCAGTTAGCTGAACATCAGCAGCAGCTCCAGGAAACAAGGGAATCCGTCGCGAGAACCCGCACGGACCTGGAGAGTGATCTGAATTCGACGCGCGACGACCTGAACGGGTCGATCGCCAAAAACCATGAGGAACTCGTCGCGCTCGAGAAAAAAGGGGAACGCCATTACTCCGAATTTAACCTGCAGAAATCGAAGCAATTCCAGAAAGCAGGGCCGATCAGCATCTCGCTGCGGAAATCGAATGCCAAGCACGAGTACTGCGACCTCGTGATGATCGTGAATGATTCGGAAGTGAGCAAGAAGCACGTTAACCTGTACGAGCCGGTTCTGTTCTATCCCGAAGGTTTTTCGCAGCCTCTGGAAGTCGTGATTAACAGTATCGGCAAGGATGCCGCCCGCGGCTATATCAGCGAGCCGAAATACAAGCCATCTGAACTGGCAGCAAGCCCCTCGTCCTCACCGGGAACAGGGCCTGTGTCTGCGGATCAGACTGTGCACAGCTCCTCCGCGGAAGCGGCAACGCTGAAACGCAGGGCTGAACCACAAGAATGATACATCGTTGGAGTCTCAACCAGGAGCCGACGATGGGAATAGGAGCTCTGGCTGGGGGGTGGGATCGGATTGGCAGTCGGCGCCATCGTGGGCGGCTGGGGGGCTTACGCCACACACATGCTCTGGCACTGGCTCAAGTGGACAAGTGACCGCTGGCGAAGCAACGTCCGCTACGGGTTGACCGTCGGCAATCGCGGCCCGTCGTAACACGGTCGCGCATCTCAGAAAGCTCGGTCACTATGTGGACGACAGAAGACATCGAAACCATGACCAAGCTCAGGGGTCATCTTCTTCAATCTTTTGCACTGGCGACTTTCCTTCTGCTCTGCGTCGCCTTATTGATCTGGTGCTGGCTGAAGTAGACAAGTGACCGCTGGCGAAGCAACGTCTGCTGCGGGTTGACCGTCAGCAATGACGGCCCATCGTAAGACGGTCGCACATCTCAGAAAGGCTCGTCCGAAAATCATCGAAAACAGACTGGAGTCAGAGGTGGGAAGACTGGAGTCAGTAGCCGAAGACGGATAACCGGCGGTCAGCTACCACGCCTTGGCGAGATTCTTCAGCCCTTCGAGATAGTCGTCTTTCTCGATCCTACTTTCCACGCCAAATTCCGCCAGGAGGGTCATCATCTGCCCCACGGAAAGCCCTGCCAGTTGAGCGGCTTTGCCCAGGGAGGCGTCTCCCTTTTTGTATCGCTCCACAGCCAGCAGGACCCTGCCTCGCATCACCAGTTCCCGTACCGCTTTGGAGAGATCGCTGCGCTCTTCTTTGCTGATCTCGGTGAGGAACTCGTAGTTCTCGCGATCCATACGGATACTCATCGTCTTGGTCATTTTCCTAGCTCCATTTTCCGTCTCGCGTCTTCGACGATCGAATTCTTATAGCGTCCGTACTTGGCAAGCGTCGTGAGTTTGGCCAGCGCGTCGCTGCGATCGAGCAAGCCCTTTTCGCGGCTCCGAACCAGAATGCCCACAGCGGTGGTAAACGGAATGCCCAGCAACTTCGACGCATTGATGCCGTTCTTATCGTCGATTCCCAACAATTGAGCCTTTTCCTTCAAGGCGAGCGCGATGGCTTCCGCTTCGCCTTTGCCCAAGCTAAAATCCGCTTCCAACTTGGCAATGAGGTTGCGGTTCCTGACCGCCACGACCTGAATTCTCGATTCCTCCAGGGCTTTTTGAATCATCAGCGCATCCAGCGTCTTCTTGACGCCACAGCATTCCCGCTCGACTTCCGCCGGAATAGCCGCCTGCAATTCCACGCCGGCGAAAAACGGGTCGAGAAGCTCGATCTTGGCCATCAAAATCAGCGTGGATGCGTCAAAGATTATCATTATGACAAAATATGACAAACGCAATTCTAGCATAGCAGCGCGCCGATTGCAAATCCCGTTGTTCGCAAAGACTCTTGACAAGCTATGCTTAATATAGTAGCCTAGAAAATGATGCAAGGCGGTTCTGCTATGAGCATAGAGACCTCACGGATGACTTCCCCAGCCTTACTCAAACCAGACAATAAGTCATTTCCTATCCTCCCGAGTCGACCGAATTAACTTTAAAAAGTGACGGAACGAAGCGCGAATGTCTATGAAAACAAAGGACCGCTGTGGAAAACTCGAGGGCAAAGCGGGAATGTCTATGAAAACAAATGGACTTAGCCGTTTGAAGCGGGAATGTTATTGAAAACAAAGGAGGTAGATGGTATGGCGTAGGTGGTAGGTGGGGAAAACCTCTCTCCCACATACCACCTACTACCTACCACATGCGGGTAGGTGGCAGGCAAGAGCTGGGAGCAATCTGGCTCATCAATTCTGACTTCTGAGTTCTGCTTTCTACTTGTGCCACTCCGCTCCGAGATAAACGGAAAGCGCGATCCAGAGCTTTTCCGGAGCGCGCAGGCGCACTCGCTTGCCAAACACGTTGTAACGCCGCTTTTGAATCCGCCCCAAAAGGCGCCAGTAAGTCGCCGCCATGATCTCCGCCGCGACCATGGAACGGCGGTCCTGCGGCAAAAGGAGCTGGCGTGCCACGCTAAAGAAATGACGGGCGCGGTCACCTTCGAGCTGCATCAGCTCAATGAATGAGTCGTTGCAGGCCCCTGACAACAGTTCGCCGGGACGCACACCAAATTGGTCCAGGTCCTCTCGGGGCAGGTAAATGCGGCCGCGCTGCGCGTCGCTCTGGATATCTCGCAGGATGTTGACGAGTTGCATGGCTATGCCGAGATTCACGGCGTAATCGCGTGTGCGGGGGTTCGTGTAACCAAAGATTTCAATGGCAATCAGTCCGATGGTGGAAGCGACGCGATAACAGTAAAGCGAAAGGTCGTCAAACGTCTCGTACCGCGCGCCATTCAAATCCATTTCCAGGCCCAGGATGAGGTCCTCGAAGGGTTGCCGTGGGATCTTGAATTCCCGAATGCTCTCGGCAAGGGCGGCCAGTTCGGGGTCTTCCAAAGCCGCGCCCGGCTCAGCGTAGCAAGCGTCGAGCGCCTCGCGATAACGCACCATCTGGCGCCCCGCTTCATCCGGCGCGAGGCCGCTGTCCACAAGGTCATCACCTCGGCGCGCGAAAGCATAAACCGCCTCGATGGCGCGCCGCTTCTGAGGCGGGAGGAACACAAAGGAATAGTAGAAATTGGTGAGGCGCGGCGTGGCGAAGCGGAAGTCTTTCACAGAAGCGCTCATGGCGGGCCTGCGAGGGTGGGGGCGTGGTCACCCCTTCCTACCCAGAGAGAGTATCGAGCGCGGAAATAAAGCCGCACAAAGTCCAGCTTGCTCAGCGATGGCCTGCGCCGGAAAACGTCATAGCCCACCGACTCAATTTTGCGCAGAACGCTCATGCCGCCGAGCCACGTCAGGCGAAGCTGGACGCGCAATTGCGGCGCGACTCTCTCCGGCAGCGCCTTCCCTTGCTCAAAAAACTGGCGGGTGCGCATTATTTCAAACTTTAGCAATTCACGCCAGCGGTCGTCCACGTGTCCGGCGCGCAGGTCATCCAATGTGTAATGGAAGCGTTCAAGGTCTTCCAGGGGCAGGTAAATCCGGTCGCGCTCGAGGTCCCGAGCGACGTCCTGCCAGAAGTTGGTGAGCTGAAGCGCTGTACAGAGGCAGTCCGAAAGCGCAAAGAGTTCCGGGTCGCGATGGCCGAACAGTTCGAGAACCAGCCGCCCGACGGGGTTGGCCGAGCAGGCGCAATAGGCGAGCAAGGAGGAGAAATCCCGGTGGCAATTCACGCCGACGTCCGACTCAAAGGCGCGCAGCAGGTTCTCAAAATTCTCGAAAGAAAGGATGAATCGCCGCACCGAGTCGCGAAGCGCCAGGAAAACCGGATGATGGACTTTTCCGGAGTAGCACTCACGGAGCATCTCACGCCATGCAGCGATTTTCTCAAGTCTGCCCTCGACTCCCGGCTCATCGGCAACGTCGTCCGCGTATCGAGCAAAGGCATAGATGGCTGCCAGCGCATCACGCTTGTCGCGAGGAACAAGGTGCGACGCGACCGGAAAGTTCTCATAGTGGCGGCGCGCCAGGCGCCGGCACTCCGCATAGGCAGCCCGAATTCTTGGGTCGGAATAATACATGCCAGACTTCGTTTGCCATCGCAGGGTTTCAGGGAATAGGGCGAAAAAGGAAGCAACCGGACGGCAAACTCACGTAGCGACGGGTCAGGCCCCTGTGGTCAGAGGACAGCGCGGTCTCTATGCCGCTTACCCCGTTTCAGCCTTGCGTCGCCGGATGAAGGTTGGCACTTCGTAGTCATCTTTGGGGATTTCCGTGCTCATCTCCGACGGCCCCTGCTCCACGGGAAGCTTTTCCTTCCTTGCGAGCGCCGTCCTAACGCTTTGCTGCGCGGTGCGGATGGCAAGCGAGGGACCAGCCAATGGCTTGAGGCCCAATCTCTCGGATTTGATCCCCGTGGCGATGACCGTGACCTTCACCGCATCACCCATGGACTCATCGAGAACGGCGCCGAAGATGATATTGGCGTTTTCAGCCGCTATCTTCTGCACAATGCTGGACGCTTCGTGAACTTCATGCAGGGTGAGCTTGCTGGATCCAGTGATATTCAGCAGGATGCCCTGGGCGCCGTTGATGGTAGCATCTTCGAGCAGCGGGCTGGAAATGGCGCGATTGGTGGCTTCGACGGCGCGGTTCTCTCCCTCGGCCACGGCGGTCCCCATGACCGCGTAGCCCATTCCCTCCATTATCGTCTTGATGTCAGCGAAGTCGCGGTTAATTATTCCCGTGATGGTAATGATATCGGAAATACCCTGAACACCCTGGCGCAGGATATCGTCGGCGATTCTGAACGCTTCGAAGAAGCTGGTCCCCTTATCCACAAACTGCATCAGACGTTCGTTGGGAATGCAAATGACGGTATCCACACTCTGGCTCAACTCCTGCAATCCCTGTTCGGCCTGCATCATTCGCCGCTTGCCTTCAAAGGCGAAGGGCTTGGTCACCACGCCCACCGTGAGGGCGTGAAGTTCGCGCGCCAGGCTGGCAACAATAGGTGCGCCTCCGCTCCCGGTTCCCCCGCCCAACCCTGCGGTGACGAACACCATGTCGGCGCCCTCCAGCGCGTCGATGACCTTATCCGTATCCTCGAGTGCTGCGCGCCGGCCGATTTCAGGGTTGGCGCCCGCTCCCAGCCCTTTGGTGAGCTTGGCGCCCAATTGGATTTTCACCGGCGCATTCGAGGCGTGAAGGGCCTGCGCGTCAGTATTGGCCACGAGGAAGTCCACGCCCGTCACCCCGGCGGCAATCATGCGGTTCACGGCGTTTCCGCCGCCACCCCCCACACCAATTACCCTGATTTTGGCGCCCGCGCGAAGCTCATCGGAAAAATCCACCCGCAGGCTGTCGTTGGTTTCTTCAATCGCCATGTTGACTCCCCTCTCAGGCGTCGTCACGGGACAACCGTTCCATTATCGAGTCGGAACCCCCTCACCCCCAAGCCCCCAGCCCCTCTGTCGCCGCGGCGACAGAGGGGAGAGTTGATTCGGGCACGTAGCGCCGGGTAAGGGGGTTGTTCAGCGACCAATGTAATGGTTATTTCGCGACGACTCCTTAGTCGTAATACCAGCGGTACGGTGATCACCTGTTACGCCGCGCCGCCCTTACCTTGCAAAGCTCGCCACAATTTGGCCATAAGTCCTGTTTCCTTCGAGTCCCGAAGCAGGCGGCGACGATTGCCGTAGACAACCAAGCCAACCAGAGTTGCGTACTCCGGCCCGGCAAGGTTTTCATCCATGTTCTCGAGTCCCGTGCAACGACCCAGGCGCACGGGGAGGCCAAGAGTTTGCTCCGCCAGCGGCAGCAAACCGCCCTGCTCTGCCCCGCCGCCGACCAAAATCAACCCCGCACCCAGTTGCCTAATTTGGCCGGAGCGCTCCAACTCGTCGTGGATCAATTCCAGCAGTTCGATGGTGCGAGGCTGGATGATCTCGTCAAGTATGGCGTAGCTTACCACTCGTGCTGGACGCTCCCCCACGCTCGGGACCTCCAGGAGGCCGCCGGGAGTGTCATCGGACTCGCGCTCAGCCCAGGATCTCTTGACTCTCTCAGCTTCAGGAATCGTGGTGCGCAGGCCCACGGCGATGTCGTTGGTAAAATGTTCGCCGCCCACCGGGATGGAAGCGGTGTGTCGGACGCTGCCCTGCGAGTATACGATCATGTCGGTTGACCCGCCCCCAATGTCTACCAGAGCCACACCCAATTCCCGCTCGTCCGCCGTCAGGCAAGCGGCGGCGGAAGCGAAGGGTTCGTAGACTGTGTCGAGTACCTTTATTCCGGCCAGGTTCGCCGCCGTAACCACGTTTCTCAGGGCCGTGGACGAGCCGGTAATCAGGTGCACGTTGGCTTCAAGCCGCGCCCCGCTCATCCCCACTGGGTTGCGAATCCCCTCTTGGGAATCCAGCACATAATCCTGCGGTTCCGGATATACGATTTCGCGGTCCTGCGGCAGGGTGACGCCGCGGGCAGCCTGGAGGACTTTGAGAATATCGTCCGGCGTGACAGCCCCAGTAGCGCCTGGCGTTTTTCCCAACCCCACCGCGCCTCGGGAGTTCACCCCTTTAATGTGCGTGCCCGCTACCCCCACGTAGGCGGATGCGATTGAAATCCCCGCAGCAGTTTCAGCAGCTTCCACTGCCTTCTTGAGGGCCAAGACGGTGAGATCGAGGTTGACAATGACGCTCTTCCGCCAACCCTTTGACTCCGCCACTCCGAAGCCGGCCACCTGGAGTTTTCCGCCCTCTCCCGGTTGGCACACGAGTGCGCACGTCTTGGTACTCCCCAAATCCAAGCCCACAACGAATTGGTCTTTACGTGCCAATGGTCCCTATTCCTTTAAAGTTTGCGATGCCTTGGCGCCTCCCGCTGGGGGAGGCTGAGTTCGCCCCTGCGGGTTAACCACCACCTGATTACGATAACGCAAATCCACAGAGTCAAGCGGCGCGTTCGACTTGCGTAACTCGGGGAGCAGCGCCAGGAAGGTGTGAAAATGCTCCAGAAAATTCTCGTGCCCGAAGTGGACCCGGAGGGTTTCACGGCCTTGGACAAGCAGGGCTTTGAGATCATCGCCATCCGCGAGGTCCGCTTCCGAAACCATCCATCCGGAGTGGGAGATCTCCTCTCCGAGTTGCCGCATGAAGTCCTGGTAAAGGGCAATCCGGGTCCGGCACTCGTCCAAACTCGCGATTGAGTCCAGGCCGGTGATTACAGGAAGGTCGAAGGAGGCGTTTTCCGGCTTATCCAGCAGAACTCCATCGCTATCCACCAAGCTCACATGACCGCCTGCATTGGTGAAGGCCACCGGAGTCCTTTCAGTGACATGCACTACCAAGCGGTTGGGAAGGATTCGCGTCAAGGCTGCACTTCGCACCCAGGCAATCGCTTCCACTTGCTTCCGCTCCGCTTCCAGAGAAAGGCGAAAAACCTTTATGGGAGGACCGCTGCCGGCGTGTAGAGGCAATCCCAGTGCGTTGGCAACTTCCTCGCGGGAAACAAACTGATTTCCGGTCACCTGAACATCGTCAGCGGAGTGCAATTCGAACCGTGGCGACGACAGGGCGAAGGTTGTCAGGTAATAGCTCGTGATTCCCACGGGCGCCACAACTGCCGTGAAAAAAAGTACCCAACGCCAACCCCACGAGGGACGGTGGCGCCGAACCGCCACGGCCTTCTGTCGCCGAAGGTAGGGGGATTCCTCCTCCCCGTCTAACTCCTCGGGCGATAGCGCCTTTCCTTCTTCTGCCCACTGACTATCCATTTGACCCAACCCTCGCAAAGCGCGGGGAGAGAACTCTCATCCGCCCTGCCAAACGACCAACGTCGCGCCGCTATTATCCCTTCCAGACAATGACTTCCTCGTCAAGCTCCAGCCCATACGCCTTAAGGACTCGCGCGCGGATAAAGTCCATCAATTTCAAAATATCCGCAGCCGTGGCGTGGTCACGATTGACAATGAAATTCGCGTGCCGTTCTGAGATCACCGCCCCGCCCACCCGTGTTCCTTTCAGTCCAAGCTCGTCAATCATCTTTCCCGTGGAACGGCCGGGCGGATTCTTGAAGATGCAGCCCGCGCTTCTTTCCTGAACGGGTTGTGAGGCACGGCGTTTCCAGTTGCACTGCTTGATGCGCTCCAGGATTACAGCATAGGGACAGTCCAGCAACTCGAGCGTGACGGCGAGCATGACGTCGTCCGGAGAGAAGCTGGTGTGCCGGTACTCAAACCGGACCTTCTCCGTTTTCACGGTCTCGATCAGCCCCGTGGCGCCGTGAAACACCGTGAGGGCGCGCACCACGTCCCCCATCTCAGTGCCGTACGCTCCTGCGTTCATGCGCAGGGCCCCGCCCACCGTCCCCGGCACGCCAATCAGGCCTTCCATCCCCCCCAGGTTCCGCTTGGCGCATTCAAGAATCGCGGTGCCCAGGTTTGCCGCCGCAGGCACCTCGGCACGGTTTCCTGCAAACGCCATAGCCTCGCCGCGTGCCAGTTGAAGCAGGACCTCCGGCAATCCTTGATCAGCCACCAGCAGGTTCGAGCCGCCGCCCAAGATCCGCCATGGCACACCGTGCCCGTGCAGATACGCCGCGAGTTCCGGCAAGCGGCGGGCGTCGTACACCCGGATGATATCCGCCGGGCCGCCCACCCTCAGAGAAGTGTGCTGGCTCATCCGCTCCCCCGGAAGCCATTCCGCCCCAAAGGCTACCATTTGCTCCGAGATTCCGGATTGTCGCGCCAACAATGACATCAGCCTTGAACCGCTCCTAGTCGCACCGAGCGCCCCCGGATCGCCTCCGCCAGGGCATCGCCGATTCTCCCCACGCTTCCGGCGCCAACCGTCAGAATCATATCGGCGGGTCGCAAATCTTCCAGAACTCCCTGAATGACGGCCTGTTCCGAAGGCGCGTATCGAGCACGTTCGAAACCCAGCTCGGCCATACGCTCCACCAGTCGCTGAGACGTGACGCCCGGGATAGGCTTCTCACTAGCCGGGTAAATGTCCAGCACGTAGACCCGGTCCGCAGCCTGGAAGGAATGCGCAAAGTCATCCATAAGGAACAGAGTACGCGTATAACGATGGGGCTGGAAGATGGCGATGACTCGTTTGGCGCCCCAGAGGCGAGCCGCTTCAAGCGTGGCGCGGATTTCCGTGGGATGATGCCCATAGTCATCCACTATCGTTATACCCTCGAATTCACCTTTGATCTGGAATCGGCGGTCTACGCCCTGGAAGCAGTCCAGGCCCCTGCGGATTTGCTCGGCGCTCAAGTCAAGCTCCAAACCTACGGCGACCGCCGCCAAGGCATTCTGCACGTTGTGCCGTCCCGGAACATGGATGTCAAAGCTCCCCACGTGCTTCGCTCTTGCCTCAACTTCGAAACACGAGCCTTGCGGCTGGAGCCGGATTGAACTGCCCTGCACATCGGCGCCGGGATCAAGACCGTAAGTAACCACGCGACGCCGAAGCTGCGGGAAAAGTTCCCGGAATCGCCCTCCCCAGGGGGCATCAGCACAGGCCACCACAGCACCATAAAACGGGACCTTGTTCACGAAGGAGAGGAAGGCGGAAACTATTTCGTCTAGGTCACGGTAATGGTCCAGGTGCTCACGGTCAATATTAGTAACCACTGCAATGGAGGGCAAAAGGTAGAGGAATGAGCGGTCACTTTCGTCGGCCTCGACTACCATCAGTTCACCCTTGCCCAGCCGGGCGCTGGAGGCGAAAACGTCCAACCGCCCGCCAATGACAGCCGTGGGATCAAGTCCGGCTTGCGTCAGCATCACCGCAATCATCGAGGTGACAGTCGTTTTGCCGTGCGCCCCGGCCACCGCCACGCAGAATTTCAAGCGCATCAACTCGGCGAGCATTTCGGCCCGGGGAATAACGGGGATTTGCAGACGTTGGGCCTCCTGCACCTCGAGGTTATCAGGTGGAATCGCCGAAGAAATTACCACCACTTGGGCATCCCGGAGATTGCTCGCAGCGTGGCCTCCGAAAACTCGCGCTCCCAGCTTTGCCAGCCGCTCCGTGACGGGTGTCGCCTTGAGGTCAGACCCTGAAACCGTAAACCCCAGGTTGAGTAAAACCTCGGCGATGCCGCTCATGCCGATGCCGCCGATGCCTACGAAGTGTATTCTCCGAATCTTGCCTAGCATGGGTGAACAACCATTTCCTCGACCAAGTCAGCGATATGCGCCGCCGCCTCTGGACGCGCCAGACTCTTCGCGGCCCGCTCCATCCGAATCAGCCTCAGGGGGTCACTGAGCAGCTCATGGATTTCTCCCATAAGTCGCTCCGGCGTCAGCTCCGCCTGAAGAATCACGCGGGCTGCGCCGGCGTGTTCCAAAGCCCGGGCATTTGCCAGTTGGTGCTGGTCCGTGGCAGCCGGAAATGGTATCAGGAGCGCAGCCCGCCCCGCTGCGGCGTATTCAGCAACCGCGGTTGCGCCGGCTCGCGAAACCACCAGATCGGCCTGCGCCAACGCCCCTGGCATGTCCTCAATGAAAGCCTGGACCTGAGCCGTTACGCCCTGTTCCAGAAAAGCCTCACGCACTGCATTATAGTCCCTTTCCCCCGTTTGGTGGACCACCTTGAGCCCTCCCGATTCGCGCCTCAAGAGCGGAGCACATCGGGTCATTAGCTCGTTGATGGCTTTCGACCCCTGACTACCACCCACGATCAGGACCGTGAAGGGCGCCGCGTGTCTTTTCGTCGGGATCCTGTGGAACGCCGCCCGAAGCGGAAGGCCCGTGACGCGAGCCTTCTCGCCGTAGAAGCGCGCTGCCTGCTCGAAGCCAACTGCCGCCAAACGGACAACCGGGGCCAGGGCGCGGTTTGTAAAACCTGGCAATGCATTGGGCTCAATCAGCAGAGTCGGAATATCCTGGAGGGCAGCTTCCACCATCACAGGGCCCGCCAAATACCCGCCGACACCAACCACCACCTGGGGCTGAAAATCGCGCAACACTATAGCCGTTGCCACCGCCGTTCGGGGAAGCAGCATCAAGTTTCGCACGCTGCGAAACCCACTCATACCCTTAAGCCCCGCTGCGTTGATGGTACGCAGTGGAAAACCGGCTCCCGGAATCAAACGGGCTTCCAGGGGCCTCTTCGTGCCGAGAAACTCGATAAGGTATTTCGTTCCGGAGTGCTCAAGGCGCGCTCCGCGAGCACGCAGTTCCTCCGCCACAGCCAGTGCCGGAAAGATGTGACCTCCCGTTCCCCCTCCGACCATCAGAAATCGCAAACGAGACTGGAACTGCTCAAAACTCAGGGGGACGCCAGGCTCGTGGCCCGACGATTCCACGCCGCATCTCCCGCCTTGAGTCTCGACGGCCTTGACGACCAGGGCCATGACCCCCCAACCTACCCTTCCTCTTGTGAAATGTTGAGAAGGATGCCCACCGCAGCCAGCGTGACGAAAAGTGACGACCCACCGTAACTTATGAGCGGCAACGGTATACCCTTGGTTGGGAGCAGGCCGAGCACCACGCTCATGTTCACAAGAGCTTGTCCGACCACCATGACCGTCAGGCCAATGGCCAGCAACCGGCCAAACTCGCACGTGCAACCGGCACTTGCCCGCCACCCTCGCCAGAGGATGATTCCAAAAGCCACTACAAGCGCGATCGCCCCGATGAAGCCCAACTCCTCACCCACCACTGCAAAAATGAAGTCGGTCTGGGGCTCTGGAAGATAGAAGAGCTTCTGTTTCCCCTCCATCAACCCCACTCCAGCAATTCCCCCCGTGCCGACTGCAATAAAGGACTGAATGATCTGAAACCCTTTTCCAAGAGGGTCGGCATAAGGGTTCAGGAAAGCCAGCACACGGTTGTAGCGGTAGGTAGCATGGAAGACTAGCCAGTAGACCACAGGAACTGCCGCCAGAGCCGGGGTGGCAAAATACCTCAGGCGAAGCCCCGCTACGAATAGCATTGCCGCAACGATCATGGCAATGGCCAGGGCGGTTCCGAAGTCCGGTTCCGCCATCACCAGCGCCGCAGTCGCCCCGGCGGTCAGGCCAACAGGAAGCAGGGTATGCTTCACATCGTTTACTTCGCCCCGCCGCTGCTCAAGGAAATAGGCAAGGAATACGACCAGGATGATCTTGGAAAATTCGGAAGGCTGCAAGCTGGCAGATCCCAAATGCAGCCAGCGGCGAGTGTGGTGGCTGCGGTCAGCAAACAAAACAGCCACCAGCAATGTCAACTGCACGGCCAACGCCGGAAAAACCACCACAGGGCTGGCGAGACGGCGGTAGTCCAAATACATCATCACGACCAGGGCAACAAGCCCCGCTCCAGCCCATGCCAACTGGCGAACTAGAAAGTAACTGCTACTGCCAAACCTCTCGGCGGCCATCACCCCCGAGGCGCTGAAGATCATGAGGGCTCCGAAAAGCGTCAATGCCACGACGGTGCCGAACAGAATTTTGTCGGATTGAAGTCGCCTTGCCATGCTCTGTTAATCCGTTCCGGGTAGTCGGGGCTGAGACGCCGAATCAGGGGCCGCCGACTTCGGCTTCCTCCTATCCGTTATCGCGGGGCTGCGTTCTGAAGGGCTGGACACGTCTTTCGAGCCCCCCTCTGCGAGATTGCGGCCCGCTGATCCCCTGGCGGCAACACCTTTCTCTTCTGCTCTCGCCTCGTACGGCAACTGAACGTCGTCCGTCCTTTCAGGTGTACGGGGCGCTTGGGGTTGACTCGTTTCGGGTTCGGCAGAGTAATCCTGTGCCGGCTCAGTTTCTGCCGGGGGAAGTTCTTCGGCACTGATTTCGTAAACGAGGGTCAGCTCATGGGGCCGGTCTTCTGTTGCGGAACCGGTGGTTACGCCGCGCTTCGACTCCCCATCGACAGCCTCGGCAACTTGATTGAGCACCTCTTCAACTTCGG
Source organism: Terriglobia bacterium (assembly GCA_050012175.1). Taxonomy (GTDB): domain Bacteria; phylum Acidobacteriota; class Terriglobia; order UBA7540; family UBA7540; genus CAVROP01. Next base: position 139,596 of record JBEKHR010000001.1, on the reverse strand, counting down.
GTGCTAATGTCTCTGCCGGAAGTTCGGGACTCGCCTCGGGCCTCTCTTCGGATGAACCCGCGAGTGATTCAGCCTGAAACTGTCCGGAGACATCTAACCCAACGCTCGCAGTTTCCTTAATGAAATTCCCCGACTCGGCAGCCTTCTCTGGAAGGGGTTCCAGTGAGGCTTGCTGCGACCAAACCTGCGACGCTTGCGGAGGTGTGGCGGCCAAGGCCAGACTCCCAGGCGCCCCGGTCTCCACTTGACCTTCGGGCTTCCATTTCCATTCCACCGATCCTGATTCAACATCTTGCGCCAGCCGCTCTACCACCTCCTTAAACACGCGGCCACGATGCTCATAATCCTGGAACTGATCAAAGCTCGAACAAGCCGGAGCGAGGAGCACCACATCACCAGGACGGGCACACTGGAACGCTTCCAGCACGGCGTTTTCGAGGTTGCCCGCGCGAATCAATTCCACTGCGCCCGAGAGCTCCTGCGCGATGCGACCCGCCGCCGCACCGATGAGGAGAACCTCGCGGACCCTGTCCTTCAATAGGGGCCGCAGAGGCGCGTATGGAGCACCCTTGTCCTTTCCTCCCAGAATGAGATGAACACCATGCTCGAAGGCCTCCAACGACTTTACCGTGGCATCCACGCTGGTGGCTTTGGAATTGTTATAAAACTCCACCCCACCTAGGCTTCGAACATACTCGAGCCGGTGCTCGACGCCTTTAAATTCCCGCACCGCGCTGCGCACGGCGTCGAAGTCCGCCCCAAGCACGCAGGCCGCAGCCGCAGCCCCCAAAACGTCTTCCAGATTGAAACCACCCCGAAGGCGCACCTCCCGTGTCTCCAGAAGCACTCGCTCCAGGTGCCCCATGCGGTACACGACATTCCCATTTGAAACAAAGAGGCCGCAGGGAATTTGCTGTAACCGGCTGAAGAACACCTTGCGGCCCGCCAAGGCGGGACTGAGGCCACGCACCCAAGGATCATCAGCATTCAGGATGGCATAATCCTCCGCCCGCTGGTTGCGGAAGATCTGCCTTTTTGCCTGGGCATAGGCCTCGAAGGAAGGGTGGCGGTCCAGGTGGTTCGGTGAAATGTTCAGCAAGACAGCCACGTGGGGACGAAAATCGCGAATGGCTTCCAACTGAAAACTACTCAACTCGCTGACTATGATCGAACCCGTTGTGACCCGATCCACTGCGGAGCTCAGAGGAACACCAATATTCCCGCCGACAAAAGTCGGGAAGCCGGATGCCTCGAGCATTTTGCCCAGAAGAGTTGTAGTGGTGGTCTTGCCGTTAGAACCGGTAACACCCACAATTGGATCGCTCAAGTACCAACTCGCAACTTCAATCTCAGGCACAACAGGAATGCCGCGCGCGCGCGTTGCCTGCAGTTGAGGCAAGTCCCACGGCACCCCGGGGCTGACCACCACGAGATCGTGAGCGAGAAAGACTTCGGCACGCTGCGACCCAAGCTGCACACCAATCTTTTGTGCCAGAAGTTCCGGCAGGAGCGGTGAGAACGCAGCAGGAGGTTTGGTATCGGTCACCGTCACGACCGCGCCATGCCGTTGTAGGCAGAGTGCTACCGCGTGCCCGCTCCTCCCTAGGCCGACAACGAGCACGCGCTTCCTGCGTACATCATTCATGCGATCCCCCGGGGCAGCGACCGGCCATTCTTTCGAAAGTGTGAGTCCAGAATCTCAGAGATGACCTCTGTCCGTCGTCCGTGGTCCGTGGTCCGTAGCACATGTAAACCGACTCCTGAATTCTGTGGTGCTTCAGCGCCAGACCGCCTCGTCCACGTTACCGCGACGGACAACGGACAACTGACCACGGACCACAGACAGCGTTACCTGAGCTTTAACGTGGTCAGCGCGAAGAGTGCAAAAACCAGCGCCGCGATCCAGAAGCGCGCAATGACCTTGGACTCCTTCCACCCCTCCAATTCAAAGTGGTGATGAATGGGGGCCATTCTGAACACCCGCTTGCCCCTGAGCTTGAACGACACCACCTGGATAATCACGGAAAGTGCCTCGATCACGAAGATGCCGCCAATAAACGGTAATAGGAGCTCCTGTTTGATGATCACCGCAACCGCTGCGATCGCGCCGCCGAGTGCCAGCGAACCGACGTCGCCCATGAAGATCTCTGCCGGATAAGCGTTGTACCAGAGGAATCCGAGACTGGACCCCACCATCGATCCACAAAAGATGGTCAGTTCACCCACGCGCGGCAGGTGCTCCAAGTCCAGATACTCGGAGAGAACGGCATGGCCGGTGACATAGGTCAGGACCGTCAATGCTGAGGCGGCAATGACGACACAACCGATGGCCAACCCATCCAGTCCGTCGGTAAGGTTGACCGCGTTCGAGCAGCCCACGAGAATCAGGACTACAAAGAGCAGGAAAGGCAAAAAGGCGAAAGGGTAAGTCCATACTCGGGAAAGAAAACCGGTGATCAAAAGATCGGGCCGGAAGCGCTTGAAGAAGGGGAACGTCAAGGTGGTCGAGTAAAAACCACGCGCCGAAAAGAGAATCAGCACAACACCAAAGACGAAGCTGACCAGAATCTGAAGCAAGAACTTGGTCCGCCCGGTCAGGCCCAGATTCTTCCGCTGTCGAACCTTCTGGTAGTCGTCCCAGAATCCAATCCCTGCAAAAGCCGCCGCGACCCCTAGAACGAGCCAAACAAAAACATTTCCGAGGTCGGACCAGAGCAGGGTCGGAACGAAAATGCAAAGATTGATGAGCACCCCGCCCATGGTCGGAGTGCCCGCCTTCGACAGGTGGGACTTCGGCCCGTCTTCCCGGACGTACTGGCCGATCTGGAACTCCTTGAGCACGCGTACAAGCCAGGGACCAACGGCCAAGGAGAGCAACAGCGCTGTCAGGCTCGCGTAAGCGGTTCGGAAAGTGATGTAGCGGAAGAGATTGAGGAAGTGAAACTGGTTATGGAACTTGATATAAAGATAATAGAACATATGTGTTCACTTGCTAGTCGAGGAGTCGAGGGTCGAGAAGTCGAACTCTCGAACCTCGACTCCTCAACTCCTCGACCTCTCGACTTCTCGACTCTCGACTTCTCGACCCTCGACTCCTTCGCGTAGCATCTCGGTTACTGTCTCCAAGTGAACCTCGCGCGACCCTTTCACCAGAACCACGTCTCCGGGTTCGAGCAGCGCACGGCAAAATTCTCCCGCCCCCCGCGCGTCGGGGAGGAAGCGGGTCTGTTGGAGCGGCAAACCCGCGGCCACCGCGCCTTCGACGAAAAATCTCGCATCGCCTTGAACCGCGATAAGCCAGGAAAGATTGTTCTCGGCACACTTGCGGCCAGTCTCTTTGTGCAACTGCGGGGACTGCGGCCCCAATTCGAGCATCTCGCCGGCCACCACAATCCGCCGGCGAGCACCAGGCCATGTCCGAAGCGTTTCGAGCATGCACGCCATGGCCTGCGGGTTGGAGTTATAGCAATCATTGATGATCGTCACAGGTCCCGGCAGTGTAAAGCTCTCCCCCCTTTGGGGCATATTCTGGAATTCCGCAAGACCTCTCCGCATTTCCAGGGGGGGAACATCGAAACTGGATGCAACGGCGACAGCGGCAAGCGCGTTCTGGACGTTGTGGCGGCCGGGAAGGGGAAGAAGAAAATCGGCATCCAGGTTCGGTCCAACGACTTGGAATTCGCTTCCGATCCCCTCTCCGCGCTTCACCCGCCGTGCGCGAAAATCTGCACCTCGCCCAAACCCAAATGTAACAACCTTCCCCTCAAATCCCTCCGCAAATCTCTGCACGCGGGGATCGTCATAGTTCAAGACTGCGGCGGGCGGTCCAGCGCGCCAAGAGAGGTTGTCGACGAGCTCCCGCTTCGCCTTGGCGATGGACTCCACGGAATCAAAGAACTCCAAGTGAACCGGGGCAACGTTCGTCACCACGCCGGTCTCCGGCTCAGCGATCCGAGCCAAATGCGCAATCTCACCGGCGGCGGACATGGCGAGCTCCACCACCGCAATTTCGTGCTCCGGCTCGAGTCCTAACAGAGTTAAGGGCAGGCCGTAGCGGTTATTCAGGTTTCCGGCAGACTTATGCACGGAAAACCGAGGGCCCAGCAAAGCGGCGATCATCTCCTTGGTGGTGCTCTTTCCCGTGCTGCCTGTTACGCCTACGAGCGGACGTCCCCACTTGCGGCGTACGCACCGTCCCAGATGCTGGAGCGCCTCCAGCGGACTCTGTACTGGAAGGAGAATGGGCGTGAGCCCTGGCGGCGCTTGGTCAAAAAAAGCCTGCTCCACCACAGCGCCAGCAGCCCCACGCTCGATGGCCTGAGCAATGAATTGATGTCCGTCGAATCGAGGCCCGCGCATCGCGAAGAAGAGTTGCCCCGGCCTGATTGACCGGGAATCAATCGAGTATCCAGCCACCACCCGTTCCCGTGTACCGCATCGGGTATTAAGCAGTGTCGCTATGCGACCCAATCGTAGTTCCATGAGTTCTTGAGGCCCTGGGCCATTCTGCCCTGTCGAATTAAATGACCTTTCCCCGCAGGCTCTATGTCATTCCGATCCCGCAGTTGCGGGAGAGGAATCTCGCTCTGATTCCCTCCTCCACAGACCAGGGCGTGATTCCTCTCCCGCAACTGCGGGATCGGAATGACATACTTCATTTCAGGCGCCTGGGCGATAGCCCATTTCACATAATATCTTCCGGGCAACTTCACGATCGTCGAGAGGAATCGTCCGGTCCTTCAGTATCTGGTAAGTCTCATGCCCCTTTCCAGCTAAAACTACCACATCCCCTTCGCGCGCTTCCTCAACCGCCTTTCGGATTGCGGTTTCGCGGTCCACTTCTGCCCAATAGGGTTTCCCGGCCTTCTGCAGGCCCACCAGCGCGTCGCTCATGATGAGCAGCGGGTCTTCACCGCGCGGATTATCCGAGGTAAGTACGGCAAGATCGCTCAAGGACCCGGCAGCTTCGCCCATCAAAGGCCGCTTCGCGCGATCGCGTTCGCCACCGCAGCCGAAAACCACGATCAGCCTGTTGCGCGTGAGTTCGCGCGCCGTGCTCAGGACATTGCGCAAAGCGTCGTCGGTGTGCGCGTAATCCACTACTACCAGGAACGGCTGGCCTTCGTCGATTCGCTCGAAGCGGCCCGGGACCGCTTTCAGATCTTTAAGCCCCTCTTCGATTTTTTCGAGCGGGATGCCATAGGCGATGGAGGCTGCGGTCGCTGCCAGAATGTTCGCCAGGTTAGCCCGACCCACAAGCGACGAGGCAAGCTGCACCTTGCCTGCCGGCGTTACTATCGTGCCCTCCAGGCCATTGTGTCGGCGGTCGAGATGCTTCACCTTGACCTGGGCGTTAGAGTTCATGCCGTAGGTCAACCGATGGGGGCAGGGCACGTCCAGAAGTTTCCTGCCCCAAGGGTCATCCAAATTAATGACCGCCCATTGCGGCGGAGGTGTTCCAAGCCCCTCAAAGAGACGACGCTTTGCTTCATAATAGTGCTCGAAGTCTTTGTGGTAATCCAAATGGTCGCGGGTCAAATTGGTGAAAACAGCGACCGAATAAGGGAAGCCCCAGACCCGTTCTTGCGCCAGGGCATGCGAGGAGACTTCCATCACCACAGCCGTGCCACCCGCATCGACGGTCTGAGCGAAGTAAGACCACAAATCAAGCGACTCCGGAGTCGTGTTGAGCGCCGGCAGGGCGCGGTCACCAACTCGGTACTCGATAGTTCCGAAGAGGCCAGCGCGGATTCCTGCGGCGCGCAAAATACTGTCCACCAGAAAGGCTGTCGTAGTCTTTCCGTTCGTCCCGGTGATTCCTATTAGCTTCAGGCGTAAATCAGGTTGGCCGAAGAAAACGCGTCCAGCCGTGGAGAGCGCCCGGCGAATCTGGGGGACTCGCACCCAGCGCGATGCCAGATCGCTGGGCGGTATGCGCTCACTGACGACGGCCACCGCGCCCCGCTCGAGGGCTTGAGGGATGAACGCATGCCCGTCCGCTTTCTCACCTTGAATAGCGAAGAAAAGGGTTCCTCGCTGAACTCGACGCGAATCGTAAGCTAAAGATGCGACCTCGGCCCCGACATCTGGTACTGTTTCGAGGCCGTCCAGCCCGCGAACCAACTCGTTCAGTTTCATTTCTCACTCGCATTATATCACTGCGAGAATTTGGATCTATCGGCGCAGCGCGGCTTCCCACATCCAGAACAATCCACGGCTCGCGCTTTCTGCTCCCGCTGCGCGTTTCCCAGCTCGAGGAATATCCCACGGGCGCCGCTCACCTTGACAGCCTTACCACCAGTCGCGTTCCCAGTGGCACTTGCGCATGCGCTGGGAGATTCTGCTCGACGGCCAATCCGCTGCCCAAAAGGCTAAGTTCCAGACCAAGCTTCTGACACTCTTGGGCAACGCTCCGCGCCGCTAAACCTGAGAAGTCCGGGATGGTCACCCGAGGACCATTATCCATGACAACGGTACCGGCCGTCGTAGCTGCCTCCGGCTCACGGTCCGTTGAAACTCGTGTCTGCTCAATGCTTGAGAATGAAGCGGGTTGAACGGGGGAAGCGGCAGCCTGGAGATGCTCAGAGCCCTTGGGAAGGTGTCGCACAAGGTCTCCGAGTTTCTGGCCCGGAATCCCTGCGGAGATTGAGGAGGCAAGCTGAGGCCATCGGGAGGGGTTGTCTTGCGGAACGTTCAAATAACCCAGAGTCTGCTCTGCGATGGACTTGAACACCGGGGCTGCCACTTCGGCCCCGTAAATTGCTCCCACCGGCGAGTCGATAGCCACCAGAATGGTTACCGCCGGTTTTCCTATGGGAGCAAACCCGACAAAAGACGCTACATAGTGCGTTTTTGAATAAGCGCCGGAAGGATCGATTTTCTGCGCCGTGCCGGTCTTCCCGCCGGATGAGTAGCCTGCGAGTTGCGCAGCCTGGCCGGTTCCTCTCTCCACCACGGCCGAAAGAATTTCCTTCATGAGACTTGCCGTCCGCCCGCTGATCACCCGGTGACCGGGCACAGGAGGCATGGCGTCGTGGGCCTGGCCGAGAAAGAGGTCGTGAATCAGGCGCGGCTCAAACAACACACCCCCGTTGGCGACGGCGGAGTAGGTCGTGACGAGTTGGATTGGGGTCACGCCAATTTCCTGCCCCATGGAGATTTCGCCAATCGAAATCCCTGACCACCGGCTGGGGGGCTTGAGTAGCCCCCGCTCCTCTCCAGGCAGTTCGACTTCAGTTTTTTCGCCAAAACCGAAGCTGCGGATATACTTGTAAAGCCGCCGCTCACCCAAGCGCAGCCCCAGCTTAATGGCCCCCACGTCGCTGGACTTCACCACCACATCCCTCACCGTCAGGTTGGCGAATGACTTGTGGTCGTGAATGACATGCCCGGCAAGCACGATGCTTCCCTGCTGGCAGTTGACGACTTCGTCCGGGTTCGCCAGTTTCTCTTCCAGGACGGCGGAGATGGTCACGAGTTTAAAGGTTGAGCCGGGCTCATAAACCCAGGACAGGCCGCGGTCCTGCAGTGCTTCCGGCGGGCTCTTTGCATAGTCATTGGGGTCGTAAGTTGGTTGGCTGGCCATGGCCAGGATTTCGCCCGTGTTGGGATTCTGAACGATAGCCACACCCCCGGCGGCCTTCCATTTCTCGACCGCTACCGCCAAGGCCTTTTCCGTAATGTACTGGATCTTCTCATCCAGGGTCAGAACAAGGTTCTTACCCGGCTTCCCCGCCCACTCGGTCGATTGAAACGACCGGCGACGCGCGTCCGTGGCCAGAAGCACGCGTCCTGGGCGGCCCCGGATGATGCTATCCATGCCGTACTCGAGGCCCGCGAGCCCCTTGTCGTCCAAACCCACGTAACCCACAATGTGGGCTGCCAAATCCCCTTTGGGGTAGAATCGCTTGCTCTCCCGCTGGAAGTAAATTCCCTTCAGGTTGAGGTCGCGGACGCGGTTCGCTTCTTCGGGGGTGCTCTTCCTTTTCACCCAGCAAAACGAATGGGAGTTGGTGATCCGGCCAAGCAGGTCATTCGCATCCAGGCCCAGCACGGGGGCCAGCAAGTTACTCACCATTTTGGGGTCAGGAATCTCGCTGGGTACTGCAAAGACGGAATCCACCGCCAAGCTCATGGCCAGCGGGTTCATCTGGCGGTCGAAGATTTCGCCGCGCTTGGGCGCGACTTCAATCATGTGCTGCTGCTGGCGCTGGGCCCGGGCCAGCAAATCCCCGTAATCGATGATCTGGAGGTGGTAGAGCTGAACGACCAGACCGGCCATCCAAAGAAGAAGAATGCCACCTAGGAACAGAGCCCGGTTCGTTGCGCGGGACCTGTCGGTTTTCTCCGGCCGCGCCTGGCTAATGCGAGGTACCATGAGACTATGGCTCGCCAGCGTTACCTTCGCCGACGGCGGCGAAGTTGCGCGCATACTCCGCGCTCTCCGGTGGTGGCGGTGACGGCGCGTCCGCCCCGCCCCACTGGATCACTTGTTGCGGACTGGGCGAGACCATGCCGAGATGCTTCCGCGCCAGCGTGTCGATCCTTTGTGGATCGGCCAGCGCGGCCTGTTCCAGCCGCAGTTGATAGTTCCATTCCTGCTGTGCGGCGCACTGCGCCTTGAGCTCTTCAATCTTGTAACCGGCCCGCACGCACTGCAAATGCTGCCACGAGAAAAGCAAGACAGAAAGAAAAACCAGAATGCCCAATCCGAGCAGACTGAAACATTCACGGCACTTCTCCAGACCTACCTCCCGCACCAGACGGGAGTTGTCAATGTGTTTGATAAAATGGATTTCCGGAAAACTCGCCCGGCCCCCCGCCAGTGGGTTTGCCGGGCGCCGCCTCGGTTTCGGTAACGTAACTGCCGCCGTCGCCATGTTCCAGGGACTGGAGGCTCGGTGTTAGGAACTGGGGCAACTCAAACCCCATCCCGTACCCCTCCCCCTTCCCTCCTTTCTGCTGGTTATCGATTTCGAGGGCCGTTCGCTGTTCTCCCTGTCGCTGGTGCGGGGTTTTTCCTGGCCCCCAACATCTACCCTGCGGTCCTTTCCGCCGCCCGCAACTTGGCACTGCGCGAGCGCGGATTGTCTCGCAGCTCCTCTTCACTCGGCCGCACGACCTTGCGCGTCAGGATTTGCGCCCGCCCCTGGTGTTGCCACGCTTGAAAGGCTCGCTTCACCATGCGGTCTTCGAGCGAATGAAAACTCAGAACCACCACTCGGCCGCCCGGCTTCAGCACTCCCAGCGCCTGCGCGAGCAGCGACTCCAGGCTTTCCAGTTCCCGGTTCACCGCCAGCCGCAACGCCTGGAAAGTTCGCGTGGCGGGATGAATGTGATGAAGGGCCGCCCGGGAGGGGATCGCTCGCGTCACCACCTGCGCCAGTTCGGTGGTTAATCGATACGGACGGCCCTTCACAATAGCTCGCGCAATCCTGCGCGAGTGGCGCTCTTCCCCCAACTTGAAAATCAAATCCGCCAACTCCCGCTCGCTCATCTGGTTCACAAGGTCTGCCGCCCTGGCGCCCGTGGTCGCGTCCATGCGCATGTCGAGCGGTCCTGGCGCGTTGAAACTAAACCCTCGGGAAGCATCTTCAACCTGCAGGGAGCTCATGCCCAGGTCGGCCAGCAGGCCGTCGGCGGGCGGAAGCCCGCTCGCCACGTGCAGCGCGTCAATCTGGGCAAAGTTCCCACGCATTGCGATCAGTTTCTCCCCAAAACTCTTCAGCCGTTCCTGGGCGGCAGCCAGCGCCGCCGGGTCCCGGTCTATCCCTAACAACTTCCCGCTTTCCAGCCGCCGAAGAATTCCCTCGGCATGCCCCCCTGCCCCCAGGGTCGCGTCAATGTAGAATCCGTCAGGCCGTACATTGAGAATCTCGATGGCCTCTCGCCACAGGACCGGGACATGCGCAAGCCAGGGTTCGGGATTCGGGTTCCGTGTTTCGTTTTGAGCGAACGCATCATGGGTCACGTCTCACAATCCCAAACCGCGGCCGCTGACTACTAATCCGGAATCTCAAATCACAGATTCAAAATTCCAGATTGCTAGATCCCTAAATCACTCAGCGCCTTCTCGTCTTCTTCCGTGAGCGGCTCGCGCTCCAGGTGCTCGAGGTAGCGCTGGTTGTTCCAGACTTCGAGATACGTCAGGTAGCCGAGTACCGCCACCTCGCCCTGCATCGCCGCCGATTCGCGCAACACGGAGGGAATCAGAAGTCTTCCCTGGCCGTCTGCGCGGCCCATCTGTCCGAAGTAGTTGGTGCGGTCGAGGAACTTCTTCACGGACTTTTTCATGGAAGGCTGCGCCTTCAGCTTCTCCTCGATCTCGCGCCACACGGGAAGGGGATAGATGCGCACGGCCTGCCCGTCGAGGCTAGTCACGTAGAAGTCCGCACCGTAGTTCTCTTCCAGGTAAGTCTTGAAGGCCGCCGGGATCTTCAGCCGACCCTTGCCGTCCACCGTCGCGGGGTAGTTGCCACGCAGCATCTGGAATCCCCGAAATCTTTCTCAACTTACGCGAAACGCACGCCCTAGACCACTTTTTACCTCTGATGACCACTTTGCTCCACAAGATTAGAGTCCTCGAACTCCCTTGTCAAGGGTTTTTTCACCTTTCTTGAACTTTTTTGTGAGGCTCCTGGGACCCGGTCGGGAATGATGTCTTTAGGAAGCAGAATCAACAACTTAGAGCGGCTCCTGGGTTGGCAGCACAGGGATGGAAGTGCAGAAGTCAGGCGCCAGGGGTCAGGTGTTTCGTATGAGAAACGAAACTGCGCGCCCCCTGCTGCTGTGCAGAGGTCAGCCGGTCACCTCAAATCCATGCCCCCATGTGGTCGGTGCTGCTGCGAAAAAGGGCTTACGTTTTTTCGCATCCTGTTAAGATTTCATTTCTGGACTCCGCTGAGACATCGGAAGCGCAGGTGGGCCCTGGCGGAGCAGAAATGAATCATGGATTTCAGATAAACTAACCACAAGGTGCGCCAACATGAAAAACGTTCATTCCACTTCCGTTGCACTCATCGCAGAGCAGACGCCGAGAACGGGCTCCAGTAAATGGAAAGCTACCCTCACACTTTCGGCTCTGCTTATGTTGATGCTAAGCATCTCAGCAATGTCCGAGGATAAGAAGGTGGAGGAATCCGTCAAGAGGATTGAGGGAGTTATCGCTCAGGGTCCTTACAGTGCTTCTTGGGATTCTCTTGAGAAATTCAAAGTTCCGAAGTGGTACGAAGACGCCAAGTTTGGAATTTTCATCCATTGGGGCGTCTATTGCGTGCCGGCCTTCGATAGTGAGTGGTATCCCCGCAACATGTACCTGAAAGATAATCCCGTCTTCAAGCATCACCTGGAGAATTACGGCCCACAGTCAAAGTTCGGCTACAAGGACTTTGTCCCCATGTTCAAAGCCGAGAAGTTCAAGGCGGATCAGTGGGCTGAGTTGTTCAGGAAGTCCGGGGCGAAGTACGTGGTACCCGTCGCTGAGCATCATGATGGTTTCCCGATGTATGCCTCCGACCTTACGGAGTGGTGCGCCGCTAAGATGGGCCCGAAGCGCGACGTGGTGGGCGAGCTGGCCGCGGCCGTGCGCAAACAAGGATTGCATTTTGGCGCTTCCTCGCACCGCGCCGAGCACTGGTGGTTTTACAACGGTGGCACGACCTTCGATTCCGACGTCAATGATCCGCGCTACTCGGGCTTATACGGCCCGGCCCAATCGGATAAGGTCCAGCCCAACAACGCGTATCTGGACAATTGGCTGGCGCGCGCGGCTGAGATCGTGGACAAGTACCATCCGGAAATCGTCTGGTTCGACTGGTGGATCGAGCAGCCTGCCTTCAAGCCTTACCTCGAGAAGTTTGGGGCCTTCTACTATAACCGCGCCGCAGAGTGGAAGCGCGAAGTCGCCATCAACTATAAGAACAAGGCCTATCCCGAGCACGCCGCCGTGCTCGACATCGAGCGTGGGCAACTCGACACGCTGCGCCCCATCTTCTGGCAAACCGACACTTCCGTGGGCGAGAAGTCCTGGGGATACATCAAGGACGAGACGTTCCGCACCCCAGAATCGCTCATTGACGAACTCGTGGATATTGTGAGCAAGAATGGCTGCCTGCTGCTGAACATTGGACCCAAATCCGATGGCACCATTCCGGACGAAGTCCAGAAGATCCTGCTGGACATGGGCAACTGGCTGTCAGTTAACGCTGAGGCCATCTACGCCACAAGACCCTGGAAAGTTTACGGCGAGGGTCCAACCAAGGTAGTGGGTGGTTCCTTCAAAGACACCGCCACCAGCGGATACACAGCACAGGACATCCGCTTCACGGCCAAGGGCGATACACTTTATGCCATTGCGCTTGCATGGCCGGAGGATGGCAAACTGACCATCAAGTCGCTGGCCTCCGGTTCTCAGTTGACGAAGCGGGACATCAAGACAGTCCAAATGCTCGGGTCCAAGGCCAAAGTCAAGTGGACTCGCAGCGCCGAGGGCCTAATCGTCGAAATGCCCAACGAGAAGCCCGGTAATTACACTTTCGCGTTAAAGATTTTCCCCGTGGATCGCGCCGCGGGACAGGCCCCATAGCTTGTCATGTTTAAGGCGCGATTTCCACAGCAAGGGCGGCGGACACTCGTCCACCCTTCAGCGGGTTTTTGCGATGTGCGCGGTCTCGCCGGTTGGCGCAGAGCCTCAAGAACCAAGGGCCCGCGCGAGGCACGATGAAACTGCTGTCGATGCTATCGGTAAGACTTCACCTTGGGCCACAACTCCGCTAGAGGTTTCTTGATGCCGCGGCAGACCATGATGGGCAGGTTGTCTTCATAGCGCGCGATCCAGGGCGAGGTGAAGGTGGCCGCGCGCTCGCTCGATTCGAAGAGATGCTGGTTCGCGCCGCAATCGCCGCCCACATCGATGAGGACGTTGCCGCTGCGGCCGTGCGTTCCCCAAAGGTAATACTGATTGTGGCCGCTGATCACTGGCGGCAATCCGTTTGAACGCCCGAAGAAATCGATTGCCGCCGCCTCGCCGTAGTTTTGCGCGACGATGACCGCCTGCGCGCGCTCGCTGGGCGGAAGGGACTGATAGACCTGCGCCACGGTCGTGGCGAGTTCCGGCCAGCCGTGCATATCGGCCCAATCGCTGGGCAATGCGGGCTCGGCTTGGTGTTCGGTAGCGATGGCCTGGCGTTGAATATGCAGAACGCCGAGCAGCCATTGCTGGTAGGTGACCATCTGCTCTTCGGCCAGGACCGGCATCCCGAATGGAACGAAAAGCATTCCGAGGATGATCGCGGCCGTTGCCATCACCGGGCGGAGGATACTCAGGCGGTTCGTCCAGGCTTCAATCGCAACTCCGCCCGCCGCGATGAGATACGGATACGCGTCAGCCGGGTAGTAGTGCTTTCCGTGGAACACCATCATCAATGCGATCAAGATGAGGTAAGTGTAGCCGAGGAAGCGCAGGCGGGCATTCCACAAGAGCCACACGAGCCCGATGATCCAAACGACGGACAAAAACAAATTGGTGATGACTAACTCTTGAAATAGATACTGCAGGGGGCCGACGATCACGTTCTTCCCGTGCTGCCCGGCGCGGAGCATTTCCAGCATGGGGAAACCGTAGTATGCCTGCCAGAGGAAATTCGGCAGCGCGATAAGCCCGCAGACCAAACAACCGGCCAGAAACCAACGCGAGAAAAGAATCCGCCGCTCGGGTGTGAGCAGCAAGCCGAACAGCAGCGCTGCAAAGAAGAACAGGACGCTGTACTTGCTTTGCAGGCAGACGCCGATGATGGCGCCAACCGCCAGCCACCCACGGGGATCGGCCCCTTGGGTCAGACGCAGGGTATAAAGCGCCGCCAGCGGCCAGAGCCAAAGTCCGACCATGTCGGGGGAGACCTTCATCCCGAAGTTCATCAGGACGGGAGCGAAGAAGGCGACGAGGGCCGCCAGAATCTGGCCAAAGGCCCCGCCGCCGAGCTCGATGGCGAGCAAACACGTGACGTATACGCTGGCAGCAGCAAAAAAGGCCGGGGCCATGCGCAAGAGCACCAGCGAATGACCGAACATCTGCGATCCGGCGGCCAGGAGCGGCGCCACGGGCGGTAGATCGACGTAGCCCCATTGCGGATGCTGTCCGCAAACGATGAAGTAGAGTTCATCGCGGAAGAAGCCGTAGTGCGGGTTCCCGACCGCATGGAGCGCGAATGTCGCGACAGCCGCCAGGATTGGAATTCGCAGGCGCTCGCTCATTTGGCCAACAATGCTCACTAGTGTCATGAGTCAGAAGTTCGTTGATGAAGCCAGCCCCGACTTGTCGGGGCGAAAGAGGGTAGCTCAAGGTCCCGCAGGGCGGGATGGGTAGGCGACCCCCCCCTTTGCCCTGTCCCCTCTCCCGCCCGCGCGGGAGAGGGGTGTCCCGCTCTGCGGGACGGGGTGAGGGCTTCTTCCCCCAGGGCTGGCGCCCTGGGCTATCCCGCCTTGCGGGACCCCTGCCGGGGCTGTGGAACGGGCACCCGAAACGGGAAGACCTTGTCAGCTAACTTCTGACTCAGGACACTAGCATGGCGCAAAGCTCACACCGTGACAACGCAATTTTCACGCAGTTGGCCCGGAATTTCCGATTTGGGCCTCTTGCGCGTGCGCATCCTACGCTTTTCCCGCCATCGACTCAACGAAATTGTTAGAAATTGTTAGAGTAAGCTGCAGTTCGACTGCGGTTCTTGTACCCGCAACCCCAAGCCGGTTTATCCTGGCGCTGTCTCTGATCCTGAATCCTGACTTCCGAATCCCGCCTTTTCCCGCTTGACACGACGACGGAGATATGATAGCCTACCGTGGTTGTCCTATGGAGCATGGCGCAACAGCGCGCGCGCAGGGGGTTCCAAATCGGCCCGCCGGTGGCGGAAGACGTGGAGAGAATGCAAAAAAGATGTTATTTAGAGGGAACGAACCGAAGACTCTGCTGAAAATAAAGAACTTAGCGTTTTCAAGGCCTCAAAACGAACTGCATTTTGTGTGCAAGAAACCCCAATCGAAGCAAAGAATATGGCCAAGAATCCACAAGTGGACGCCGTGCGCCCCTGCTCTGTCCCTCTGATGCCGCCTTGCGGTCCCGCCACAGCGGGATCGCCTTGTTGTTTCTCGGCAGAAAAGTCCAGAGCGAGATTCTTCGCTCCGCTCCGCTGCGCTCAGAATGACAGATGTGGAGGATTGAGTGAAACGAGAAACCGGAATACTACGCTGGCAGTTCCGAGTTTCTGATTTCTGATTTCTGCTTTTTGGCGCTTACCTTTTCCCTGTCAAGGCGTCGTAAAGGGTAGAGAGGTTCAAGCGAAGTCGGTGATGGAAGGCTGCTTGGAGCTGGCCGGAAACATACCAGAAGAGCCGAGGCAACTGAGCGGGGCGGACGAGATAGCGCTGATCCGCCGCGCCCAGGGAGGGGACTCTGAAGCCTTCGAGGCGCTGGTGCGGGTATACGATCAGAACGTGCTTCGCCTTGCGTTGCAAGTGGTGCACTCCCAGGAAGAGGCTCGAGACCTTTACCAGGAGGCGTTTTTGAAGGTCTACCGCTCCCTCTCCACCTTCCGCCTTGAGGCGCGTTTTTCCACTTGGCTCTATCGGGTGGTGATGAATGTTTGCCTGGACCATCTACGCCGCCAAAACACGCGCAAGGAAGTCCAGGGACCCGAAAGCGAAGACGGTCAACCGGAGTACTTTCAGACGGTGCCTGACGAGAGGCCAGTGCTCGACCCGGAACGCGCCGTACACTCCAAGGAAATTGGGCGGCGCATCCAGGCAGCGCTCCAGTGCCTGAACCCTCGCGAACGCATGGTCTTCGAATTGAAGCATTACCAGGGTCTCAAGCTCCGCGCCATTGGCGAGCTTTGCAAAACCAGCGAGCAGACGGTTAAGAACTGTCTGTTCCGCGCTACGCAGAAACTGCGCCTGGAGCTTGGAGATCTTGTCTAGAGGGAACAGGGAATAGGGAACAGGGAATGGAAACAGGGAGCAAGGAACCGTGAATAGAAAGGGCATAGAATGGGAATTGGATCTTCGCCCTCTCCCCAGGGGAGAGGGTGGCCCGCGATCCCGATGCACTTCATCGGGACGCGGGCCGGGTGAGGGGTCAGTTGCACGGCGAAAACGGACCAGCTGGCAAGCGTAACCAAGTAGCCCCTCCACCGCCCGGGGAGATGTGGTCATGAACTGCAAGGAGTTTGAAGAGAACTTGACGCTCGATCTTTATGGCGACCTTCCGCCTGAGCAACGGGCGGCCTACGAGGCGCATCTTGCGGGCTGCGTCAATTGCCAGGCTGCGCGTGAGGAAGTCCGCAGCCTTCATGAGGTGCTGGCTCAACTGCCACGCATTGAACCTTCTCCTGATTTTCTGGTGGAGTGCAGGCAAGCGCTGGTGGAAGCGCTCGACAGGGAACGACTGGGATGGCACGGCCTGATCCGGGAGTGGCTGCCTTTCCTGCAACTCCCGCCGCGGCGCGTGGGCCCGCGCATCGCCTTCGCTTTAAGCCTGATGGTTTTCGGTTTTGGGCTAGGTTGGACGCTCCGCCCGCGAGCCGCTCGAGTGGTCCCTTCCGAGCCTGGAAACGTGACCACGTCTTCCCTGGCCGGCGAGGACTTTGAAAACATGCGCATCAACGACATCAGCCGCGTGGCTCCAGATCCGAAGACGGGCGACGTGCGCATCACCATGGACGCGCAACGCCGTGTCACTCTCGAAGGGTCACTTGACGATCCACACATCCAACAGCTTCTGGTCTATGCCGTGAAGAGTTACGACAACGCGGGGATTCGCCGTGACACACTGGACGCCTTGCGTGCCCGGACCAAGAGTCCTAACGTCCGAGCCGCCCTGCTCTATACCATGGAGCACGACTCGAACGTCGGGAACCGCCTGGCAGCCTTGGACGCGGTTCGAGGCATGGCGGGCGGCGATGATCTGCAACAGAGCTTGATTGAGGTCCTGGAACATGACGGGAACATGGGAGTCAGGGTCGAATCTGTTGACGTGCTGGTTGACCACGTTGAGAAGGAAGGACGCGATGAAGCGATTCTGAGCGCGCTCGAGCGCCTTGCCGCAAACGATCCGAACCGCTATGTGCGATTGAAGTGTGCGAGTGCGCTGAGAAAGCTGGGGAGCGATGGGTTCTAACAACCTCATGAGAAATAAACGCCTCTTGCAATCCGCTTTATGGCTTGGGCTGGCTGCCCTGCCCCTACAGGCGCTCGGCCAGTCCATCGTAAAGCGGGGCACGCCCGTGCGTCACGGGAACGCCTCCTGGACGGAGACCTACGAGTGGACCGCTCCGGCACGCGAGGGTGGAAAGCTGATTCTGCGCGCGGACATGGGCTCCGTGGAAATCACCCCCGGGGCCGGCAATCAGCTCGAGGGTCGCGTGGTCCTGCGCGTTTACACGGGAAGCGAGGAGAAGGCGCGCCGCGTTTTCGATGCTTACCGCCTCAGCGCCCGCTCTATAGAGGGCGGCGGTGTTTATGTGAGCGGGGAGTTGTCCGGTTCGAGGCATCACGACCACTCCGCGGGAGCGGAATTCGACATCAAACTTCCGGCTCGCTTCAATCTGGACGTTGAGACGCAGGGTGGCGACATTGGTGTGGAAGGCGCCCTCCAGGGCGAAGCGCGGCTGACCACCGCCGGGGGTGACATCCACACGACGGACATCAGCGGCCCAATCAGAGTGGAAACTGCCGGTGGAGGCATCACCTTGGGGAACCTTGGGGCCCGCGCGGAAGCCCGGACGGCCGGTGGCAGCATTCATGTCGGGAACGTCCGGGGTGATGCGATGATTGAAACTAGCGGGGGGGAGATCCAAGTGGGGCAGGTGGGCGGAACGCTGCGGGCCGAGACGGCGGGAGGCGATGTGGTCATCGCCGGGGCTGCCGGTCAAGTTGTGGCGCAGACTGCGGGAGGACAGATCCAGGTGGGGCCAACGGGAGGCAGTGTGCGGGCGGAGACCGCCGGAGGAAGCATCCGCCTTCAAGGGGCGCGTGGCCGAGTTGTGGCGGAAACGGCGGGTGGCAGCATTGATCTCTTGCAGCTCGAGGCAGGCGTCCGAGCCAGCACATCCGCAGGACGCATCCTGGCGGAGTTCAACGCTTCCGCCAAGACTTTTGCGGCATCGCAGCTTGAGACCTCCATGGGAGATGTTTACGTGTATCTGCCCGTGGGTTTGTCATTGACTATTGACGCTGCCATCGACGCGGCCGCCGGCCATCACATCGTCACCGATTTTCCTCTCAGCATTCTGGGTGACAAGGAGGATTTTGGCGAGCGCACGATTCGCGGCCACGGAACCCTGAACGGCGGGGGTGAAGTTTTGCGCATCCGGACCGTTGCCGGCAACATCGAGATCCGAAAACTCGACGCGCGAAGCTTGGAGGATTTGAAGAGCCGCGAAGAGACGAATTGGAATCGCTGGCAGGAGCGGCAGGCGGAAAAGAACCAGCGGCAGCGCGAGCGTGAGCAAGAACGCCGTAAGCGTCAGCGAGAGAAGGAGGAAGACCGTGACCAGGACTGACCACACGCGACTCCAAGGACATTTGAGAACCTGCCTTTTCTTTTGCCTCGGGATGGCATGCACGGCCACGCTTGCAGCTTCTCAGGCGCTTGAACGAGCCTGGTACGGGCGCTATCCACTTCCTCCTGGAGGAAGCGTGGCGGTCGAAAACGTCCAGGGCGAGGTCAGCGTGGAGGGATGGGATCGGGCGGAAGTGGAAATCACGGCGGCAAAGATCGGCTCGGGGCAAGGCGACCACCTGGATGACGTGCGTGTGGTGACCGAGCTTGGGGACCGGAGCTTGAAGTTTAGAACCGTCTACCCACCCCATCTGGAGGAACCGGTGCGGGTGAATTACCGTTTGCGCGTGCCGCGCCAGGTCCGGCTGTCCTCACTGCGCACGCTGGAAGGAAATATCGCCGTGCACAATGTCGAGGGATCTGTGGACGCGCGGACTCTGAGTGGGAACATCGCGCAGATGAATGTGACGGGCCGAGTAGTGGCACGGGCGCTTACAGGAAGCATCTTCGTCTCCCTGCGCGCCCTGCCGGTAGGTACGGCTCCGCTGCTCCTGGACACGGTGAATGGCAACGTAGTCCTGCTCCTTCCACCCCGCTCGAATGCGGACCTGGAACTGAGCACGGTGGCCGGGACGATCGAAGGCAATTACGTCTTTCAAATCAGCTCCATCCCCGGCGATTCGACACGACGGACGCGTGTGGGGCTGGGCGGTGTGACCATTTCTCTGCGTACTGTCCGGGGCTCGATCCGCGTCGCCGAGCGGGACGACCTTTTGTAGTCGCGCTGGTGACGAAAACAGAGGACTCACGTCCAATGGATCGAGCGCCATTAAGGAAGCACCGGTTGAAAATGAATTTCCGAGCCATTGAAAGCGCCAGGGTTGGCACCGGGAGGAAAATTATGAATCGAAAGTTTGCCATGGGGTTACTGCTATCAGCGTTGGTGTTGCTGGTTGGCGTGGGTGACTGCCGCAGCCAGGAGGCGCCCGAGCCTCCAGAGCCGCCGGACGCGCCGGAAGCTGCAATTGGCGGGCTCGACTCGCAACTCTTCGCTCTGGATGGAGTCGCCTGGCTGGGTGTTACATTGAAGGATGTGACCGCTGATAAGGCGCGGGACTTGAAATTGCCCGGCGAGTATGGTGCCCTCGTGGAGAGCGTTGAGGCGGACAGCCCGGCGGCCAAGGCAGGCCTGCAAAAGGGCGATGTGATCGTTGAGTTCGCGGGTGAGCGAGTGCGAAGCGAAGCGCAGTTGCGTCGCCTGATTCGCGAGACACCTGCCGGCCGTACAGTCAGTTTGCAGGTCATCCGTGACGGTCAGGCTCGAGCCCTTAACGCCAAGCTCCAGTCTAGAACGAACCATCTCAACATTCAGATTCCGGAAATACACATCGCACCCCCCAATACGCACCTTTTTGACTATGGGGGTCTCAACTTCCTATTCGACGGCAGGAGACCCAGCCTCGGAATTTCGGGAGACGAGCTGACGACGCAGCTCGCAAGCTATTTCGGCGTCAAGCAGGGCAAGGGAGTTCTGGTGCGCGAAGTGGTGGTCGGCAGCGCTGCCGAGAAAGCGGGGCTGAAGGCAGGAGACGTCATCGTGGCTGTGGATGGGAAGAGCGTGGCTACGGTTACGGAACTGCGCCAGGCACTCGAGATCGAACCCTCAAAAGAAGAACATAAGGTCAACCTGACAGTCGTGCGCGATCGGCACGAGCAGACTGTGCCTGTCGAACTGGAGAGGCTAGGGCCTGGCGAGCGCGGGAAAATGGCTGCGAATTTTGGGATTGATGCGGGCGAATTACAACGCTTGGGAGGGGAGGCAAAGGCGCAACTGGCGGCGGCTCAGCTCGCCCTGCAAGAATCTCAAAGGCAACTGAGTGACCAGCAGCGTCAGGCGTTGGAGAAGGCACGGCGTGCCGCAAAAGAGTACCAACGGGCAATCCAAGAACAGCTCAAGCTCCAACTCCAGAAACAGTTGCACCCTCTGGCCGGGCTGAACGAGGCCATTTGAGCCGCTCGAACTTCAGGCTGTCACTCTCATGAAGCTCAGGGTTGGGCTGTAGCAATTTACCTTCGAATTCAGGGTCGGCCTTTTGTGTCCACCCCCGGCGGGCGCACTCCGAGGAAAACCACGGGGGAGATCCCGCAGGTTGGGCAAGCTGCCGGGGCTACGAGTCAGGACCGGGCGGTTCACAGCGCGGTTCTTGGCCGCAACCAAAAGCAGATTCTTCGCTACGCTGCGCTCCGCTCAGAATGACATGTCATCCTGATCCCGCCTTGCGGGAGAAGGATCTGTTCTTCCTCGCGCCACGCGATGAAGCTCGCCATCAGCGCAACAGAGGGCGCCCCGACGAAAGGACTTACTGCAAAATCTGATCATGCGGCGAGTTCGTTTTCCCCGGAAGCGGAGTCGTGTGACGGTGAACCAATAGCCAGCGGCCCCGGTGACGAACAAAGATATTGGTGGTTTCGATCAGGGCGGAGGAGAAGCCGTCCGCTTGTGTGACGGTGACGTCTTCGAGACAGGACACCCAAGCTGTGTCCCCCACGATTTGAACCAGGGGGCGGCTGATTGAAATCAACATCTGCCCGGTTGACTGGAAGATGGCGGCCCAGCTTCTTTGGATCTCCTCCCAACCCAGGAGCAACTCCCAGCCGGGGTGCAAGCACCTGACGCAATCTTCTTGAAGCCACACTGCTTCCATACGAGCCATGTCCAGGGACCGCATGGCTTCATAAAACGCCAAGTTCGCAGCCAGAACTTTCTCTTCCTCTGCCTCGGGCATATGCTGCATTACCATAACGGAAACTCGCTTTCCAGGCGGCAGGCCGAGCGGGCTCGGTAGCCTCAGCATTCGAAAGCTGCAGGAATAGGCGCGGCGGCGAAAATGCTGCTGGGCATGAGGGCCGGCTGGCGCCCCGATAGATCGGGGTGCTTCAGCAAGTTTCCACCCCGTCCAAGGCCGTATACTGGACTCATCATGCCCGTCTACAGGACCATTCCGAAGCCGGGCAAATACAGTTTATCACTTTTTTTTCTTAGCCCTCTCCCCTGGGGAGCGGGTGTCCTGCCGCCGGCGCTTTCACCAGCCCGCCAGAAGGTGTGAAGAAATTGCAAGCCGCTGATTGACGCGGATAAACGCTGATGAAAGCAGGTTTCCTATCTGCGTTGATCTGCGTTCATCTGCGGCTGAATTGGAAGGGATTTCCTGTGCTATACTAGCGCCACTTGAAAGGGAACCATCGGTCTGAGATCCGGCGTAGGCCTATGAAGACTTGTCAGTCCCGGGCAGCACGGCTGGGAACAAAAGCGGGCTTTCGCAGGATGAGCACACGACCGACCCAATTCGAAACAGGTTCCACACTGACTCGAGAGGGAGTGCAACCATGTCTGACAGATGGGTTTTCCTGATCGCATTTCTTACCGTGATTGTGATTGTCGCGGGGGCTTTCGCCATGCCCCACTATTTCACCTTCGAGCTCTCGAAGTCATTGATCTTTCTTGCCATCGCCTTGCTGGTCTTTTTTGGCGAGGACCGCTTTAGTTACATGCTGGGGATGGTCACGCCAATCTTAGGGTTCGTGCTGAACATTCTGTTGGGCGGTTTCTTTGGCGAGTTCAAAGGTCTGTTCAACGCCCTCACAGGAAAAGGTTCGCCTCTCATGAGCACGCCTCTCCACGGCTTATCACTCCTGCTGGAGATTGTGCTTATCATTGTTTGCTATCGCGCCTGGCACAAACAGGTCACCGAGAAGCTCTTCGGAAAGACGTTCTGGATTTGCCTGGCGATATCGACTGGCTACGTCGCGATTCTGGTGGGCTGGCATTTCACTCATGCTCTTTGAGTGTCCGCCTTCCGTAGGCGGGTCCTTACCGTGGCCAGGTAGATGGAAATAGGAGCGCAAGTTCGTGCGCCGCCTGGGTTCTCTGCGCCCGAGAGATAGCGCGGCAGAGCGTGAATCCAACAAAGGAAGGGAGACAACGACAGGTGCGGGAAGCGCGACACTCCGGCCTCAGTTGTACTTCCAAGCGGATGTATCCTCGCCCGCCGGCGCGTTCTTGGTAATGTGGCTGGCCATGGTCCGGATCAGGCTCTCCTGGGTCATCGATTGCCAGCCGTGGCCCTTCTCGGGCCGGCCGAATTCGAAGCTCCCTTCGTAATGCGGGTCGTGGGTGGTCTTGAGGAACTCCTGGAGATCGTAAACGGCAAGGTTCAGATAGAAGTTGTCCATGTCGCCCACCTCGATGTGGATCTTTCCCACCAGTTGCGGCCCGATCCCGCGTGCGCGGGACCAGTTCTGCTTGAGGTAAGCCGTGAGGTCGTAGCCGTGGTCGCGCATGTAGTCCGCCACGCTGTGATCGATCTTGCCGGTGAGCTTGTCCCATAACGGCTTTGGATAGCCGTCCTCGCCCGCCGGGCCATAAGCCGCCTCCCAGATTTCCAGTTGTTGGGCGGAGCGCCCATGGCTGCCCAGCGCCGCCTCGAGCTGGCTCATCTGCGACATGGTCACTTCCACCTGACCTTCGGTCGTCCGCATCAAGGGCCGCCAGGCCCGCAGCCACGTATGACCAGGCTCCATGAAGGCGTTATCATCCTTGTAGATATTCACGAGCTGATAATGCTCAAAGCTGATTGGATCGGGGTAAAAGGTCCAGGTGCCACCAAAGAAGTCCGCGTGATAAAGCTGGAGCGCGAGGGACTCCCAGCCGCCCGTCGAGCCGCCCGAAAGCACGCGCGCGTAAGGTTTGCGAATGATGCGGAAGTGCGTTTCAAGGTAAGGGATCAGCTCGGTCATGATCGCGTCGCCGTAAGGGCCGTTGTTGGCGGAGTTCACTGCGTACGAATCGTCAAAATAAGGCGTGGGGTGCTGAAACCTCACGATGATCAGGCGCGGGAAATCGGCGGAGTTCCAAGCCTGATAAAACTGGTAGCCGGTTTCCAGATTGTAGTCACTGAGCCTCTTCATGGCGCGTTCCGGCACCGGCTCACCCTGCGTGGAGAATCGCATGGGAGCGCCGAGGCCGAAATGGCCCTGTTCGTAAAGCACCGGATAGGAAACAGTCGGATGTGAGTCATATCCCTTGGGCAGCAGCACCGTGGCGCCGAGATAAATCGGCCGGCCCCAGAATTTCGTCAGCAAGTCGCTCTGAATCTTGATGTGCTTTACCCACTCGGTGTCCTTGGGAAGTTCCACCGGCGGGATCACCTTGGTCAGACTCAGGTTCACCTCGTAGCCAGCGGCGGGGTCAAGGTGCACCTTCGCGACTTCGCTATACAGGTTACCTGGCGAGCGGTTGAACTGCTGGCCTTCCCACTGGTCAAGGTGCACCCAGAGGTTGTGGCCGTCGGAGCGGTGACACTCGGTGTAAACGTTGATGAGCGCCTGAACGTAATAATCGCCCGCGGGGATATCAGCGAGCCTCGTTGGCGGGTAACCGAGCGTCGTGCCGTTGATCCACGCGGCGTCGCCGGGCTTAAGTTGGACGACGTCGGCGCCGAACAGCGGTGCCGTGTCACCCCAGAAACCTACTTGCAGGCGAGGTTCAGGCTTTTCTCGGTTCGAGATCATTACGAAGACGCGCCCGGTGAACGGCTGGGCGTGCGTTGAGGCAGGAAAAGAGACCTTGAATCTTAAATCTGAGACCTGCGTCTTCGTCCATGCGCACGAAGGCGTGACCAGGGCGCCAAGAACCGCGAGTGCCAGAACCATAGCGCAGAAACGATCAGGATGAGTTCGTTCAATTTGCGTCAAGTTACTCCCCATGGAACTCGATGCTTCTTGCAGCCTGCACGCTCTCAATTGAAACGCCGTGTGCTTCACAAGGTTGCCAAGTGTACCATGACCAGCGCCGGCCGGTAGCCGGAGGTTGGCAATGGGCAGTCGGTTGTCCGCGTAAAGACTCTTACCTCATTGAGACGCGGAGAGGCAGAAAAAGCTGGAAACATGGGGAAACACCTCACGTTTGCCCTGTCGCTCGGCCTGGCGCGCAGCGCCATCACTCAGAATGGAAATTGCCGAGGCATTTAACGAGTTTACTGAATGGTTACGCTTGCTTGTAAGACTACTTGATTTTCACCTTCGAGGAGTGTAATCTGCGGACACGGTGGCCCCCTTTGCCCAGCCGGTTCCTCGGCGGTCCGAGCGCAGGATCGCAAAAATAGCCATAATCATGTTTGTCGAAACGGAGAGGAAATGGGAAGAATGCGACGCGGTCACCCTGGACTTTTCCGCGTATGGGGCAAGAATAGAGGTAGGCACGTCACTCACACCGGGCCAAGTGGTGGAAGTTGATCCCGGTGACGGCTCTGACCGGGTCACCGGTCGCGTGGTATGGGTCGGGAAGCCGGCCTCGGACATGGAAGGCCAAGCAGGGCTTGAGTTCTTCGATCCGCTCCCATGGATCAACATAAAGCATGGCCGGACGCCAGGGTCCTTCTGAGTACTTTCCAACCGCCAACTCCAGCCGCCTGACAAAAGGATTCACAGGATTCCCAGGTGGAATCGTTGAGCGGCGGGTGCTCGCGGTGCGGGATATTGTCTTCGTGAATGCACACTCATTTTTCCCTCTTGAGCGCCTTGCCGATCTCGAGCCGAAACGACGGCTCTTCTCGCGTTCCCGTGATCTTGATGGGCAGGACGGTTCCCGCGCCCTCGCGCTCGAAGAGCGGATTGACCGGTTTCAGGAGGAGCGATTTGATCCCGGTGGTGGTTTGCGAGACTTTAGCCTGGAGATGAAGTGTTCCATGAAAATCGAGAGCTTGGCTGAGCAGCCCGAACGTACCCTGGAGCTGCACGGTGGCCCCGGGGACGCTGAAGGAGAGGCTGGAAAACGTCACCTGACTATTCGCAAGCACAAAATGCCCTTGCATGTCGAACCGCGCGTTTTGGAGGTCGTCGTCCCGAGGTTTCCCCTGGCCCCGCCGGCTCAGGCTGGTGATTTTCGCCTCCACTTCCGGGTTGGCAAACCGGGCGGATTGAACACTGAAACTGCCGTCCAGTTTTAATCGTTTTGCGACTTCCTCCTCGCCGGGGTGCAGATCAAACTTCGTCTGGACGCTCGCCGCGCCGATAATGGACGGCGTGGCGGATTTCACCGCCAAGTGGAGAAAGTCCTCCAGCCGGGCAGGCTTTGCACTCACGTCCAGCAGAATGATCCTCCCGTTCCTGCCTGCTACCTGGGTTACCCCGCCGCGCGCAACGATGGTTGACCCAAGCAACTGAGCGCTCACGGGCCGCAAGAGTGTATCGCCGTCAACCCCGTCGACGACTGCACTAAACTGAGTTTTCAAACGCAGCTTATTGCCGCTGATCCCGAGATCGAATTCGGGCGTGTCGGTCTCACCTTGAACCCGGATCTGGCTCAGCACACCTTCGTAGCTGCCGTGGGAAGAGAGTGTTCCCCCGAGGCCGCGAATGGTGGACAAGTCGGCATGGGAAAAGGTGTAATTTCCGGAGATTGGGGTCAGAGAAGGATCGTCCGTATTCCACGGACCGAATCGCCCACTCGATTGGATCTGGCCAACCGGTTTCGGGTTGGTTAGTGTGACCTGAAAAGACATCGGCTGGCCGAGGCCCGCCGATTGCATCCGAAGCTGGTGAATTTCAAACACGTGCGGAGGCTTGTTGAGGTTCGCAGGGAGAATACTCAGGATGGCGCCGTCGGCGAAAACTTCATCCAGCACGAAAGGGGAAACCTGCCGTTCCTTCTTCGCTTGGGCTTGGCTCTGGCGAGGCGGAACAACCATCACCAAGCCTTCCAGTCGCACCTGCCGAAAGTGTCTCGGTTGGCGCAGCAGGCCGAGCCAATCCGCGCTGACCGAGAACTTTCTAATGAATGCCAAAGGCGGCAGATTAGCTCCATCTCTACGCTTCAGCACCAGTCCCTCACCGGCAATGCTTATGGCAGGGGAAAACGAGGCGCTGAAGCTCTTTAGCTCAATGTCGCACTGGTAGTGCTTCTCCAGCGTTTCGACAACCCACTCTCGATTCAACGGGGGAAAACGCCAAAAATAAATCACCAAAATGGCGGCCAACAAAAACGGCACGCCCAGAACAATGATGACCGTCCTGAAAACCCCGTGTCGGGTCGCTGGCCTTTCGGGCTGCATGGAGCCTCCCTCACCGGCCGCGGTGGCGGCAGCAAGCACGGAGTTCGATCCAACTTGGCAGATCTTCCTGCTCGGCGTACTTGACAGTTTACCTTGACACGTCCCGGATATGATACGCTTGGGGCTGGGGCAATTTCTTGTATTACGTGTACTAAACTAAGGGTTCCGGTTCGGCTCGCATTAGTGAGTATGACCTGTTGCTTTGCCGGCGGCAGGGACTTGCCTGCATTTTCTCCCGCATTCTCATGGCGCAGTCCCTTGCACCAAACGCGCCTGAACCCGCATTTCAGTTCTCCATCAGGCTTGGCATTGGGGGCGCCCAAAGTATTGCAACACTACTTCTACGTCTTATGATTCCTGGTATTATCTCCCCAAAGTGTTGAGAAGAATCCGCAACGATGGTAGAATGTTTGTTGTCCATCACGAGGCGAATCTTTTGGGAGGAGTAATGCCGTCGTCGTTTGTCCAGAAGGCAGACCAAGCCACGCCACGCGCTGTCGAGCTGACGTTGGCGCACAGCCCTGACTCCGATGACGCATTCATGTTTTACGCGCTGGCGACGAAAAAGATCGGCGCGCGAGACCTTTCCTTCACTCACCGGCTCGAGGATATTGAGTCTCTCAACCGGAAAGCCCTGGAGGGGATTTACGACATCACGGCGATCTCTTTCCACGCCTACCCCTATATCGCGGATAAGTACGTGCTTCTGCCTTCAGGCGCCAGTTTCGGCGACCGGTACGGGCCGGTGGTGGTGACACGGGCCGGTTTGGGCCTCGGCACCCTGAAAGGAAAGCGCGTGGCCGTCCCCGGAAAGATGACCACTGCTTACCTCGCTTTGCAGCTTTATGAACCGGGTGTTGACGCGGTCGTGACCCCATTCGACCAAATCCTGGATACCGTCGCTAGGGGTGAAGCGGACGCCGGCGTGGTGATTCATGAAGGCCAACTGACCTATGCAAACACCGGCCTCAGAAAGGTGCTGGACCTGGGGGAATGGTGGTACCAGGAAACCAAGCTGCCTCTGCCACTGGGGGGAAACGCCGTCCGCCGGGCGCTCGACAGCCACACCAAGCACGCGGTAGCAGCATTATTGAAGAAAAGTATTCAGTATTCGCTGCATCACCGCGAAGAGGCCTTGTCCTACGCGCAACAGTTTTCGCGCGGCCTGGACGCCGCCACTGCCGACCGCTTTGTTTCCATGTACGTCAACGACTGGACCCTCGATTACGGCCAGCGTGGCCGCCTGGCCGTCCAAGAGTTGCTCGACCGGGGTTTCCAAAGGGGCCTTCTGCCCAAAGCAGTGAAGGCTGAGTACGTCGAGTAGAAGAGTTCTCAGTAGTCAGTTGTCCGTTGTCAGTTGTCAGTCGTCAGTTGTGTGCGGGTGTGCGACCGAGGCGCGTGTTTCCGTCTTTCGAGCGAGATGTTCTGGCCGACGCGGCGCAGAAGCCCGGGTTTCAATCTCCACAACTGACCACTGACGACGGACAACTGACCACGGACAACTGACGACTGAGAACTGACAACTGACTTCGGACTACTGACGAATTTCGGTTAGGGGAGCAACTGACCCGACATGGAATTGAAACTTTGCAACCACAGCAGTTACCCGCGTATCGGGGACCATGCTGAGCATCAACTCCTGCGCCGCACGATTGCGCAGCGGGATAAAGGCGAGAAAACCGACGATGCTGTTCGGGCCGCCCAGGACCGCATGACGGAGCTGGCGCTTGCCGAGCAAGGGGAGGCAGGCCTCGACCTCGTGACGGACGGCCAAATCCGCTGGTCCGATCCAATCTCCCACCTCGCCGGTAAGCTCTCCGGTGTTCGGATCAACGGCCTGCTAAGGTTCTTTGATACGAACTTTTACTTTCGCCAGCCGGTTGTGCACGGCAAGCTTGAACGCACCGAGCCTCTGCTGCTTGAAGAATTCAAGTATGCGCAGGGGAAGTCGACGCGCCCGGTGAAAGCGGTTTTGACGGGCCCTTACACCCTGGCCCGGCACTCCGTCGAGGAAAACGGAGGCGCGGGTGGGTTCGATAAGATGCTCGAAGGATACACCGCCGCGCTGGCGGCCGAGGTCGCCGCACTGGCTGCGGCGGGGGCAACCGTGATCCAGGTAGAGGAGCCTGCTCTGCTCAAATATCCCGATGATTTCCCGCGCTTCGAGCAGAACATCACAGCCCTGGCGATGAGCAAGGCTTCGGCGCAACTGGCGCTGGTCTTTTACTTCGGAGATCCCGCGCCCATTTATGACCACCTCCAGACGCTGCCGGTGGACCTCCTGGGACTCGATTTCACTTACAACCCGAGTCTCGTCGAGAGGGTAGCTTCAAATGGTACCGCCAGGACACTGGCCCTCGGCCTTGTAGACGGCCGCAATACCAGGCTGGAAGATCCCGCAGTCTCAGCCCGCCAGCTTGAGAAGCTCGCCCACGGCGCTGATTTGAACAGTGCTTATCTCAGCCCTTCTTGCGGCCTTGAGTTCCTCCCGCGTGACAGGGCACGGCAAAAGCTAAGACACCTGGCCGTAATCAGGAAGACATTCTTAGGGAGCCCTGCATGAGCCGAGCGAAACTTCAAGGGTTGGGAATCGATCTGCCCCTTTTCCCCATCACGTCAGTGGGAAGCTTCCCCAAGCCCGATTTCCTGATGAAAGTGCGCGCGGACTTCGCCAAGAAGAAGATCAGCCGCGGCGCGTTGGAGAAAGCGGAGCGCCAAGCGACAGAGTTCTGGATCCGCACGCAGGAAGAATTGGGCGTGGACGTGCTTGTCGACGGCGAAATGTATCGCAGCGATATGGTGGCCTATTTCGCCGAGCACCTCAAAGGGTTCGAGGAGGGCGGTTTGGTCCGCTCTTACGGCAATCGCTATTACCACAAACCCATAATTACCGGCGAGGTCCACTGGGAAGAGCCCATCACCGTCGAGTGGTGGAAGTACGCGCGGGGCCTCACCTCAAAACCCCTGAAAGGTATGCTGACCGGCCCTTACACGGTGATGGATTGGTCCTTCATTGAATACTATCCGGATCGCCGCACGGCTTGCCTGGCGCTCGCGAAGGAAATCCGCAAAGAGGTTGAGGCCTTAATCGAGGAGGGGGCGAAAATCATCCAGATCGATGAACCCGCCATCTCCGTGAGGCCCGAGGAATTGCCCGTGGCCATCGAAGCCATGCACATCGTGACGGATGGCCTGCCGGCATACTTCATCACCCATATTTGTTATGGCGCCTTTGAAAACATCTACCCGGGCATGCTCGATCTCCCGGTCGATAACTTCGATCTGGAGATGTCCAACAGCGGACTCGACATGCTCGAGCTTTTCAAGAAGCACTGCTACACCAAGGACATCAGTTTTGGCGTGGTGGACGTCCATACGCATGTGGTCGAAGACGAGCCGGTTGTCGAACAGCGCCTGCGCCAAGCACTTGAGACCCTTCCCAAAGAAGCTATCTGGGTGGACCCGGACTGCGGACTGAAAACGCGAACCGTGGAGGAGGCGATTGCCAAAATGCAATCTGTGGTGACCGCCGCAAAGGCGCTCAGAAGTTCAGTTGAGAGTGACGAGTGACAAGTGACGAGCAGAAGTGCAGGTGCCAGGTGTCAGGTTTCAGGTGCCTGTGAAGAGCAGGCGGGAAATTTGCAGCGACTGACTTCCGGCTCCTGAATTCTGACTCCTGTCTTCTGACTCCTTACTCGTCACTTGTCACTGCTCTTGAATGTCTAAGCTCAAAAAACCCAGCCGCGCGGCATTCACCTCGACGCAAAAGAAGGTCCTTTTCGCGCTCGCCAGCGTGGTAGGTTTGCGCATGTTGGGACTTTTCCTGGTCCTGCCGGTTTTTACGCTTTACGGTCTGCAATTCACAAACTCACGTTTTCTGGTGGGCTTCGCCTTCGGCAGCTACGGCCTGACCATGGCCATCCTGCAAATCCCTTTTGGCAGGCTTTCAGACCGCATTGGGCGCCGCAAGGTCCTGCTGCTGGGCATGACGCTCTTCAGCCTGGGTTCTTTCCTCTGCGCCGTTCCCCACTGGCTTCCTCACTCCCTGCAAATTGGCGCTCTGATTTTTGGTCGTCTAGTTCAGGGCGGCGGAGCCATTGTTTCCGTCGCGTTTGCCACTGTTGCCGATTTCATCGAGCCCCAACGCCGGTCTACGGCAATGGCCGTCTTGGGGATTCCCATCGGGGCGGCATTCGCCATCGGCATCATTGGCGGGCCGATCCTCGCCGGAATTCTGGGGACCCCGTTCCTCTTCTGGCTGACCGGATGCTTGGGTTTCGGGACGGACCTCTTGCTGGCCAAGTACCTTCCTGACGCTCCTCCCTCGGCCAGCGCTCCTGCACCCCTGTCCCAGATGCTGGCCAACAAACCACTTCTGGCTTTTGCATCCGCTGGTTTCCTGATGAACTTCTTCATGGCCACTTTCTTCTTCTATTTTCCCCTCATCGTCACCGGCCAACACCACGTGAAGGTGAACCATTATTACGCCCTCCTGTTGCCCATGATGCTGATCAGCGGCTTCACGATGTTCGGGTTCTCGCTGGGCGCGGACCGCGGATGGGCAAGACCACTCGCCACACTTGCTTTCCTCTCGTTTATCCCTAGTTCTCTTCTGCTTTTCAGGCCCCAAGCGGCAGGTCTGGACCCCAACCGTCTTGCGGGGGTGTTAGTTGCAGGCACGCTTTTCTACATTGGATTTACCGGACTCGAACCCATCCTGCCGAGCCTGGCGAGCAAATCCGCTCCCGAAAGTACGTACGGGACGGCGCTGGGGATTTACAACACTGCACAGTTCCTAGGCAGCTTCGTTGGGGGGGCAGTGGCAGGCGCCCTCTCGCGCTTTTCTGCAAGTCACATGATGGCGACCCTCATGGTGGCTGCTGTGGTGGGTATGTTCCTGATGCTTGCCGTGAGGCCCGAGGGGGTTCGGTAAGGGCTCTCCGACTGACCCGTACTGTGTACCTAGGCATCCCTCGAGATATTACTCACGGCCTCGTTTTTTCCGAACCTCAAGGAACTTGAAGCTCATTGCCGGTGTCTGACGGTTTGGGAAAGCGCGATTCCAACTCCGGCTGGCGGACTCGCATCGGATAAAGAAGAGGTTGTTATGTCGATCATCCGAGCCCTGTGTTTGCTCCTCGCCGGCGCGATGGTGGTTGGGGGTCAGGAACCCCATCCTGCTCCTCCGAAGTCAAACGTAAAACCCTCGGACCTTTGCAGTGTTGAGGGCGTGGTGGTTAAGTCCACTACCGGCGAAGGCATAAAGAGAGTGACGGTCCAACTCATTCCCCTAGGCGGGGGCCAGCAAGCATATTCCACGTTCACTGAAAGTAACGGCAATTTCATCATTCGCGACATTGCCCCAGGCCGGTACGCCATCAACGCATCGGGCAACGGATACAGGCAGCAAGCTTCCGGGAAGGGCAAGGGGAACACCCAAGTCGGAATCCTCGACCTCACGCCGGGGAAAAACGTGGGCGGAATCGCCTTCCGCTTGCTTCCGCCCGGCGTCATCACGGGGACTGTTTACGATGAAGATGGCGAGCCTGTCACTTCGGCACAAGTGCAAGCTTTGCGTGTCGGCGGCTCTGCTACGCACCGGCAAATCGGCGGCGGCGCCTCCCAACAGACCAATGACCTCGGCGAGTACCGCATCTGGGGGCTGGAGGCGGGGCAGTATCTCGTGGCTGCAACGTACCAGCGCCCGCAAACCAACCCGGACCAGCAAATGGATGACGTCTATCTTCCCACCTTCCACGCCAGTACAGCGGATACGTCGCAGGCCACGGTTGTTGAGGTTCAGCCCGGCGCTGAAGTCTCCGGCATTGATGTGGACCTTAGGCAGGCACACGCCGTCATGGTCCGGGGGCGCGTCATGGTCGATGGTCCCGTGAAGTCGCTGCGGGGCGTTTATGTTTCGCTGGTGCCGCGCGTCGCCGCCGAAGGAGGCTATTCCTTCTCAAATTACGGCGCCCCGGTCCAGAAGGACTCAGGTGACTTTGAAATTCGCGGCGTTCCGCCCGGGTCCTATGACCTTTCAGCCATGTGGAACGACGGGAAACGGCAACTCTACGGGAGGGTCCCAGTAGAGGTCGGCAATGCCAACCTCGATGGTGTCACCTTCGTCTTGGGCAGCCCAATTACGCTCGTGGGAAGATTTCGTGTCGAGGGTAGCGACCCATTCGATTTCACACGGTTGGGTCTGTGGCTGCAGCCCATCGACAGCACGATGGGTGCGGGAGGCTCGCAACTCAAGGCGGATGGCACTTTCCAAGTGGAGAACGTGTATGACGGAAACTACCGGCTGCGCATTTTAGGGTTCCCCGAACAGTACTACGTCAAATCAGCGCGAGAAGGCGGGAGCGATGTGCTCGAATCCGGACTAACCATCAGCCGCAGCCAACCACCGGCCCATCTCGAGATTGTCCTCTCCTCGGATGGTGGGCGTGTGGACGGCAGCGTGTTGCAGGAGCAGCATCCCGTGAGCGGGGCCTGGGTCGTGCTGGCGCCGGACCCACCGCACCGAGAGCGGGAGGAAATGTATAGCATGAAGGCAACCGACGCCTTCGGTCACTTCTCTCTGTTGGGCCTGCCGCCCGGCGACTTCAAACTTTTCGCTTGGGAGACCGTGCAAGGAACGAACTACACTGATCCCGACTTCTTCAAAGCGTTCGAGGACCGCGGCACACCTGTCCATATCGGGGAGAGGCAACAACAGACAGTGCAGCTTGAGGTGATCACCTCGGAGGAGCAAGTCCGCTAGTCTCTCTAGCAGGATGCTGAAGAACCTTTGTGAACGTTGTCATTCCAATCCCGCCCTGCGGGAGAGGAATCTCGCTCTGGAAACACTGGTGCTATAATTTGTTAATCTAAGGCTTGACTGCTGAGGCTCTTATGCAAGTTGTACTTCTGTGGGTTGGCCTTGTTCTCTACGGGCTCGGAACACTTCTCCTCGTCCCTTCCGTTGTTGATCGTCGCCCATCGATCTCCCCCGCCTCGCTGGCAGCGTTGGGACTCGGGCTGCTGTCACACGCGGGCGCCATTGCCATAGAGGCTGCGCGTATACACCGCCTGCCGGTAACTGACGTTCGCAGTGCTCTATCCTTTTACGCATTCCTAGTGACTCTGGCTTTCTTTTTTCTCTATTTGCGCTACCGGATTACTTCCCTTGGTCTTTTCATGCTGCCCTTTGTTTTTGTGTTGACGCTGATCTCGGCGTTTCGCCCTGTGCGGCCTTTTGATTTGTCGGCGTTTCGCGGTGGTTGGCTGGCAGTCCATATCAGCTCAACTATCCTGGGCTACACAGGATTCTTTCTGACCTTCGTGGCTGCGGTCATGTACCTGATGCAGGAGAAGGAACTGAAATCGAAAACCCCGCACGCGTTCTATTACCGCCTGCCGTCGCTCGAACTGTGCGACGAGCTCTACTACCGCTCCCTGCTGTTCGGCCTGCCCCTGTTGACCGTCGGCATTCTGACCGGCTTCATTTGGGCGAGCCGGACCTGGAAGGGACCCTGGGAATTTGACCCGAAAATACTGGCGTCGCTGCTGACCTGGCTGATTTACCTCGTGCTCTTTTCCACTCGTGTGAGCGGCGGGTGGCGCGGCCGTCGGGCGGCTTATGTTGCGATCTTCGGCTTTGCCGCCATCATGGCGACGTTCCTGGGAGTGAGCCTGCTGAGTGGACCGCATGGGTACGTGCCCACCCTTCGGCAGGGACCTTAGTGAGAGTAGGCAGTAGGCAGTAGGCAGTAGGCAGTAGGCTGTTGGCAGTTGGCAGTTGGCAGTTGGCAATAGGCAGTAGGCGGTAAGCGGTCGGCAGTAGGCACTACTCGGTGGGGGGGGCGGGATTGTAGCGCTCGGCGCAGCGGGTCCTTTACGTTTGCGGCTGTTGCGCAGTAGGCAGCAGTCAGTCGTTAGCGGCAAGGAGGAAGAGAGCGACTTGAAATTTGAAATCAGAAACTTGAAATCAGAAACTTGAAATCTGGAGTTTGAAATTTGGAATTGAAGTTTGGAATCAGAGGCTTGAAATCTGAAATTTGAAATCTGGAATCTGAAGCTTGAAATCTGAAATTTGCATTCTGAGGCTTGAAATTTGCAATTGAAATTTGAAATCTGAGGCTTGAAATCTGAGGCTTGAAATCTGAGATTTGAAATCTGAAGCTTGAAATTTGGAATTGAAATTTGAAATCTGAAGTTTGAAATTTGAAATCTGAGATTTAAAATTGCCCTAGTCCCCAGAACCCAGCCCCTATGAACTTGACCCTGCTTGGCGTCAATCATCGCACGGCTCCGGTGGAGGTCCGCGAGCGGATGCACATCCCTGAGTCGCGCCTGGCGCAAGCGGTTTCCGACCTGATTCACCGTGAGGGTATCCGCGAGGGGCTGATCCTCTCCACCTGCAACCGTGTTGAAGTGATGACTTCGGCAGAAGATAGGGTCGATGCGGAACCCATCATCCAGCAGTTCCTGGCGGAGCATCACCGCTTCGAACTTGGCCCGTACCAGCGCTTCTTTTATCGTTACCAGCAGCAGGAAGTTGTGCGTCACCTGTTCCGCGTGGCCTCCAGTCTCGATTCGATGATTCTGGGCGAGCCTCAAATCCTCGGCCAGTTGAAGCGTGCCTATGCCCTGGCGCACGAGGCGGGTGGGTTGAACGGCAGCCTGAAGGACATCGTAAGCCAAGCCCTGGCAGTAGGGCGGCGGGTGCGGCGCGAGACGGCACTGGGGAGCGCCGCGGTCTCCGTCTCTTACGCCGCCGTCGAGCTGGCCAAGAAGATCTTTGGCAGCCTGGAGGGAAGGACCATCTTCGTGATCGGGGCGGGCAAGATGAGCGAACTCGCCGCCAAGCACCTCCTGCGTAGCGGGGCCAGCGCCATCTACGTTACCAATCGCACTTACGAGCGCGCCGTGCAGCTTGCGGAGGCATTTCACGGCACTGCCATCGTCTTCGAACAGCTCTTTGAGCACCTTCCCAAGGCCGACATCGTCATCAGTTCCACCGGCGCGGCTGGCTACGTCGTGAACAAGGAGCATGTCGCGAGAATCCTCTCTGCTCGCCGGAACCGTCCGGTGTTTTTCGTGGATATCGCGGTTCCGCGCGACATCGATCCCCTGGTCAACGAGCTGGATAACGCCTTCGTCTACGATATTGACGACCTTGGACAAGTGGTGGAGGCCAACAAGAAACAGCGCGAACGCGAGGCCGTTTGGGCCGAGGAGATTGTCCAGGAGGAAGTTCAGAAAACTATGCGCCGGCTCGCCTCGCGTGACCTCGTGCCCACCATCGTGGCGCTCGAAGACCGGCTGAACGCCATCCGCGAGGGTGAAGTGGAACGTTACAACACCCAGCTGGGCAATCTGACGCCCGAGCAACGTCAGGCCGTGGACGCCCTCACCCGGGGCATCATGAACAAGATCCTGCACGGGCCCATCACCGAGCTCAAAAACGGGGCCGGCCAGCCGGAACAAGCGGCACTCGTCAGGCTCGTCCGGAAGATCTTTGGCCTGGGAAACTAATCATGAAGGTCGTCATCGGTTCGCGCGGCAGCCAACTGGCGCTCTGGCAAGCCAACTGGGCGACGGGCCAGCTCACTGCTGCCGGCCACGAGATCGCCATTGAGATCATCCGGACTACCGGCGACAAGCTGCAAAGCTTTCCTCCCGAGCAACCCCTCCCTGCCTCTATTGCCCAGAGCATCGCCGATGCGGGAACGAAGGGATTGTTCATCAAGGAAATCGAGGCGGCTTTGCTGGCAGGCAAAGCGGACCTGGCTGTGCACAGCCTCAAAGACCTGCCGACCATCTTGCCGGAAGGCCTGATTCTGGCTGCGGTGCCGCCCCGTGAAGATGCGCGCGACGTGTTCATTTCTGCGAACGGGAGACCTTTTGAGCAGCTCCCGCCGGGCGCGCGCGTGGGCACCAGCAGCCCGCGCCGGCAGACACAGCTCAGGAGGCTTCGGCCGGACCTGGAGCTTATCCCCATGCGCGGCAATCTGGACACACGGCTACGCAAGCTGGAACGCGGCGATTGCGAGGCGCTGGTTCTGGCGGCAGCGGGCGTACACCGACTTGGCCTGCGGGAGCACATCACCGGCTATTTCAGCTTCGACCAGATCTGCCCCGCCGTCGGGCAAGGCGCGCTGGCTATCGAAATTCGGCGGGACGATGCGGAACTGGAACGCGCGGTGACGCCGCTCGATGATCCAGCCACGCACCTCGCCGTCCGCGCCGAACGTGCTATGCTGCGGCGTCTGGGAGGAGGTTGCCAGGTCCCCATCGCGGCCCACGCGAGTTTCGAGGGTGCGCAGTTGCGCTTGCGTGGCATCGTGGCCAGCCTGGACGGCAGCCGTTTGATCCGAGCCGTCGCCGCTGGCTCGGAGAAAGACCCTGAAAGCCTCGGCGCGGCGCTGGCTGAGGATTTGCTCGAGGGGGGCGCAAGCGAGATATTGGAATCCATAAAGTGAATCGTCGGCAATCCGAGGGCGCTTGTCGGCAGTAGGTGGTCGGCGGCCCGTCGTTGTGGGTGAAGTGGTGAGCCTTCGCGAACAGCTCAATGGCTTCGAGCGCCTGCCGCTTTTCGGCAGGCGTATCGTGATTACCCGCACCCGCGAGCAGGCCGGCACGTTAAGAGAGCAGTTAACGGCGCTGGGCGCAGAAGTGATCGAGATCCCCACCCTTGAAATCCGTGACCCGGCCTCATGGGAGCCGCTCGATTCGGCCATCCGGCGCCTCGAAGAGTTCGATGTCCTGCTCGTGACCTCCGCCAACGGGGCGCGCAATTTCCTGCGGCGGCTGGAAGCTTGCGGGCGCAATGTGCGCGATCTGAAAGGCTTGATCATCGCCGCCATCGGCCCTGCGACAGCAGAGGAGTTCGTAAAAAGCGGGGTGAAAGTTGACCTGACGCCGCGCGCATACATGGCCGAGGGTCTGCTTGAAGCCCTCGGCGATCGCGGCCTGCACGGCAAAGCGTTCCTGATCCCGCGCGCCAAAGTTGCTCGCGACGTCGTGCCGCGCCTCCTAACGGAAAAGGGCGGGCGCGTGGAAGTCGTCGAAGCTTATGAAACCGTCGTTCCTCAACTCCCCGTCGGGGAATTGCAGCGCCTCCTTACCCCGCCCCCCGATGTCATTACCTTCACCAGCTCATCAACCGCCAGCAATTTCGCCAAGCTGGCGGGCGAAAACAATGTCTCCGAATTGTTGCGCGGGGCCGCCATCGCCTCAATTGGCCCGATCACCTCGCAAACGATCAGGAAGCTGGGACTCACTGTGACGATTGAAGCGAAGCAGTCTACGATTCCAGGGCTGGTGAGGGCCATCGAAAGGCATTTCAGGGGGAAGACACAAGGGGAATGACGAGAAGACAGGAGTCAGAAGTCACCAGGCGCGGGCCTGGGGCATAAGAAAAAGTCTGAAATCAGCAAACAGACACAAGGTAGAATATCAGTTTTGGAACGAGAAATTTCAGCGGAGAAGCAATGGCTATTCTACAGATCGACCAAGTTAGGATCGGCGAGTTCTGTAGGAAATGGAAGGTTGCACAATTTGCGATTTTCGGCTCTGCCCTGCGCGCCGACTTCGGGCCTGACAGTGATGTTGACGTCCTCGTCACCTTCAAGCCTGATTCGAAACGGAGCCTGTTTGACTTGGTCCAAATGGAGGAAGAACTGAAAGGAATGTTTGGCAGGGAGGTTGACCTCGTTTCCCGGCAGGGAATTGAGGCTAGCCGGAACTACCTTCGCCGCAAGGCCATCCTGGGTTCAGCAAAGGTTCTCTATGCCGCGTGATACAGGCTATTTGCTCGATATCCTTGAAGCAGCATGACTCGCCTTGGGCTATGTTCTGGGCAAGACGAAAGAAGAATTCCTTCGCGATAGCCAGTGTCAGGATGCAGTGATTCGACGCCTTGAGATTACCGGAGAAGCGGCGCGCCGGATTTCACAACCGACACGAGCAAGGATTTCGCAAGTTCCATGGGCGGCGATGATTGGAATGCGAAACCTGATTATCCATGAATATGACGACGTTGATTTGCAAGTCGTCTGGGATACCGTCCAAGAACATCTTCCAAACTTGATCCAGGCCATTGAGCCGCTCGTGCCGCCACCCGAGGGTTGAAGGCCGAGTCAGGGTTTTCGGCCGCGATGGAATCCCTGGATTGCCTGACGAGTCTGCAGCACATCGGGATCCAGGAATACGAAGCAAGCCTCGGGAGGCCAGTGACGAAATCAGCCGATGTGGTGATTGTGGGTGGAGGGATCGTCGGGTCGAGCATTGCCTATCACCTTACGGACAGGGGTTGCAGCAACGTGCTGGTGCTGGAGCGCGAGGCGCACCAGGGGCTCGGCTCGACAGGCAAGAGCATGGGCGGCGTGCGGGCGCAGTTCGCCACCAAGGTCAATATCCAAATGTCGCTTTACTCGATTCCCTTCCTTGCGAGGTTTGAAGAACTGACTGGGCACCCGTCGGGTTACAGGCCGCAGGGCTACTTGTTTGTGGCAAGCAGCAAGGGGCACCTCGAGTACCTGCGGGCGAACCAGGCGCGGCAGGTGGAGTTAGGTTTCGAGCAGGCTGAGTTGCTCAAGCCGGAGGACGTGTTGCGTATCGTGCCGCAACTGCGGGCGGACGACGTGGTGGGCGGGAGTTTTTGCTCGACGGACGGCTTCGTGGACCCCTATAGCGTGATGAACGGATTCGCGGCGCGGGCTGTGGAGCGCGGGGCGCGAATCGAAAAAGGCGTGGAGGTCACCGCCATCCTGTGGGATGACAGCGGAGTGGTTGGCGTTGAAACCACGCGCGGGCGCGTGCAGACGCGGACGGTGGTGAACGCCGCCGGGCCCTGGGCTGCGCAGGTGGCGCGCATGGCGTGCGTGCAGTTGCCCGTCGAACCCCTGCGCCGCATGCTCGTGCCCACGGAACCTTTCCCGCAGATCGCACACCAGGCGCCCATGACCATCGATATGGCGACGGGTTTCCACTTCCGCCCGGAGGGACTGGGCCTGCTGCTGGCGTGGAATGATCCGGAGGAGAAGCCGGGATTCAAAACTACTTTCGATTCGGCATTCGTGGAGAAGATCCTGATGTGTGCGGTGAAGCGAGTGCCGTGCTTCGAGGACCTCCAGGTGAATCCCGCGCGCGGCTGGGCCGGCCTCTACGAGATGACGCCCGATCACCACGCGATCCTCGGGCCGGTTCCCCAGGTGCCCGGCCTTTTCCTCGCCAATGGCTTCAGCGGCCACGGCGTCATGCACTCGCCGGCGAGCGGAAAGATCCTGGCGGACCTGATTCTGAACGGAACGTCGAGCCTCGTGGATACGCGCGCTCTTAGTGTCGAGCGTTTTGCCGAAGGGCGGTTGATCGAGGAATCGGTGGTGCTTTAGGCTCCAGCGACAAATGACAAGCAGGAGCCACCCGCTAAAGGTTGAGCAACTCGCGGAGCTTGCGGGTTTGGGCTCGGGAGACAGGGATTTCCGTCTGCTTGCGATCCTGCATCTTGAGTTGATAGGAACTCTTGAACCAGGGGACGACTTCCTTGATGTGGTTCACGTTAACCAGGTAGGAGCGGTGGACTCGCCAGAAAACCTTGGGATCGAGGTTGCCCTGCAGTTCTTCCACCGTGCGGAAGTTGGATTGGCCTTCGAGATCACGCGTGACAATGCTGATGACCCCGTCCTCGATGCTGGCGAAGATAATTTCCTCGGAATCGACCAGGAACAAGCGTCCCTGGCTTTTCACTAGCAGCTTGTTCTTCTGTGCCGCAGGGCGCTCTTCCATCATTTGCACCAGGCGGTCGAGCTTGTCATGGGTTGACGCCGCTGTTTCGCTCATGTGGCGCAGCTTGGCGACGGCCTTCTCAAGTCGCGGCTTGGCGATGGGCTTCAACAAATAGTCCAGGGCGTTCACCTCGAAAGCCTGCACGGCGTAGTTATCATAGGCTGTGGCAAAGACAAAGTAAGGAAGACGGACCTTCTTTTCGAGCAGCTTCTTGATGACCCCGAAACCATCAAGGCCGGGCATCTGGACGTCAAGAAAAGTAACTTGAGGATTCAACTCGCGGATCAGGTTCACGGCTTCCACGCCGTTCTTCCCTTGCCCAACGACTTCCACCTCCGGAAATCCCTTCAGGAGAAACGCCAATTCGTCGCGAGCGGGCTGTTCATCGTCCACAATCAAAGCCGTAATGTTCATAAAACACAATTTACTCCTGCAAGCACCATGACTACAAGCGCCGCGGTGGCGCTCCGCCCTATGAATGCGCCCATTATACCCAACCTTTTGCCCGTTGGGGCCCAGAAAAACAAGGGGGAGGGCAGACGTGGCTCGGATCAGCAAATGCCGCCCTTGAATCTGGCGCAGCCTCAACGGAGCCGTTCCCAGACTGCGAACATAGGAACGGTCCCTACTCGACTCACACAGGAACTTGCCTTTTTGAAGATTCGCAGTATAGCGACAACGCACGCGCTTTGTGCTAGCATTGCCGCTGTTGACAAGTCCTACGTTCGCTGCGGCAATCGCCCGCACAGGCGATAAGCCGCAACAAATTTCGATAGAGACCCGCTGAGGTGCGAGTATGAAATGCTGGGCTGTTTTCGCGCTCGTTCTGGGAAGTGCCTTCGTGCTGTCTCTCGGCTCGTCGCAACTCTCCGCCCAAGTCTGCAGTGACGATGAAGGAATGGTTAACTATTACAGGAAGAATGTGACGGACCTGGTGGAGACCGTAAAGAAGGAGAGCCTTCAGGATTTCGAAAAGGCTTTTCACCAAAAGGTCATGATGACCCACCTTTCGCTCTTCGCCGGCACGGTGGACAGGTTGCTCGATTGTCTGCAAAAACGCGCCAGCGACCCTACCACCCTGAAAGAGGATGCAGATGCTGCGAAAGGCAAAATCGACGCTTACAACAAGCTCAAGGATAAGATAAAGCAGGACCGCGACGCGCTTAAGGCTGCGCAAACTGAAAAGGACGCCAAAGCCCTTATCGAGAAATTCGCTTTCACTGGTTGAGGGGGCTAATTCGAGCCTCGGGTTCGTGCTCTTCGCGGACCGCCCTTGCGAACTGGCCAGGGGGTTACATCTGCGGTCTCTGCACGGCTCTCTCACCCTGTCCGAGTAAACCAAAGACGGAGGGTGTTTTTCGTGCCTAAGCTTCATGTCCTCAAAAGCACAGAAATCTACAGAGGCAGGCTTATCCGATTGAGAGTTGACCGCATCATCGAGCCGGGCGGTGTCAGGGCGGAGCGGGAGGTAGTTGAACACGCGGGCTCGGTCGTGATTCTGGCCCATTCGAATGATGGCCGCATTGTATTGGTTAGGCAGTACCGGTATGCCGTGAAACAGCCTCTCTGGGAATTGATCGCCGGAGGTCTCGAGCCTGGAGAAAGACCCCGCGCTGCCGCGCGGCGCGAACTCTTGGAAGAAACCGGCTATCGCGCTAAGAAATTCCGGCTCTTATTCGACTTTTTCCCCAGCCCAGGGATCCTCACGGAGAAGATGTTCCTGGTCGAAGCGACTGAACTTACACGGTCAAAAGCCCAACCCGACCCCGACGAGCGGATCGAGGTTGGGCACTTCACCCCGGTGCAGGTTATGAGGATGATTAGGTCCAGGCGCATTCGCGACGCCAAGACTCTGGTGGGACTTTTCTGGTTACTTCTTACCAAATCAACTCACGACTAATTCGTAATACTTCGCAAGGACTTGGGCAGTAACATTTTTCTTGACAAGGCTACCCTGCAAAATATATCACTAAGCGGTAAGGAGTCAGCAAGGTGTCTCGCCGGGAACGTGTGCGTAGAGGGTAGCCGAGGTCCTGTGGGATTCTCGGCTTTTTCTGTTCTTGGACGCGCCGACGCGGCGGTAACCGCAAAGACCAGTTAAGGAGGACGCAAGTGGCAAGACTTCAAGGTAAGGTAAAGTGGTTTAACAACAGCAAGGGATATGGCTTCATCGGCCAGGAGGGCGGAGCTGATGTTTTTGTTCATTACTCGGCCATCCAAGGTGAAGGCTTCAAGACCTTGCAAGAAGGCGACACAGTTGAGTTCGAGATCATTCAGGGGCAAAAGGGACCTCAGGCCGACAAGGTCACAAAGGTCGGGTAATCAGCAGCATCCGTTTGTGCAATTCCTGGCCCAACCCCAGTGGTTGGGCCTTTTTATTTCCCCCGTCCCATAGCTTTCAGCCGTCAGCTATCAGCTCTCAGCAAGCAGCCCACTGGCTTTTCCTTAACTGACCGCCGACGGCTGAAAGCTGAGAGCCTTATTCCTTTCGCCTGCCAACAAGAGCTTGATTTCTGAGCGGCGAAGGGGGAAAATAGCAACTAACTCAACAGCCGGTTCGGGGAGAGGGTGAAGGATTTTGCCCGGGAGGCGCCTTTCTAATTCGGATGGGAAAGTGGATCTGGAAGCGCTTCTGCGCAGTCCTTTAATGAGGTGAAACTTCATGAATAAGGCACTCACGGCAATCACGGTGATAGGTTTTCTCGCGATCACAGCATTGGCACAGGAAGGTGAGGTGCCCGTGGCGCTGCCCCACCGGAGCGGCCTGGGGCCAGCTAGCACCGAATCCTCCATGCATTCGGATAAAGTCACCGTCCCCGCAGAAACCCAAGTCAGTATTCAGATGCTCTCCGGAATCCACACCCAGATCAACCACCCAAACGACCTCGTCACCGCCCGTCTGCTGCAACCCGTCTTGGTGGGGGGGCGCGTCGTGCTGCCTTCCGGCAGCATTCTCGATGGCCGCATCACTATGATCCGCAATTCCGGCCACGTTCACCGTCCCGCGGAGCTTGGACTCCGCTTTGACAAGATCGTTTTGCCCGACGGCCAAGCTGAGCCGATGGCAGGTGTTCTGGCGGTGATGGACAAGTCCAGCAAACTTGATCTGCACATCGACGCGGAAGGCCATTTGACCGGCGGGCGCGCACTTTCGTGGAAGACGCTTATAGGTGGAGTTGGACTGGGAAGCTTCGGTGCCATCAAAGCTGTGGCGTCCGGCGCTACAGCCGTTTCTATGGGTCTCTCCCTCGCGGGCGCCGCGGCGATCGGTTACGAGATCCTGTGGCCGAGAGGGCACGAAGTGAATCTGCCCCCCGAGACTCTCTGCCTGATTCGCCTGAACTACCCGCTTACGGTTCGTGTTTCCTGGTAACCTGGCAGCCCCTGGCGCAAGCCGAGCCGTCCCAGTTTTAGGGGCGCGGGGATCTCACTAAGTTTCAGGCCCGTAATCCAGGATGTTGAATAGCCTTCTGCATCAAATACTCAGCACTCCT
Source organism: Terriglobia bacterium (assembly GCA_050012175.1). Lineage (GTDB taxonomy): Bacteria > Acidobacteriota > Terriglobia > UBA7540 > UBA7540 > CAVROP01. Next base: position 95,668 of record JBEKHR010000001.1, on the reverse strand, counting down.
GCCGCTGTGCGACCTGCCATCCTGGAAGGCCGGTGGGCGGGGGACGGCACCTGGCAGACTTGGCTGGCGACATACCCGGTCAGTGTGCTGGAAGGAGGTCTCGAGGCATTCCAAGAGCTTGCGCCCTGGATTACGAAGCACGCGCAAAAGTTTCCCGCCGGGGCTGCGATCGGTTTCCTTTCCTATGAGCTGGGCCGTCACTTCGAGCCTGTCCCACTCGTGGTGGACAGTTCCCTGCCGGATGTCTCCTTCGCCTATTATCCATTCGTTCAAGCGCTGCCCTTCGAGGAAACCAGGGGGGAGGACGAGCCCTCGGCTGGAAACACCAGATTCGCGGCTAATTTTGATCGTGTCTCTTACCGGAATGCGCTCGCGAAGATCAAGGCTTATATTGCCGCCGGAGACATTTATCAGGCAAATCTGACGCAACAATTCACGGTGAACCTCGGCGGAACCACCGCCGAGCGAATCTTCGAACGAGTGCGCCGTAGTCTCGCGCCGTTTCGCGCCTTCCTGAAGAGCCCGGCTCGAACGATCATCAGTAACTCGCCGGAGAGATTCTTTCGAGTTTCAGGCGACCGGATCCTCGCCAGCCCCGTCAAGGGCACGATTGCCCGCCAGGGCGATGAGGAGGACAAAGTGAAATCGAGGTTGCTCGCCAGCGTCAAAGACCGGTGCGAGAATGTGATGATTGTTGACCTTTTGCGTAACGACCTGGGCCGTATCTGCAACTATAATAGTATCCGGGTGCGGCTTTGGGAGACGGAACGTCTGCCCCACCTTTTGCACCTGGTTTCTCACGTCGAGGGAACGCTTCAACGCGGAGTCGGAATTTGCGAAATCCTGAGGGCGTTGTTTCCTTGCGGCTCGATCACCGGCGCGCCCAAGATCCGGGCGATGCAAATCCTCGCGGAGACCGAACAGGTCGCGCGAGGCGTGTCCATGGGCGCGCTGGGCCTAATTCGCGGCCTTCCCGGGTTGGATTACTGTACAATGGATTTCAGCGTTGCGATTCGCACCATGTGCATTGCAGACGACCGGGCCGTGTTCAATGTGGGGGGAGGCATCGTGGCTGACTCGCAGGACGAGGGAGAATATGCGGAGCTGATGCTCAAGGCCCAGCCACTGCTCGAAGCTCTCGCCGGTTGCTGAAAAAGCGGAGCTAGGGGCTGGGGGCTGGGAACTAGGGAAGAGCCGCGGGCGGAAGGCAAGGATTCAGCCTGCGGGTTTCGGAACCCCCTCACCCCCAGCCCCTCTGTCGCCGCGGCGACAGAGGGGAGAGTTGATTCGATTCCTACTGCCCTCGGTCCCGCAGAGCGGGACAGAGGGTGGTCCCGTCCTGCGGGACCCTGGAGTTTCTATATTTTTGCTGAGATTTTCTAACCTTGCGCGGCCCTCTCCCCCTTGGGGGAGAGGGTGGACCGCCACCGGCGTTCTCTTCAGCCGGGGCGGGCCAGGTGAGGGGGTTGTTCAGCGACCAATGCAATGGTTATTTCGTGACGACCCCTAAGCTGAGCGACTCCACGACTTCTACTTGAAGGACTTACTCAAATTTATGGACAGCTTGATCTTTCATAATGACCGCCTCATTCCCTTACGAGAAGCGCATCTCTCGCCGGGCCAAATGGGATTGCTGATGGGCTGGGGCGTGTTCACCACTTTACGAATATACGAAGGGAGGCCATTCGCCTTCGACCGCCATTGGGCCCGGATGTCGCATGACGCGGAACGGCTGGGGATGAACCTCACCCACGAACAGGAGGCGGTTCGCCTGGCAGTCATCAAGCTGGCAGAGGCCAATCATCGGCCTGAAGGCATGGCGCGGGTGTCGTTCGTGAAGAACCATGGAGGACTTTGGGGGCAGGCGGGCGACCGTCCCGAAACGGACCTGCTGATCTTCACGCGGGAACTGGTTCGGTGGCCGGCGATACATCGCCTCAAGCTACAACCGCACGCCATTTACTCTGCGACGCGGCTGGCGGGAGTCAAGATGTTGTCCTGGGTTCAGAACGTGGCGCTGCTTGAACAGGCCCACGCAGAGGGATTTGACGACGTTCTGCTCCTCAACGAGAGCGGCCACATTGCGGAGTGCACGTCGGCAAATGTCTTCCTGATTCGCGGGGGCAAGGTTCTGACCCCGCCCCTTTCTACGGGCTGCCTGCCGGGTGTCACCCGAGATGTTCTGCGTGAGGTTGTGCCGCGGGCCGGTCTCGACCTCGTCGAGGAGAACCTGACCACGGAGGATCTCTCCTCGGCGGCCGAAGTCTTCATCAGCTCCACCACCCGCGAAGTCGCCGCCGTGGCAAGCATCGACTCGCGGTGGCGCTACCACGCCCCGGGAAAGACAACCGTGACGATCGAAGAGGCCTTTAAGGACTATGTCAGAGCGCATTTGAGAGCCTTTTAAGAAGTGCCATCGCGCCTTCATTCACAAAGGCGCGTACCGGATTGAAGCGCGCATTTCAAACCCCGCCGGAGACGCGCTGCCGGATGCAGGGTCGGTTCCCCATCGGATCGGGACGGATCGCGAACCACCCCGGTGTGAACTGTGGGGCGACCGTCCAATGCGGCAGGGTCGCGTCAAAGTCGCGCAAAAAGCGGCTCTGCCGCCTGCTGTGCGGAAAGCCTCTGGCTTTCCGGCGCAGACAGCCTCCCTTCTTCCCCTCGGCTCGGCTGGAAGGCTCAGCCTTCCAGCCGAGCCGAGGGGGTTAGTCAGGGCGGAAGCCCTCGGAAAGGCGAAGCCTTTCCGCACAGCAGGCGGCAGAGCCGCTTTGGGATGTTACCTTTCGGGGACTTTGACGCGACCCTGTCCCATGCGGTGGCTGGCTTGAACCTGTTCGTATTCGGTGAGAAGATTGAGCAGGATGCTAAGAACGGTAGGTCGTAGGTGGCATGTGCTAGGTGGGGGCGGCTGCTTTACACTACTTCCGATCTATTACGCACCATCTGCTTTGGCTGCGAAATGAGCCAACCGCATACTGAACACGACGTGTTGAGTGAGATTCCCTCCCCTTCCGCGGGCCTTGGGCTGGGCCTGTGTGTCAGTCTGGCGATTTTCCTTATCTTCGCCGGTTACACCATTCACGAAATCCGCTGGCTGGAAGATTTTCAGATAAACGTGGTGCAGAAGAACCGCAAGGCTTCCTTGCAGCTCCTGCGGTTACAGGATGACACCTACGAGCTGGCTGTATCCCTCCGTGACATGACGCTGCCCGAAAGCCGCTACCCCATGTTTTATTGGAAGGGCGAGTTCACGCGGGTGCGGCAGGACATGGATGAAGCCCTGCGCCTGGAGGGGCAGTACTCGGCGAGCACTCCCGCCGGTGACGAAAAGCGCCGGCAGTTACGCGACGTGTTGGACGACTTCTGGCTCAGCGCCGATGAAGCTTTCCAATTGGCCGACCAGGGCCACGAGGCGACCGCACGATACATGATCCGGTCCCAGACCGAGAATAAGCGGGAGATCATCTCCGCCATCGTCTCCCGTTTGTTGGCGCTCAACGATCAGGCCCAAAGCGAGGCAGGCCAGCGAGTCAGCCTGGTATACGGCAAAGTTAAGAAAGACATTCTTGTGCTGATCGGCATCCTTTTTCTGGTGGCGCTTGGCACGGGGCTCTACACGCTTCAGGCCAATCGCAAGACGTTTGATCGCTTGCACCACCTCGCCGAAAAACTGCAAACGCAGTCCGAACAACTTCGCATGCTTTCCTGGAAATTGATTGACGTTCAGGAGAAGACCCTCCGGCAAGTGGCGCGCGACCTTCACGACGAATTCGGCCAGATCCTGACGGCCATCGGCGTCACCCTGAGCCGCGCCGGTCAAAAGGCACTGGACAAGGACCCCGTGTTCGTCCAGGATGTAAAGGCGGTCAAGAAAATCGTGGAAGATACCCTGCAGTCGGTTCGCTCGGAATCACAGATTTTCAGGCCGGCGATTCTGGATGATTTCGGACTAGCTCAAACTCTCGAATGGTTTGTCGGACAGTTCTCGCGGCAGACCGGCATTCAGGTGCACTATAAGGGCAAGTTCTCGGACGGCTTTTTCCCTTTCGAGGACGCCATTCACCTTTATCGAATTGTCCAGGAGGCTTTGAACAACGTAGCGCGCCACTCCGGCGCCAAAGAAGCCTGGGTGACGGTCGAAGAGCAAGAGGGCAGTTTGAACCTCGAAATCCGGGACAACGGTGCGGGCTTCGTCGTAGGCCTCGACAACAATCGCGTGGCTGGTCAGGGAATAGGATTGATGGGCATGCGGGAGCGAGCCGAGCACTTGAAGGGGTCCTTTTCCCTCCGCTCGTCGCCACAGGGGGGAACGGTGGTCAGCGTCCACATTCCCCTCCATCGACCGTCCCTTAATCACACTGTCCAAGAGGTGAGTTGAACTGTGACATCCCCCAGCAAGGAAAAGAAGATTCGGGTCCTGCTTGCAGAAGATCATATTCTGGTCCGCCAGGGATTCCGGCGCATCCTCGAGGATGACCCGGGCATTAGCGTGGTGGGAGAAGCGCGCACCGGCCTTGAGGCCATCGATCAGTGCAAAGAGCTCAAGCCGGATGTGGTGGTGATGGATCTCTCTATGCCGGACCTGGGAGGGCTTGAGGCGACGGCTGAAATTCTCAAGGCCGACCCGCAAATCAAAATCCTGATCCTCAGCATGTATTCGAACGAAGCGTATGTGCGCAAGGCGTTCGAGCTGGGCGCCAAGGGTTATATCCTGAAGAACGCCATCGAGGTCGATCTGACGCGAGCCGTCATGGCGCTGGCGGAGGGCCAAGCCTACTTCAGCCCCGGCGTCTCCCATATTGTCCTGGAGAGTATGAAGGCCGGGACCTTCCAAGGTACGAGCCAGGATCCGTATGAAAAGCTGACGCTCCGCGAGAAGGAAGTCCTGCAGCTAATCGCTCAGGGAAAATCTAACAAGGAAATTGCTACGCTACTTAATATCAGCGTCAATACAGTTGCCGTACACCGCGCACGCGTGATGGAGACTCTCAATCTCCACCGTACAGCGGAACTGGTCCTCTTCGCTGTCAAGAAAGGCCTCATCCAACCGTAATAGGGAACAGGAAACGGGTTTCAAAGTCCCTGGTTGTTGTTCCCTATTCTCGAAAAGGCATTTTGCCCTCTCTCCTGGGGAGAGGGTGGACCGCGATGGCGCTTTCACCAGCCGTCGCGGGCCGGGTGAGGGGTCGGTTGCGCCCAGAAGGGATCGAACAGCCGGAGCGGACGGCAAGCCGTCCCCCTACAACTTGTAGGGGTAGGGCTTGCCCCACCCTCAACACACTTCACTGAGCTCAGGGTGAAGTTGGCGTGCCCGGGATATTCATCGCACGAGTGACCTGTCCGCTCTTGGCTTCAGCTATTTCAATATGGTACTTGTCCAGGACAGTGGCTGTGGCTTGTGCAAACTGGGTTAGCGCCTTGGCGTAGGTCGAGCGCGCCTTAGCTTCATTGCCCTCTGCATTTGCCAGATCTCGCTGCGCCTGGATGACGAGAAACGGCGTAGATTCTCCTAAGAGGAACTTCTTCTGTTCTCCCTCCAAGGTTTCCTTTGCAAGCCCCGTTGCCTCCTTGGCCGCGTCGATTTGGACCTGGGCCTGGGTCACAGCGATCACCGCGTTGCGCACATCCTGCCCGATCTGGTTTATCTGCTGCTGCAACTTAACGCGCATCTGTCGCTCCTGGATAAGGGCCGTCGCCTCGTCAGCCTGAGCGGCACGGTTGCGAATGGGAATCGACAGGTTGACTCCGAAAGAGTAGTTGGGATACTTGTTGTGGAAGACTTCCGAGAGCGCATCCGAAGCCCCTCCCGGTAGATAGCCCGTTACTCCCGAGGGACAGGCTGGCTCATAGGCGGGATTGCCTCCGCAGAGGAAATGCCCCGAAAGTCCCGTCGGCGCATAGGTGGCGAAAACGTTCAAGGTGGGCAGCAATCTGTTCCGGACCGCCTGAATTGTGATGTTCTGGTTTCGCATGTTCAGGTTGGCCTGTTCGATTTCCGGCCGGTTCTTAAGCGCCTCGGTGAGAGCCTCTTCGAGCGGCGGAATGTCATTGGGCCTTGGTTCGGGCAGCTTATCAGTGGGCTCGATTGCTACGCCCGCCATGTCGGCATCGACATGTTTGGCGAGCGCGGTCTTCAAGGTTTCTTCCTGCTGATGGTAACTAGTTTGGGCAACGATCAGGTCCTGCCGGCGGGCAGCCACTTCTGACTTGGCGCGGGTGACCTCGATCGCCGCTAAGTTCCCGATTTCCACTTGGCGCGTGTTATCTTTCATGAGCGTCTGCGCATACTTGAGCGCTTCTTCAGCCACCCGGACGTTCTCGCGGTAGTAAAGGAGGTCCGAATACAGGTTCACGACCTGAGCAATGGTGGTAATGACCTGCTGCTTGAATACGCTGTCGGTCAACTGGAGGTTGTTCCTTGCGATGCGCAGGGACGAAGCATTAGCACGGTAGCCAAAGCCACTCAGAAGGTTCTGACTCAAAGTAATAATCATGCCCGAGGGTACTTGCGGGTTGAGCAGCGAAGTCAAGGCGGTGGTGGTGGAGCGATCTCCATACAATGCGACCACGTAACTGGTCCCTGTCATGAAACCCTGACCGAAATAGGTCGAGTAACTTGTCTGCTGGTTGGTCAGGGAGGCAACACCCGTGAGGGCGATTGTTCCAAGGGGGGTGATGTTCTGGTTCCAACCCATGGAGAAACCGGCAAACGGGTCGCAGCACCCAACAGAACCGGCATTCAGCGCACCGCCGCCGGAGAAGCCTGCGCCGCCCGCGCCGCTACTACTTCCACTACTTCCGCTGGTCGTGCTCGAGCCGATGGCCCCCGCAAACAGCGCCGTCGAGATCGTAGTAACGCCCGTCACGCCGCGGGCCGCCGAACCTGACTTGCTACGGAGATAATCCGCCTGCGCTAAAGGTATCGTGAACCGTGCTACATCGATTTCCAGATTGTTTTCGAGTGTTAGCGCAATGGCATCCTCAAGGGACAGCCATAGCTTCCCCTCGCGAATGAGGTCGCGCAACCGCGGAGAGTTCTCCATTCCTGGGTGGGGAACGTAGAGGGGCGAGAAAGAATCGAAAATATTCGGAAATGAGTGGGTCTTGGTATAGTTAAAGTCGACCACTTTCGCGGCGTCTCCCGCCGGCCGCGGGCCTGCGGCTTGTTGACCCCAGACCTCGGCAGTTTGGATTAAAATAGCCAGGACCCCCACCCCCAGGATGAAGGCCAGACTACGGATTGTTAGCAGCTTCATAACGATTTGCGCTCCTTTCAGGCTTCGATTCATTCATACGTGGCCAGCAAGCCATAAGTTTCGTGAGATGATTTCACAGTATATCGAAAAACGCCCCCTGTAGCCGCGATTCTGCTTGGCCGAAAGAGATTCGCGGCGAAGCACCGGGCATTCTGACCTTGTGGCGGAGGACGATCACAAGTTTTATCTAGCAGACCGCTGCCGGCTGCAAGCTGAGAGCTTCGTTGCTTCGCAAGCTGTCAGCCGTCAGGTTACAGGGAATAGGGAACAGGACCCCGAAACCCGTTCCCTGTTCCCTGTTCCCTATAACCTGACACCTGGCACCCGACACCTGACACCTATTCATACCGCAGCGCCACCATTGGATCAACCTTGGTCGCGCGTCGCGCGGGGATGTAACAAGCAAGGAGGGCAATTCCCGCCAGCAACAACGATACTGCCGCAAGCGTTGCCGGGTCCGCTGGTCGGACACCGTACAGCAAGCTCGCCATCAAACGCGTCAGTCCGAGCGCGGCCGTTAAGCCGACCACAGTTCCGATCGCCGCCAGCACCATCCCTTCCCCTACGACGAGCCTCAGGATTTCGCGGCGTGACGCGCCAAGTGCTAGTCGCACGCCCAACTCATGCGTGCGGCGGCTTACCGCATAAGACATCACGCCGTAGATTCCCACCGCGGCCAGCACCAGGGCGGTGGAAGCAAAGATGATGAGCAGCAGCAGGGTGAAGCGCCGCTCGGCGAGCGAATCCGAAATGATCTGTTCCATCGTCTGGACGCCGAAGATGGGCTGGTCCTCAGTCGGCCCGGCGACCTGCGCCCGCACGGCCGAGACCACGCTCAAGGGATCGGGAGCGGTGCGCAAGGCGAGGGTCAAACCCGCCACGGCTTCCGGCATGAACTTGTCAGGCACTTGCATGAAGGGGAAGTAGATTTCGTCCCGGATCTTGGCCGTGTCGTCGGAATCGAGGCCCCAGTGCTTCACGTGGCCGACGACGCCGACGATCTGGACCGGCCCCAGCTCAATCAAGCTAAACTGCTTGCCGACCGCGTCCTGGCCGGGGAACAGATGCTTGGCCATGACGTCGTCGATCACCACCACCGGGGCTGAGGCGAGCGTGTCCTGATCCGTGAAAAACCGTCCTTCACGCAGGGGAATGCCCATCACGCGGAGGTAGTCGGGAGTGCCGATGTAAAACATAGCCGAAGACATCTGGTCTTGTGGAGGCTGGAGCCCGCTTCCCGGCCAGAAGGCAATCTCACTGTCGCTGTCGCTCAGGGGGATCAGCGAGGCAATTGAAGCCGACTGGATGCCTGGGATGCTCGCCACGCGATCGAGCAACTGCTGGTAAGCGAGCCGAATGGCTGCCGGGCTGGCCATCACAGTTGGCGAGAGCGCCACCTGCGTCGTCAAGAGGTGGCGTGTGTTGAATCCGGGGTCAACTCGCCACAACCGCCAGATGCTTTGAATCATCAATCCGGCGCCCGCGAGCAAGACTACGGCCAGGCCCACCTCCAGGGCGACGAAGACACCCTCGGCGCGATGACGTCCTCCACCGCTGCCGCGAGCGCCCTCCTTCAGAGACTCTTGCGGGTTCACACTCGAACTGTGAAAAGCTGGGGCGAGGCCGAACAGGACGCCGGTGAGAACCGAAAGCGCCAGTGTGAAGAGGAGCACGTGGGGATCGAGACCGATCTCCTGGCTGCGGGGCAAGCTGTTGGGCACCGCCGCCAAGACGAGGCGAGTTCCCCAATCCGCGAGCATCAAACCGAACACGGAGGCGCCCAAAGCGAGCAGTACGCTCTCCGTCAAAGGCTGGCGGACCACGCGTGGGCGGTCGGCGCCGAGCGCCACACGAATCGCAAACTCGCGGCTTCGGGCCGTCGAGCGCGCCAGCAGCAGATTAGCGACATTGGCGCAAGCGATGAGCAACACACATCCCACCGCGCCCAGCAACAACAGCAGCGTGGGCCGGATGTGTCCCACCATATCGTCCTTCATCTCGACCACTGCCACCCCGTGCCCCCCATTTGTCTTCGGGTACTGCTGGGCAAGCGCGCGGCCAATGGAGGTCATCTCGGCTTGGGCTGCGGCCATGGTTACATCCGGCTTCAGCCGGCCCACCACGTTTAGCCCAGGATGATTCTCACGATCATTGAGCTCGATGGATAAATACTGCGCGATGGGAACATAGAGTTCGGCCCGCCTACGGAAGCCAAAGTCCGAGGGCAACACACCAATCACCTTGTAACTTCTGGCATTCAGGGTCATGGTTTTGCCGAGAATGTTTGGGTCGGCGCCGAATCGACGTTTCCACAAACCATAGGTGAGCATCACTACGCCGCTCGCACCCTCCCGGTCCTCCTGAGGCATGAAGTTGCGGCCCAGCAACGGATTCACGCCCAGGACGGGCAGGAGGCTGGCTGAGACGAATTCACCCCTGAGATGCTCCGGCTGGCCGGAACCTGTGAAGTTGAAGTCATCCCCGCGGTAGGCAGCTATGTCCGTGAAAGCGTGGTTTTCGCGGCGCCAGTCGAGAAAATTCGGGTAGGCGACAGACATTTGGCCGAACTCCCGCGACGTTTCGTAGACCGTCATCAGCCGCCCGGGGTCCGCGTAAGGCAGCGGCCGCAACAGCACGCCGTTCACCACGCTGAAGATAGCCGTATTGGCGCCAATGCCCAGCGCGAGCGTGAGCACGGCAACCGCCGTGAATCCAGGATTCTTGGCCAGCATCCGCAGGCCGTAGCGCAAATCCTGAATGAATGTTGTCATGACACTCCTTCCATTGCCGAAGTGGCTAGTGGTTAGTGGTTAGTGGCTAGACGCACCGTAAGAAGTAAATCCTGATCTCGCTCGTATCGTTCCTCGACGAACCGCAGCTTGCTACTGAGATAAGCCCTGGGCATTAAGGACTCGCCACTAGCCACCCACCATTGCTCTACTCGCACTAGCCACTAACCACTAGCCACTTACCACTAGCCACTGCTCTTCTCACTGGCCACTGCAACAACGACGAGCGTTGCATCGTCCTCGAAGCGCCCACCAGTGAATTTGGCCACCTCGGCCAGAATTCTTTCCTGCAACTCCCCCGCGCTGAGGCGGCGGTTTTCCAACAGCACTGTGACCAGGCGTTCTTCGCCGAATTCTTCCCCGTCCGGGCTCCTGGCTTCTGTCACTCCATCCGTGAAAAGCACGAGCCGGTCACCGGCGGCAAACTGAACCTCGCCCCTTCCATAGTTCCAATCGGGGAATAATCCCAGCGGCGGGCCGCCCTCGACAAGGCGGAGCCACGAACCATCTCGCCGCGCCAGAATCGGCGCATTCTGCCCCGCATTCGTAAAGACCAGCCGGTTACACGAGCCGTCAAGCAAGCCATAAAAAGCAGTGATGAATTTGCCCGGCGAAACATTGCCGTAAATGATCCGATTGACTTTGGCGCAGAGTTGCTCGGGCTGTACCTGCTCGGACGCCGTGGCCTTGAGCGCCGCCTGCAAGTTGGACATCAGGAGCGCGGCGGACATTCCCTTGCCTGAAACGTCGGCGATGGTCATAGCGAGTTTGATCTCGCTGAACGCATAGATATCAAAATAATCGCCACCCACAACGCGCGCTGGCACCACGCGCCCGAAATCTCGTACCCCGCTAGTTGTGGGATTTCCTTGGGGAGAAATCCGCGCTGAACAGCTTCCACGTCTTCCAGTTCACGCTGCTCGGCCTGCAACTCCCGGCGACGAGATGCTCCATGCTCGATCTGCGTTCGCAGGATTTCGAGAAGCTGCCGGTTGTTCCACGGCTTCAAGACAAAGTCTCCGACCCCCAGCTGCATGGCTTCCACGGCCAACTCAACGCTGCCCCAGGCCGTCATGACGACGACGGGCAGAATGCTGTCCGAGGCCTTGATGCGGGAAAGCAGATCCAGGCCCTCTAAGCCCGAGGTGGTGTCTCGAGTGTAATTCAGGTCCAGCAGCAGAACATCGAAATTCTGAGTCGCAGCAGCCTGCAAGACCGCTGCCGGGGAGTTCACTCCTTCGGCTTCGTAGCCTTCCCCTTTGAGCAGAAAGCGAAGGGCCTCCACCACATCCGGCTGGTCATCCGCAATCAAGATTCGCGCGGTGGCAGAAGTTCGGCCTTTCTTAGGATCTAGCACCAGAGTCTCCATTGGAACACCTCAGCAGTTGGCAAGCTTTTAGCCATCAACTTTCAACACCGCAAGAAGTGGACCAATCGCCGAACATATATACTTCATTCGATATGAAGGAGTTATGGGATCTGCCTAAGCAATTGTCACGTGCGGAGTGTCCGATTTTGGGATTCGACTGTGCCACTTTCGGACAGGCACAGAAGCCCTCGTATTAAAGGGCAGCAGGGCCGCAGCCAAAGACCTAGTTCTCATTGCCGATTGCTGATTGAAGATTGGCGATTGGAAAATCCACAATCGTCAATCGAAAATCGTCAATCGGCACTCCTACTTGATGGCGAGGACCTCCCTGCGCGCGGAGCGAGTGAGGAAAGTCTTGACGTTGCCGCCAGGAACCAACCGTTCGACCTCGCGATTGGTGAGCGCGGGGTGCGGGAAGGGAGCCTTGCTTTCGACATCGGACCCAAGGACCATGAGGCTGTCGAACCACCAGCGCGTTTCCGCTCCGTTGGCCAGATAGGGTTCACGGAGCAGGCAAAACAGTACCCCTCCCGGCCGAATATAGGACCACAACTTCGCCACCAAACCGGGAAGCGCATCTCGTGGGAGTAAGTCCAGAAGATGCCAGCAAGCAATCGCGGATAAGGAATCGCGAGGAATGGGAGGAAGGTTTTCGAGGAACTTGTCGATCAGAAAAACCGTCGTCTTACCACGCCGGCGGATAAATTTGGGGTCGGATTGCCGGGCAAGAGTTACCAGGTCGGTGAAATAGAGTTTTGCGCCACGCTTCAGGAGGACATCGAGCGTCGCTTGGTACACGGGGCCACAATCAAGAATATGGGGGCGCGGTACGTCGCGTAAGTTCTGCCACAACCATTCGAGTGCACGACTGGGTGCTTTCGGGTGAGCTGCCGAGGACTTTTGAGAGTCTTGGTATGTTCTCGTTTGGAACATCAGAACCCATGTGCTTTGCAATGCTCCAGGCTCAGGATGACCCTGCAACGGGGCATGAGATGCGGGGTATAAGCCCTCCCGCTCTCTTCGGACCTTCGCGTTTCACTTGCCCAAATGGACCTAAGCGCTTGTCTCCAAGGCGCTCTGCGGGGATGTGCTTTGGGAACCCTCTTGAGCCTTCTCACGGAGGATTTCAATGCTCCCCTTGAAGTAGGCGCCCTCCTCGACGGCGACAGCGCCTGCCTTGAGGTCGCCAACTACATGCCCGCTGCGGCGAATCTCGACTTTTTCCCGCGCCACAACGTTGCCTGCAACTGAGCCCAGGATCACCACTTGGCGCGCGCGGACTTCTGCCTTGACCTGCCCATCCGCTCCTACCGTCAGGCAATGGTCTTCAAGAGAGATGGTCCCCTCGAATTGCCCTTCGATGAGCAAATCCTCGTTTGCCGATAACTCGCCTTTCAGCACCACCGTCTGACCGAGAACCGTCTGGTGCTGAGAGGTGGGCGTCGTGCTTGGCACCTTTACAGTCGTCTCATTCATAGGCGTTTCCATCCTGGGAGGCGGAGGCGGCGCCGCGGGTTCCACATTTAGGGACGCCACCGAGCGAGTTTTCTTCTCCCACCACATTGCGGATCCATCCATCATCAAGGCGCCCAGGACGGAATACCCGTCTGGCACCTCGGTCACCCCGTGCCGGTTTTTATATTACAATGTGCCGGGCAGAAGAGCAAATCCAAAAGCAACCCAATCGAAAGCAGCCCCACGCGGAGCGAGGCGTTGGCTAGGGAGCCACGGACATCACCGATTGCCCGCTGGGTAGACCACCCTACCTCCCACAATTGTCATTTCCACGCGCGCGTCTTTGATTCTCGCAGGCGGGATTCGGAATAGGTCTTCAGAGAGGACATCCAGATCCGCAAACTTCCCCGGCGAGATTGTCCCCTTATCCTTCTCTTCAAAGGCTGCGTACGCACAACCCTGGGTGTAGGCGCGCAAGGCTTCCTCGACCGTCAAACGCTGCTCTGGAAACCATCCGCCAGGATTCCTGCCGTCGAGTGTGGCGCGCGTAACTGCGGCAGCGATGCCCGAAAGTGGGTCGAGAGGCGCTACAGGCCAGTCCGAACCGAAGGCAAGCACCGCGCCAGCATCCAGCATCGACCTCCAGGCGTAACTCGTCCGCGCGCGCTCGTGTCCAATACGCTTTTCGGCCCAGCGCCCGTCGTCAATAGCGTGGTAAGGCTGCATGGAGGCGACGACGCCAAGCTTCCCAAAGCGGGCAAAATCCTCCCGCCGGACGTGTTGCGCGTGTTCGACTCGAAACCGGTGCGCCGCCGGATGGCCCCCGCCGAGTCTCTCATAGATACCCAATATCGCTGATGTCGCATGGTCCCCAATGGCATGGGTGCAAATTTGAATCCCTGCCTTGTCCGCCTGGCGTGCCAACCCCTCCATCTTCGAGGGAGGAATCATGAGCGGCATAGGTAGACCTACATTGCCGGGATCGTCATCGTAAGGCTCGAACATCCAGCCGGTCCGAGAGCCCAGAGAGCCGTCCGCAAAAGCCTTCACGGCTCCGAGCTTCAGGAAATCGCTGCCCATGTCGTGCGAGATTCCGGCCTCCGCCAGCATCTTCCATTGGGCAATCGGAGTGATCGCGTAGAGGCGGCAGGTAAGCCAGCCCTCGAGTTCCGCGCGCCGCAGCAATCGGATCTCACCCGTGAAGCTCCCGTTCCACGAGTCCGTGTCCACGGTAATGTCATGCACTGAAGTCAGACCGACGCGCGCGGCTTCCTTGAGGGCAGTCCGCAAGGCCTCCTCCATCTCACTCTCGGTGGGGCGTGGAATCACCTTTGCGACCAGATCCTGTGCCCCGTCCTTCAAGATTCCGGTGGGCTCGCCGGACTTGGGATCGCGAACAATCACACCCCCTGCCGGGTCCCGCGTGTCCTTGGTGACACCCGCGAGCTTCAACGCCAATGAGTTCGCCAGCCCGGCGTGGCCGTCGTAGCGGCTTATGAAGACGGGAGTGTGCGGGGTAACCGGATCAATCAACCAGCGATCGGGCAGCTTCTCCGAAGGCCATGCCTCCTCATCCCAATTGCCGCCCTGCATCCACCTTCCGGGAGGTAGAGTGCTCGCCTTGTCCGCGATGCGGCGCACGAACTCCGCCTCGCTGGACGCGTCTTTCAAGCCGACCTCCAGAAGCTGAAAACCACCTTGAATGAAATGAACATGGCTATCGGCCAAGCCCGGAACCACCAATCGTCCCCTGAGATCGACCACCTCCGTGTTCAGGCCCTTGCAGGTGCGGATTTCTTCGTCGCTGCCCACGGCAAGAATCCGCCCGTTCGCAATAGCGACAGCCTCAACCATTCTCGCTGGAGCAGGAGTTTCACCCCTGGTTGTAACAGGTTCTCCGGTCCAGATCTTGCCGTGCAGAAGTATCAGATCAGCCCCATGTGGTAACTCGCTCCCTCTTAACTTATCGTCACCCGATTGCGGGTTTCCAGCGTTTGTTGGCATCCCCATCGAAAGCCCCATAACTAAGATGAATACGCCGAGCGTTCGACCCATTGATCCCTCCCAGTAGGGGATTATTCATATTATGGGCCGCTGGGGCAATCACGAATTCGGGATGGCTCCTCAACGACCTACCACGAGACCAACGGATCTGTCGCCCCCCGGGGTGCCATGCCCAAAAGTGTAAACTCTCATATTACGCGACGCCCCCCGAGGTGGCCGATGCCAGCATTCCATTGACATCTGTTTCCCAATATGGGAACTTATTCTTGTGCGCGTGATCAGCCGGAGGGCAATTCGGGAATTTACACGGGCTCACCCCGAAGCCGTCGAACCCCTGGCGCACTGGTTCTTAGTCTCCCGCAGAGCTTGCTGGTCATCGCTCGCAGACGTGCGCACGGATTTCCGGCACGCGGACATTGTCGGAAAGTACACAGTCTTCAACATCGGCGGGAATAAGTTCCGACTGATTGCCACTATCAAGTACAAATGGCAGGTTGTTTATATCCGTCAAATCCTTACTCATGCGGAGTACGATGAAGGAGTGTGGCTATGAGTACAGTCGCAAGGTTCGGCGTTCAGTCCACGCGGCCAGGAACAGGCGGGACACCGCTGAAGATTGACCCAAGAAAATACGGGCGGCTCCTGGGAAAGGCTGCGCCAGCAGTGATTGAGACCGAGGAAGAGTACAAGCGAATGTTGGCTCGCTTCGAGCACCTTTTGGACAAAGACGACGCCTCGATAAGCCCGGAGGAAGGACGCCTTTTGAAACTTCTGGCAATGCTCCTGGAGGAGTACGAGGATCGGAATATTTCCCTGCCCCGCTTCAGGCCCGACAAGATGTTGCGGCATCTGCTGGCTGAAAAGGAATTAAGACGCAGCGACCTGGGGCCCGTCATCGGCTCGAAGAGCCGCGTCTCGGAAATCATCACAGGGAAGCGCTCGATCAGCAAGAGCCAAGCCAAGAAGCTGGCCGCATTCTTTCATGTGCCCGTCGAGTTGTTCATCTAGGAGGACGCGTATCCACACGACCCAGAATTCGCGGTCTGGGTATCCACGACACGATGGAGTGCAGGCAGCGCCGCTCTTAGGATTTCCTGGATTTCAAGATTTTCTGGGTAGTTTCGGCGATTAAGTCGCCCATGCGGGAGGTCGTGATGGGGCGGGATTTGCCCGGAAGCTCGGGCGTCCGATGGCCGCGTTTCAGAACCTTTTCAATGGCGGTCTCAATGGCGCTCGCCGCCATCTCCATGCGGAATGAATAGCGGAGCATCAGGGCGGCGGAGGCGATGGCCGCGATGGGGTTGGCTCGATTGCGCCCCGCGATATCCGACGCTGACCCGTGGACGGGTTCGTACAAGGCATGTTGCTCACCCAGGCTTGCCGACGGCAAAAGGCCGATGGACCCCGTGAGCATGGCGGCTTCATCACTCAAGATGTCCCCGAACATGTTGGTGGTCAGGACAATGTCGAAACTCGTTGGACGATCAATGAGCCGCATGGCGCAGTTATCCACGTACATGTTCTCGAGCTCGACTTCAGGATAAGACTTGGCCACGCGCGACACTACCTCGCGCCAAAGACGGGAAGACTCGAGGACATTCGCCTTGTCCACCGAAGTGACCTTGCGCCGCCGCAGCCTCGCAAGCTGGAAGGCCCGATGCGCCACACGTTCCACTTCGTGCTCTCGATAAACCTCCGTATTGATTCCCACTCGTTCGCCGTTCTTGGCGAAGATTCCCCGGGGATTGCCAAAGTAGATTCCCCCCGTCAACTCGCGGACTATCACCATGTCAGTGCCCCGAACACGCTCGGGTTTGAGCGCCGAGATTCCTACCAGCGAATCCAGCACCCGAGCAGGGCGCAGGTTCACGTAAAGCCCCAGCCTCTTCCGAATCTGGAGCAAACCCTGCTCCGGCCGGACTTCCGGCCGAACGGAATCCCATCTGGGCCCTCCCACCGCCCCTAGCAATACCGCCTGAGAGTTGTTGCAGATGGAAATGGTCTCTGTGGGAAGTGGTGTGGCGGTCGCATCCAAAGCGCAACCACCGATCAAACCGGTTTGAAACCTGAAGGTCGGCCCGGCGATTGCCTGCACCGCCTGCAAGACCTTTATCGCCTCGGTCGTGACTTCAGGCCCTATACCATCGCCGGGCAGCACTGCTACCCTATAAACAATTTGCATATCTCTTCTGCTGTGTATTATACAGGATTAACACGCAAATTTGCGAATTTCTTGGTAGTGTCCTAATATGCGACGTAGGGCCGGGGCGTGCCCCGGCCTGGCCGCCCCAAGGGGCGGCCCTACATTCTAATTAGGACACTACCAGTTTCCTGAAGTCCAAAGCCTGTGGTGGCCTCGATCCCAATCGGGCGTCGAATGCTAAAGCGTTCATAATAAATAAGTTACGCTGGAGAGAATAGTGCAAGCCCCCCGCCTCTTGGCACTTCCCTTCCCCTCATAGTGAGTAAGCTGAATTCCCGGTCGGCTTCTGGAGAGAACTTCACATCCGCTCAAAGCTTCGCGACGAAAGGCTACGGTGATTAGTAGCCGCCGGGGAGGAGACGGTCCACGGCCGCATTCTCGTGCACCGAACTGGAAGCGAGGGCTGCCTCCTTCTCTTCGAGGCGTTTCAACTCGTAGGCCGCCTTGTTGGCTGCCTGCAAGTAGGCGCGGGCGGCGGCTTCCACCACGCTGTGGCTCGTGGACCTTCCCGTGAACTCGCGTCCTTCAAATCGCGCCCGAATCGAAACCTCTGCAACACCGTCCGTCCCAGGGCCCACAGTATGGACCGAAAAATCAGCGATGATGCCCGGAACGCCTATGATTCGGTCCACCGCGCGGAAAGCCGCATCGCAGGGCCCCTCCGCTGTCGCCGAGTCGTGGAATACGGCGCCGTCCTTTTCCAACTCGACGGTTGCCGTGGACCGCCCTTCGCTCGAGGTCACGCTCTGCAAGAGTTTCAGAGTGAACATTTCCGGGAGATGCTGGAAACCCTCCTGCACAATCGCCAGGAGATCCTCATCGTAGATGTTTTTCTTGCGGTCCGCGAGCTGACTGAACAATTGGTAGGCACGCTCCAGTTCGGGCTTGGCCAACTGGTAACCAAGCTCTTCATAGCGCTTGGCAAGGGCATGCCGGCCGGAGTGTTTTCCCAGCACAATCTGGTTCGAGGATTGGCCCACCGTTTGAGGCGTGATGATCTCGTAGGTGATGGTGTTCTTCAGCACGCCATCCTGGTGAATCCCAGCCTCGTGCGAAAAAGCATTACGCCCCACAATGGCCTTGTTCCGTTGCACGGCAACGCCGGTCAGCCGCGTCAACAACTGGCTGGAGGCGTACAGCTCTTCCTTTCGGATCTCGGTGTGCACCCGCAGGGCATCTTTGCGAACGTAAATGGCCATCACTACCTCTTCCAGTGCCGCATTACCCGCTCGCTCACCGATCCCGTTGATTGCGCACTCCACTTGGCGCGCCCCACCCCGCAGTCCCGCCAGGGTATTCGCCACCGCCAGGCCCAAGTCGTCGTGCGTGTGGGTGCTCAGGATCACCTTGTCCATTCCAGGCAGGCGCGATTTGACGTCGGCAAACATCCGCTCGTATTCAGGCTCCAGGCAGTATCCAACCGTGTCCGGAAGGTTCAATACTGTGGCGCCGGCCTCCACGGCCGCATGACAGCACTCGATCAAGTAGTTGCGGTCTGTGCGACCCGCATCCTCGGGGGAGAATTCAATGTCACCGCACAGAGACTTCGCCTGCCCCACCGCCCGACTGATCTGCTCCAAGATTTCCTCGCGTGTCTTGTGCAGCTTGTATTTCAGGTGGATATCCGAGGTGGCGAGGAAAGTATGCAGGCGCGGTCGCGCGGCATCTTTAATCGCCTCCCAGGCACGGTCGATGTCCAGTTGGCTAGCCCGCGCCAGCGCCGCAATGACCGGCGTCCTGATTTCCGCCGCGATGGCCCGCACGGCATCAAAATCACCCTGGGAAGCAATCGGAAAGCCAGCTTCGAGAATGTCCACTTGCAAGCGCTCCAACTGCCGGGCCATTTCGAGCTTTTCCTGGAAATTCATGCTGCAACCAGGAGATTGCTCGCCATCCCTCAGCGTGGTATCGAATATATAGACTCGGTCGGACATCGCGCCTCCAGAATTGAATCATTAAGTCATTGGGTCATTGGGTCATTGGGTCATTAGGTCATTGAATCATTGCTTCATTGCCTCGAAGAATTAACGTCCACGCCTGCCCTTCAATGATTCAATGACCCAATGACCCAATGACTCAATGAACCAATCCTGCTGATTGTCCGACCGGTCGGGCGGCAAAGTCAAATTTATAATATTTCTGGTATCATAAGCTTGTCTTATAGGAGGCAGCCATGGAAATCTCCCAACTCGAAGCCTTCGTAGCCGTCGTCGAAGAAAAGAGTTTTTCCCGTGCGGCGGCCAAGCTCCTCAGAACGCAGCCGGCAATCAGCCAGGCCATCCGCCGGCTCGAGGAGTGGACTGGAGAGCCCCTGCTCGACCGCTCCTCCAGGAGCGGCATCCTCACCGAAGCCGGCCGCATGGTGTACGAGAACGCGGAAAGAGTCTTGAACCTCCGGGCTGAGACGCGCGCCGCCCTCAATGAGCTCCGCGCCCTCGAGCGCGGCAAGCTGACCATTGGCGCCAATGAGACCACCGCTCTTTATCTGCTCCCGGTACTCAAATGTTTTCGCCAGCGCCACGCGCCCGTGCAGGTGATCGTCAAGCGTTGTCTTTCGCGCGAAATTCCCGGCACGCTGGTTCGTCACGAGATCGACCTGGGCGTGCTCTCCTACAACCCCCGTAACCCTGACCTGGAATCCACCGTGGTCAGCCTGGACGAGCTGTGCATGATCGTCCCCCCGCAGCACGCCTTGGCCAACACGCACGAAGTCAGCGTCCACGATCTGGGCCGCGAATCCTTCATCGCTCATAGCATCGCTTCCCCCTACCGGCAGAGCGTGATCGAAACCTTCGCCCGCTTGCGTACGCCCTTAAGGATCGATGCGGAACTGCCCACGGTGGAAACCATCAAGAAGTTCGTCAGCATGGGCATGGGAGTGGCCTTCGCCCCGCGCATGTGCGTCCAAGAGGAATTGGCGCGCAAGGAGTTCGTAGCCGTGAACGTCAAGGAACTGCGTATCCAACGCAAGCTACGCCTCGTCTACCGTCGCCGTGGCGCCCTTTCCGCCGCCGCCCAGCAATTCCTGCGCGTGGCCAAAGAAATCTCACAAGTCTGACCGGAACGCTCGACCAACACAGTCGACAGTTGACCCGCCGCGGCGGGACAGTTCACAGTCGACAGTTAAAAACACATGCTCACCCACCTACGACGTGCCTCTTTGCGCTCGTCTGCCATGCTGTCATTCTGAGTCCTTCGCTGTCATTCTGAGTCCTTCGCTGTCATCCTGATCCCGCCCTGCGCTCCCGCTACAGCGGGATCGCTCTGGACCTTCCTACTCTGCTGCCACACAGTCAACTAGCACTTCTCTCTTCCGTCGAGTTAGGGTAAACTGCAATCACGCGCCTGTAGCTCAGATGGATAGAGCGGCAGCCTTCGAAGCTGAAGGTCGGGGGTTCGAATCCCTCCAGGCGCGCCACCTCAGCCCGCCGCGGGTCAGCCTTCAGCCCTCAGCCGTCAGCTATCAGCCCTTCTTCAGACCTACCACCTACGACCGCAGTAGGCAGTAGACAGTAAGCAAAAGGCAGCCAGCGGAGGGCAGATGCTCTTCATTCTGACTCCTGACTCCTGACTCCTGAATCCTGAATCCTGTTTCTTTTCAACAACATTCCCGCTTTCAAGGAGTAACTACCTTTGTTTTCTACAACATTCCTGCTTCGCCCCAGGCCGCCGAAAGCCGGTCCTTTGTTTTCATAGACATTCCCGCGTCGGTCCGTCAATTTTTAAAGTTACTGTTCTTTCTTTCCCCGTCGGCGGTGATATCTTGTCGTAGTCTGTGTTACGGGCCAAGAGTTCCACCAACTCCAACCCCCCTCAAACGCAGTAGGCAGTCGGCAGTAAGCAGAAGGCAGTCGGCGCTGGCCAGACGTAAGGAGGCAACTGGCAATTCATAATTCACCATTCACCATTCAGCATTTTTCTTCCACAACCCCACTTACTACGCTAGCCTATCTTCTGCCGTTTGTCAAGAGACATGGAGTCCGCTTCGGCCCTACAAGGGAAGCCCGCGCACCCGTCCCCAATCCCTCCCCCAGCTAGCCGGGGCATAGATCTCTGATAGCACAATGCCGGGCTGACCTCTCTCGACCTGCCCCGACCCGTCCCGATCTTCCCCGATGCCCTTTATCGGGATCCCCGGCACTGCAAGAGCCCCTCGAGTGTCCTGTTACGCTTAATCCTTTGCAGGCGTCTGGTTCGGCTCTCTTCTCCGCGGCGGGGGGAGGGTGAGGGCGAGGTACTCGTTGGTGACCCGCCGCGGCGGGACGGTAAAGCGGGCCTTGGAACACTGATCTCAGCCGAAACGCAAGGCGGCCATGCTCGGCATGGCCGGTCAGCGCTGACCCCCCGCGCTCCGAACCCAGTGTCTACTGTATTCGACAACCTTATCGGCGAATTGGGGCAATGCGATTTTGTATTGCCCGCACCGTTCCCTTGTGGTAACTATATTCCCCCCGGTTGTGATTCATGGCAGCTAGCCCGATTGACGTTTACCGCCGACAAATAGAGAAAGAGCTGCAAGCTGGCAATGCCACGGAACACACCCACCGCCCGGTTCTGAAGACGCTACTTCAAGCTCTCGCCCCGAAGGTCACCGCCACAAACGAGCCGAAGCGTGGTGAATGCGGAGCGCCGGACTTCGCGGTCACGGAGAAGCGTGCTCACGGTCCCGTCACAATTGGCCACCTTGAAGCCAAAGACGTGGGCAAGGACCTGGATGAAGTGGAGAAGTCGGAACAGATGAAGCGGTACCTCCCCGCTTTGCCAAATCTGATTCTTACCGACTATCTGGAATTCCGCTGGTACGTGGATGGAGAGCACCGGCAGACGGCCCGGCTCGCCCGCGTCGGCAAGGGGGGCAGGCTGGCCCCGGAGAAAAACGGAGCGGAAGCCGTCACGGACCTCCTAACCACCTTCCTCGCTCGCGAAGCCGAACCTATGAACGATCCCAAGGCTCTCGCCCTTCGCATGGCCCGGCTAACGCATTTCATTCGAGATATGATTGTCACGGCCTTCCAGGCTCCCGCGACTAGTAGTTGGGGGTCCAACTGAAATTTTTCGCATTCTTGTTCACGTACTTTACTTTCCCGGTTTTCAAGTCAACGCTCCAAATTGCTTTTTGTTCGCCTTCGCCACCGTTTATAAAGTCGTAGGCAACCTCGTAGAGCGTGCTCTGTTTTGTGGTTGCGCTCCAGCCCTTGGCCTGTCTTAGGCCAGGCGTGGACATGAAGTAGGCCACGTTCGCCCCGATGTCGGTTGCAGACCGGCCGCTTCCCGGCACCGTCAGCACGGCGGCTTTCACAAGGCTGATGGCTTTGGCCTCCGGCGACGGCGGGGAAAAGGAGAGGTTAATTGAGGTGTCCAGAATCTTCTCACTATCAACGACGTCGGGATCGGTCAGCCGCAGAACCTTTCCGTTAAGCTCCCTTCCACCCTCACCACCGAGCATTGCGAGAACCGCCGGGGTCTGCCACGCCCCGTTAAAGTACGCCGTGAAACGCACGCTGTAATTCCCGGCAGGAAACGGGCTCCGTAGAAACCTCAAATTCTTCGCGTCTGGCCAGCTTTCCATCCTGTGTGTGAAGTTCGGGTTCGGAGACTGCTCTAGCAGCCCTGCTGTTGTAAAACTTCCGTTTCCCACAAAGGGTTCATCGCTAGCCAAGGTTCTCCCTGCCCTTCGCACTTCGACCTCCATTTTCATTCCGTCTGGGAAGTTCGTCGAGCCGACGATAAGAACCTCCCCTTCAGGACCGCGTTCCGCGCGGGCATTTACTGTAAGTTCCGAAGGGAGCGCGTACCCCCGCTTGGCCGTCTGTTGCTGCGAAACGTTCGAGGAGTTCGGGGCACATGAGACGATACCCCCGATGACGCCCAGTGCTACCACTATCCCGGTGGCCCACACGAGCACCTTGCGAGACTGAGACCTTGGGATCGCCATAAGCTTCCTTTCGGCGCATCTGCCACCCGACGTGCACCAGGAATGGTGCAAGATTTCGTGACCAATTTGGTGCCAGGAAATATGAGCAGACTTCGCACGTTCCATGCCCGTTCCCTCGACGTGAAATTCAACACTGTGGCAGAATGGCGCACGTGGCCGCAGTGATGAGGACCACAGTATCACTGACGTACTTCAGACGCAACCCTCAAGGGATTAGCCGTGAGCCCCCTGCCCCGGCCACTGCTGCCCGGCGCCTTCACGCTACAGGCAACTCTAAATACAGTTCCGGTCTTCGGGGTTCTCGGGAGACGCAAAAATGGCACCCTCCGTCGCCCATGGAAGCACCTCACACTGGAAACCCGACTGACAATTGCATTCAGTCGCCGTCAGGTGTACGTTATTGGTCGGGCCCGAAGTCGATAATGGAAATTCGGGCTCATGACAAAGTGTTCGACGGTAGGTCCTTTGCGCTATTCTCTTTTCCTGATGGGAGGTGCGCGGTGGCCCGTCACAACTGTTGGACTTGTGGCAACTCATATGACGGATGGGAATGTCCCGTTTGCTCTAGAAAACGTTTGGCTGAAGAGCAGTCGCGCCAAGCCGCTAGGCAACATGAGGAACAACTCGAGGCCATGGAGGAACAGCGCGAGGCCATGGAGCGGGCGGCCCAGCAGCAAGCAGAGCAAGCTGCCCAGCAAGAAGAACTATTGGAGAGGCAGCGGGAAGCCGTTGAGGAGGCGGCGGAGCGACACAGGACAACCACCGCAAACGCGTGGAAGCTGCAGGCGGAAGCCAAAAGCGAAAGAGCTTATTCTCTCTATCAATCTGGCATGTTCGAGGAGGCTTACAGACTCGCGGTCCAATCCATTGAACAGGATCCCGGCAATCTTGATGGTTTTTGGGTTGCGGCCTCCTCATTGTTATCGCTTCATCAAGCTGACAGGGCCAGACCATATCTCGAAAAGCTGACTCAAGTTCTGAATCTCTCCGAGTATCGAAACTCGCCAAAGTACTTTGTCCAGGTGCTTGAACTGCTTTCAGCGCAAAGTGACCTCTTTCACTTGGGCGATGCCTTCTCATCAAATCTAAGAATGAACGTCGGGAATTGGGGCAGGTCAGGTGACTCTACAGCGAAAGCACGCAAACTTACGGGACTGCTCATTGAGCTGGAGAGGTTTACCGATGCTCAATGTGTTCTGGAGTTGGATCTGCAGGCTGATCCTCGGTCAATAGAGGCGTTGAATATCGCCCTCGCCCTGTCGAAGAAGCTAATTGCAAGAGGTGACAATGACACTGCCAACAAGATTGTGGATACGCTGTCCACAAAATCCCACAGCCTAATCACCGAGAGCTATCTATGTGAAATGTATTGCCTTCTTGGAAGAGACGGTAAGGGGCGCATTGATGCATTTGTCCAAGAAGAGAAAATTGATTCCCAGCTGACCATTGAGGCTGACGTTGCTCAAATCAAACAGATTTCTAACGGAGGACAACTGAGCCAGGAAACCCTTGCTTGGGTTATGCGCTCGGTCCGTGAAAAATACGGGCAATGGAAATCGACGATCGAGACACAGCTACGCGATACGGTGGTGGCAAACGCTCAATCCGTGGGAGTGAAAACCGGGTGGGGGGGGGCAGCGTGTGGGATTCTGAGTTTCTTCCTGCTGATATTTGCTTCGGCTGAATATTGTCTTTCGCAAGGATTTCGACCGGAGTCCACCGGTCCATATTTCGCCTTTGGTGCCCTATTCGGTGCCATCCTTATTGGTACTCTGTGTGAACGATACATAAAACGGTTGCGGATCGCTCAGGAAATAAGGAGTCGCCTCGCTGCAGCGTTCAATGGGGAGAACAAGAGATTTGCGGAGCTTGGGCTGCCAACCTTGACGACACCTTCGACTGCTAGTGGTGCCCATGCCATAGTGTTTCTTATCTACGTTGGGATCATCATCGCATATATCGCAGGTTGGTTTTCACTGATGACCAGTCAGGGTAAGCCTCTCACGCCATCGCAACTGCCGACTGCACGCCCACAGGTCACCGTGCAGGCCCCACGCGATTTCACCTTGGAGCCGCCACCTGACTATCCCATATGCACAGATGAGGACGGGCACACGCCGACTCCAGACGAAACGATAGACGTGGCTTCACTTAATATTCGCAGAATGGTTGTCCCGATGCGCTCGGACTGCTGGACAAAACGGTTTATCGTACCGGCGAACTGGCCAGCGTATTTCCTCCAAAACACATCCCCGACTGCCGAGTATGAGGTGCTTTATATGGACGGCTTCAGGCAAAAAATCCGTCCTGATGAACATCTCAGTCATAACTGCCGCGGCATTTTCAGGGTTCGTGGCGAAGGCAATATAATCGTAGTGAAGGGAAAATTCGTCGCGAGAGACGGCCGAACCGTCGTCGTGCCGGAAGATCCCCAAGAAATTCAAACCCTGTCACAGTAATAACCACAAGGCACGGCCCGGAAACCAAAACCCCGGGAACGCAATTTGTTCATGGGGACTTTTGGAGTTCACAGTATTGAGATTCTGGGAGGTCGAAATTCAGGGCATGGGATCCACGGCGAGGGGGGAGGCATCTTGCCGGTAGTAGAACCGGAAGCTCGACCACGGCCAAGAAAGCAGTGGCGAGTGATCCCGCAGAGCGGAAACAAGTGACGAGCCAATACCACTTCCTCCGTCCACAAGAGCAGTGACGAGTGACGAGTGATAAGCATAGACAACTGGCTCGCGCCATTCTTCATCGCGTTGCCGTGAGCGTAATTCAGCTTCTCCAGTCGTTTCTTCTCGCTGTAGACGCCGAACGGATAGAAGCGCCGCTGCCCGACCCGATAGTGGGCCCCGGCCCCCCACCATGCATGCGGGACTCGTCGTCAGAAGAGTCCTCCAAGATTCAGGACAAGCACGGAAATCAGGATTACTACCACCGCCGCCGTCAGCACCCTCCGGGTTGCCGGTGAAGTGGCTCTCCATTCTCCTGTCAGGATGCCGAGGAAGTTCGAAGAGAGAATCATTGCGGAAACGAACAGCGCATAGCCAAGGGAAGTTCCGTACTTTCCTACCAGCGTCGCGCCGATGCCATAACCTACCATCCCCGAAAGCCAGAGCAAGCCCATGGCAATTGCCAGGCTGGTTTCTCTTGCCCAGCCCGGATTCAGAAAAAGCGACCAGGTCCCGTTACGGAAAAGCAGCAGGAAGCAATAGAGCAGATTAGGAACGAAGCCGGCGCCCAGCACCAGCGCCCACGAGGCGTAGGTTGAGGTGACCGGGAAAGCTCCCAGGGCAACGGCCTTTTGCAGGATTTGGCCGCTGAAAGCGAAGCCGAGATTAATGTTTGACCCAAAGATACCGGTGAAGATGCAGATGGCCAGCCCGGTCAGAAAACTCGAAGCTACTGCGCTAGCGGAGGGGCCGGCAGGCCTCTGCTCCTTCTCGCGCCGGCGGCCTGCCATGCCATAGAGAGCGAGGCCGGCGAAGAGGATGGGCATGCTGATGAGCAATAGGATGCCCCGCGGCCGGAGCAGGTCTACAGGGTTAAGGACCAACAAGGGTACGAGAGACCCCGACAGACAAGACAGGCCGGCCACCACCGCGAACGCCAGCGCCATGCCCACGGCGCTGATTCCCAGGCCGAAGGTCACTTGAGCGATGCCCCACAGAAAGCCGAAGACCAGGGGGGCGAGGAGCGCACGGCTGGAAACGCCTCGATAGACATCCTCGAGGTGGGGCACGAAACCCGCAGCCAGTAGCCACGGTATAATCAGCAACGCTGCGGCGGCAAAAACCAGCCAGGTGTTTTCCCATTTCCACTGACGCGTGTACTTCATGGGCAGCGGAAAGCTTCCATTCAACGCTCCACTGATGAAAATGACCGCCATGCCAAGCCAGAAATGGTCACTCACCGAAGACTCCCTCGCGGCACAGATTAAGCCCAGGTTCTCAAGGTTTCGGGCATACCTGTAATCCCTCAGTCTCGGGTGGCAACACACGCAGCGCCGGTCCCGCGTCTGCGGGACCGGCACGTGCCGCCCCTTCTCCCGCGACTGCGGGATCAGGGCAGGCTCTAAAGGGCGGCGCTACACCACCCGAGACTGAGGGATTACGCATACCTTGACCGGAGTTTGTAACCTGCCGTCTACCTCTCACGGTTCCAAATCTTGGTCATTGCCGAAAAGCCGGTGGGACGAATAACTTCAACTCGAATGTGCGTCGGATTTTCTTGCTGGAAGTCCAACGAAACTGTGGCCGACTGGCCGGGGGCAAGGCGAGGCAACGGGGTTTCATGCTGCTCCATCGGCAGGTCGCCTTGAACGTAGACAATCCATCTCAGCGTGTAGCCTTCCAGGGTGTAGGCGGGAAGCTTGCTGCGCGCCTCCACAGTTGCCGTCAGGGAATTCCCCTCTGCCGTCAGCCTGAGTGCTTGCACAGGACTCGCCTCCTGCCTTAGCGCCTCGAACGACGCCTTGCGCGCCCCGTACAGGTCCACAACTCCGTGAACACGCTGCTTCAAGACCCCGATCCCTTTGTCACCCACATGCGTACGGTAATCGTTATAACAGAAAAAGATCGCGCCGCCCACAAACGGATACTGGCGGAAAGCGTCGTCGTGCTCACGCAGAATCCTGATGCGGACCAGATCGTTCTCCGGCCGGTCCGGTGTGCACGCACAGTACCCGTATTCTGAGATCACAATGGGCTTATCGGGATAAGCGCGGTGGATCTCTTCCAGGTTGCGCTTCACGTCCTCAACGCCGCCCTTGTGCCAACTCTCGTAGTATTCGTTCCATTCAATAAAGTCCATCAGCCCGGCCACGTCCTTTTCGGGCGTTTTATACAGCGAATTCGAAGCATAGGAGCGCAGGCGATTCGGATCGAGTTTTTTCGCCTCCTCGACCATGCGCTTGGCGAACTGGTAGGCCGCCGGGTTCTGCCCGTTAATCTCGTTGCAAAGCCCCCAGGAGAAAATGCAGGGATGGTTGCGGTCGCGTTGGATCATCTCGCGCAACTGTTCCAGGCCGTTCGCCATGATATCCGGTGAGGGCTGCTCGCTCATGTCGCGGAACGTTTCGGCGCCCCAGGTTGGCACTTCTTCTTGCAGCAGAATTCCATGCCGGTCACAGAAATCGAGCACGCGTTTGTCTTGCTGCCAGTGGACGCGGGTGAAAACGCAATTGAGCTCTTTCAGATCATTGTGATCGTGAAGAATCCAGGCGGTGGGTTCCGCCATCCCGTACTCCGGGTTGCTCCCCGCCATGCGTTCGACCCCCATAAGCCAGACGCGTTCACCATTGAAGTGGAAGCCGCCTTCTCTCACCTCGATTTTGCGAACCCCGAAGGTGGTCGAACAGCTATGAAGTGGCTCGCCGTCGGCCTCGATCGTCGCTACCAGGCGGTACAGGTGCGGATGATCGAAATGCCAGAGTCGAGGGTTTGGCAATTCGACTGGGGGAAGCGAGACCTCTTCGCTCGCCTCTGGCTTAAGCGACGCCGTCGCCGCTCGCTGCGCCCGCAGCACCACGCGGTCCGTGTCGTCTTCAAGGATTTCATAAGCTATATCGATATGTCTTGTGCTGATGTCGGAGTTCCTCAGGGCGGCGCGAATGGCGAGGCTGGCATGGGATGCGTTCAAGTCGGGTTGGGCATCCACATCCACCCGTTCGATAAACGTCTTTGGGGTGATGAGCAGACTCACGGGGCGGATAATCCCGCCGTCCGGCGTCCAATCATAGGAATTACCGCGTGGCAGCATATTTTGATCGAAGGAATTATCCACTTTGACGGTGATCGTGTTGGCTTGGCCGGGCAGCACCGCGGAGGAAATGTCGAAGGCAAAGGACGTGTACCCCTTGCGAAGATGACTCCCGACCTGTTTGCCGTTCACCCACACGACGGCACTGTGAAACACTGCTTCGAACTCCAGGCGAATAACCTTACCGGACCACGATTCCGGGAGTGCAATGGTGCGCCGATACCACGCCACCCCCAGGTATGCGGCCGAATCCTCGGACACCTGCCAGGTGTGTGGGACAATAACCCTTGACCATCCATCGGCTGACGCGCTTGAGAGATGCCAGCCCTGAGATTCACCCACGCTCTTGGGGTCCAATCGGAACTGCCACTCTCCCGCGAGCGATCGAGTGCTTGTCAATGGGCAATCTCGAGCCGCCTCTTCAGGAGTTGGCTGTGCCTGCTGCGGAACAAGCAGGGAAGCCGTGAGTCCGGCTATCCCCATTTCTTTAACGAAGCGTCTTCTGGATGGGTAAGTCAGGGTTATGGCCCACCTTGGTAATAGGAGCTAAACAAGATGATTTTTTCCGGATGAAACTCCCGAACAATTCGTTCACTGAGCTCGGCAATTCGCTTTTCATCCACCATGTGCGATCACCTTCGAACAATCTTGGTCACCAAGTTGTGCCGTGCCCCGAGACAAGCCTCGAACGATCGCTGTCGCTCCCATTATGCCTCAAATAGGTTCCCTTTTGGTTCGCGCGAGGTTACCCCCTCAGACACACTACCCCTTCGGTTCCACGTCCCAGAATCGCAATTCTGTGAACTCCCCCACTTTACGAAAGCCGCGCTGGCGGCCACAGCGGTTTATTCTCCTGCGGGCCTCGGGGGCATGAAGCCGAGCGGCCGTTTCGCAGGTACTGGGGGCGGCTCAAGCAGTTTCCGCAAGATCCTAAGCACTTCCTGCAACTCAACATCGTGCTTGCCCACGCGACGCTCGATAGCGTCGATCTTCCGAGCAAGGTCGTCATGCCTAGCGAGCATCTGACGCAGGTGCACGAATGCCCGGACTACCTGAATGCTCGCCCGAATCGCCACACGGCTCCTCAACACATTGGCAAGCATCACCGCACCGTGTTCCGTGAACACATGAGGCGCATATTTGATATTCTGCCCACGCTTCAAGGTCACAGTTTGTGATCTTGAAGCCAGCACGAGCGAGGACTCTTCTTTCGTCAGACGGAACATGAAATCTTCCGGGAACCGATCCTTATTCCGCTTCACGGCTTGATTGAGCACGCGCGTGGCTACGCCGTAGAGGCCAGCCAAGTCCCGATCCAGCATCACGCGGTGACCCCGCAACACGAAAATTCGGGACTCGATGCGCTCAAGTGGAACGAGCTGCCCTTCGAGTGTTTTCGCCATTTCGAGTGAAACGTCTTCCGTCGATTGTAGTTGCTCGAATCATGCCACGAACACACTTCGCGCACAACTCCAATTTCAATTCCCGATTGAACAAAACGTATCTTGGGAGGGGCTACTGAAGAGCCGCAGGACCGAACAGCGGGTCCTGCGCTACTCTTCAGAAACCGGCGGGTGGCGCAGATGAAACTCAACTCGAAGTCCGCCGGGCAGCCTTCGCTGAAGAAGCAAGGGAGCCGGGGAACAGGTGGCTCGACAACTGCTCTTCCGCCTCGAGGTGTGCACGCATTTCACGAATCATACGGGCGCCGAGGGTCAAGAGCACGGTAGGGTCTCTCGATAGACCGTAGGAGACCATCTGCCTCTCGAATTTATCCAGGTCCACACCAAAACGTTCGTGGTCCTCTCGAAAGGCCGCCAGTTTTGAAGTGATATCGGCGTCGCGGTGGAAGGCCGGGAACAACTCCGATTCCTCTTGCCGGCAATGTGCGGTCAGAACCGTTTCGAGGTACTTCAGTATCTCGTGCAAGGAGGCATCCGCCGCCTGCCGCTCGACGGGTTGGCTGCCATTCATGGAAAGCCGCTCCAGCGCCATTTCCCAATCTTGCAGCCGGGCGCGCACCTGAGCGTGCTGGCCGATCCAGCGCTTCTCATCAATTGCCGTTCCCGAGGCCGACGCCGTACGGGCTATCTCGCACGGCACTTCTTCGGCGAGATATTTGCAGGCAAACCCACGCTGCTCGAGAGTCGCAACCACTTCCCGGCGGGGCGGATAGTCGTGGGTGGAAAACTGGCCGGGCAGGTGGCGGCGCAAGTAGGCGCCCGGCAGCGTTTCGCAATCCACGGTAAAGAGATCACCGGCAGCCACCATCGAGATATTCAAGTCGTAACTCTCGCGGGTATTGAAGAACAGGCGGGAGGTGGGAAAAGCCATGTGATAAATACTAACAACCAGGCGGAAGTCGTCGTCGGAGAGGGTGAAGCGATTTGGCTTCTGCGAGGCCAGGACGCCGCGCGCCGGCTTCAATCGCGGGATTCCTAGCGCGTGCGGCTCAATTCCATAAGTCCGGCGCAAATAGTTTCCGTGCTCGATGGCCGCCAAGGCGTCGTAACGGAAATCGTAAAGCCCCAACAGCACGCCCATCCCAATCTTGGTAATGCCTGCGGCGATAACGCGATCCCAGAGATCCAGGCGAGACTCGTAGTCCCGCTTGGGCGAGCCCGCAAAGTGCCAGCGGTCGAAATGCGGGCGATGGTAAGTCTCCTGCCACTCGACCACCCAATTCAACCCGGCGTCGCGCAAGCGGACGTAATCCTCTTGCTGGTAAACAGGGGAGCACAGAGCCACCACTCCGCCGCCCAGGGCTTCGAGTTTCCGGCGTGTGGCGGCAACGTAGCGCGCCACCGTTTCCGGGCCGAATTCAGGGTCATCGGAGAGCACCAATTCGATCTGCCGGTGACCCCAGGAGAGAATCAGGTCCAATTGTTTTTCAAAGTCTTCAGGGTTGAGCCGGACTCGCTCGGCGATGGAATTGCTTTGTCGATAGCCGCAATACAAGCATTCGTTCTGGCAGTAGCTTGTCAAGTAGACGGGGATGACGAATTCAACGCTTGGTGACGCAAAACGCGCGCGCACCCGGTTCGCTGCTGCCTGGATTTCAATTCGACGGTTTTGATCGCGCGCTGCCGCAAACAGAGAGGCTGCATCTTCGGCAACGAGGCCCGTTCCCCTATCGGCAGTCCGAAAGATTTCCTCCGGCTGTTGCATGGGCTCCGAGATTGCCGCCAAGCCTTCGATGCGGCTCTGCTCGCTTTTAAAAAACTGACTGAACCTTGCCAATTCTCTTAATCCCCCCATTGCATCTCAAGAAGTAATTTTACTCCTCCGCCCGCTTTTTAGGAACGAGGACCAACACAGCGCGGCCTTCGGCCGCAACCAAAAGCAGATTCTTCTCCCGCAAGGCGGGATCAGAATGACAGCGTGCCAGACAAGTGCACCCATTTCCTGCGGAGCTCCCTCTTTACCTGACCCCTGCCGCGCCCGCGCAGGCTGTGCAAAAACCCGCCTGCTTCAAATCGATTCTCTCCACGGCATGCGAGGCACTCATCACGCAAAGGTAATCCGGGCAATGGCAAAGCCCAAAAGTGTGGCCCAATTCGTGGAGGGCCTCCTTTAAAAGGCGCCCTTGGAGTAGCCCAGGGTCCTTGGGCATGCCATAGAACTCCGGGCGCAGGCGGTGGGTGGAAACCAGGGCGCCGGTGTCGCCCAATTGGGCTTCGCCAAAAACGAAGGTCAGGATAGGGATGTAAAGGTCTGCGTCGGTCACTCCCAGGATTCGCCAGCTTTCCGCAGGCGGGTCCTGCAAAAGCTTCTTAAGAATTTCCGTGGAGTGGTATTGCCCGCGCACAGGATTGTAAGCAAACTCGCCATCCAGCCCATCCGGCCGAATCCAGCATGCTACGCGCAAGCGCGCTGCCAGCCCTTCCGCAAGCGATTCGAGGTGGCCCCGCTCGACTCGCCCGACGGGAACCAGCGAGATGATTCTCATGACGCGGCAGGCATACCTTTCCGAAAGCCGTATTTCTTGATCTTGTTGTAGAGGGTGACGCGGTCAATCTCGAGGATTCTTGCCGCGCGAGTCTGGTTCCAATCGCAGGACTCCAGAACTCGAAGAATATGCGCGCGCTCCACGTCGTCGAGCGAAAGCCCTACCTCGGGTCGCTGGGTCGAGCCAATCTGCAAGGGGAAATCGGAAGCCTGAATTTCCGGCTCGCGACCGATTACCATAGCCCGCTCGATGGCATTCTCGAGCTCGCGCACGTTGCCGGGCCAACTGTAATTCATCAAGATGTCCAGAGCCGCCCGGCTGATGGAAGCGAACCGCTTGTTCATTGCCCGCGCATACTTCTTGATGAAATGGTCCACCAAAAGCGGGATGTCTTCACGGCGGTCTCGCAAGGGAGGCAGTTCAATCCCAAAAACGTTCAGGCGGTAGTAGAGGTCGGGCCGGAAGGTCCCTTCCTTCACGAGGGCCGACAAATCCTTGTTGGTTGCGGCGACGGCACGAAAGTCAACCTTGAGCGCCTGGTTGCCACCCACGCGCGTTATCTCTTTCTCTTGCAGAACGCGCAGCAGATCCGTCTGGGTCTTCAGGCTGATATCAGAGATTTCATCCAGGAAGACCGTGCCACCCTCGGCGACTTCGAACTTGCCTTTCTTCCGATACTGGGCGCCCGTGAAGGCGCCCCTCTCGTGCCCGAAAAGCTCGCTTTCGAGCAGGGTCTCTGTCAGGGCGCCACAATGAATGGTAACCATGGGCATGAATCGGCGGGGGCTCAGGTGGTGAATGGCGCGCGCCACCAATTCCTTGCCCGTGCCGCTTTCCCCGCGGATCAGGACGGTGGTGTCCATGGGAGCAACGGTGCGGATGAGTTCTATAACCCTTTGCATCGGCTTGCTCTGCCCCACCAATTCGACCGCTTGAACCTCCTCGAGGGTTTCCCGCAGCCGCACATTTTCCTCTTTGATTTTGCGGTGTTCGAGGGCCTTACGAACCAAATGAGCCAGATCATCGGGATCGAAAGGCTTGGTGATGTAGTCGTACGCCCCGTCTTTCAGCGCCTGGACGGCAGTCTCAACCGAAGCGTAGCCGGTCATGATGATGACAATAATCTCCGGATCGACCTCGCGAATTTTGCGGTGCAACTCGAGACCATCCATGCCGGGCATCTTGATATCCACCAGGGCCAAATCCCAACGCTGGCTGGGCAACTTCAGCAGCGCCTCGCGGGCGCTGGTGGCGGTTTCAACGAGGTAGCCCTCTTCTTCGAACCATTTGCCGAGCGAGTCACGGACGACGTTTTCATCGTCCACGATCAAAAGGCTGGCTTTGTAATCCATGCGCAACTCCCGTTTCGAGCGAAGATCAGTATGTGGTAGGCGGTAGGCGGTAGGTGGAGGAAAAACCCTCGACTACCGACTACTCACTGCCTACCTTCTGTCCTCTGACTCCTGTCCCCTGTATTCCCGCTCGTCACTCGTTCCCGCTCTGCGGGATCACTCGTCACTGTTCCCCCGGCAGACGTCGGCTACAGTTTCGGCTCCACCGGCAGAGTTACCGTGAAAGCAGTTCCCTTCTGCTGTGGGGAAGACACCTCGATGTTCCCTCCATGTTGCTGGACAATCCCGAGAGCGATGGCCAATCCTAAACCAACGCCTTTGCCCTCCGCTTTGGTGGTGAAGAAAGGTTCAAAGATATGCAGCAGGACGTCTTCAGGAATTCCCATGCCGTCATCGCTGACCATGATGCGCGCCTCGCGATGCTCTGCATTGTAAGCGGTTTCCACCCTCAACCGCCCGCCGTGCGGCATGGCCTCGACGGCGTTCATCAGCAAGGCCAGAAGAACCTGCTGGATCTGGCCCGCGTCACAGTAAATGGAAGGCATCTTGGGGTCCAAATGACTTTCCACATCCACCTGTTGCAGATCGCATTGGTGCCCCACCAGAAGCAGGCAGCGTTCCACGACACCGGCCAAATCGTTCTTTTGCGGGTTGAGCGGCGCCTGCCGGGCGAACGTCAGCAGGTTCTTGACGATGGTTCCACAACGCCGGCTTTCTCCTTCAATCTCCGCTAGGTCGTTCTTCACTTCCTTGTGGCGCTCCTCGTTCTCCAGACCTTTGTCCACCAGACGGGAAATCAGCTTGCTGTAAGTGAGAATGCCCGCGAGGGGGTTATTGATCTCGTGGGCGACAACCGCCGCGAGCTTTCCCAGCGAAGCCATCTTCTCGGACTGCATCAAGCGGTGATAAGCACGCTCGAGCTCTCCCGTCTTCTCATGGACTCGCGCTTCCAGCGTGCGGGTCCACTCCTGGTTTTCCTCTTGCGCTTTCTTCAGTTGTTCCGTCATGCGATTGAAAGAAGCCGCCAAGCTGCCTAGCTCATCGCCACTGCCCACCGGCAGGCAATAGTCCAGCTCGCCCTCGGCCACATGTCGGGTGCCCTCCGTGAGTTGGCGCACGGGCTTGTGCACGGTCACCCGGATTAGTCCCGCTGAAATCAAGCTGAGGATGATGATGGAAGCAATGGTAAAGACCACAATCTGACGTTGGCTGCGGGCCACGACTTCATCCACAGAGGCCAGTGAGAGGTTGGTGTCCAATACGCCGAGTACCTGGTTGCCCAGGGCGTGGGCGTGGCAGGCGGCGTTCGAGCAGTCGGGCTCGTTCTCGATGGGCCGGATCAGGCCCAGAATGCGTGTGCCGTCCGCGGCCGTGTAAATGCGCAGGCGGTCGGGGCGATTCAGACGCTTGAGGGGTTGCGCCTGAGCATGGCAGGCATAGCAGGCCTCCGCCTTCTTATCGACGAACTGCCCAACCTCCTGCGGGTCAGTGGAAAAAGTGATTTGGCCTTCCTGATTGAAGATGCGAATGCGGCTGATGCCCGCTTCGTGCCCGATGGTGTTGATGATGTGGAAGACTTCTTCGCGTTGGTTGCGTAGCATCGAATAACGGATGCTGCGCCAGATGATATCGCTGTTTCGGTCGGCGCTCTGAAAAACCATCTCGTGCTGAGATTGGCGCCAAAGCCGCAGGCTCCAGTACCCGTACAGCCCTAATAAGAGGGCCATGCTGCCGACCACGCAGGCCGTCAATTTCGTCGCCAGGCTGTAAGTGAACCGACGCATCGGGCGTCCTTGGTCAACCGAGACAGACCCAACAGGATGCTGAAAAACCCGAATTCCAGCGCCCTTCCCGATCAAAAGCATCCCGATCAAGAACATCGGGACAGGTCAGGACTGCTCGGCCCCGCACTTTAGATTCGAAGGCTTGCCCCAAGCTCACAAGCTTGCACGCGGCAACACAACGCTGACAGCCAACGCAGCGAGTCGTATCGACAAGAATCGCTTTGCTCATTTTTTCAACATCTGGGGCACGGGCGTGTGACGACAAGAAGTCTGCCGCAACGAGCACGCCTCGCTGCATTTCTATGCACGCGGGATGCCGAGAAATTCAGCAGCGTGGAGCCTAAAACCCGACGTTTTGTCCCTAATTCCTGGACTTCCTCTGCCTCATATTCCCACTGTGGTGAAATCACCCAACCTAGCCTGTTGTGTGGATTATAGGTTAAGGAGATGCGGGGCTCAGGGTGCGACATGATGACCAGCAGTGTCACGAGTTCCTGAGCCTGCCTGAATAAAATGAGGTTTCCTGAAGATTGTCCCGACTATCGATTCTCAGATTCTTACCGCCAAACTCTGTGCAGGTTATCGCACACATTTTTGCGGTATCGCCCTTTTCGACCTTCGACTCTCGACCCTCGACTGCCTCAGGAGGGCGGAGAATTTCAAATCCGTTTGGCTGGGCCTTCATGGGGTGAGCTGGGCTTGCTGGGGGCGCAAGAATTCCGCCTCGAAGGCGCGCCAACCGCCGCGTCCGAGCTGAGTCAAGGAGCCCACCGCAGGCAGACCGCCGGCTGCCGAGTCCGCAGCGACTGCACGATGCGATCCACCAGCAAAAAGCCTATAAACATCGAGGCCACAAAGAGGGCGACCGTGACTTGTCCTCCTCGGAATAGAGACCCGCGTGTCCCGGCACTCCCCGCGCCGGCGTTGACACACCAAGGCGCTCGGCCTAGGCCAGAAACAGTTCGCGGACTACCCTTTCCCAGCGGTCCTCGGGGAGCGCGCTCAGGACGTCCGAAACAGCGTGGCCACCGTCCTGCAAGTGAACTCCGGCCGAGGGGCTGAAGTGGGTATGGAGCGTCGCGACGGATTCTTCCATCCAGCGCTGGGCTAGCCTGCCCCGCAGCAGGTTCTTCAGGTTCGAATCAGCGGCCGGAGAGTTGACCGCGACAAGCCAACCGAGGCCGTAGGGATCCTTGTGAATGACCGAGGGATCTTTCAAGACCTCCGGGTTTACATCTACGACCTCGCCCTCGATGGGCGACAACATTTCGAAGCGGTGACCGCCGCGCGCCAGCGTCCAACCCTTCTCGCCTTGGCGCAGCCATCGACCCCGAGCCGGCAGATCGAGTTGGTCAACCTTGCCCAACAAGCGAACCGCAAAGTCATCCAGCCCGATGCGCACGACGTTTCGGGACTCCTTTGCAGCCCATGCATGGCCAGAGTGATACGAGAGGCCGGCGGGAAGCTTAAAGCCGCCCACAATGTTCATGGGAAACGACACTTCCTCAGGCTCCGCTGGCGCCACCACCGCTTTCGCAGCTTGCGGCCGCCGAGTCTGCAAGAAATAATCAACGATGACGAAGCAAATGAACGTGCCGAGGACAAGTGCTGCAACCATGTGATACCTCATCTTCCCGCACTCTTTTGGATGGGGTGCGAAGGCTTTGATTTCCACCCAGACAGTTGCAGCTAGGGGACCATAAACTCGTTCAAAATGGAACTGCAAGGGTAAAGGTATTCAACGTGTTTTCAAACAGATAGCGGACACCATGAGGAAGTGGAGAGATGGACAATAGGCCAGAATCTCGATTTGCCTACTGAAAATTACAACACGCGAAGCGTTCTGGGGCGACGGACTGTTGATAACCTATTCTCTTTTCAATAGGATAGAACTTGATTAAAATCTCAACATGCGGTGCTGAGAACATTTGCAGGAAAGCTTTGGCGCAAGTCGAGGCAGTGTGGGTGGCAACCGAATGAACGCTTATGAGGCCCGCCTAAACGCGACAAGCACCCATCTCGCGACCTGGTACGTCGTTCCCGCCGAGGAGGACCAGGGAGAAGAGAATCAGGTCGCCGGCGATGGGACCGACTCCGCAGGCGAGGGTACGGCGCCAACCGCCGATCATGCCGCGGCGGATGGCCAGCATGTTGACCGGGCCCATCGGCGCGGCCGACGCCAATCCCATGAAAAATGCGGCCGCGAGTACGTGGATGTCGGAGGGGAACACCATGTTGCGGCAGAGAGGTAGAATAAGCCCGACATTTTGCTCGGCATTCTGGCAGTCAAGAATATACACCCAGTTGCCTCCAACTGCGCCGCTCGAGCGCATTTTTCCCCCTTGGCTCGTCCCCGCGCTTCGGTGAGTCCTGAAAAGCCGGTTCGGAGCCAATTAGCCGGAAGGCCGGGTTTTGCGCAAGCCCCTCGGTCGCGCCCGGCGCCAACCCGAACCAGATCACTTTGGGCTTTGTGGGCCCTGAGGGGATGCGCTTACGTTCCATACGTACAGGTAGCTGGCGTCGCTGGCGGTCGCAACCGTCCGCCCAGCTTTCCGGGTCGCTCGATTCAGGGCTGAACGTACCTTCTCTTTGCTTTCCACCAATTCTGCCAGGGGCACTTTGATGGCAGAACGGTCCGCCAGCTTGTCGAGGTCCTGGAGGATTATGGATACTATCTGCTGGTGCTTTCCTTTTCGCCCTTGCGGGACGTTCGCTTGCGCCATCGTCTTGAAATGGCCTGGAGCTTTGTCAGCCCGAGGAGCCATGCCCACCTCCACAACTCCGAAACGTTAAACATCCGAAACACTATCGTATCTCAACGTGACGATAGACTGCAAGTAAATAATGGAACCGCTAAAGTATCCGGCCAATGCCCCCGCTAACAGCGCGGCCGCTAGCCGGGGGGTAAGCGTCGTTAATTCAGCAGATTAGCCCCACTAAAGGGCAACAAAAGATTTCAAAAAGATTTAACCCGTATCGGTTGTGGCCTGCTAGGCTTTACGCGACGGGAAGGATGAATCGCAATGCCCAAATCGAAAGAAGCTAAAACACACTTCGAGCAGGTTTCGCTGGAGATTGTCAAACAAATTGTTGATGAAGAAATCTCGAGCTACAAAGCGAACGGAGTCGAGGTGGCCCTGGAAGCTCCTGCAAAAAAGCGAGCAGTATTTCCGGCTCTGGGTCAGCCGCGGTGAAGCCCTGTAACGCCCATCTCACGCACGGCGTGACGGGGCACTGAAAGTGGACAAACGTCAAGAGAGATTGATGGGACTTGGCGCGCAAGGCGATGTCAGAATCGTCGCCACAAACCAATTACTTTTGATACCGAGGGCTTGCTTTCAGCAAGCAGAAGGAGGTTGTTATGGCCCTAGCGAAAAACCAGTCTCAGGCTGTTGCGGCAAATACTAACAAGCCGCCGGTGGTCGATTGGGAAGCCTTCCTCGCTGGATTCGCCGGCGGGAAAACCAACGTTGAATACGGCGCCAGCCGCAACATCTTCAGCCAAGGACAACCTGCGGATTCCGTGTTCTACCTCCGGCAAGGCAAGGTGAAGATCGCGGTAACATCCGACCAAGGCAAGGAAGCGATCGTCGCCATTCTGGGCGCCGGTGACTTCTTCGGCGAGGGATGCCTCGCTGGTCAGCCGTTGCGCATCGCCACGGCTACCACGCTGACAGATTGCAATCTGGTCAGGATTTCGAAGCCGCTGATGGCGCGCATGCTGCACGAAAAGCACGAAATCTCGGAATTGTTCGTCACGCATCTGCTTTCACGCAACATCCGATTCGAAGGGGATCTCGTCGATCAGCTTTTCAACTCCAGCGAGAAGCGTCTGGCTCGGATTCTCTTGCTGCTGGCTCATTTTGGGAAGGAAAGTAGAGCTGAAACTATACATCCCAGAATCAATCAGGAAAACCTGGCGCAAATGGTCGGCACGACTCGGTCGCGGGTCAGTCATTTCATGAATAAGTTCAAGAAGCTGGGCTTTGTCGATTACGAAAGCCTCACCGGGGGGTTGACGGTTAACAGCAGCCTCTTGAGCGTGGTCCTGCACGACTAGTGTAGTGTCCAGGAAATAGCTGGACAACGCGCCCTCTCGTAGCGCCGGCATCCTGCCGGCAGATGCCGCCGAGACGGTGGCGCTACATTGTCCACTCAATTAGTGGACACTACACCCACCTCATATAACCGAAATAGGTGTTAACCGCTCGATGAGCCTGCCGGGCTGGGCGGTGTAGTGCGGAGGAAAGCACTCGGTTTGGATGAAGTGCTTTCCCAAAGGATAGCCTTCGCTCAGGCTCAGGAAGCGAGCCGCCGCATTGTCCACCTTGTTGCGGAACGAAGCCCCCGTTCATCTCAAATGCCCGGCAAATCCCCACCGGCTCCAGATTGTAGTTCCCCCCCATGAACTCGGGTGAGCATTTTTGACCTATTACGTGAGCCTTAGTGAACTGACACCCCTGCGCACAAACGGTATAACAAGTATGCCTCGAGAATGCAGCAAGAGGCAGATGTGACATGAGTTGGAGGGAACGCCTATGAAACAAAATCGAGTTATCAGCACAGCAGTTCTGTTTTTGCTTCTCGGAACCACCGTTCCTGCATTCGCACAAAAAGGCGAGGAGGAAAAGCCCGGAGGCGGCGAAAAAGCCCAGCCGGCGCAACACCAGGCGCAACCGCAACACGAACAGAAAGCGCAGCCACAGCAGCGCGCGCAGAAAGCCCAACCAGAGCAGCGCGCACAGAAAGCGCAGCCAGAGCAGCGCGCACAGCAAGCGAAGCAGTCCGGAGGGCAGCAGGGACAGGCCGTTGCTTCCAACAGGGGCGGCGGCCACTATGGCCGCGTTTCTGACGCCAGTTACCGTTCCCATTTCGGTCGGGGCCACTCGTTCCACATGGGGCGTCCCCAGATGATCGAAGGGTATAACCGCTTCCAGTACGGCGGCTATTGGTTCGGGTTCAATGAAGGATGGCCAGTAGGCTGGGACTACAACGACGACTTTTATGTCGAATACATTGATGGCGTCTATTATATGTTCAACCTGAGGCATCCAGGCTTCCGCCTTACCCTCAACATATTCTGACGATTTATCCAGCACACCTTCGGGGGAGGATTCAATCGGCACGGGCGGGGCGGGTCGCCCCGAGGGGGGAAACCCGTATGAGTCTTTTGGCTTGAGAGCTACCCGAGCGGCCAATAATGCTGGAGGCTGTCATCGTGAAATGGCAAGTTCAGTCAAGGCGCACGGGGTGAACGATCAGATCATTTCCAAGTTCGAAGCCTTACTGAACTCCAGGAGTCCCAGCATTTGTTTCTCCCGTCGCAAACGTGACTGAGCAATTTTGACCTAACGTGTGAGCGGAACTGAACTGACACCGAATTACCCCCAGGATATAAAGGGTATAATAAGAAGAGTGCCTCAAGGTACCAGCCGGGATCTGGTAAGAGGCGGATGGCAGGTGAGTTGGAATGGAGGTTACACCCATGAAACTAGTTGGAATAATCAGCACAGCAGTTCTATTTTTGCTCCTCGGAACCACTGCTCCTGCCTACGCGCAGCAGGAGGAACACGCTCAGGAGGCCAAGCCCGCACAACATGCACAGCAGAAGCAAGAAGCACAGCAGGCCAAGTCTTCACAACACGCTGAGCAGAAGCGAGAAGCACAGCAGGCCAAATCTTCACAACACGCTGAGCAGAAGCAAGAAGCACAGCAGGCCAAGTCTGCACAACACGCTGAGCAGAAGCAAGAAGCACAGCAGGCCAAGTCTGCACAACACGCTGAGCAGAAGCAAGAAGCACAGCAGGCCAAGTCTTCACAACACGCTGAGCAGAAGCAAGAAGCACAGCAGGCCAAGTCTTCACAACACGCTGAGCAGAAGCAAGAAGCACAGCAGGCCAAGTCTTCACAACACGCTGAGCAGAAGCAAGAAGCACAGCAGGCCAAGTCTTCACAACACGCTCAGCAGAAGCAAGAAGCACAGCGGGCCAAGTCTTCACAACAAGCTGAGCAGAAGCAAGAAGCGCAGCAAGCCAAATCTGCACAGCGGCAGGAACACGCACAGCAGGCACAGGGCGTCGCTGGCAACCGCGGTGGTCGCATTCCTGACGACCGTTTCCGTGCCCATTTTGGTCGTGACCACAGGTTCCGCGTCAACCGTCCTAGGATTGTCGCCGGGTATCCGCGCTTCCAGTACGGCGGCTATTGGTTCGGATTCATTGACCCGTGGCCAGCAGACTGGTACTACACCGATGAAGTTTACGTTGACTACATTGATGGCGGCTATTACTTGTACAACCCGGTGCATCCCGGTGTTCGCATTGCAATCAGCGTCGTATTCTAACTGTCTATCCAGCGCAGCTTCGGGATCGGTGTAAGTACAGAAAAGGAGCTTCAAATGAAAAGGGTTACTTTGGTTTTTCTGTTTCTAGCATTCTGTGCGCCTGCATTCGCAGGCGAGAGCCAACTGCAAAAGGCAACCAACGTCATAAACGAGATCATGGGGACTCCCGACAAGGGCATTCCTCATGATTTGCTGGACAAGGCCGTGTGTGTGGGCATCGTTCCTTCTGAGGTGAAGTTCGCCTTTGGATTTGGTGGCACTTATGGACGCGGTGTGCTGGTGTGCCGCAAGGGCGGGAACGGTCCGTGGGATGCCCCCTCCATGTTCACCATGGGCGGCGCGAGCGTGGGATTTCAGATCGGCGGTAAGGCGACCGACGTCGTCTTCCTCGTGATGAACCCTGAAGGCATGAAAAAACTGGTTCAGGACAGCGTCAAGCTGGGTGCGGAATTATCCGCAGCGGCCGGCCCGGTGGGTCGTTCCGCGGAAGGCGCGACCGACGTTCAACTCCATGCGGAGATTCTTAGCTACTCGCGCTCACGGGGCTTGTTTGGCGGGGCGTCGCTCGACGGGGCCGTGTACAAGCAAGATGAAGACGATAACCAAAAGGTGTATGGACGCAGGGTGACCGCGAAAGAAATTCTGATCGACGGCACAGTGCGCACTCCTCATGCGGCCCAGGGCCTGGACAGCACGCTGACGAAATACTCTCCCTCGGGTGGACGAACGTTTGGCCGGTTATAAGCGATCCATCGGGAGAACTGCAAGTCATCGAAGGGAAACAGCCACCGCGCCAGACGCGACGAGCGTCTGGCGCGCGAATTCCGGGTTCACCGTGGTTAAGGAAAAACGAAACATGAGAAAAACGCCAGTCGTTGCACTCGTCCTCTGTGTCTTGCTGATGTGCGCCGGTGGCTTGTTTGCGTATTCCGTCCTGACGCACGAGGAAATTGTCGACCTGCTCTGGAAAGATGAGATCCGGCCTCTGCTGCTCAAGCGATTTCCGACGCTGACGGAAGACCAGATTACGGAGGCGCATGCCTATGCCTACGGCGGCGCCGTCATCCAGGACCTCGGCTACTACCCATTCGGCAGCAAGGAATTCAGCGATCTGGCGCATTACGTTCGTAGCGGGGACCTCGTTCGCGAGTTGCTGCTCGAGAGTCAGGACGCTAACGAGTATGCGTTCGCCATGGGCGCCTTAGCACACTATGCGTCAGACATTGCCGGCCATCCGGCTGTCAACCAGGCGGTTGCGATTGAATACCCGAAGCTGCGGGCGAAGTTCGGCAACTCCGTCAAGTACGCAGAGAACAGAACGGCGCATATCCGAACGGAATTCGGGTTCGACATGGTGCAGGTGGCGAAGAGCCGTTATGCCTCGCAACAATATCACGATTTCATCGGGTTTCAGGTGTCCCTGCCCCTCCTGGAGCGCGTCTTTCCGGTGGTTTACGGAGTGGAATTGAAAGACGTGCTTCCCCGCGAGAATCTCACGATCAGCTCGTACCGTTACGCTGTCAGCCGGCTGATCCCGGAGATGACGCAGGTCGCGCTGCGGACCCATAAGAAGGACATGATGCGCGAAGAACCCAGCTTCTCAAAACGAAAGTTCCTTTACCGTCTTTCGCGCTCCGACTATGAAAGGAACTGGGGAAAGGAATACACAAAGCCGGGATTCGGCACGCGCGTGTTGTCAGTGCTCTTGCATTACATGCCGAAAATAGGGCCATTCAAAGCGATGGCGTTCAAGAGCCCCACCCCGAAGACGGAGGAGATGTATTTTAAGAGCATTAATACTTCTGTAGATCAATACCGAACCTATCTTGAAGAATTGCGAACGGACTCCCTGCGACTCTCCAACATTGACTTTGATACCGGCAAAGAGACCAAGGCAGCGGAGTACACACTGACCGACGACTCCTATGCAAAGTTGCTGGCCAAACTTTCCGAGCGAAAGTTCGATCGGACGTCAGCGGAGCTGCGCGAGAACATCCTGAACTTTTATGGGGACCTCTCCGCACCGATCGATACCAAGAAGGACTCCGCTGCTTGGCAGGCCGTGCTGACGTCGCTTGACCAGTTGAAGGCGTTGACTCTGGTTCCAGCTAGCGCGGGCAGCCCTCCACACGCCCAAGCGCCAGCTCTAGCCCCAGCCCCCGTTGTGAGTGGTGGGAATCCGCCGCGCCTTAACGAAATAGCCGGAAGGAAAGGCGGCGGGCTTCTTTAAGCCGAAGTCGTCGACGCGAATGGACAGGCTTGGAAACAGAGTGAGGGCCGGGCGCCCGATTTCGATCGGCTTTCCGGTCTTTTCCCGCAGATAGGAGATAACCTCCGTCCGGTTCCTTCAGTCCCAGCATGTATGTCCCCGTCGCAAAACTTGGGTGAGCTATTTTGACCAAACGTGTGAGCAGTACTGTGGTCGGCAACCCACGGAAGAGGTTCTATTGCGCGTGTGCCTGCTTGAGCGGGTCTGTGGCAAGGGCCTGCAGATGCTTCTCGAACTTCTTGCTCGCCATCTCCCGCAAGGCATGCCCATAAGGGACCAGCTCGAGGTTCAGGCGGTCGCAAGCGGACTCAAACTGCTGAAACAAGTCACTGAAATAGGCCTTGGCACGAGCCTGACCGTCCTCGAGCCCCACGCCGTATTCACG
This sequence comes from Terriglobia bacterium, assembly GCA_050012175.1. Lineage (GTDB taxonomy): Bacteria > Acidobacteriota > Terriglobia > UBA7540 > UBA7540 > CAVROP01. Next base: position 50,809 of record JBEKHR010000001.1, on the reverse strand, counting down.
CAATTTTGCCCGCGCCTTCTCGGCAAGTTTATCGAGCTCAACACCGAGATCGGCGCGAACTTTGTCGAACTTATCGAGCGCGTGGGCATAGGGTGCGCTATCGCGCTCAATCCGCCGCGTAAGATAACCGCCCTGGAGCCGGATGGCGAAATCAAACCAGCGCCCGTGGATCAGGTGCCTGAGCGCTTCACTGACCGAATAGAACTGCCGGGATATGCGAAAGATTCCAGCTTGAAGCTCCGAAGGGCTGATGCGCGTGGAACAAACCACCGCGTGCTGAGCGTCGAAGAGCTGCCAGTCACCCCAAGCAAAGATCCGTTTCTCCTCCGCCAGGCGCCGGGTCAGGGGAGGTCCGGGAATGGCGGTGAGCGCAAAAAATTGGGTTGTGGTGAGCCGTGACTCTCGGGCAAACTTCAGGGTCTCGCACAGGGTTTCAGGCGTATCGGCGTCGGAACCCAGCACGAACATGCCATGCACACGGATGCCCGCTTCGTTGAAGGCGGCGATTGCGCTGCGGTTCTTCTCGAGGGTCGAGTGCTTGTTGAACAGTCGAAGGGTTTCATCGTTTACGGACTCGAGGCCGATGAAAACCATGGCACAGTTGGCGCGCTTCATCAGTCGCAGCAGTTCACGGTCTTGCGCAGTTTCGACCCGCACCTGGGCGAACCAGCGCGGCATCTTGACTCCCTCGGAAAGCAGCCGCTCGAGCAGCCGTGTAGTCCGGGCGCGATTGGCCGCGAAGATGTCGTCACCGAAGAAGATCGGCTTGCCGTTCAACTGGATGGTGTGGCGGATCAGGGCCACCGCCGCATCATCGTTCAGGAAGCGAAATCCCCGCCCGAAGTTCTCAATCACCGAACAGAACTCGCACTCATAGGGGCAGCCGCGCGAAGTGTTTACAACGTTGTGGGTGATCCCCCGGTTGACGCGGTCGGAATAGACGGGAAAGGGAAGCGCCGAGAGTTCTTCGCTGGTCAGGTAGGGACGGTCTGGATTGCGGATGATTTCGCCATCCCGGCCAAGATAATTCACTCCCGGCAAATCGGTGAGCTGCGGGTCCCCGAGGTTGTCTTGCAGCCGCTCGAGTACTCGCGGCAGCGTGTAGTCCCCCTCGTGCGTGACCACGACATCACCAAACTCCAGAGACTCTTCAGGCAGCGCGGTGGGATGCGGGCCCCCAAAGAGTATTTTGACGCGGGGATTGATGGCGCGAACCCGCCGCGCCAATTCAAACGACTGATTCGCGGTGCGCGTGATGACCGAGAGTCCCAAAACGTCGGTGCTGGCAAGGCGCTTCCAATCGTCCACGTCCAGGCGCCCCGGTGGGCGGTTATACTGTGGGTCGAGCGTGACGATGTCATCATAACCCGCGCGGCGGCAGACTGCTTCGAGCAGGGGCACGCCGCGCGCGGGATACCGGAACAGCGAGTAGACGTCTTTCGCGATCCGGCCGTCCAGGCGGCCATCGACCGTGGCGGGCAACTCGACAATCGTAAGGCTCAGATCCTTCACGGAAACACCTGCCTTTGCGTGAACAACGTGGGCGCTCCACGAATCTCACTGAGTGCGGCACTCAGGACGGGAGCTACCGATAAAACACGCTTTACAGCTTACCATGTTCGGGATATGAAATCTGTTCAAAATTGCTTACTCGGTCAGCAGATGCGGGAGGCTAGCCTTATCCTTCAGTTGTCATGCTATCTCAGGTTGTTTTAGCCCGCCTCAGCGGGCGACATCTTTTAGCCCATGGCGTGAGCCATGGGACCGAATCCCCAGCAACCGCGTTTCAGCCCGCTTCAGCGGGCGACATCTTTAGAGATTATCCTTGTCGAACTTCACCCCGTGCCTTTTGAGCAAGGCAGCAACCTCTTCTTCGTAAGTCAGCTTGCGATGATGCGCTTCCTGGTTGAGGATGTAATTCCTTACTTCCTCTATCTTCGAGGGGCTGACGCTGAAGCCGGCATACCCGATTTGCCAGGCAAAGCCGATCGCGGGCCAGCGTTCACTCGCCCACTTTGAAGAGTTGGCTTTGACCTTCTCCATCATTTCGGAAAGCGAAAGGGTGGCAGGAAGCACGAACAACAAATGAACATGCTCTTTCGGGCCGTTTACAAGCAGTGATTGCCCTTTAAGCCGTCCGATGATCCCTCCCATATAGGCAAACAATTCTTCCTTGATTGTAGTTGTTAAGAGGGGCCGGCGGTCTTTGGTGCTGAAAATGGCGTGAATGATCAAGCTGCTGTATGTGTGTGGCATTCGTTCCTCTTGAATCCGGTTGATGTCGCCCCTGGCGGGGCTTACGGTTTCTTAGCCATTCCTCATCCCCATAGCTGACGCTATGGGCTAACCGATGTCGCCCGCTATGCGGGCTGGGCCCATTTTACCTTATCTGGCGGGAGTTCTTGTTTTCTTGGCTGTCCCTTATTCCCATAGCTGGGAAGCTGTGAATGAATTGTGAAACGAACCTCTCACCACAGAGACACAGCGCGGCATAGCCGCAACCAAAAGGAAAGTGGCGTTCTGGAAAGAATCGTCGCACGCTGCAAAAACTTTCGGCGTTAGTAATACAGAGGACCACAGAGTAGGAAGACCCCCGTATCCTCCATGATCCCTGTGGTGAGAACCATGTCCTCTGCTTGGAGGTGAATTCATGCCTTTCGAAAAGACGGCTTGCGGGCACCTCCGGCGCCGCTTGATTGGACCGTTGGCCGTGATTGCTATAGAATGACACCTTGACATCGGCTGGGAACCACACGTACCCAGAAAGCGAAAAGCCCTTGCTGCCCCTGACGAAATCCCTTCGATTTTCCTGGCGTAGGGTTCTGCTTTCCATGACCCTCTTATTCGGGCTGGCGCTGTTTTTCTGGCCCCCGCGAACCCTGCGAAGTGATAATTTCGTTTTTTACTTCCCTAATTCGCGGCACTTAATTCCTTTGGAAGTAATCGAGAACACCAAGTATCTGCCTCTCCTTCAGGTCCTCAACCTGGTCGGAAAGCTTAACGGCTTACAGGAGAAGCGCAACACCCTTAAGGTGGGGTTTGGGAACACCCAGATCGAACTTCGCGCGGACGATCCGAAGATTCGCGTCGCCAAGAAGACGACGCGCCTCTCGGCTCCCATCCGTGTTTCCCATGGAAAATGGATGGTACCCACCGACTTCCTCACCACCGTCCTGCCCAAGCTTACTAGCCAAGTCGTGGAGTACCATGTGGGGACAAACCGCATTTTCCTTGGAGATGTCAAGCGGGGATCCTTTACCCTACGGTTGGAGCAAGTGAGCAATGGCGCGAGGCTCACCTTCCAGTTCACGGACAAGGTAACCGTTCGGACGGCATCAATGAATGGCAAGTGGGTGATGTTTCTGGGAGACCACCCCATCGAACCCCTTGAACAATCCTTCCACTTCCAGAATTCCTATGTAACCGACGTCCACTTCGACGACCAGGATGGGCTGCCCAAGCTCGTCATCACGCCTTCGGCGGGGGGGCTAAACTTCTACCCCGCAGTGGCGGAAGGAGGCAAGGTTCTCCTGGCCGACGTGTTGAAGCCGCCCCCGCCCCTTTCCCAAACGCCCCCGCCTTCCCAGCCGACTCGCACAACTGCCCGTGCGTCGGCGACACCAGCGCCTTCACCCGGCGTCACGGAAGAAGGGCCGGCCACGCAGCCTGGCCCGCCTTTGCCGGTCGTGGCCCTGGATGCCGGGCATGGCGGCGACGACGCGGGCGGGCACAGTCGTGAAGGTGTCACCGAAAAAGATCTGGTCGCGCAACTGGTGGCACGTGTCCGCCTAGCATTGCTTTCGACGGGGAAATACCGGATTGTCTTGACGCGCACCGGTGATGTCAATGCCACTTTCGAGCAACGTGCAGTGGCGGCAAATGTGGGGGGTGCCGCTTATTTCCTCACTTTTCATGCCGGCGATTTGGGCGGCAGCTCGCCACGGATTGCGGTTTACACTTACCAACCTCCCAGTCCGCCGCTCCCTTCCCCCGGCGGCGAGGCAAGGTCGATCTTCGTGCCCTGGAATCAAGTCCAGGAAGCCTACCTGGACCAAAGCCGCCAACTCGCCCAGGCCCTCGAGCAACGGTTCGCTCTGATTGCCGGGCTAACAGCGGATATGCCCACGGCGGCCCCGGTACGCACACTACGCAGTGTGAACGCGCCCGCCGTGGCGATCGAGATCGGCAGCTTAACACCCGATAACGACGCCGGCCCTCTGACCGACCCCGCATTTCAACAGCACCTTTCTGCCGCCGTGGCGGAAGTTCTCGCCGCTTTGCAAGGTGGAGGTACCTGAGACATGAGCCTCCGCGCCAAACTTCTTTGGGTCGCCCTCTTGGTGGTCTTCGCTGGGGGGCTCTTCTATCTGCGCTCTCTGGCCAGGCGTATCTTCTTTGAACTGCCTTTGCACAGTGACGAATCTGCCAAGGCGCGCTTGAGCGAGGCAGCTTTACAGTCGGGCACCGGGCCCAATGAGATTGCCGTCCTTTACTTCCCTTCCCTCAATGACCGCAAGCTGGTTCCCGAGAATCGGCCGGTCAAATGGGCGCCGTCAGCGGATGATCGAGTTCGGCAGGTTCTGTTCGGGCTGGCGGCAGGATCACATCAGGGCCTTGGTCACCCCCTGGCTGTCTCAACCGACGTTCGCGCCGTTTTCCTGACCTTGGAAGGAACTGCTTATGTGGACCTCTCGAATGATCTCCTCAGCAGTATAAGTCCGGGAATTGAAACCGAGTCTCTTTCCGTTTATTCCATGGTGGATTCAATCACCGCCAACATTCCTTCGGTAAAACGGGTTAAAATCCTAATTCAGGGCCAGGAAGTTGAAACCCTGGAGGGGCACGCTGACTTGACGGAAGCCATCGTTCCCGATCCAACCCTCATCAAATCCGGCCCTTGAAACGTCACTGCGGGTTCATCCCGCGAGAAAGCGATGGTTCGCAGGATGCTTAAAAACGTTTGTGAACGTTGTCATTCCGATCCCGCCCTGCGGGAGAGGAATCTGGCTCTGGAAACCCCGATCTGATCGGGGCGAGATTCCTCGTCGTCTCCGTCAACTGACGGACTCCTCGCAATGACAGGCCAGACGGGTTTTTCAGCATCTTGCTAGGCACGCCCTCATCGCTCAGGAGATTGCATGTCCACTATGCCAAGACCCTTGACGGGTCTTCTCTATTCCGGCGGCAAGCTGGTTCGTCCAGACCGGCGTCCCGCTACCCACCTCAGGCCCGTTGAAATCGTTCCGCAATTCATTAATTCCGCGGAGGGTTCGGCGCTCATTCGTCTGGGTGAGACTCAGGTGATTTGCACGGCCTCGGTCGAAGATGGTGTTCCTCCTTTCCAGAAAGGCACGGGCCGAGGGTGGATCACCAGTGAATACGCCATGATTCCCCGCGCCACCGAAAGCCGCACCCCGAGGGAGGTGACTCGGGGCCGCCAGGTCGGCCGCACCATGGAGATCCAGCGTTTGATCGGCAGATCGTTGCGCGCCGTGACCGATATGGAGGCTCTCGGTGAGCGCACGGTTTGGATCGACTGCGATGTGATCCGCGCCGATGGAGGGACGCGCACCGCTTCCATCACCGGTTCGCTCGTGGCGCTGGGCATGGCGTTCCAGAAGCTGGTGGAACTCAAGGCCCTGCGCCGAATTCCCTTGAAGGACTACGTGGCGGCGGTCAGCGTGGGCATCGTGGGCGGGGAAACCCTACTCGATCTGGTTTACGCCGAGGACTCGAACGCCGAGGTGGACATGAATGTGGTGATGACCGGCTCTGGCCAACTGGTCGAAGTGCAAGCCACCGCGGAAGGCAAACCCTTCAGCGTCGGCGATCTGAACAGGCTGATCGAAGTGGCGCGGCCGGGCATCCAGCAACTCCTTGCCATCCAGCGTTCGATCCTGAAATTTGAACTCTCCCCGGCCCTTGCGTAGCGGACAAGGGAAGCCGTCAGTAGTCCCGCCGCGGCGGGTCAGTGGTCAGTTGTTGGGAACTTGCGGCAAGCTCCCTCCTGGCACCTGAAACCTGATAGCTATAGAGGCTTGCATAATACAGTGATACGTCAGGGGTAGCGCCGGGATCGTGCCGGCCCCGCAGAATGCCGCCGGGACGGCGGCGCTACGAAGAATGGTTGCCACTGTATCTTGCAGAAATCAATAAAACCTGTGCTCGCTGGACTTTCGACCTTCGACTTCTCGACTTTCGCTTTTCGACTTTCGACTTTCGACTTCGAGCATGCCACTCATCACTCTTCACTCACCGCTCTATCTGGCCTCCTCCAATCCTGGTAAACTCCGGGAGTTCCGTGAGGCGGCCTCAGCGCGCGGCATCCATGTGAACCCTTTACCTGGAATTGAAAGCCTTCCAGCTTGCATCGAAGATGGCAGGACTTTTGAAGAGAACGCGCGCAAGAAAGCTCTGCATTACAGTGCGTACGTCTCCGGCCCGGTATTCGCGGACGATTCTGGGATCAGTGTTGATGCGCTTCAAGGCGCGCCGGGGATCTTTTCCGCCCGCTTCGCACGACCCGACGCATCGGATGACGAAAACAATTGCAAGTTGCTGCAAGAGTTGCGCCGCCTCGAGACGGCGGCGGGTTCAAGCCCGGCGAGTCCTCGCGCGGCCCTCGAGGAGCGCGGGATTCCGCCGCGCGTCGAGAACCAGCCCTCCCGCCGCGCCGCCCACTATGTCTGCATCATCGCGCTGGCGCAGTGTGGCCGGATTCTTTGTCTCACCGAGGGAAGAGCGCACGGCGTTATCCTTGATGAACCGCGTGGGACAGGAGGCTTCGGGTACGACCCCTACTTCTTCTACGCCCCGCTGGGCAAGACTTTTGCTGAGCTGAAACCGGAAGAGAAATTCGCTGTCTCGCACCGAGGTAAAGCCTTCCGGCAACTGCTCGATTTCTTGTCGCAGGAGTGAGCGGGATTTCCATTTTTCCGATGCGTCTCATTTTCCTTGCAGTGTTCTGCCTCCGCGGCAGATTATCCAAATTCTTTTCAAGGGGTTAGGACCATCCCGGAGCACATACGGGATAGAGCATATGTGTATTATTATGCCACACGGGGTGGCTCGTGCCCTTCCTGATAGGCCATGTATGTAGCCTATCGATCCCCGGCCTGCATCTGTGAAATCTGGAGTCCGCAATCTCAATTTACCGCGCCGCCGGCAGAGCGCAGGGTTCTGAAAAGCGAAACCCTGCGCTACCAGGCGGGTACAAATCTCGTTCTCCTGGACCCCGATGTCCGCAAGGCCTTTCGCAGTGAAAGAGCCGTTAACGACGCCTTTGACTTGGTGATCGAGTCGCGCAAGGTGGGAAGCTACAAGCGCAGGGATTACAGTTCGAACGGCGCCTGAGGCTCTGTGACCCAGAGGTAGCCACGGTCAATTCGTCTTTGGAATTGACCGCGGGTTCGTCATCGAAGGAAAAGCGACGGTCACAAGAGGTCGCCGCGGCGACACCGTGGCTGCCCGCTGGGTACCTGCCCGGGCAGCCTTCTACTATGTTTTCAAGAATTCAGAAACGTCGATACCGGCTTCGCGCAGGACGGCGCGAAGCGTGCCCTCTGCCATATCGCGCGCATGGTGGGGCAGGGTGACTTTGCGGCCCGTGACAGCGTGCCGCCAGATTTCATGACTACCCGGACCGGGGCGGGTCAAAGGTGAACCCAAAGGCGCGCAGCTTGCGGGCCACTTCGCGATACCTGAACCCAGCGAGGCGACCCATTAGCTGATGCCCACGGGCACAACGAAGTCGGGCAGGACCGGGTGTGATTTTTTGAATGCGGGAGGAAGTGGGTCGCCGTGATCGAGGCAGGACTCGACGATCCTTCGCGCCAGTCCCTGGGCAATCTCAACCGCTTCCGTGACGCTGCGCCCCTCGGCGACCAAGCCGGGCACATCGGGGCTCGTTGCCACGTAGCCGCCTTCCTCGAGCGATTCAATGCGCAACCGAATCGGAACTTCGTCCACCGGCGCGACCCTTTCCTGACGTTTTCCCTTTGGCATGGTTTGGCTCCCAAGCGACAGTTCCAATTCTAACACACGTGGGCGCTACCACGGGCCGCCTGGCAATTGCTCGGGTGATTACTGAGCGAGTAGCGCGGGCCTGTTTTGTAGGTCCAAGGCCCTTGGGCGCGGTCGAGAAAAGCCGCCCCGATAAATCGGGGCGCCAGCCAGCGGGCGCGCGAAGCTTTGGAGTGCGGCAGCTTGCTGCCGCTTTCCTCCCCGCGAGCTGGCTCGCGGCATTTCGAACGCGCGCACAATTCCCCGCCAGCAAGCTGGCTGGCGGCAAGGCGGCAGCTTGCTGCCGCTTTCCTCCCCGCGAGCTGGCTCGCGGCATTTCGAACGCGCGCACAATTCCCCGCCAGCAAGCTGGCTGGCGGCAAAGCGGCAGCAAGCTGCCGCACTCCAAAGGTTCGCTCCGTCTGCCAACAGAGAAGCGTTTTTCCGCAGCCCGCCCCGAATTGTCGGGACAGGCGCTTCCGAACCCTTGGTGAGAAATGCGGGTTAACGACGCCTCACGCTTGGTGATCGAGTTGCCCAAAGTGGGAAGCTACGAGCGGAGAGATTACAGTTCGAACCGCGCCTGAGGTGCTGTGACGCGGAGGTAGCCGCGGTGAATTCGTTTTTGGAATTGACCGTGGGTTCGTCATCGAAGGAAAAGCCCACGGTCACGAGAGGTCGCGGCGGCGACGCCGTGGCCGCTTTCCAATAAATAAGCTTGCTCATCTGTACACTATAAGGTACGGTGCCCTGTATAAGGAGTTGGAGCAATGAGCAGGAAACATATGGGTTCGAGCGTCGATGATTTCCTCAAGGAGGAAGGCATCTTTGAAGAGGCGCAAGCACAGGCGATTAAGGAGGTCGTCGCGTGGCAGCTCGCCCAGGCCATGAGGAAAAACAAGATATCCAAGTCGCGGATGGCAGCGCTGCTCAAGACGAGCCGGACACAGGTTAACCGTCTGCTTGATCCGAAAAACGACATCACGCTCTCAACCCTTCAGCGGGCGGCGGCGATGGTTGGGCGCCGGGTAACGATCGAGTTGGTATAGAGAATGGCGGGTGCCCGCAAGGCCTTTCGCACTGAAAGAGCCGTTAACCCGAATTCGAAAGTTGGCAGCCGCCGTTCGAGCCGAACACTTGATTCGATGCCCGTTCGACGCAGATACCGGAGGAACATAATGGTGCGGGGCCAAGCGTAGGGGCACAGCGCGCTGTGCCCCTACAAGATGCACACCGCACCCACGCTAACTTGCGAATTCGGGTTAACGACGCCTTACGCTTGGTGATCGAGTTGCGCAAGATGGGAAGCTACAAGCGCAGAGATTACAGTTCGAACGGCGCCCGAGGTTGTGTGACCCGGAGGTAGCCACCGTCAATTCGTCTTTGGAATTGACCGCTGGCTGGCGCAGAGCGCAGCTCTGCGCTTCAGCCTGCTATATTAGCGCTCGTCATGCCCACCCACAAACGGCACTCTGCGCGGGGACGGCTGCCACTCCTGGCCTGCACCACCTGTCGCCGCGCCAAGCTTTTTGAGAGTGATCGGCTCCGCCTGATTTCAGCCCTGTCTGTGCACCGCAGAGCTGCGCTCTGCGCCAGCCAGCATGTGCAATGGGGCGTATGATCCGCTTCCATGTTCCGTTTGCGCCGCCTGGGATTGGAAAGGCAGAAGTCAGAAGCGCGATCAAAAGCCGCAGAGTCTCTGAAGAACGAGACTCTGCGCTACCCGGTTTCTGCTCATCGCGGGGGTCTTGCTGCGCGATCAAAAGCCGCAGAGTCTCTGAAGAACGAGACTCTGCGCTACCCGGTTTCTGCTCATCGCGGGGGTCTTGCTGCGCGATCAAAAGCCGCAGAGTCTCTGGAAGGCGAGACTCTGCGCTACCCGGTTTCTGCTCACCGCCTGGATCTTCCTGCCCGATCCCGCCGCGGCAGGGCATGCGATCATATTCCCCCGTTTCCCGGTCACCATCTCGCCTGTAATGGAATCGATCAAGGAAAAGTAGCTTGTTGGCGGGCTGTGCAGTGGTTCCTGCCGGATTCCTACGTCAACCTTGGGATTGTTCGTCCAGCTTGGGCAGGAGCCTCTCGTCCTCAGGCTTCTCTCGCAGATGCAAGATGGCCTCCGCGGCGATGCGCGCGGCATCCGGATAAGCATGCCGGAGCGCGTTGCTGCGCAGTTGCTCAAGCTCTTCCGTCTGTCGAAGCAGGTGGTCGATCCGAGTTGCGAGCTCACCGGGCCGCTTTACCCAGTAACCTGTATGCCAACATTCTTCAATCAATTGGCAAAATCGGCGTTCGTTGCCGGGAGGGGCGTCGAACACCAGGATCGGTAATCCGCAGTTCAGAGACTCCGCCACGATGCCGCCCCCGGCACGGCTGACAAGCAAGTCTGCCGCACCCATCCACTCGTGCATGTTGTCCACCCAACTTAGAACTCGCGCGTGGGCCATCCCCGCGGTAAGTCGCAGAAGTTCTTTTCGAAGGCTTTCGTCACGCCGGGAGATGAGAACTACCTGGAAGGGCTGCTGAACATTCTGGAGTTCGGATACAACCTCCCGCGATTTTCCTTTTCCCGACCCACCGAAATTGACCAGGAGCAGAGGAAGGTTTTGTTGAAGTCCGAGGCGCGCGCGCAGCGCTGACCGATTGGAACACGAGCCGAACGCCGGGTCCACGGGGACTCCGCATTCGAGGATCCTTTCCGGCGGCACGCCCAGGCTTCTGATCTGGGCAGCAACTTCCCCGGGATAGGATACGAACAGATCAACCTCCGGCTGTGCCCACGGCCGTTCATAGGCGAAGGTCTGCATGCCGACCAGGGAATACTGGGCCCCGGTTTCGCGCTTGTGTATGGCGGCGATCTCCCCGAGGCCGACTTCGGTGGCAGCGACCACGTCGGGCGCAAAAGCTTCGATGAATCGGAACAGCGGGCGGGCGCCCAACCGATAAAGCCACCAAGGCCCGCTGGTTTCACCCTCAAACTGGTGGCTTTCGATGTAATCCCAAAGTCCTGGCCAGTATTTCAGTGGGATCTCGTACAAGTTGTAATAGGCCCGAAACCACGGCGCGCAATGCGCCAGCGCATCCACAACCTCCACTTTGAGGTCCGGCCGCAAATGGAGAAGGCCCTTTTCGAGTGCGCGCGAGATCTGCACGTGAGTTGACCCATGGTGCAGAGTGAGAATAAGAACCCGAGGGCGTTGACCGTCGGTATTTTTGAGCATTTGAGCTCTTAAGAAATCCCGGCAACCTGCAATGCTGTCCACTCAGGCTTTGTCAAACATGGTCGGGTTCGCTACCGCGCATCTTGCATCGGCTGCTTCTCTGCGTCGGCAGATTCAGCCGAAGGCAACCCGGCTGTGTGGTAAGAGGATGGATTGCGAGTGCTCCGCCAATTGACTCGTGGCAGCAAGGTGTCTCCTCTCACCCTGTCCCGGTATCGAATCACCACATCCATGATTGAATCGAGCAGAACATCGGAGAGATTATGGGGGACCAAGCCCAGATCAAGCAGCTTGCTATGCTTGGCATTGTAATAGTGAATCTCTGCCTCGACCCGCGGGTCAGGCAGATGGTCGATAGTGACTTGAAGCCCTTTGCGACTGCCGGTCCGTTGCACCAAGTTGGCCAGATCAAGGACGCTAAACTGCTCGGTGAATTGGTTGAAGACCCGATACTCACCGGGTTGAGGCGGTTTCAGGATGGCGAGCTCGATACACCGAAGCGTGTCGCGAATATCCAGGAAGCCGCGGGTTTGCCCGCCTCGGCCATATACCGTGATCGGCCTTCCTATCGCGGCCTCCACACAGTACCGGTTGAGGACGGTGCCCCAGATACCGTCGTAATCAAAGCGCGTGGCCAAGCCGTCATCGAGGATCGTTTCGTCCGTTTTCACACCGTACACGACACCTTGGTTAAGGTCCGTCGAGCTAATCCCCCAGATCTTGCAGGCGAAAATGATGTTGTGAGAATCATGAGCCTTTGACAAGTGATAGAAGGAACCCGGTTGCTTCGGGTAGGGAAGGACATCCTTCCGGCCGTTGTGCGTAATCTCGATGAATCCCTCTTCGATGTCGATGTTGGGGGTTCCGTATTCCCCCATGGTGCCGAGCTTGACGAGATGCGCCTTGGGGCTGAACTCCTTTATGGCATAAAGCAGGTTCAGGGTGCCGGCGACGTTGTTGGTTTGGGTGAATACGGCATGCTCGCGGTCGATCATGGAATACGGGGCGCTGCGTTGCTCGCCAAAATGCACCACTGCGTCGGGGGAGAACTGGGACACGATTTCAGCGAGGAAATCGTAATCCTGGACGTCCCCGATGTAAGTCTCGATTTGGCGACCGGTTAACTTCTTCCACAGAGCAACCCGCTCGGGCAACATCTGGATCGGCGTCAAACTATGGGTTCCACAGTCCTGGTCCCAGGCGCGCCGGGCAAGATTGTCGACAATACCAACACGATGCCCCTGCCTCGACAGGTACATTGACTGCGGCCAACCCAGATACCCGTCCCCACCCACTACGAGAATATTCATTGATCGCGGCTCCTCAATGCAGACGTTTGGCACGGACTCTTAGTGCAACCAGCGCTTTTCCCAACAAAAACACCCTCCCCGTTCGAGGCCAGGATTGGGGGGAGACTAGAATTTTCTTGGCTTCGCGCCCCCTGGGATTTTGCCGAACTCTGCCTCATGAGGGGTTCCCCCAGCGCATTCTCTCCCCGAAACGGTCCGGACTACCGTCAACTTTAATCATTGACGTTTCAAAGGGGGGCCTTGGTTACATGATCTCCCGGCCCGCGGGACTCTACCGCGTTCTCGGGAGCTTCGCAATGGAATTGCTTAATTGTTCGACTCGCCCCAACGCTCCTCGCTTAGGGGCCAGCAGCGAACAAAGGTCTCATGCCCGAGCACGAGAGGGAAGGACATCCTTATCCCGGTCCCCTTCCCCAGGGGGGACAGGGGGAAATTCGAAAGCGCTTGCAGGATCCGGTCCGGGTTCCAGATTCTGTGCCGCCGAACTGGCACTCGCGGCGCTTTACATTCTCTGTCCGACCGCATAACATCGCCGGTCGCTCTTATGGACCTACTTATCCTCGGCGCCGGCATGGGAATGGTGGGAGGGATGCTTCCCAACCCTCTGCAGATGATTGCCCTGACGCAGGTGGGATTGGGCCGCTGGGCGCGCGCCATCTTCGTCCTGATCGTGCCGCCCCTCGTGGTCGATGCCGCCTTTCTCTTCGTGACTTTGTTGTTTTTCCGGTTCATCCCCCTTGGCATCGTCCACTATGTTGCGTATGTGGGGGGCTTGGTGTTGATAGGCTTTGCCAGCCACTCGCTATGGGAATTGCGCCGCAAAACGCAGGAAGAAATGGCGAATTCTGCGGGCTATACGATCGCGGGTGTTTCCGCTGCCACGCTGGCGGAGGTGGCCGCACCAGGCACCTGGATCTATTGGGGCACCATTGCCGGGCCCATCCTGGCGGAAGGTCGGGTTCGTGGCTACGGGCACGTGGTCCCTTTCTTTGTCGGGGGCTTGGTGGGATTTTATGGGGCCGCGGTGTTTTCCACGTGCCTCATAGCCTGGGGCGCTGGTCTGCACAAGGCTTTCAAAAAACACATCTTCCTGACTGCGAACGTCCTGCTATTGTTGATAGGAATCTCCTATCTCGTGCGCGCCTACCTGGGGTAGCCCTCGCGGTCCGATTTGTAACTGGTGGCCATGTTGTTTCGAGCGCCTTGATAAGCCAAATTGTAACAGATTCCCACCCGCAGCGAAGGACCAGGATTTGCGATGCCCTCCGCCGAGGCGGGGAGGCGCCTTTCAACCCGAATTCGAAAGTTGGCAGCCCCCGTTCGAGCCGAATCACCTGATTCGATGCCCGTTCGACGCAGATACCGGAGGAACAAAGTCGTGCGGGGCCGGGCGTAGGGGCATCCGCCGCGGCGGACGCTGTGCCCCTACAAGATGCACATCGCACCCACGCTAACTTCCGAATTCGGGTTCAATACACGACGTCGAGAGATAGGTCGTAGAAGCGATGCTGGAAGCCGGCGTAGCTGCCGAAGTAGGGTGACGTTACGGTGTTATACACATCGCGGTAGTTACCGTGGTTTGTGAGATTGAAGATGCGGACCGAGCCCCGCAGGGCGTGTTTACGCACCCAGGGAATGAAAGGAATCTGGAAATCCTTGGAGACCTGCACATCAAGAGAAACGAAGGCGGGGAAGCGGAGGCTGTTGGGGGGGCCCACGTAATTCTGCAAATCGCTGTAAAGGGAATAAGGGAAGCCCGAGTGCCAATCGAGCAGCGGGCTGACGATGAACTTCTGCGGAAGCTTGAAGCGCCCCCAGGCCACCAGGCGGTCGGTGACGTTGGTGGGGAGCGTGCTGAACAGATTCGGTTGGATAACCGGCTGCTCGTAGGGAACGTAGACGGAGGCCATGGTGTTCAGGTCGCCGCGCGCCTGGCTATTGACGTAGGAAATATTGAGGTCCGCCTTTTCGGAAGGCCGCAGGCGCAGCGTGGCTTCAAACTCGTGGTAGCGCGACGCGCCCAGGTTCGAAAGCAGCAGCAAGCCACTGGTGGGCGAGAGGGCTACGGGATTGACGGTGAACTCATTATGGGTGCGGCTGGTCAGGAAGCTGACGCGCGCGATGATGTCACGGCGTATTTCCTGATCGAATTCCGCATTCCATGTGAAGTTGTAGGGTGTGCTTCCAAGGTTCGCTTCAGAGGGAACAACCTCGCGGCCACCTTCCTTAAATTCCTCGTAAAAGGGGCGGTAGACGATGGGAGGACCAAGCGCCACTCCGTTCGTGTCGAAAAGGGTAACTTGCCGGGTGGGGTTCTGGGTGTAATCTCCGGCGAGAAGTGGCAAGCGGTCATAGAAGATGCCGGCGCCGCCGCGGAAAATCGTCTTGCCCTTCTTGCGTGGCGAGAACACGAAGCCCCCGCGCGGCGAAATTGCCGCGGGTTCACCGAGTGTCTGGCCGGAAATTCGCAGTCCGTAATCGATGGAAAGGTAGTCGTTAAAAGTCCAGTGGTCCTGGGCAAAGGCGGCGAGTTCCGTGTCGGAGGTGGTGAGCTGGCCGGCGGATCCAAAAGTGATTTCCTCGGCCAAGGAGTTGTCGGCCCGCAGCAGTTGCACGGGGTGGTAAATACTGGTTCCCTGATACGCGCGGTGAATGACGTCGCCCCCCACCTTGAAATCGTGCCGGCCGTGCCAGTGTTTGCCGGGGAAAAGATAGCTTTCCTGCACCTCCTGCTGAGCGCTACTGCGTTTCCAAGCGTTGAAGAAGTTGCCCTCCCAGCCCGTGGGAGTTATCTGCAAGTCCTGCACGCCTTGGCCGTGCGAGTAGCTGTCAAAATCCGTGAATTGCGCCATGGTGGTCAATATCCCGCCGCCTTGGAACAGATAGTGATCGCGCCCCCCGATCGAGTAGCCGCTCTGGGCGTAGTCGGCGGAAGCCGGCTGCGGAATGAGGGAATCGATGTTGTCAAACTGCCGCCGCACGGGGAAAAATTTGACGTCGACCCTGGTCAAGTGCTGGGGCGAAACGGTGTAATACAAATCCGAGAAAGAAGTCCATCCCTCCTTTTTCGTTTCGTTGTGCGGCCAAGCCAATCCGCGGACGGGCTGACGGGAGAAGTCGTAAGTGAAGGCTTCCGAAAAGGTAAGCTTGTCTCCCCTCAAGGGCCCGGAAAAGTAAATGCGCGGGGCGTCGCTCTCGATTCCCACCAATTGTCCGGAGCGGATGCGCGGCGTGGGCACAAAATCATTCAGCTCATACTCCCATTTGCTCGAGGGTGCTTTGGTTTGGACGGTCGTAAGCCCGCCGGAAAAACGCCCGTACTCGAGCTGGTAGGCGCTCTTGAAAACGTCCACCGATTCCACCGCGTCGAGGGGAACGTCAATGGAAAAGCTGCCCGTCACCGGATCAACCGTTTCGGCGGAATCCACCAGCAGCGTTCCTTGGTTCTCAATGGCGCCCTTGATTGCGAGCCTGCCATCCGGGGTGCGAATTACACCCGGAATCATCGGCAAAGCGGCTTTAAACTTCTGCACAACGAGGGGCAGGGATTTGATCTGCTGGTTGCTAAGGGTCGCGGGCGGAGCCGCCGCTTGCGCTGTGGCCTTGGGGGCTTGGGCAGTAACTTCCACCTTCGAGTGGACCACAACCTCGTAAGGAAGCTCGATCTGGAGGGTTATGGGTTCTTCGTTTTCGGTAACTTGGATGTCCGTCTTGGCGACCGGTTCGTAACCCACCGAGGCACAGGTCACCCCGTAGGTTCCTGGAATTAGCCCGGTAAACTCGAAAATCCCTTTATCACCAGTAGTTACACGACGCCCCTGCTCGGGCAGAGTTCGGCCGCGCAAGGTGCAGACCGCGCCCGCAATGGGTGCGCTGTTCTGGTCTACAACTTCTCCTCGAAGTTTCTGGGTGCCAGGAAGGGCCCCTTGAGCAGTGAATGGGATGCCCAAGATAAGCAGCAGGGCCAAGCCGACACGCTGTAAGCGTAGCCAATTGTAAAACATCAATTACTTTGGATGCGCAGACTTCGGCCGCGTCTACAATGAATTATACTCTGAATTGTCGCAACAACGCCACCCCGAATCTCGAGCAGGTCGCGGGGCATGGCGGTTTTTCTGCCTACATAACGTCTCCAAATTATCAGATGCGCATTTTTCGGCCGAGGCAAAAGAATTTCACCGCCTTAGGATATAGGGGCTGGTTGGCGGGCTGTCTTCCACTGGTCGGGAAGCAACTCGGTCGGGCGGCTTTGGGGATGGCGGCTGATACGTCGAAGAGGTCGCGTAGGTAGGCGAAGGGGTCGAGCCTGAGGCGCTTGCAGGTGGCGGTGAGACTGGTGAGTATGGCGGAAGGAGTCAGAATAAAGAGCATCAGGTCCGTACTTAGGGGTTCAGGCGAACCCATGGCCTTTCATGCTATATTGAGAGCTTGTCTGGCGCGAGAAACCGGAAACAGGCGTGCATGGCCGTGCGAGGGCTCTTGTCACCGCATTCCCAAAGGATGCCGCGCAGGCTGGCGTCCCTTGGAAGCTTTGTGCCGCACTTGCCGGCCTATTCTATAACCAGTAATCTCGAGCGGGAGCGGAAGTCTTAATGGAACAGAAGCATCGGGAAGCGAGCGGCGACGACCGCCGCCAGTACGTCAACTTCGCCTTCTACAAAGTCGACCCGGTGTGGCGGCGGCTGCCGGCAGAAGAGCGCAAGAAGGGGAAGTGTGAGTTTGTTGAGGTTGTGAGGAGCTCCGAACAGGATATGCTCGTGGTCGCGTATTCGCTGGTGGGCATCCGCGGCGATTGTGACTTCATGCTCTGGCGCATTGGCTACGACCCGCTGAAGCTCCAGGAAATGAGCGCACAACTTCTGGCCACGGGGCTCGGCAACTACCTGACCACGCCGTATTCCTACTTGTCGATGACCAAGCGCTCCGTTTACGTGGATAAGCACACGCACGAAGGCCAGGAAGGAACGCGCCTCAGGCTGGTCCCCGGCCAGTTCAAGTACCTGTTCGTTTACCCGTTCGTGAAAAGCAAGGCTTGGTACCGGCTAACTAAACATGCCCGCCAAGGTATGATGGACGAACATATCGAAATCGGCCACAAGTATCCGACGGTGAGGCTGAACACCACTTATTCGTTCGGGCTCGACGACCAGGAGTTCGTCGTGGCGTTTGAAAGTGACAAGCCCGAGCACTTTGTGGACCTGGTGATGGAACTTCGCCACAGCGAGGCTACCAGTTATACCCTGCGTGACACGCCCACGTTCACCTGCATCCATCGTGAACTGGCGGAAGTCTTGGACCTCCTTGGAGGGTAGGCGGAGCGACCATGCCCAGCAAAGCCAAGTCGATCAAAAAGCAAGCGAGAGCCAAGCCGAAGACGGACTATGCTTCGCCAGAACGTCTCGAGAAGATCTTTTCGGCGCTGGACCAACTCTTTCCCCAAGCTCAGTGCGCGCTGCGGCATGAGAATGCCTTCCAACTCCTCGTGGCCACTATACTCTCCGCCCAGTGCACCGACGAGAGGGTGAACAAGGTCACGCCCGGACTGTTCCAGAAATACCCCACCCCGCAAGACTTTGCCGCATTGCCGCAGCCGGTTCTGGAAGAGGAGATCCGCTCCACGGGGTTCTTCCGCAACAAGGCCAAGAACATTATTGGAACGGCAAAGAAACTGGTGACCGATTTTGGCGCTCAGGTCCCCCGAACAATGGAGGAAATGTTGACCCTGCCCGGCGTGGCGCGAAAGACGGCCAACGTCGTGCTGGGGACTGCCTACGGCATACCCACGGGCGTGGTCGTGGACACCCACGTTTTCCGCATCGCAAATCGGCTGAAGCTCTCAACCCAGAACACTCCGGAGAAAGTCGAGCAGGATCTGATCAAGCTTGTCCCGCTCGAGCGCTGGATACCCTTTGGCCACCAGGTGATTTGGTTTGGAAGAAAGGTCTGCCAGGCGCGCAAGCCTCGGTGCGCGGAGTGCCCGCTCGAGTCCATCTGCGACTCACGTGACAAAACAGTTTGACTCGCCGCAGAAGGTCACGGCAGCCTTAAGAGGGGTTACAGAAGGGACAATACGATGAGACGCAACAAGCATCACAATCTGCTCAAGAGATCCTTAGAAAGCCGCTGCTGAGGGCAGTTTCCCCCCGTTAACCCTAAGGCTGTTGACGGTAATAAACAGCGTTCCATCTCCACGGCAAATTCGGCAGGAGCTTGTGAACGACCAGAATCGCTTTAAGGTATGAAACGCCGATAAACTCGAAAAGCCTAAAATGTCTCTTTTTCAGGAATTCGTCGATTTCCCAAAAGAGCGGTTTTCCAACTTGCATGGGGCGGAAAGAAACCTCGACATGGATTAACTTTACGTGTTCCAAGACTTTCTCCCCACCGCTGAAAACAAGCAACTCGGCGCCCTCTACGTCCACCCATAATATATCCGGCTGCTTCTCTCTCTTCGCGAAGTATGAATCGAGGGTGGTGGTGGTGATTGTGATTTTGTCCTGGACAATCGACCCGCGCCGTTTTGATGCATAGGCGGGGTTTATGGGAAGCATGGATGAAAACCCTATGTCCCTATTCTCCGATTTCTCGGGGCTAACCGGGAAAAAGCTCACGGTGCCCACTTTGTCGGAAAGGCCGACCGGATTAAAGAAAATGTTGCATCCATCTCCGTATTTGGCGACGTTGCTCTTGCATATCTCTACCGCTGTCGGGTTGGGCTCGAAAACATGGCACTCCGTTGCATGAAGGGCCTTATAAAGATAGATCCCGTCCAGGGCGTCGCGGCTGCCGATGTCGCAAATGACGGGATTTGAAGGGCCCATTCTTTTTGCGAGCTCGACAAACCGGGCGGGAACCTCATGCACAAAAGTAACCGTTTCATTCGGCACGGAGTTATCCAGCTTATTGCGTCCTGTCTCGCGTTCGCTCCCGTCAACCCTAAGAGCCGGAGTGCATCGGGGAAGGCGAAGTGTTGTGACTACCTAATCAACTTACCATCCCGCGCTTCGCCATGGCGCGGGCAAGTTCGGGTGGAGGATTGAACGTCACTTTTTCTTCCACAGGCTCAATTTCCTCGACCTGTTCCACTCCCAAACCCTCGAAGTAGGCAACCACGTCCTGAACGAGGTGCTCAGGAGCCGAGGCGCCGGCGGTGATGCCGACGCACTGAACCTTTTCGAGCCAGGCAGGGTCAATCTTCGACGCGTCTTCGATAAGGTAAGCGCGTGCTCCCGACATCTCGGCGACTTCTCGAAGACGCCTGGAATTAGAACTATTGTCGGAGCCGAGAACCAGGATCACCTCCGCTTCCTTGGCCAGAAGCTTGACCGCCCATTGCCGGTTCTGAGTGGCGTAACAGATGTCATCACTAGGAGGGCTGACCAGTTTGGGGAAGCGCCGCCGGAGAACCTCAATGATCTCTCGGGTGTCGTCAACCCCGAGCGTCGTTTGCGTGGTGACGGCAACACGATCGGGATCCGAAACCTGAACTTCTTCTGCCTCTTCCACGCTGCCGACTAACTGGGTGTGCTCCGGAGCTTCACCCATGGTCCCAACAATCTCCTCATGCCCCGCGTGCCCCACGAGAACAATGGAGTTGCCCTCTCTTGCAAATCGGAGAGCCTCCGTATGAACTTTGGTAACCAAAGGGCAGGTGGCATCAATTACTCGCAGATGTTTTGCCTCAGCCCGGGCTCGGACTGCCGGCGAAACACCGTGGGCGCTGAAAATGACCACTGCCCCTGCCGGGACCTGGTCAATCTCATCCACAAAGACGGCTCCCTTGGCGGCGAGAGACTGGATCACGTGCTTGTTATGGACAATCTCCCTGCGCACATAAACGGGGGCTTGGAAAAGCTCGAGGGCCATGTGAACCACGTCAATAGCCCGATCCACACCAGCGCAGAATCCGCGCGGCTTGGCGAGCAAAACCTTCTTGAGTTTCATGCCAACTCGCTTTTTTGCCCTCTTACGGGGGAGCAATCCTTCACCAAATATAATGCTAGCAGATTCCCTATAGCGCGTCAAAAGCGGAACGATGCCCGGTCATGCGGAGCGAAGTTGTCAGTAGTCATACTACTTTCGGGTATGTCATGCTGAGCCCGTTCGCTTCGCTCAGGGCAAACTCTGCGAAGCATCTCGCCCTGCTCTTTCTCGGCGGAAAAGTCCAGAGCGAGATTCTTCGCTCCGCTCAGAATGACAGCGAAGGACTCAGAATGACAGCATGGGTAATTAAGTGACGATATCCTCGCCGCCATCCACACGAATGACATTACCCGTAATCCAATGGGTGCGGTCGTCCATCAAGGCGACGATGGCGGAGGCCACATCTTCGGGTGTAGTCAGGCGCCCTCCAGGGTTCCGCATTCGGGCAAACTCTGCCAGCTTATCGATTCCAGGGATCTTGCTCGAACCAGGGGTAAGAGTCACGCCCGCCTGGATGGCGTTGGCGGTGATACCGTGAGGCATCAGTTCGTAGGCCAGTTGGCGGATGTGGGACTCGAGGACCGCCTTGGCCGCTGAGACAGGGCCATAACTCGGAATCACGCTGTGCCCGCCCGCACTCGTCATGGCGTAAATGCGGCTGCCGCGCCCCAGCATTTTCCGGCGAAACAAATCCTGGACCCAGTAGACAAGATTGTTCCCCATGACATCCACCGTCATGTCCATTTGCATCTGGGTCAATTCATCTTCGGGAGAATCCGCGAGGTAAGCTTTCAGCGACCCGAAAGCGACGGAATGAAGAAAGACTTTGATGAAGTTGCCGCCGCCTTTCTTGCTCCAGTATTCTTGCATCCGGTTCAAAGCTTCCGTGCGCTTGGCAGGGTCCGCAGCATTTATATTGAAGAACAGGACGTCCCGCCCAGCGTCCCGAATGCTCTCCATAACCTGCTCCACCTGAGGCATATTGGAGCGCCGATCAAAATGCACACCGAAAATGTTCAGCCCGGCGCGCGCGAGCTCGAGGCTTGTAGCGGCGCCGAAACCACTCGACGAACCGACAATCAGCCCCCAGGGCGTGGGTCCTGTTTCCGTCATATTTGTTTTTCTCCGTTACTGAGATTGCCCTTGATATTGCCGATTGCCGATTGACGATTCTCGATTGACGATTGACAGGGGGCAGTTCACCCCACCTTTTTTCAATCGACAATCGACAATCGCCAATCACCAATCGACAATCAAACCAGGCGCTCGACCGTGATTCGACGTCCATCGCGCCCCAGGTGTTCCAAGCGGATTCGGATGCAGGGTCGCGGAATATCCTCACCGAGCTTCTCCCCCCACTCAATGAGGACTGTCGTATCCGGGCCCTGCAAATCGTCCAGCCCCAGCGTGGCCAGGTCGCGCCCCCCCTCAATGCGGTAAAGGTCCACGTGGTAAATCTTGCCTTCAGGACCGTACTCATGCACCAGCGTGAAGGAGGGGCTGGTCACTTCTTCCTCAGGGATGGAAGCCAGGCTGGCCAAGATCCCCTTCACCAGCGTCGTCTTGCCGCTTCCCAATTCTCCTTCCAACAATACCATGCAAGGTGGCTGGACTTCCTTAGCCAACTCGCGTCCGAAATTCACTGTCTCCTCGGGCGAATGGGTGACCCGTTGGGCAAGAGTTCTCGCAGGGAGTAGCATTGACCGAACCTCAGTGACGAGTGACAAGTGACGAGCAAGAACAATTCGCGAGCGTTGGTTGTTGGCTCTTTACTCGTTACTTCTAACAAGTGAAAAGCAAAAACAGTTGAGGTGGCTTGTCACTTGTCACTCGTCACTCATCACTCGTCACTGCCTTGTACGCCCGCGGCAACGCGCCGAGCAAATCACCTGCGATAAGTGAAGCCTGCCCCAGTTCTTTCGCCACCAAGTCTCCCGCCAAGCCGTGCAGGTATACTGCCGCCGCTGCAACCTCGCTCATCGGCCGATCACGATATTGTGCCACAAGCCCCGCAATCACGCCCGTTAGAACGTCACCTGTCCCACCGGTGGCCATGCCGGGATTGCCCGTCGGGTTCACCCAAACCTTCCCGTCGGGCGCGGCCGTAAGAGTGCGAAAGCCCTTCAACACGAGGTTCACCTGGTGCATCCGGGCGAACTCACGCGCGCTCTCGACACGGTGCGCTTGGATTTCCGTAGTTCCTAAGCCCGCAAGGCGGCTCATTTCGCCAGGGTGGGGCGTCAATACAGCGTCCGGTAAATCACCCCCGGTGTGGAAGGTGTGCATGCAGCCCGCGAAGGCGTTCAGGCCATCGGCATCCAAGACCACAGGGACGCGACGACGGTTTACCAGCGTGCGGACCAATTCCGCCGTTTCGGGGACACTGCCCATCCCCGGACCGAGGGCCAGAACGGACTTACCTTCCAGCAACTTGTCCAACCGCCCCTGCTCGAGCGCGCGCAGCGCAATCGTGCCCGCCTCTGTTTCCGGAAGCGGCTCCGTCATGTATTCCATTCCCAGCGACGCCACAATGGGCAAAGCGCTTGCGGCAGTGGCCACGGTCACAAGCCCCGCGCCAGCCCTCAAAGCGGCCAGGGCAGCCAGCGCGGCTGCCCCGGTCTTCCCTACCGACCCGGCCAGAATCAGGACGTGGCCAAAATTGCCTTTGTGCGCGTCGGGCTTTCGAGGCCGCGCAATCCAGGCAAAGTCTTCGCGGCAGGCCAAGCTCAAGAAGAGTTCCGAATCGCTTTCGAGTACCTCGGGCGGTGTTCCAATTTGCCTGAGGACCCATTCCCCTACACGTTCACACGCCGGTGGAAAGACATGCGCAATTTTTGGCGCGGTGAAGGTGACGGAGAAGCCAGCACGCACGTGCTCGCCGATCAACTCCCCCGTGTCGGCTGAGATGCCGGAAGGCAAATCCACCGCCACCACCTGCGCGGCGGCCAATTCCGTGTTGACCTCTCGAACTACTTCCAGGAGCAGGCCTCCCAGCGGCTTGGAGAGCCCCGTTCCCAGAAGCGCGTCAACCAACAACGTTGTGCCTTTCAGGCTCAGCTTGATGCGTTGCCAAGCTTCGAGACTTTCGACGACCTCGGGCATCGCCGAAATCGCCAGCCGCTCGAGGTTGACGGCCGCGTCGCCTTGCACCTTCTGGGGGTCCGCGAACAGGACCACCCTTGGCTTCAGCCCTTTATCGCGCAGCATACGGGCCACCACGAGGCCGTCGCCGCCGTTATTTCCCCGCCCGCACAGAATGACGATCCGTTGCTGCTCCAGTGGGGCAAAGCGCTCCTCAAGATACTCCACCACACCTCGTCCGGCGTTCTCCATTAGCGTTAGGCTCGGAACACCGTAGCGCTCGGTGGTCAGCCGGTCGATGCGTTGCATCTGTGCAGCAGTAAGGATTTTCATCGTAAGAAACTATTCTTGCCGGTTGTGCGTTGTCCCGCCCCGGCCGGGCCGTTAGGGCCTGTTATGAAACAACTGTTACATCGCCTGCTGCGTGACCCCCTCACCCGGTCCCGCAGGGCGGGACCACCCTCTCCCCCAAGTGGGAGAGGGCAGTGAATCCGAATCGACTCTCCCCTCGCCCCCTTGGGGGAGAGGGGAGGGGGGTGAGGGGAGCTTCAATGGATCATGGAACAGTTATTTCGTGGCAACACCTTGGCTTCGCAATCAACAAGCGACCACGGACAGCCCCTAAAGCATCCAGCCACCGCTCACGCTAAGAACCTGACCGGTAATGAAGGAGGCTTCCTCGGAAGCGAAGAACTTGACAGCCTCCGCGATGTCGCGGCCGGTGGCAGGACGGCCCACCGGGAACCTGGCGTCTATCAACTTCTCTGCTTCCTCCAGGGATAATGCCTTTTCGTCGATTACCGGCGGGTTTACAACATTCACGGTAATTCCGTTGCGTGCCTCTTCCAGCGCCACGGAGCGCGAAAAGGCCACCAGCCCAGCTTTGGCTGCCGAGTAGGCTGAGATCTTGGCTTGTCCGAAGGCCCGCTCCGCTCCCACAGCCCCCAGGTTGATAATTCGTCCCCAATGCTTCTGCCGCATTACGGGCACGGAAAACTTGGTCGTGTAAAACACACTGAAGAGGTTTGAGGCGACCACGGAGTGCCATTCCTCAGGGGTCGACTCCACAACCGGTTTCCAATCGAACACACCCACACTGTTGACCAGAATATCCAGATGCCCAAATCGGTTGACGATCGCCTCAATCAATTCCGCCACGCGCGCGGAGTCTGTAACGTCAGTCGGGAAAACTACCCCTTCGGCTCCCACGCGGCGCAATTCGTCGACAACTTTTTGAGCGCCCAATTTATTAGTTCGGTAGCTGATGGCTACACGAACCCCCGCCCGGCCCAAAGCGAAGGCAATCTCCCTCCCGATGCCTCGCGAGGCGCCGGTTACCAAGGCCACACGGTTCCGCAGAGACAACCTACTACTCCTTGAATCAAAGGCAGGGCCGACCCCGCGAGGCGGGGTCGGCCTTTGGCCGGGGCAAGCCCCGGCCCTACGCCGGATACCAGGCGCGGAGCTCTTGGCTAGCTGCCCCAGTCTATCGAACTTCCGCGGGTTGGGCAATGCCGTGACCCGGGCTCACTCCGAAGCCTTCGCGACAACCAGCGTCATATCATCCTGGAGTTCAGGGCTTCCGGTCCAATCACTCACACTGCGATAGATTTCTTCCACAAGGATCTGGGGCGAAGCGTTCCGGGCGCGGCGCACCACCTCCAGCATGCGGTCTTCCCCGAACTCCTCGCCGTAAATGTTCTCGGGTTCAGTAATCCCATCGGTGAAGGCCAGAAGCAGGTCCCCCGGCTGAATCTGAATTTCCGCCTGCTCGTAGGTAAGCGGAGAGAAAAGGCCGACCACCGTACCGCCCACCCTAAGCCGCTCGACCTTCCCGCGGCGGAGCAATACAGGAGGCAGGTGACCTGCATTCGTGTATGTCAAGGTGCGGGTTGCCGCGTCGTACACACCAAAAAAGAAGGTCACGTATTTTTCCCGGGGGGTGTTCTCATAAAGTTGGAGATTCAGCCTGCTGACCACCGCTGCGGTCGAAAGAGCCAATGTGTGAGAACCGCTCGTGAGCCCGAAGCCGTCGTAGAACTGAGCGCGAAGAGCAGACTGGATGGCTGCCATGAGCAGGGCTGCCGAAATCCCTTTCCCACTGACATCCCCGAGCACCAAACAAACCCTGTTTTCGCCCAGCTTGAGGAAGTCGTAATAATCGCCGCTGACCGAGCGCGCCGCCTTGCAGACTCCATAAAGCGCCAGGCCTGGAACTTCCGGCGCAGACCGGGGAAACAACTGTGCCTGGACCTCGCGCGCAATCTCGAGCTCGCTTTCAAGACGAAGTTTCTCCTCGGATTCCCGCAGCAGGCGCTCCACCGAGGCTGTCATGCTGTCAAAGGCCTCTCCTAGCGCGCTGATCTGGTCATTTGAAGGAACCCGGATGCGGTACGAGAAGTCACCCTTCTTCACTCGCTCCGTAGCGTTATAAAGCTTGTCTACGGTATGAGTGATCGAACGTGTCAAGCGGACTCCAATGAAGAGCGCGACGCCTTCGATAACGAGGAAGACAACGGCGATTGCTTTGAACACGAATACATAGACTTCGGAAAACTCTCCCAGGGTCTCAAGAGGGCGTCGACTCAGGGCTATGACTCTCGAGCTGACATAAACGAAAGCCGGCGCGGTCAACTTCTGTTGCGTCCCGCCCTCCCAGGAAACCGGGTCTAGTGACGAAGCCCCCCTCACAATGAAGTCAAACCGACTTACAGGTTCCGGAAGCTTTAGATTCTTCGAGTATATGCTCCCTGAGAGGGCGAAGTCTCCCTCAGAGGTGCTCAAAACCAAGTGTGGTTTCGAGCTTGGCAGACCCGATTCCGTTTGCACAGGCCGCCCCGTCACCACCCCGACCGGTCCGATGCCCTCTCCCACCATATCCAGCAGTTCCGGCGTGATGGGTTGGGACAGGATAGCAACCAGACTGCCCGCTGCCGTAGGGCCACGCTCGATGGAACGCAACGCGAGATGACCCCTGTCCATTACAATCCCTGCGAACTCCTCCTGCTTGAACCAAGCGGGAATCGTCAGAGGGGATTGGATTTTGGTTCCGTCCAAGCGAAACGCTCGAACTTGCGATCCAACCCGAAGGGTTATCTCCAGACCCGGATAACTTACGGCGTGCTGATGCAACTCCTTGACGTAGAAGTTCCGCAGCCCGTCCAGCGTCTCCGCCGCCCTGGAAGTACTATTCAGTTGGTCTTCGTGAGCCACAGCACGATTAACTTGCAGTAGCTCATCGAAGTGCTCGCCCAAGTTCGAAGCGACAAGAAACGCAGCGAATTGACCGCTAACAATGTAAATGCCCAGCCACACCAGAAACACAATCAAGACGATGGGGACAATAGCGATAAATACATAAGTAACAACCAGCCGCCGGCGGAGCCGCCAGAGCAAGCGGCGCCGGATGAATATCACGAGCCGCCCCAGATAGTAAACGCCGCAGGGCATAGCCGCGAGCCAGAACAAAGCCCAAAGCGCTGCCGGGGCACCGCTGGAGAGCTGATCCACACTCCACAAGGCAGCCCCGTAAGCCAACACCCACACGGTGAAACGCGCCATGCGGTGCGTGCGGTATTCCCGAAGAAGAGCTTTGGCCAACGCAGTGAACATAAGCAGAAACCCTGCGCTGTTCGTAGCGCCCGCCTCTACGAAGGGCATGTGTGCCGGGCTAAAGCCCGCCTCTACGAACTACTTGGGCGCGGCCGCTTGCTGAAGCTCGCGCCGCCTTTCCTGGTTTTGCAGGACACTGCGCCGGCGACCGTAACCAAAGTAAACACAAAGACCAATCGTCATCCAAATGAACAAACGCAACCAAGTGTCGCCGGGAAGTCCCGCCATTTGTGCCGCGCAAACAATCATCCCCATGGGTCCGACGAACCACACGAAGGGTGTGCGGAAAGGCCGGCGAATCTCTGGATGCATCCTGCGCATTCCCATGACCGATCCCGACACAATGACAAAAGCCAGCAGCGTCCCAATGCTGACCAACTCGCCCACAATCCTCAGGGGCAAGAGCCCCCCTGCCAAGGCGACGCATACTCCCGTCAATGCTGTGCTTATATAAGGGGTACGAAACCGGGGATGGATCTTGCCGAATGGCCTTGGCAGCAAGCCATCGTGAGCCATCGAATAGAAAACGCGTGTCTGGCCCAGCATCATCACCAGGATTACGGCGGTTGTTCCCAGCAATGCACCGATCTTCACGATGGGCGAAAGCCACCAACGCGCCGCTGTGGAATCTATCGCCAGCGCCAATGGATCCGGGACGTTGAGCTGGCGAAAAGGCATAATCCCCGTGAGAACCAGGACCGCGGCAATGTAGAGCAGCGTGCAAATCGCCAGCGATCCAAGAATGCCAATCGGCATGTCCCTTTCCGGATTGCGAGCCTCCTGGGCTGCCGTGGATACAGCGTCAAAACCGATGTATGCGAAGAAAATGATGCCCGCCCCACGCAGCACACCGCTAAGGCCAAATTCTCCGAAGGTCCCCTGGTTTGCGGGGAGAAACGGATGCCAGTTGGCCCGATGGACATACAGCGCTCCGAAGAAGATGAAGAGCAAAACCACCCCAACCTTAATCAAGACAATGGTGCTGTTGAAGTTGGCGGACTCACGTATCCCGACAATAAGCAAAGTGGTGATGAGGATAACGATAAAAGCGGCGGGGAGGTTAAAGATCGGATGAATGACCGTTCCGTCCGCCAGCTTCAAAGTCTCCCACGGGCTCTTGCTCAGTTCGGCGGGAAAAGGCCAATGAAGCGTCTTCTGCAAGAAGGAAACGAGGTAACCTGACCATCCGATCGAGACGGTCGTGGCCCCCACGGCATACTCAAGGATCAGATCCCAGCCAATGATCCAGGCCAGGAATTCCCCCACTGTCGCATAAGCGTAAGTATAGGCGCTGCCAGCCACCGGAATCATG
Organism: Terriglobia bacterium; assembly: GCA_050012175.1. Taxonomy (GTDB): domain Bacteria; phylum Acidobacteriota; class Terriglobia; order UBA7540; family UBA7540; genus CAVROP01. Next base: position 22,349 of record JBEKHR010000001.1, on the reverse strand, counting down.
GATGCGAACTCCGCGTAGCACAGGCCCGCAAAAGCGCAACCCACACCGGAGAGGACCACTGAACCCACTAGCGCCGGCCCGGTGTGCTGGGCCGCAACCCCGCTAAGCACGAAAATCCCCGCGCCCACAATCGCCCCGATACCCAGAGATATCAGGGCGAGCGGCCCCAGCGTGCGCCGTAAGCCGTGCTCAGAGTCGCTCGCATCCTTTTTCAACTGGTCGATGCTCTTCTTTGTCCAGATACTCGGCATTGCATCTCCCCTAAGTGTCAGCAGTCAGCTTTCAGCACTCAGCTATCAGCTTCCAGCCTTTGGAAAATGGGGGCGGGGACTGGGGCGATTTTGGATTTTAGATTTTGGATTCCCCTCACCTGCTACCCGCCCCTCTCGGTCCCCTGACACCCAGAACCCATCCTCCTGACACCCGGCTTCTGCTCGTCACTCGTCACTTGTCACTGTTTTTCGGCGCCAAAGGAAAAAAACCGGCACCCCAACGGCAACAATACTAAGCCCGGCCAGGCTGCGTCCAGTTTTGTGCGTAAGCAGCGCCCACTCCACAAACAAGGCAAAGGCGATATAGATTGCCGGCAACACTGGATAGCCCCAGGCCCGGTAAGGCCTCGGCGCTTCGGGACGTGTCCGCCTAAGCTGAAACACTCCCACGATAGTCAGAGCATAGAACAATACCACCGCGAAGACCACGTATTCCAACAATTCGCTGTAAGTCCCGGTCAAGGTCAACAGCCCGGCCCACGCTGCTTGGACTAAGAGGGAAATTGCTGGGGTGTGATGTTTGGAATCCACTCTGCCCACGGCATGAAAGAACAGACCATCCTTGGCCATGGCGTAGTAAACGCGGGCACCCGCCAGGATCAGCCCATTCATACAGCCGAAGGTTGAAATCATGATTGCCGCCGCCATCAGAGTCGCGCCTTTACCGCCCAGCATGACCTGTGCCGCCGCGGTCGCAACCCTATCTTCTGCCGCGTATTGGATGCCGCGTCCTAACGCTCCCGAAGCCAGCGGACTTCCCAAGAATGGCAGGACGCGGAGATAGACCCAGTTACACGCCACGTACAGAGAGCACACGGTGGCTGTACCCACAAACAGTGCCAGCGGCAGGTCGCGCTTGGGGTTGACGATCTCGCTGCCTGTAAAGGTGACGTTATTCCAGGCATCGGAGGAGAACAGCGGCCCGACCAAGGCCACGGAGAGAACGGTCAACGTAGTCAGGTTCCAATGCACACCAGCCCATAGGCTTTGCTTCTGGACAGCCGCCGCGGGGTCAACATGCGACCACCATAGCCCAAAAGCCACCAGCCCTAACAGCGTGGCTACTTTGAGGGTAGTAAAAACATTCTGCACCCATGCCCCGAGGCGCAACCCGAAGATGTTTAGAACGCTAAGGAAGAGCAGAGAAAGAACCGCCACCAGTTGCTGCGAAGAAAGGGTCGCGGCAACCGAATGGTGAAAAACCTCAATGCGTCCAAGATCAATTAGAAGATTCTGCGTCGAAACCCAGGGTACTAGGACGCCCAGGAACTTCCCGAAAGCCACCGCCACCGCGGCCAGCGTCCCGGTCTGGATCACCAGGAAAAGGGTCCAGCCGTAAAGAAATCCAAAAAGCGGTCCGAAGGCCTCTCGCAAGTAAACGTATTGCCCGCCGGCGGTGGGCATCATTCCGGCCAATTCACCGTAAGTTACCGCTGCCGCGACGGTCATAACTCCGCTGACGACCCAACAGAGCAGCAGAAGGCCCGGGGACCGCACTTCGCGAGCAATTTCAGCGGCTACAATGAAAATCCCCGAGCCGATCATCGAGCCCATGACGATCGTCGTGCAATCGTACAGGCGGAGGCCCTTGACCAACTCAGAGGAAGGGGTCTGGGAAGTCGCGTTCAGGGAAGCGGAAGTTGCCATGTTGGGCCGGGGTTCGGGCATCGCGCTTGAAAACATCTACCTTCAGGAGTCCGTCGTCAGGCATCAGCGCTCGGCTATCAGCCATCAGCTTTCAGCCTCTATCCATCGTGAATCCAGTAGAGTGATACCTGCGCCACGCTTGCTTCTATCTCCTGAATCCTGAATCCCGAATCCTGAATCCTCGCTCTTCAGTTAGTCGCTCAAGACCCCCAAGATCTCTCGCGCCCGTCCTCGGATGTCAGGTCCATTCAGAAGGTCACCAATCACAGCCACCGAATCCGCGCCCGCCGCAAGAACCTCACGGGCGTTGTGCAGAGTTATCCCACCGATCGCGACTAACGGCTTCCGAGTAACCCGCCGCGCCTCCCGCAAGCCCTCCAACCCAACCACCGGGTCGGGGTTTTCTTTGCTGGCCGTAGGGAAGATGGGACCAAAAGCGATGTAATCGGCCGTCGAGCGGTCCGCCTCAACGACCTGGCCCACCGAGTGAGTGGAACACCCAATCAATCTGTCCGGTGCAAGAACGCGGCGCGCCATCTCGACTGGCAGGTCATCCTGGCCCAAGTGAACCCCGTCGGCATCCGTGGCCCGTGCCACGTCAGCCCGATCGTTCACAATCAGGCTGCAACCAGAGTCCCGAAGGAGTTCCTTCAGTTCTGCGCAAGTCTCGTAGAGTTGCCGGGACGACGCATGCTTGTCACGAAATTGTATCAACCGGACGCCTGCCGAAAGGAGTTCCCTCGCTACCACGGCTGGCAGACGGCCGCCCGCCCTCGCGGGGTCGACTATGGCATAGAGGCGTGGGATCGAAAAACCCATGGGCGCTATCGGAAAGAACTCTAAATGATATCATCACTGTTCTTGATGAAACGCCGGAGGAAGTGCGTGTCAAACTTCCCTGCCCGAAAATCCGGATCAGCCATGACTTTCTGGTGTACGGGGATGCTGGTGGATATACCCTCAATGATGAACATCTCCAGGGCCCGGGCCATACGGGTTATCGCCTCCGCGCGGTCGTTGCCGCACACCACCAGCTTGGCAATAAGAGAATCGTAATAGGGGGGAATCACGGATTCGGCGTAGGCGGCAGTATCCACTCGGACGCCTGTCCCGCCGGGAGGGTGAAAGGCCGTCACCTTGCCTGCTGAAGGAGCAAAGGTTCCCGGGTTTTCGGCGCAAATCCGACACTCGATAGCATGTCCGCTCAATGCAATTGTCTTCCCCTCAAAGTCCAGATGGCTGCCTGCCGCGATGTGAATCTGCATCTTCACGAGATCGACCCCCGTCACCATTTCGGTCACCGCGTGTTCGACCTGGATGCGGGTGTTCATCTCCAGGAAGTAAAGGTTGCGATTCTCGTCCATCAGGAACTCGACCGTCCCCGCATTGGTGTAACCAATTTTTTGTAGGGCCTGAACGACCTGGGCACCCACGCGCTCCCTTGCCTGCTGGTCAAGTTGAGTAGAAGGAGATTCTTCCACCAGCTTCTGGTGGCGGCGCTGAATCGTACACTCCCGCTCGCCGAAATGCAGCACCTTACCGTGCTGGTCGCCCATCACCTGGAACTCGATGTGGCGAGGCGATTCGATGTACTTCTCCAAGTATACATCCGGGGTGCCGAACGAGGCCGCGGCCTCATTCTGGGCAGCTTGAATGGCATGCGGCAGCTCACTGGGCGTCCGGACAATGCGCATCCCGCGTCCTCCCCCGCCCGCCGCAGCCTTCACCATGACCGGATACCCTGCGCGCTCGGCCTCTTCCAGCGCCATCGCTTCCGATCGAATGACTTCGGAGCCGGGAATGACAGGCAGGCCCAGCTCCGCCATAGTCCGGCGCGCCTGGTTCTTATCCCCCATCATCCGCATGGCCTCTGGACGGGGACCTATGAAGGTCAGGTTGGAGGCCTGGCAAACCTCGGCGAAGTAAGCGCTTTCCGCCAGGAACCCGTATCCGGGATGAATCGCCTCGGCGCCGGTGATTTCTGCAGCGGAAATGATGCTCGCCACGTTGAGGTAACTGTCCGCGCTGCGGGGGGGGCCGATGCACACGGCCTCGTCCGCAAAGCGCACGTGAAGCGAGTACCGGTCGGCTTCGGAATAGACCGCTACCGTCTCAATCCCCAGCTCCTTGCAGGCGCAGATTACGCGCAGGGCGATTTCACCGCGATTGGCAATCAGGATCTTCCTAAACATTGTGCACAGCAGAAACTGGAAAATCGAAAATGGAAATTGGAAACTGGAAAACGGAAACTGGAAACTGGAAGATCGAAACTAGTGCGTCTTTTGGTTAGCTCTTAGTAGGTCCTTGAATATGGGACTGTGAAGACCGAAACCAGCCACCAAGAAGCTTCGCAGGTTTCCATCTTTCAGTTTCCAGTTTCTATTTTCCAGTTTCCGTTTTCCAGTTTCCAATTGCTCGTTTCGATTCACTTCTTCCGTGAGGGCTTGATAGCAAACAGGGATTGCCCGTACTCCACCGGCTGGCCACTTTCCACATAGACGCGAACAACTTCTCCTGCCACTTCAGATTCCAATTCGTTCATAAGCTTCATAGCTTCAATGATACAGAGCACTTGGCCCAACTGCACGACATCACCTGGCTTAGCGAATGGCGGAGCGTTGGGCGCTGGGGCCGCGTAAAAGGTCCCGACGATGGGCGACTTCATGACGTACAAATCTTCAGTGGATTCTGCAGGTGTATCGGCTGTCAGGGATTCTGCGACTGGTAGTGGTTCTGGGGCCGGAGGGGAAGGCGAGGCAGGCACAGGCGACAGCGTAGGAGCACCAGGAATAGACAGGTAAGCTTCGGGGGTCACCGGATTCGAAACTGGGTGGTTTCCGCGCTTGACGCGAATCTTCGCGCCGTTCTGTTCCATCTCGAATTCAGTCACCTGACGATCGATCAGGACGTCGATGAGCTGTTCGATTTCCTTGAGTCCCCAGACCTTCTCGGTTCCTTCGACGCTGCGGGATGGTTTCTTTCCGGCCATCTGCTTCACTCTCCGACTGCTATTCCACGACCCACTGATCTTTGCGGGCGGGGGTCAGCACTTCCGGGCCAGCAGGCCCCACTAAGATGGTATCCTCGACGCGGATTCCTCCCAAGCCTTGCAAGTAAACCCCAGGCTCAACTGTCACCACATGGCCGGTTTGAAGCCGGGCCCTTTCGCCACGGGCCAGCCGGGGCATCTCGTGAGTATCCATTCCTACGCCGTGTCCCGTGCTGTGGGTAAAGAAGCGGGCCAAGCCACGGCCCGCCAAAGCACGCCGCGCGACTGCATCAACATCCCCGGCTCGGACTCCAGGGAGCGCAGACCTAACCGCTTTCTCCTGAGCTTCTACGACGGCGTTATAGAGACTGCGGACACGCCGGGACGGCTCCCCGAGGTACACAGTACGAGTCATGTCAGCAGCGTAACTTGCAAGTATAGCACCAAGGTCGAAGATAACAAATTCATTTTCTTTCAGTAACTTGCAGGAGGCGCGCGCGTGGGGCAGCGCGGCGCGCGGTCCGGAGGCAACAATGGTCTCGAACGCCACACCCTCCGCACCCTTCTTCCGCATCAGATAATCGATTTCAGCGACTAGCTCGGACTCACTCACTCCTGGCCTGACGCCCCCTAACACTTTCTCAAAGACCTCCGCCGTAATTCTCCCCGCGCCACGAATCTTTGCGATCTCTTCCTCGTCTTTCACGGCCCGGAGCTGCTCCACCAAGCCTGCCACCGGGACGAACCTGACTCGCCAGCCGGCGCCCTGCTCGAGCCGTGAGAAATCGGCGCAAGTAAGGTGCGCATCCTCATAGCCAACACGCCGATTCTTGTTCCTCTTAAGCCGCTCCGCAACCACCTTGAGAAGTCCTTTCCTTTCCTCAATCACCTCTACACCTCGAGCTTGTTCCTGAGCCTGGAGCGCGTAACGCGGGTCCACCCAGAGGACCCCTTCACGAGAGGTGAAAAGTGCGACACCCGCGCTCCCTCGAAAGCCGGTCAAATAGGCGATGTTCGTCAGGTTCGTGACCAGTAAGCAAGGAAGCCTCTGCTCCTCCATCTCTGCCCGGAGAGAGTTTTGCCTCTTAGCCTGTGAGTTGAGCGACGAATCTGATTTCATGGCTTAGATCCGAACTCGGGAGTCGGGATTCTGCGGACGCGGCGCCTAGCCCAGGTAGTGTCATCCTGAGGAGTCCCGATCTGATCGGGACGACGAAGGATCTCCGCAGTTCGCAGGGAACATTCACTATCTGGCCGTTCAAAGAAACTACAGGGATTCTTCGGCCCCCAAAGAACGGGGGCCTCAGAATGACAGTGTTCACAAACGTTTTTCAGCATCCTGCTAAGCGAAGCGCGGACCCACAAAACAGGTCCGCGCTAGGTCCTCTTATATTTCCAAACGGTTGCGGAATCCCCTTCCACCTTCTAGGTGGTCAGCACCCTGGGGGAAACAAAGAAGAGCAACTCCTGGTCGGAGTCCTGGACGTTAGTCGACTTAAAGAGATGCCCGAGAAGCGGGATGTTTCCAAGCAGGGGAATCGCGGTGACGGAGTTCGTGCGTTGGGTTACAGTCACCCCGCCGAACACTACGGTCCCCCCATCCGGAACAAGCACCTGAGTGGTCGCTTGTTGAATATTGATGCTCACGGCGGCTTGGGTGATGATGGTGCCTGGAGTAGCGTTTTGGACGGCAATCTTCAGGAAGATGTGGCCGTCGTCCGTGACCTGCGGGGTAACGGTGAGCTGCAGGGTAGCGTTCTCATATTGCACCGCAATTGTGTTGTTGATGCTGGTCTGAACGGGAATTTGCGTGCCTTGTTGGACCATCCCCTCAACGTTGTTCTGCGTGATGATGCTCGGGCGTGAGATGGTCTTCGCTTCGCTGCGAATCTCTGCCGCCGAGATCGCCGCATCAATCAGGTAACGCTGCGAGAAGTTGGTAATCGCAACTGTCGCAAAGCCCGTACTGGCGTTCGCAGGAATAGTGAAGGTTGGGGGTGAGGTCCCAGGCGTGCTCGGGGTCACGCTGGCGCCCGACCCCGTCTGCCCGGCGCCACTCGTAGAACCCGAGCGATTCGAGAGCGCTCCTACCAAGGCGGCCGACAGGGTTCTCTGAAAAGATGAGTTGGCTAGAACAATCCGAGTCTCGATGGCCACCTGCTTGGTCTTGGTATCCAGTTTGGCAAGAATCCCCTCGATGATCGGGATCTGCGATGCGATATCCCTAACGATGAGCGTGTTGGTGCGGTCATCCACCAGGACGGACCCACGCCCGCTCAGCGCCCCGATGCCTCCTTCGCTTCCCGTTCCCCGCCCTCTCAAGAGAGTAGCAATGGTGGAAGCCTTGGCATAGTTCACCGGCCGAAAAACCGTCACCAGCGGGGCCGCCTCAAGGCGTGCTTTAGACATCTTGTTCGCGGTCTCATCGTCCGCCATGAGAGTCTCAAGCCTGGCGATGCGCAGAACGTTGCCCTCCAGGACCTTGCCCAAGCCATTGTCCTTGAGAACGACCTCCAGCGCCTGATCCCAGGGCACGTTGTCCAGAACCGTGGTGACGGAGCCCGTCACATTCGGGTCCACGAGAATGTTTAAACCGCTGATCTCGTGGATGAGGCGGAAGAAATCTTTCAGATCAACGTCTTTCAGGTTCAACGAAATCGGTTCACCCGTGTAGGCCGGCTTTTGCTCACTGGGGGACGCCGAAGCTGCCGGGACTGTGCCCTGGGCTGCCGACAGGTTTGATGCGGTCTCAACGTTCAGGACTTGGGCAGCCCTTTCAGCCCGAAGAGCCTCCGGTGTGGCAGCGTGGGGTGTCTGCCGGGGAGCCGCAGCCACTTCCCTGTTGCCTTCCGAGGCAAGCAGAGTGCCGTTGGAGTCGGGTTTCGGAGTTTTTTCGATTCTTGCCGGGGATGAAACGACCGCACTCGGTCGCTTTGGAATCACCCCGGTCTGCGGCTCGGGGGCGGCGCTCGCGACCGCGTACGCGGGCGGGGCAGGAACCTGGCGCGCAGGGACTACGGCCGCTTGTTGAATAGGCTTCCTTTCATCGCGCTTTGCAGCAGTTTGGAGTTTTGGCGCTGGCGCCGGTGCAACTGCCCAGGAGGCGGCCATGGGACGCGGCTTCACTTCAATGCGCACGCCGCCCGCGTAGGCATGAGCGTCAAACACTGGGTTGCCCGACAGATCGGCCACAACCCGCACCACTTCAGGATTCTTCTCTCGGAACTGGCCCACCCTCACGCCCTGCACCACTGGGGAGGAAACGGGAATCGATTTCCGGCGAAACCGATCTCTCGCCCCCTCCAAGTCCACCACAAGACGATTGGGGTGGTCAAGTTGGAGGGCATGGAATGTTGTGGGCTTTGTCGTGGCCACATCAATCGTGACACCCCCTGCAGACCCGGGTCCTATCAAGATGTCCGAAACTAACGCTGGCCCCTCTGTCGTCTCGCCGGGAGACGACTCCGCCCCCTTGGCAGGCGGGGTGGGAGTGCCGGAGGCTGGCTTGCCGGGAGACGACTCCGCCCCCTTGGCAGGCGGGGTGGGAGTGCCGGAGGCTGGCGCGCTCTGGGCCAACAGAAGCCGCAGGCCGGAGCTTTCCTGCACGGCGATGAGCGACTCCGGGCCTCGGGTCTGAATCTCCACCCGCACCACAGGCTCGCCGCTTGCGTCCGTGTATTCTATTAATTGATAACCTGCAAGAAGTCCGCTGGCCCAATGCGCCGACGGTGAGATACCGCCAATCCTGGCGCCTTGCAATTCAACGTAGAGCGCGCCCTCAGGGGTATGGATAGTCTTGAAAGAGTAATCACCGTCAATTTGCAGCAGGACTTCTCTGCCGACGGACGGGTCGACGACCGTAATAGAGTTTAGCGTAGCGCGCCCCGGAATCGCCGATGGGTGGCCCGCAAGTGCATGCGGCATCCCTGCCACCAGCCATGTCATCGCCAGCCAAATGATGGATAATCGTCTCATCTTCCTTCTCCAGGAGCCCGCCCCAATTTTATTGCCACTTCGTGGGTAGCTACCCTACCGCTCGAGTCGAGTGTGTTCGCCTTGAAATAGACGGCCTCGGGCGTGATCTTGCTGACGACGCCGTTGTATACCGTGTCGTTTACTCTCAGGAAGTAAGCTCGCTTGGTGTAGTTGGTTACCACCGCGATCATGTTGTTCGCTGATTCCAGACCTACGATCCCCTCGACTCGCAGTTCGGAGATTACTAATCCTCTTATGCCTGCCGGTAGAGACCCGGATACCGCACTTGCCGCCGAGTGGCCACCCGTGACAGTCGCCATCCACGGCTTGAAAGGATCTCGCCGCCCAGCGGGAGTAGACAGGATGCTTGTCATAGTCGTCCGCGGCGACTCGGCGCCCGCGGCTTTGGCCGGCGCTTCTATTGAGGACTTGCCTGACGTACGGACCAGGGCCTGATTGAGCATGACCTTGGGGGACAGGGAAGGAGTTTGGGTCTTCACCGTGTTGGTCGAGGGCGGCGTAGTAGCTGGGGTTTGTCCAGCCCGCCCTGCTCCCGCCGCCCAGCCGAGAGCGACGACCCACATGAAAAGCCCACTGACCGCCAGGACCGTCCGTTCGGGCTGAAGCCTGCCGTTAAACATGGTCTTCGTCCTGCCCTATCTCTTAGGTGTAGACGGGGCCGCTGTCGAAACCCGACTGAAGTAGGTTGTCAACACGCAATTCGCCCCCACCGTTTCGCCGGGATGAAGCTTGAACGCTCCCATGCCTCCCCCTTCAGGGGGACCCAACGAAAGACCGGAAACACTGACAATACGCTGTTCGTTAGCCAAGCGGGCGAAGAAGCCAAGCAACCCATAGTAAGTGCCGTCGAGTCGCACGTTGAAAGGCATCTCCGTGTAAATATCCTTCGGCTCCATGGCCTGCGGAACAAAAGTGCGGATATTCACCTCGGTGGCTCTCCCGTCTTCAAACACCATCCTCATGAAATCATCCGTTGCCCGCTCTTCAGGGACAATCGAACGCAGCGTGTCAAGCTGCTTCTCCAGTTGCGCAATTCGATTCAGGTATTGTTTCCGCTGCTGCTCGAAAATCTGGTTGAGCTTGTTTTCTGCCGTAAGCCTGTCTACTTCATTTCGCGCGCTGTCCCGCTGTTCCTTGAGCGGAAGGACGTAGAAGTAGAAAACTGCGCCTCCCGCCAGCACTGCGCTCAGCACAAAAATCGCAATCTGTACAGCCGCCGGAAGATCATTGAAGCTCTTGGGCATCGCGATTACACTCTCCGCCTACATTCCTGGCTGCCGCGGGGGAGTTGCTGCCCTCGCTCTCGCGCCAGCCTGCGTCGGGGAAGCTGCCGCCGAAGGCGACTTATATGCGCAGTCCATATTGAACTTGTAACTTACTAGATCTTGCACATCATCTTCGTAGAATTGTCTGAGTTGCACGTCATCGAAATACCCGGAAGTCTTCAAGGAAAAGAGCAAGGCGGCAACAGAATTCGCAGAAGCCGCTTGCCCATGAATCACCACCCGCTCACCCTGGGGAGCCACGGAAAAGAGATAGAGGTCATTGGTGGTCTTGTTCACCACACTACCCAGGGCATTCATGAACTCTGTCGGTCCCACACGGCTGTCCTGGAGCACCTGGATGGTATTGATGCGCTGCTCGAGAAGCCGGCGCTCCTGTTCGTATTTCACGTTTTCCTGCTTGATGGCCGCCAGGCGCGCCTGTTCGGCCTGCTGCTTTCTGAGTTCGACATTCAAGGTGTCAATCGACGCGCTCCAAATCATGTAAAACAGGCCCACGATCCCGAAGCACACGACGAGGGCGCCGATGAAAGCCCCCAACTGCACCGCCTTGCTCGCCGGCGCCACAGCGGCTGCCTTAGGCTTCGGCGCGGCCACTCCCAGCAGGTTAATCTTGATCATGACTAATCAAAGCTCCGAAGCGCCAGCCCCACTGCCACGCACAGGCAGGGAGCAATATCTTGCAGGTAAGCCCGGTCAAACCTCTCGGGATCGATTTTCACCTTCCGCAAAGGATCGATGATTTCCACCGGAACACGAAATTCCTCTTTCAACTGCTCCACCAACCCTTCAATCTTCGCTGTCCCCCCAGCCAGGTAAATCTGCTGCGTGTTCTCCGCCGAAGTCGTCTGGCGGAAGAAGTCGAAGGTCTTCTGAACCTCCAGCATCAGGATTTCCGAGCCGGAGCGAAGGTGGGAAGTTTTCTGCTCCCGTGTTATGCTGCCCACTTCCTGCCCCTGCTTCAGTTTCTCCGCATCCTCGTAACTCAGGTCGAGTTCTTTCTGGAGGGTGTCCGTGTACTGATTGCCACCTACGGAAACATCCCGTGCGAACAACGGGGTTCCTCCCCGTCCCACCACAATATTGGTGATGCTGGCGCCGATGTTGAGGAGCGCCACAATGGTATCCGGAGAGACCTCGTAGTTGGCCTCGAAGGCATTAAACATTGCGAAGCCGTCGTAATCCACCACCCAGGGCGTTTTGTTTGCCTGGCTCAGGACATTCGTATGGTTGATAATCTTTTCGCGCTTTACCGCCACCAGCATGACGTCCATGCCTTGTCCGGAGGAAGATTCCCCCAGCGGCTGGTAGCTCAGGTTTACGTCTGAGATGTCAAACGGGATGTGCTGCTGGGCCTCGTAGGGTATGGCCGAGTCCAGTTCCTCGCTGTTCGCCGCGCTGACCGTAATTCTCTTCACGATCACGGAGTGGCCGGAAACGGAAGTGGCGACATTCCGAGTCTTGATTTTGTTTTCGGTGAAGATTCTCTCGATGGCGGCGGAAACCGAGAGGGCATCCATGATCGCGCCGTCGACCACAGTGTCCTGTCCCAGAAGCTCCACCCCGAAGTTGACCAGTTCGTAAGAATCTCCCCGCTTCTTTAGCTCGACGGCTTTGACGGCGCTTGATCCGACATCCAGCCCTACCAAGCCCTTCGCTTTCCCCATTCCAAACATCGGCTTTGCTCCCTATCGAGTGGTCAGACGTCACTTCCGCGTGGAACCATGTTCAGATCGCGTGCTTTGCATCTCCATCCAACGGTCCAGGAGCGTTTTCTTGAACTTCCACCGGTTACCTAACTTGAAAGCAGGAATCTTCTCCTCATAAACATACTTGTAAAGCGTTTCGCGGGACACTCCCAAGTACTCCGACGCTTCCCGTATGTCCATGACCTCTCTGGTTTCTGCCATGCGTTCAACCCCGCGACTGAATTCTTCCCCCCAATGGCTTCTAAAGACCAGCACTAACCAAAAGAGCGACTACATACTGTCTCTTGTTACGCATATACCCTTGGGGTTGGGAGTTGTCAAGCGGTTTTCGTAAGTTGTGGGGGTTTCTTGGGGAATTCTTAGGCTTTTTCAGAGGTTTTGCCCCCAGTCTATACATTATCTTGCGCTTTTGTGGGGACAACACCACAACATAAACCGTTGCCGGGAGTTTTCGGTCTTTGTAGCACTTTCGTACTGGTCTTAGGGGCGGGGAGGTGAAGTTCTGTGGAAACTCATACCAAAGAAACCCGTGAGGATCTGTTTTTGCCCATTTGAACGCCTGAGGAACCGCCCGACTGGATAGGGTAGCCAAACCCAGTAATGGTAAGTAGCAAAAGGATGAGACCCTAACGAGGGCTCATGAAGTCCTCCCGTAGAGGTTAAAGAGGACGCGGCAAAGGCGCGCACCTCAGCCCCTCTCCCATGGGGAGGAGGGAGGGGCCAGGGTACGGCAGGGCTAAAGGCCTGACTTTCGACCGCCGGGAACCGCCCACTTAATTCGCCGTCCCCGCAGCTCCGCTGGCGAGCTCCAGCTCCGAATACCCTGTGGTGAGCTTCAGGGAAACCTGGTTGCTTTCTTGTCCTACATTCATCGCCTGGTAAGGATTCGGCTTGCCCGGATTTTGGCTGTCCCACGCGATTTGCTGAACCAATTTCAAGCCTTCCAGGACCTGCCGCAAGCTGGCGGCTGACTCCGAAGACTTGCAGTCCATCTTCAAGCCCAGGGTGACGTTGTCACCGGCTGCCACACTGTACGTAAGGGAGTTGACGTCTCCAAAAACTTTACTCCAGTCCATTTTGATGTTCCCCTGGTTGGGCATCCAACCTCGGAACCAATCCGCCACCGCAGAACCCACGGCCACGCCCCAGATCGGCGCGTCCTTGTTCGCGCCGGCCACGAGACTTGGAAAGCGGTTGTCAGAGCTAAGGCTGGGAACCTGGCCCTCCCGCGCTTCCAGCATGGAAGTAAGCGCCGTCAGGGAACCAAACGCTCCGAGGGAATCCTGGAGCACCACGACGCATGTCCCCGCCAACCCCGCCTCGAGGCAGTAGGCTTGCTTCCCTGCCACCGGCGTGGCCGCCATGTTCCGCTGCTCAGCGCTTTCCGTTATCGCTTGGGCGCTAAAGCGGCCGGTGGCAAAGCCATACAATCCCATTTCTGCGCTTCCCGGCTGCCAGCCCAGAACCAGACCTGAGATATCCTCTTCGCGGACGCCGAGCTGTCCAAGCGCCTCAACAAGCTTGCGCAGTCTCGGTCCTATGTAGCGTTGGCGGAGACTCGCGTAGTTGGGAAGGCCCCGCAGCTTCGCGGGGCTTGAGAATTCCAGCCGAATCGTCTGAGTCGGAAACCCGCTTAGGGCTTCCTTTACCAGGTCTTGTGCCGGGGCCGCCCTAGGCAACGCCACAAGCGTCACAGCTAGAATGCCGAGCAAATAGGTCATTTTCATAGTTAGCCTCACGTTCATTTCTCGAATCCTCCCAAAAGCCCTCAGACCTTTCGATGCTTGCGGGCAAGGAAAAGTCTAGTTCGTCTCCAAGGGTTAACGCTTGCAGGTTTCCAGCCTCACGTCAAGCCCTTTGCCGCCTGAGTAGTGGGTCGCGCCGCAATGTCGGTCAGTTCGGGACGCGGTGCTGAGACCACGCGTTCACACCTGACGACGTTGCAGATCCCCTCCGGAGACCGATGAGTGCGGCCTTGTTCAACCTCGACTGGCTCGCCTCAACGCCGCGGCTGTGCCGAGACTCATTGAGGAGGCTGACATGTTCGAAATGATTAACGAGGAAAGAGCGGAGCCCCAGGATCGGAAGTTGCGGCTCGCGAAAATCGGCGCTTTTATAGTGGCACTCGCTGCCCTGGGAGGTGTGGTTTACTTCTTTACCTTCGTTTCTTATTCGGCGCACTAGTCAGGGGCGGGAACGGGGAAACCGCTCTACTACCAGGCTTAGCGCCTCGGCGGGGGTATGTATCTTGCCGTCCAATTGCGCATCTTCGACCGCCTGAAGGATTTCCTTAAAAATCGGCCCCGGCGAGTACCCTTGGGCAATCAGGTCGTCGCCCCGCAGGAGCGGCGCCGGTCGGATTTCCTCTGCGGGTGTCTCCTCCAGCAGACGCTCCGCCATTTCATAAGTGCTTAAATCGCCATGGCTCGCCAGGCAGTCCAGCCGGTGCAACTCGAGGTGTTCCTCAAATCCAGGCAGGCGCAGGAAACGAACCTGGGTGGAGCGCCGCATGCGAGGAAAATCCTTGAAGCGCAGGTGGTGCCTCACCAGTTCGACCACTTGTTCCGTCTGGCGCGAGGAAAGCCGCAGGCGACTGCAAATCTCCTCCGCCATCTTTGCTCCTACTTCCACGTGGTTATCGAACCGGATGCGTTCGCGGACGGAAAATGTAGGCGGCTTGCCCACGTCGTGGAGGAGCACTCCCAAAGCCAGCGTCGGGGTGGGCGAGCGCAGGCCCTCCAGCATCATCATCGTATGCGCCCACACATCCCCCTCGGGATGGAACTCCGCGGGCTGGGTCACCCCTTGCAGGCGCTTGATTTCCGGCAACACCTCCTGAAGCAAACCCGTCACATCCAGGAGTTCGAAACCCTGCCGGGCCTGCCCCTCGGTGAGGATCTTCAGGATTTCGTCCCGCACCCGCTCGGCGCTCACCTGGCGGATCTCCGCCGCCTGTTTCCGTATAGCTTCCTCCGTCGCAGCATCCAGGGTGAATTTCAGACGCGCCGCAAAACGCACCGCGCGCAGCATTCGCAGGCGGTCTTCACTGAAGCGCTCATAAGGGTCGCCGATGGTGCGGAGACGACGCGCGCGGATATCCGCCTGCCCGCCCACGTAATCGAGTACCTCCTCCTTCAGCGGATCGTAAAGAAGGCCGTTAAGGGTGAAGTCGCGTCGCAAGACGTCTTGCTGTGGAGTTTTTGCGTACCGGACTTGACTCGGATGCCGCCCGTCGGTGTAGCGTCCATCACTGCGGAAAGTCGCCACTTCCACGTTGCCTTCTTCGCGCGGCACAATCACCACGCCGAATTGAGCCCCTACCGTCAGGCTTTCCGGAAAAAGCCCCACCACCTGCTCCGGAGCAGCGTCGGTCGAGATGTCATAGTCCTTCGGAACGAAGCCCATCACCAAGTCGCGCACACAGCCGCCCACCAGGAACGCCTGATAACCCTCCCCGCGTAACCTCTTCAGAATTTCAACGGCGGCTTGCCCCTTCGCGTCCATGCAGTCTATTACACCTTATGTAAAGCCCCCCTGCAAGCACGGAACTTGCTTTTATCCTGAATTCGTAAAATGAGGGGGACTGTTCCATTCCATCCACTAGGTTTGAAGTCGCTTCGACCCAACCTGCGCAGGAACAAAACAGTGCGCTTAGGAATTGCTTTACTGTGGGCTTCGAGGCCGTCCCCAATAACCCCTCACCCGGCCCGCTCCGGCTGGTGAAAGCGCCGGCAGCGGGCCACCCTCTCCCCAAGGGAGAGGGCCTCGAGTTTCTACATCTTTTTCCCGGAGGGGTTTGATCGCGAAGTTTCAGACCGCTTTCCAGTTTCGAGTTTCCAGTTTCCATTTTCCAGTTTCGAGTTTCCGCTTTGCGGTTCAGTGGGAGTGCCGCGCCACGTAAAGCAGCAAACCGAAAATGATCACCGGAATCAGCGCCAGCATCAAATAAAACAAGATTCTTCTCGGCCACGGCGAGCGCCGCCGTTTCCAGTCCCTCAGCTCCGGGCGGTCAGCCACTCCGACCTGGTCTTGATGCTCGAGGTCCCAGGCAAATTCGCGGGCGCTGGCGTAGCGGTTCTTGGGGTCGCGTTCCAGGGCGCGATAGATGATTTCTTGCAACTGGGGGGAGAGGGTGGGATCGATTTCGCGCGGCGGGATGGGGTTGTTCAGCAGCCGGTCGTTCATGATGATGAAGGCATTGGGCCCGGTGAACGGCACCTTCCCGGTGAGCATTTCGTAAAGCATGACTCCCAAAGCGTAGATGTCGCTGCGCGCATCGCCGCGTTTGCCTTTGACCTGTTCGGGGGAGATGTAGTCGGGCGTTCCCATAGTCTGCGTGAACTTGGCGAAAGTCAGCCGCCGCGCTCCAATGTGGGCCGCGATGCCGAAGTCAATGAGCTTGATGTTGTCTTCCGCGTCGATCATGATGTTTTCCGGCTTCAGATCGCGGTGTACGACCCCCTGGCTGTGAATGTACTCCAGCGCCTCGCAAATCTTGAGTGTGATCCGCACCGCGCGCTCGGATGGAAGCTGCCGCTGCTCATTGAGGATTTGACGCAACAGCCGCCCCTCCACCCACTCCATGACCATGTAGACCCGGCTGCGGCCATCCTCACTTAGCACCTTCATTACGCCGGGGTGATCCAGCTTCTTGCCAACTTCTTGCTCGCGATTAAAGCGGTCGAAGAAAACCGGGTCGCACTCCATCTCGGGATGCGGAACCTTGATGGCGACCGGGCGTCCGGTGCGCAAATCCGTGCCGCGAAAGATCGAGGCCATGCCGCTGCGTGCAGCGACGCTTTCAATTTGGTAGTCATCGAGTTGATCGCCAGGATGGAGTGGTGTCATTGGCAGCGCGGCTGAGCGGCGCAAGGCCGGCGGCGAGCCCTGAATCAGCGAAGCCTGTAAGGTCGCCCGCGGTACATGCCCACGCGTTCGACGCTCCGAACGCGGATGAGCAGCACGCTTATATTATCGCTGCCGTCCCGTTGATTGGCAAGAGCCACCAGCTTCTGCCCCGCCGCGTCCAAGTCCCCGCCATGGCCGACGAGGTGGGCCATTTCCGATGCGCGAACGGCGCCATGCAGCCCGTCGGAGCAAAGCAAAAGCACATCGCCGGCCAGCACTTGGTTATCGCTGGTCTCCGCGCCCACGAACAGTTCGGTTCCCAAGGACCGGGTGAGCAGGTGGCGGGTCGGCGCTTCAGCGGCTTCCCGTGCTGAAAGCAATCCCAGGCGCGCGTGCTCGCTGGCGACGGTGTGATCGCGTGTAAGCACCTTGGCCTGCCCGCGCCGGATGAGATAACAGCGCGAATCGCCCACATGAGCTACCACGGCGCGATCGAACCGCAGACCGCAAGCCACGAGGGTGGTTGCCATGGGGACGCCACCCGCGCTCGCAGCCCTTCCCGTCTCGTAGACACGCAGGTTGGCTTCCTGCACCAGACGCGGTAGTAACGCAGTGTGCGCTTCTCCTCCGGCGGCTGCACGGAAGCCGGCGAGCAACCTCTCCACGGCGGTACGAGAAGCAACCTCGCCCCGCTCCTGTCCGCCGACTCCGTCGGCCAGGGCAAACAGCCAGCCATGAGTCCTCACCTGCGCCGGTGTCGCGGGGACCACGTAGCCAAGATAATCCTCGTTGTGTCCACGTACTCGCCCACAATCGGATAGATGCGCGAACTCCACATCCAGCATGGAAGTTTCCAGAGGGCCGCGCCTCTCGGCAATACTGCCGCTGTCCCCGGCGGTCAGTCCCCGATGTGCTTGGATCATTGTACCTTACCCCCGCGAAGAAAAACGGGCGGGCATGCGCCCGGCGGGTAATGGCCAGCAAGATAACCTTACGAGACTAAGTATAAGAGGTCAAACAATTAGATTTTGTAGGCCGCATAAAAATCCCTTGGCCAAGCAGGATTTTTCGCGGCCATAAACAAAGGTTGGCGAACGAACAGGGTCGCGTCAAAGTCGCGGAAAAAGCGGCTCTGCTGCCTGCTGTGCGGAAAGCCTCTGGCTTTCCGGCGCAGACAGCCTCCCTTCTTCCCCTCGGCTCGGCTGGAAGGCTGAGCCTTCCAGCCGAGCCGAGGAGGTTAGTCAGGGCGGAAGCCCTCGGAAAGGCGAAGCCTTTCCGCACAGCAGGCGGCAGAGCCGCTTTGGGATGTTACCTTTCGGGAAGTTTGACGCGACCCTGGGCGAACGAATCGTCGTTCCTACGCAGAAGGGTGAGGGAAAATCCTGCCAAGGGTAAGGTTATGGGTCAAAAGCTTGGGTACGGATTCTTCCCGTGAAGAAAGTTTCCTCTTTTGTGGCGGCCGATTGCATTCAGGTTCTCATGCGGATTGTCCGTCATTGGTAGAGGAAAACGCCACCGCCTGTCATTCTGATCCCGCCCTGCGGGAGAAGAATCTCCGCATTTGTAAGCTCAAACAGTGCGGAAAAATGGCGGGATGCTTCTCCCGCAGGGCGGGATCAGCATGAAAGACCTGAAAGTAGTATCAGCACTATAGAAAAAAATGATTGGACGGTCTCCGCCGCGAGCACTACGCTGAAGGTCGAGTTAGCGGTCGAGCCGGGCGCCCGCTCGGGGTTCCTCCTCGTGTTCCCGTCGAGGGCACGGATTCTACGGTGTCAACCGAAGCAAAGACAATGGCCAGGGCCGATTGGACCCGCCCTGGCCCGAGGATTATCGCATGAAACTCGCAGGATTCCTGTTACTGCCGGCGGGATGGGGGATTGTCCTGAGCGCGGTGGTGCTTCTTGCGTCAGCACTGCCCCGAGGCTGCTTCATTCTGGCCGGCATGGGCGTGGAGGTGATGGGGCTGATCCTGGTCGTCCGCTCCCACCTGCTGCTGCGGGGAGAGAGGGGGTGACGGCTCTGTCTGTTCCTGCGCTCTCTGAAACAGCGATGGCACTCTGCATTCTCTGCATTCTTCTGGTGCCTTTTGCCGGGGCCGGGCTTTCGTTTGTCAATACCGGGTTAGGCCGCTCGCGCAGCGCGGCTCACTCGATGCTGGCTTCGCTGTGTGTCATGGCGGTCGCAGCCCTAGTGTATGTCATTTGCGGGTTCGCCTGGCAAGGGTTCATCGGACGGCCGGCGCACGTGTTCACCGTGGCCGGCAAGGAATGGAATTGGATCGCGGCCGAACCACTTTTTTTGCGCGGGTTGCCACTCGACGGCTCCCCCGCCTCGCTGGCGGCATGGCTGCAAATGCTCAGCGTTGGGCTGGCGGCGCTGATCCCGCTGGGCGCCGGAGCCGACCGCTGGCGATTGCGCGCCTGCTGTCTTTCCACGGCCCTCCTGGCCGGCTTGACCTATCCATTATTCGCGCACTGGGTCTGGGGCGGAGGTTGGCTGGCGCAACTCGGCGTCAACTACGGGCTTGGCCGCGGCTTTGTGGATGCCGGGGGAGCTAGCTCGATTCAAGTGGTGGGTGGCCTGACCGCCTTGGCCATTTCCTGGATCTTAGGCCCTCGCCGGGGCAAGTACTCGCTCGAAGGCATGCCGGCTGCCATCCCCGGCCACAACGCCGTCCTCGTTCTGTTCGCCTGTCTGCTCGCCTTGCTGGGCTGGTTGGGCCTGAATTGCGCCGGCGCCATGCTATTCACCGGCGCCGAACCCGGACGGACGGTCCTTATCGCAGTCAATACCACGCTTGCCGCTGCCTCGTCTGCCTTAATGGCTGCGGTGATCACGGGCGTCCGCTTCGGCAAACCGGATGCCTCGCTTAGCGCCAATGGCTGGATTGGCGGGTTGGTGGCCAGCAGCGCTGCTTGTGCCTTCATCACGCCGACGGCGGCGATCGTGATCGGTCTGGTTGCTGGCACTCTGGTCATCTTCGCGGTGGAATGGTTCGAATTGCGGATGGCAGTGGACGACCCCGGAGGGGCGATTTCGGTGCACGGAGTAGCCGGCATTTGGGGGATCCTCGCACTGGGCTTTTTCGCTCACTTCCCCAGCCGTGTGCTGAATGTGGTCAGCGGCCCTTCGAGTTGGTCAGGAAGCAGCGATTCAAACCAGTGGGTAGCGCAGCTTGTGGGCGTCGCCACACTGCTCGGCTTTGTATTGCCGCTGACCTACTGCCTGAACTGGCTTCTGAACCGGTTTTACCCGCAACGCGTGCCAGCAGAGGGTGAGCGGCAAGGCATGGACTTGTATGAGTTGGGCGCCGGCGCCTATCCGGAATTCGCCACCTACACAGACGACTTTACGCAACGATAATGAACTCAAGTTTTGACGCACCTTGCCGATAACGAGAACAAGGGATAATCCCTGCCGGCGACGCAATTCGTCTCACCTTACTGCGCCGCTGAGACCTTGGCGGGTAGCGGGCCGAAAGACAGGAAATCTCGGACACTCCCAAGGGGCGCCGCTGGCCGCCAAGGCACCCGCCAGAGAGCGAAATCCGGGCGGCCGCACTCGGAAACCGCTTTCTCCCAAACCCGCTAGGAGGAGTGGCGTGCTGCGGGGCAGAGATTCTGGCAGACCGGATAGCCACCGATAATACGTCATAACGCTCGCAACCAGACGAGCATGGTTCAGACGTGAGCAGCGACGCCCGGCGAGATGTCAGTACCGCCCGACCGCTGTGATGGGTCCATGCACCCGGTGCCGGTCAGGCAGTGGGAGTGGCACTGTCGGCTTCTGGACGAGGTTCGGGCTCGCACGGTTAAGACCGGATCGAAGAGCAGGCATGGGGTAGGAGAGGTGTTCGTTGAAATGCTCGGGAAAGGCAGGACGTCGCGGCTTTGGGTTCGTTCAAACGGGCGAAACCACCGTTCCGGACGCAGTCTGGGGGTGGCAGCAAGGAAAAATCGCAACGGAAATCGACAAGAGACAACCGGGTGTATACTGGCGTGCTGATTGGCCATCGGGAGCAAAACGGAAATCCCAGGGGAAGTCGTCTTGAGAAAACAAAAGGGAGTGGCACTCGTGAGGCAATTAAATTGGAGCGTGATCTTTGCCGCCCTGTGGATCGGTTTGTTTGTGTGCAGTCCGGTATCGGCCGGACAGGCAGCGTCTCATAGCAAAGCAGGGACGGCCAACAGCGGTTTAACGGTTGAAGATATCATCAAGCTCACCAAGGCAGGCCTGAGTGAGGACATCATCATCCAGCAGATCAGGAAGAACCGCCAAGCCTTCGATTTGTCAACGGAACAGCTTATTGCTCTGAAGGCGGCTAACGTGAGTGACCGGATTGTCGAGGTCATGTTGGATCCTTCGAAAGCGGAAACGCCCGCCCATATCGCGCCTGCGCCCGTCGCCGCCGAGCCCGAGGCGGCTGAAGCGGCGCTGCCGACCGAAGTGGGCGTGTACGCCAAGAAGCAAGGCCAGTGGGTTGAGGTTTCACCTGAGATTGTGTACTGGAAAACTGGAGGGGCGCTGAAGGCCATCGCGACGGCAGGCATCCGGCATGGCGATGTGAACGGTCACGTGCAGGGGGCGAACAGCCACACCAGCTTTGGGACTCCGCTGGAGTTCTTGATCGTGGCGCCGGAGGGCACCGACTTGGCTGAGTACCAGTTGCTGCGCCTGCATTCCAACAAAGATAACCGCGAATTCCGCACGATCACGGGCGGCTTCCTGCATTCTAAGAGCGGATCGCAGCGCGACCAGGTACCGTTTGATGGGAAAAAAATAGCGAGCCGGGCGTATGAACTGACCTTTCCGGCGAGCGCCGGGTCGGGAGATTACGGGCTCTTGCCGCCCGGTTCCACCAGCGGGTCGGGGAAGATCTATTCCTTCCGAGTAATCGAATAATGCAGGACGGCACTCATCCAGGGAGTGAGTCATGAAAAAACGGAATCTCAGGAATTTCATCACGTTTCTCATTGCTCTTGGGGCGGCTGCTTGCCTGGGATGTGCGCAGACTGACGCAAGAGTTTCACCGGCAGGCCAGGCCAAGAAACGCTCCCCGATGACGGCAGAAGATGTCGTCACCCTGGCCAAAGCCGGAGTGAGCGAGCAGGTCATTCTCACGCAGATCCGCGCCAAGCACGCGTCCTTTGATCTGACGGCGGATCAGCTCATTCAACTGAAATCCGCGCCGGTCAGCGAGCGTGTTATCCGGGCGATGATGGAGTTGCCCGCGCCGCAGAATGCACCGAAAGAAACCGCGGCCTCGGCGCCCGTGCCAGGCTCCCGTGCCACCGGTCCTTCGAAAAAACTGAAAGCTCAGCCCGCGACGCCGACTCACGCCACCGTTACGGCGCGCACGGCCGTTCCGCTGAAATCTGTTTCACCGCCCGCGCCGGTGCAGTGGATTGCGCATAACGATCCTATGGGCTTTTCGGTGAATGTACCGGCGGGCTGGCAGTTGCACACCGACCGGCAACTATTGACCACTGCATAAATAATGCAATACACTGACCTTCAGGGGGGAACTCTTATGCCCCGACTGAAGGGTAGTGCCGATCTGCTGGAGGACCGTCGCCGAAGAGCGCTGGCATTGTGGGATACG